>NZ_JACOPO010000004.1:0-308541 GCF_014287965.1 Flintibacter hominis | reverse complement strand
ATCACTGAGAAGAACGACGCCCCCGATTTGGCTACCGTAGGCATGCCCATGCTCCTGAAGAAGCACCCTGAGATTACCCACGAGGAGGCCAAGGAGATTCGTGAGTTTACTGGCCGCCACGGCCAGGAGCTGGCCGCCGCCTTCCCTGACAAGGAGGCGTTTGAGGCCGCCGTTGAGGCTGGCATCCAGGCTGACAAAGAGGCCGCCGAGCAGGCGGAGCAGGAGCATGAGTAACCCACTCTTTGCTATTGATGCGGGCCACTACATAGATACCCCGGGGAAACGGTGCTTGAAAAGCATCGACCCCGGGGAGACCCGGGAGTGGGTCCTGAACAGCCGAATTGCTGACAAGGTGCAGGAGCGCCTGAGAGGCTATCGTT
Source organism: Flintibacter hominis (assembly GCF_014287965.1). NCBI lineage: Bacteria > Bacillati > Bacillota > Clostridia > Eubacteriales > Flintibacter > Flintibacter hominis. The sequence continues at coordinate 308,161 of NZ_JACOPO010000004.1, read as the reverse complement.
GCGCTACCATGCGGGTGGATGACGTGACCGGGGAGAAGGAGATCTCCCTATCCAAAAGGGTGGCGCTGGCCAACCAAGCGGATGCGGACCTGTATCTGTCCTTCCATCACAATGCGGGCATCCACGGCGGCTCTGGCGGGGGCTGTGTGGTCTATGTGGCTCCCGTAGCGCAGGAGCAGTCCATAGTGGTCCAGAAGGCTATATACGAGTCCGTGGTGGCCGCTACGGGGTTGCGGGGCAACCGGGCCAATCCCATGGCACGGGCGAGCCTTTATGTATTGCGGCACACCACCATGCCCGCCGTGCTGGTGGAGTTCGGCTTTATGGACAGCACCACCGACACTCCGATCATCCTGACAGATGAGTTTGCAGAGCAGGCGGCTTGCGGAGTGGTGTCTGCTCTGATTAGCTTATATGATCTCAAAGAAGAAGGGGATGAAACTGTGACATACGAGCAGTGGAAGGAGTACATGGACCGCTATCTGGCCGAGCGAGCGGAGCTACCGGCCAATGAGTGGGCACAGGCTGGACTGGAACAGGCAAAAGTGAAAGGCATCACAGACGGCACCAGGCCACAGAGCTTTGCTACCCGCCAGGAGGTGGCGTTAATGGTCAAGGTGGTTAAGTGACAACAAAAAGAAAGAGGCCAGGGAATGATCCCTGGCCTTTCTCTACTCTCTATTACATTCTGTTATACCTAACAACCATAGTGGATCTACATTCAACGCAGTTGCGAGAAGCGGAATCTCAAAATCGGGAACGATGCGCTCCCCTGTTTCAATTCGGCTGATTGCCTTCTGTGTAAGACCATGCCCATTAAGCTGGATTATAGCGGCCAGTTTCTCTTGTGATAATCCCGCCTTTTCCCGAGCAAGGCGGACCCTTTCACCACAACAGTTGCACTTTCCATTCCATGTTAACAATCGCATACTATCAATCCTATCCCAAAAGTGACTATTTCGGGATTGACACTAACACACTTTTTATGCTATTATTATGCCAAAGATGACTAAATATTATGAATTATGTGTGTTTTGGAGGAGTGAAGGATGGTTTGCCCAAAATGTGGAAGTAATAGTATTAATGTTCAAATGGTATCGGAAACGCAGTTACTTACCAAACACCGTGGCATTTTCTGGTGGATTTGTATTGGTTGGTGGTGGCTTCCAGTTAAATGGTGTTGTTTTACTGTACTTGCATTGATAGCTAAGATTTTTGCCCCTCGTAAATACAAAACTAAAATTATACATAAATCTATGTGGGTATGTCAGACCTGTGGATACCATTGGCAGGCATAAAGAAGAACCGGACAGGAGAATCCTCCTGTCCGGCCAGTGGTTACCTGTCCAGGATGTAACGAATATATGCTGCTACCAAGTCAATAAACTCTAAGTTTGTGGGGCGCTTTTCTAAGGTATAGCCCGCCATCTTATTCAGTTCATCTCTGCCGTAGCTGTCCCAGCAGGCGCAAATCGCAGTACGGATTGCCCGCTCGACCCTGGTATCTTTATCACTAAATTCTGCGGCTATTTCGGGGTAAAGAACTTTCGTGATAAGATCAGTCCGGTAAGGGTCTTTTACGGTTACTGTAAGGGCATACCTCAAGAAGCGAAAACCTTTCAACTTTCCGCTGATTCGGAGGCGGCGTAGAGTTCGCTCTACAACAATGTGCAAATCGCTACATTCCTGTATAGGGTCCATGGTTATAGGCATGACGTTTCAATCCTTTCTATCTTTATGCGGGATACGCCATGCCTCTGGGGAGGTCCGCGGCATTGTCTTAGCGGGCCTCTCGATTTTTTTGCTATATCACACAAGATGCAACACAATTATACCACAAAAACCGAAAACCATTGTGCCACAATTACTTTGTGCTTTTGTTGGCGGGTTCGACTCCCGCCTCGCGCACCACGTCGGAGCAAACGTTGTATCGTTTGCTCCGACTTTTTTTATAAAAAGTCAGAGCGCACCCATTTTATTGCTCCTCCTTTCCAAATCACAACCGCTGCGCTGGGCTGCGATTTGGTGTCGCCGCTTTGCGGCGTTTTTTTGATTTTGCAGAAATATCGGCTTTAACTGTCCTTTTCGTTTTGGCCTCGTCAGTTTCTGCTCGGTTCCACCCTTGGGAATAAAATTACGCAGGCTGATAGAGCTGCCCTGTCTCCCTCAGGAGGGCCGCCCTGTATGCAACTGCGCTCTGAAATAGGACAAACCGGCGACGCCCTATGGTGTCATGGTCTACCGCGGTCACATAGACTGTGATGGGGCAACCCCCAGAAGGGAGTAATACAACAATGGGTATTACCAATTCCAATAAGGTGATCAATATGGAGCGCATCGACTGTGATGGGTCTCTGAAGGTTACTCTGGCGCTTACCGCCGCGCCCGATATTGTCACTAATCCCACCGACATCGCTCTGGTGCTGGACCGATCCGGTAGCATGACCGGCGAGCCGCTGGCCAGCATGAAAACTGGTGCCAAGACGTTTATCGATATCATCTCCGAGTCCACCGGGGGCCAGGCGTCGGGAGAGATTGGCTCCGGCAGCCGCATCGGCATCGTCAGTTTTTCCAGCACAGCCGTGCAGGACACCCAGCTGATCACCTCTGTGGCAACACTGAAGAACGCCGTAGACGCTCTGTCGGCCGGCGGCAGCACCAACCACGCCGACGCCTTTACGAAGGCAATCTCGCTATTTGATCCCAGTTCCAGCAACGCCAAGGTCATTGTCATGTTCACCGATGGAAACACCACGGCTGGAGCTCCTCCTGCTCCTGTGGCCGCCGCGGCCCGTGCGCAGGGCATCATCATCTACTGCATTGGTCTGGTCGGGTCGGACGGAGTAGATGTGGGAGTGCTGAACGACTGGGCCAGCGACCCGGCTGCGACCCATGTAGCCGTCACACCTGACACAGCGGACCTGGAGGAGCTCTTTGCGGAGCTAGCCGCCAATATTTCGAAGACAGGAGCCACCAATATTGTGATCAATGAGAAGGTGACGGATGACTTTGTGGTCACCAGTGTTCTGAATCCGACGGTGGGCAGCGCCACCATGCTCAATTCCACCTCTCTGCGCTGGACCATCCCCGAATTGGGTGTTTCCGCTCCTGAGAGCGCCACACTGGAATTCTATGTCCGCCATGTGGGGCAGAATCCCGGCACCAAGTTGGTCAATGAATCTATCACCTACTCCGATACCGAGGGGAATGTAGTGGATTTCCCAGAGCCCGCTGTGGCCGTGGAATGTGATGTAGTGGTCAATCCGGAGGAATGTCCTCTCCCGGTAGATCTGACGATCCAGAGCTGTTCGGATGCCGTAGTAGTAGATACGGGGGATGTCTATCTGGAGTCTATGGGAACGATTCTGCAGATGGATGTGACGGTGAAAAACGTTTGCCCCCAAAAGCGGGTCGCTTTGGCCGTTATCCTTACCGAGGTAGATGAGAACGGTACGGAGTATCAGCGGGGGACGAAGGCTGTGACCATCCCGGCCCACAGTTACCCCTCCTGCCGGGATGTACTGGTTAAGTGCATCAAGTTTGTGGTTCCCAAGGACCTGGATGTGTCCGGCGGATCGACCCAGACGATGTGCAGCCCGCGTCAGTTTAAAGCCCGCTTTATTGCCCACAATATCGACAGCGACTACCGCTGCTGTGAGTCCGTTTTGACTCTATAAAACGGATGCCAGCCCAGCAGACCACCGCCAGACAGCGGTGGTACATAGGGAGCTATCTAAATAAATGCAGTCGATCCGCTTGAGAAACAAGCGGATTTTCGGTTTTTAGGCCGTCATTTGCCCTTCCGTCTAAAAAGAAGAGGTACGCATACGGCGTACCTCTTCTTTCACTTATAGGACAGCCCCGTGGAGTCAAGGCTTACATGAGCCACAGGGACTGTAGCCGCGCTGGATCAGCTCCTCCCGGCCGCCGGAATATTCCTGGTAGTTGCCGGGACTTATCTGATTCACACTGCCGCAGGACGGGAGATGGAACTTCATGGAATTGGTATTGAGGACATAACGTCCTGTCTCTCCCTGGGAGGGGGCAGGAGGATCCTCCTCGGAGCGCCAGCTCTCGCCGGTGGCGTAGTCGATGGTCACTCCAGGCTGGACGTTGTAGCAGAAGACACAGAAGGAGAGGCCTGCCCCCTCGTCCTCTACGGAGAAAGCCTCCATCAGGACACCGTCAGCCACCAAATTGTCCCCCTGGAAGATGGGAGTGACCCGGTAGAGCACATGGCAGCCCGTGTCATCCACATAGTCGTCCACCATATCCTCAAAGGGGAGCATCCCCTCCACATTCATATAGCGGGTGCCGGTAATCAGATTTTCCTCATTGGCGTTTTCCCCGGCCAGCTGAAAGCCGATGAGATGGCACCGGTTGTATAGATACTTCCCATCTACCAGGTCGTCATAACGGACCGTGTGCCAGCCGGAGGGCTTTACCATCCCAATCTCTCCCCGCTCCTCTGTTGGCATGATGTCAAGGCAGACATTGGCCCAGGCGGCGCCGCAGCGGCCCAGGGAGTCCAACGGGCTGTATCTCTCAAAGGGCTCGGTGGTTAGATCATCGGGGGAGAAGTAGGGAAGGCCGCCGTTTACCTCCGCATAGGCCTGTCCGGAGTAGGACGGGATATCGGAGGGAGAGAAGCCGTCGCCCGTTAGGACCGGGGCAGGCGCTCCGCAGGAGGCCAAGGAGAGCAGCAGGAGCAGGCCGGTGAGCCATCGGGAAAGCGTTTTACCAGTTATCATGGTGATATCCTCTCTATCTATAACAGAAAGGGCACAGACATCCGTCTGTGCCCTTCTCTTCGGTGGAACCGCTTACTGGACGAACTTGGCGGCAAAGCCCAGAGCGGCCTCGTAGCCCTCGGCCGCGCTCTCCTCCCAGGCGGTCTGGTCTTCAGTGCGCAGGCTGTTGTCAGCGGTCTGCTGCCAGACAGGGTCCTTCTGGGCCACAAAATAGAGGATCTGATAGCCTTCCGCCTCCGTATCCTGGATCACGGTGGTGTCACCAGGCTGGCGAGCGGGGTCCAGGGCCCAGTTGGTGTAGACCGCGTCAGAAGTGAGGGCGGTCAGATTGGTCATCAGGCCGCCTCCTGTGGCGGACACAGGGTCCTTGCTGTTGGAAGCAGCCAGGTCAGCGAAGCTGTCCTCAGTGGCGTCGCCGCTCTGCCACTGGGCCAACAGGTCCTCGGCAGAGGACTTGGCCTCGTCGTCGGAGTCGGCAGTCACCAGAATGTTGCGGATGTCAGCGGCAGCTCCATCGTTGCGCTGGCGGTCCTCAAAGCGGACCACATAATAGTAATAGCTGGATCCGCCGTCATACTCGGCCAGAGTCACGTCGCCGGCCTTGCGGGCACTATCAAAGGCCCAATCGGTATAAGAGGAGTTGACGCTGGAGCCGGTTTGGACGCGGGAAACAGCGTCGGAATAGAGGTCCTCGCTGTACTGAGCAGCCAGATCAGCAGGCTCCTCGCCGGCCTCCATCTTAGCCAGGATCTCCTCGGCCTTGGCCTTGACCTCGGCCTTAGCCTCCTCCAGAGCGGCGGCCTGCTCCTCCTCGGTCATCTCAATGGTGTCGCCGTTCTCGTCCGTGGTGTTGACGCTGGCACGGAGCGCCAACTGGCTGGTGGTAAAGGTGTCCAGAGCGTCCTTGTTTTCCTGGTAGTAGGACTCATAATCGGCCTGGGAATAGGTGTAGGCGGCTCTGTTGGTGCTGGCATAGTCGGACACCAGGGCTTCCCGCTCCAGAAGCTCCAGCAGGTGGTCATAGGTCATATAGGGCCCGTAGTTGCTGCGAATCATCTCGTTGCGGGTGTTGTACTGCCCCACCCAGGCGTTGTTCAGGGTGGTGACCGTCTCGTCCAGGGCAGCCTGACCGTCCTCACTTATGGCATAGCCCTCGGCCACGGCCTTGTCGTAGAGGGCGGTGATGGTGGTCAGATAGTCCACCGCCCCGTCCAGCAGATGGTCATACCAGGTGTCGCCGGTTTCCTGGTCATAGACCTGGTCCTTGGGGTCCTTGGTATAATCAAAACCGGTCTGCAGGCCATACATGGCGTATTGCAGGGTGTTCTGATACATGACATTATAGTAGTACTGCAGGTCGGCCGCGGAATACTTGGTGTCTTGGATGGTGACAGCGGTCATGGACCGCTGGATCAGTCCGCTGTTCAAGACCAAGGTCACAGCGATAGCCGCCACACAGATGACGCCGACCACAGCGTACAGGATGGAGCTGCGGCGGTCAGCCTTCTGTTTGCGCTGGCGCTCCTGGACCCGCTCGTCCGGCCCCTGGCTGGTCTGACCCTGGCGGGTCTTCTTTTCTCTGGATGCACTCACAGTTGTTTCAGTCCTCTCGTTGTGTTCAATGGGAGCCGGCCCAGAGGCGGCCCCACGCCCCTGGCAAGGCAGGGACGACCTGAACTATTATACAGGAAAGCGGCCTGCCTTTCAAGTGTCAGACGGGGAAAAGTAAGGGTTTTACACTTTATTCACGTTTTTTAGGACGAAAAGAGGCCGCGGTCATAAGACCGCGGCCCAGTTCCAAGCGTTCTATATACCCCGCTCTGGCCGTGTGAGCCCGTTTAAAACCTGCACGAATGGCAGGTGGGTCGCCTCCACACCGCTTTGCCGCTTCCAACTTCCAATCCACCTCAAAGGGGGACCGGGAGGCCTGCGACCCACGGTGTGAGGGGGCGTCCCGTTTAAAAAATGTGGGTTTAAAAGAGCCCATCACGCACCGAGCAGGAAAGATCGCTTATTCCTCGTCCTCTTCCTCAAAAAAACGCTCCATAAACAGGTTATAGACCATATCCAGTTCCTCGTCAGAGTCTGGGGTGGACAACAGTTCCTCGCCATTTTCCACGATGGCCTTCATAATGACCAGCCCGTACTCCTCATCATCGGCATCCACATCGACTGGCTCTCCGGTCTCCTCGTCCTCTGCCACGGCGGGGAACATGGCATAGTAAGTGACACCATTGTGTTCCAGGGTATCGACTAATTCCAGTTCGAACTCGTTGCCCTCTTCGTCGGTGACGGAGATGAAATCTGGGCCGAACTCTTCACTCATAGCAAGCTACCTCCAGCTCTTTCTTCTTCTCTATTTTAACCCGGTGAGAGGAAAAATGCAAGGGCTGGAGGATGTAAAATTTCGCCTGGGTAAAAAGCTGGGGACGGGACACAGCGAGAACGGCCCGTCCCATGGGGAGTGCTCCGGAAAGGGCTTATCCGGGATTATGGGTGGACAAATGGAAAGAATATGCTATAATGGTATCTGTATCATGCCGTTTTTGCCCTTTGGGGAAGCGCGGTGTTGAGCAGTAGTTATCCACCAAGACCATCGGAGCGCGGGGGACAGCCCGCCCCGGTTGGAGGTAGCAACGTGTCTGATCAAAACAACAATAACTCTCTATACGAAAACAGTGAATACCCCTCCCGCCAGCGCCGGACAGCCGACCAGCATCCCCGCCGACGGCCCAGAAAGAAGCGAGGGAGCACGGGCAACACCATCCTAAAGGTGCTGGGCACCCTGTTCCTGGTAGGCCTGTGCACTGGCGCTGTGCTGTGCTGCTTTGGTGCCTACTATGTCCAGACGGTCATTCTACCCGAGGTAGAGGTGAGCATGGACGACTTCCAACTGGGTGAGAATAGCGTCATGTACTACCAGGACAAAGAGACGGGCCGGTATGTGGAGATGACCACCCTGCTCAGCAGTACCAGCTCCGTTTGGGTGGATCTGGAGGAGATGCCGAAATATCTGCCCCAGGCCGCTGTAGCCATTGAGGATCAGCGGTTTTACACCCACCCGGGGGTGGACTGGAAGCGGACGGCCAAAGCTGTTCTGGATATGTTCCTGGGCAACGACATCTCCGGCGGCTCTACCATCACCCAGCAACTCATCAAAAACATGACAGACTATAACGAGACCACGGTGAAGCGGAAGGTCACCGAGATATTTCGCGCCATCCGCTTTACCCAGAACAACAGCAAGGATGACACCCTGGAGATGTATTTGAATATCATCCCCCTGGGTGCAGGCTGTGAGGGGGTAGGCTCCGCCTCGCTGAAGTACTTTGGCAAGCCGGTGAGCGAGCTGACACTGGCTGAGTGCGCCAGCCTGGTGGGCATCACCAACAACCCCTCTAAGTACGGCCCCTATTCCTTCGCCAAGTCTAAAACCAGCACCGGTGAGGTGTGGGATGCCCGGCAGTGGAACAAGTACCGCCAGGAGGTCATCTTGGGAGAGATGCTCAAGCAGGGCATGATCTCCCAGGAGGAGCACGACGAGGCCGTGGCCCAGGAGCTGGTCTTTGTCCGGGCCGAGGGCGAGGAGGCGGAGACCGAGATCTACAACTGGTACGAGGAGACAGTCATCTCCGACGTTCGGGCGGACCTGAAGGAAAAATATGGCTTTTCTGACTCCCGGCTGGATCAGATCATGGCCCGCGGCGGTCTGCGGATCTACACCTGTATGGACCCTGAGATTCAGGCCATTGCTGAGGCGGTGTATGAGGACCGGGCCAATCTGAATTATACCTCTAAGAGCGGCCAGCAGATGCAGTCCTCCATCACCATCATCGACAATGAGACCGGGGACGTGGCGGCTATCGTGGGCCGCTTTGGGGAGAAGACAGAGAACCGGGGCATGAACTACGCCAACGCTGCCAAGCGGCAGCCCGGCTCCTCCATCAAGCCCCTGACGGTCTACGCCCCTGCGCTGGAGAAGGGGCTGTTATCCCCCATCTCCGTGCTGGACGACTATCCCTATGATACAAGAACAGGCTCCGCCTGGCCCCTGAACTCCGGCGGGAACCGCTACCGGGGCCTGACCACCCTGAAGGACGGCCTGATGCGGTCAGCCAACACTATCGCGGTCCGGGTGGTGGCCGACTATGTTACCCCTCAGGAGAGCTTTTCCTTTGGCAAGGACAAGTTCAAACTGGATCTGGTGGACGCGGTCCAGTCTGGGGACCAGATCATGAGTGATATCGATATCTCCCCCATGGCCATGGGCGGCCTGACCGCCGGCGTGTCCAGCCGAACAATGGCCCAGGCTTACGCCACTTTCCCCAGCGCCGGGGTTTACACCTATTCCAGGACCTATACCCGGGTGACCCAGCTGGTGGACGGGGAGGAAGTGGTCCTGCTGGAGAATGAGCCAGAGAAGGAGCAGGTGCTGAAGGAGAGCACCGCCTATTATATGAACACCATGCTCCAGCGGGTCATCAGCGGAAGTGGGGTCAGCGGCGACGGCCATACGGGCTATGAGGCGGCTTTGTCCGGAATGCGGGCGGCTGGCAAGACCGGTACCACCTCCGACAACTTTGACCGGTGGTTCGTGGGCTATACCCCCTACTATACTGCCGCCGTCTGGACCGGCTATGAGCAGAATGAGAAGATGAAGACCGGAAGCGCCAACCCGGCGGCCGTGCTGTGGAAAAAGGTGATGAGCCAGGTCCACGAGGGGCTGGAGAACAAGAAGTTCCCTGAGGTTTCCGGGCTGAAGCAGGTCACCTACTGCCTGGACAGCGGACTGCTGGCTGGTGAATACTGCGCCCTGGACCCAAGGGGCAGCCGGGTGGCTACCGATTATATTTTCCCGGAAGATTATCCCGATGGCCGGACCTGTACCGTCCACACCGCTGAGAGCGTGGTCAAGGTGTGTGTGGACAGCCCAATCCTCAACGAGGATGGCACGGAGACCGGCCTGTACCACATCGCTGGTCCCTACTGCCCCGAGGAGAGCCTGCGGGAGGTCTGCTACCCCAACTACGAGCGTGAGAAGGTGGGCTCCGCCGTAGCCCAGGATGAGATGTACCGCTTCGACGTGGTGGAGGCCCAGGGGACCTGTACTGTCCACACCGAGGCCCCGGTGGTTCAGCCTGATCCCAGTGATCCCAACTTTCCATGGGACCCAAGCCAGCCGGTGGGCCCCAATGATCCGGGGTCTGGGAGCCAGACTGACCCCAGTGGATCAGGGAGCGGATCGGGTTCCGACAGTCCTCCGCCCTCCCAGGATATCCCCCAAGACCAGTGGCCATGAATCGGAACGGCTCAGACGCCGCGGAGAGACACTCCGCGGCGTCTGTCTGTCTGGACTCTGTCAAAAATGACGGAGATGGCCGAGAATAGTCGAGGGAATTTTAGCGTTTCCCCATAGGGTTTTTCGTTGCATCCTGCCTCTGAGTGTGTTACAATAGACCACATCACAGAAACAGATGACCGTATCAGATGGACAGACAGAGGTGTGGACATGAGTGGACCAGCAAAATATTTTATTGTAGAGGCGGACTCCATGCCGGAGATATTCCGAAAAGTGGCAGAGGCCAAGCGGCTGCTGGAAACAGGGGAGGAGAGCACCGTCAATGGTGCGGCCCGGACCGTGGGCATCAGCCGCAGCGCCTTCTACAAATATAAGGACGCGGTTCGGCCCTTCCACGATATGCTCCATGGGCGCATCGTCACCTTCCAGATTCTGCTGAAGGACGAACCGGGTATTCTGTCAGGGGCCCTCAACGTGCTGGCGGGGACCAGGGTAAACATCCTGACTATCAATCAAAACATCCCAGTCAATGGCTGCGCTGTGGTCACCATTACCGCGGAGACCTCCGCGCTCCAGGACTCACTGGAGGACGTGCTGAACAGCCTGTCGGCCGGCGAGGGGGTCATCCGATGCGAGATACTGGCAGGCTGACTTTTGGGAACAAATCAAACAAGGTGGGATTACTATGGTTAATGTAGCACTTCTGGGCTTTGGTACAGTAGGCTCCGGTGTGGCCGAGGTGCTGACCAGAAACGGCGACCTGATCGACAGCCGGGTGGATGACCTGGTCCGGCTGAAATATATTAAGAGAGCCAGAGAGGTCTTTGACGGGCCCTATCAAGATTTATTCGTCAAGGACTTCTCGATCATCGAGCAGGACCCCCAGGTGGATATTGTGGTAGAAACCATTGGGGGGACCGGAGCGGCCTTGGACTATACCACCCGGGCCTTAAAGGCGGGAAAGAGCGTTGTCACCGCCAATAAGGAGCTGGTGGCCACCCACGGCTATGAGCTGCTCCAGCTGGCCAAGGAGCACGGAGTGAGCTATCTCTTTGAGGCCAGCGTAGGGGGCGGCATCCCCATCCTCCGCCCACTGACCTCCTGCCTGGCGGCCAATGATCTGACCCAGATCACCGGGATTCTCAACGGGACCACCAACTATATCCTGACCCGGATGATACAGGCGGGCCTTACCTTCGAGCAGGCGCTGAAGGAGGCCCAGGACAAAGGATACGCCGAAAAGGACCCCACCGCCGACGTGGACGGCCACGACGCCTGCCGGAAAATTTGTATTCTGGCCGCGCTGGCCTTTGGACACCACGTGTATCCAGACCAGGTGCCCACGGAAGGGATACGGCACGTCACCCTAGGGGATGCGGCCTATGCCGACTCCAAAGGCTATAAGATCAAGCTGCTGGGCAGGGCGATCCGCCAGCCTGAGGGTAAGGTGTGCGCCTTTGTGGCCCCCCATCTGGTGGCGGACACAGCCCCTCTGGCCGGGGTGGAGGACGTGTTCAACGCCATCGCCGTCACCGGCAACGCCATCGGTGATGTGATGTTCTATGGCCGGGGAGCGGGTAAGCTGCCCACGGCCTCCGCTGTGGTGGCCGATGTCATTGATATTGCCAAGGACCTGAAGCGGGACCGGCATAACGGCTGGGCCTCCGGGTCTCCGGACCTGGTGGTGTCCGACGACGGCCTGACCTCCAAATGGTACGTCCGGGCCCAGGGTACCATGGACCAGGCCAGACTCGCCTGTGGGGAGATACAGCCTTTGGCCCGCAGTGGCGCGCCTACTTCTGAGGTGGCCTTCCTTACCGCTCCCATGCCCCGGCCGTTGGTGCTGGACAAACTGAGAGGGATGGAGGTGGCCTCCCTGTTCCGGGTGCTGGACTGACGCATAGAATGGCGGGGAGGCTCTGGCTGCAAAGGTAACCGACGGCCACCTTCACCGCTTTTGAGGGGCGGTCAGCCGCCCTCATCATAAAATCACCACTTGACCTTTAGGGGGAATCACATAATGTCACTCATTGTACAGAAATTTGGCGGCAGCTCTGTGGCTGACGCTAATAAGCTCCGAAATGTGGCCCGTATCATCACCGATACCTATCAGCGAGGCAACGATGTTGTGGTGGTCCTGTCCGCCCAGGGGGACACTACCGACGACCTGATCGAAAAAGCAAAGGAGCTCAATCCCCACGCTTCCAAGCGGGAGATGGATATGCTCCTGTCCAATGGAGAGCAGATCTCCATTTCCCTGTGCGCCATGTGCATTGAGAGTATGGGTTATCAGGCCATCTCTCTCACGGGCTGGCAGGCAGGGATGCTCACAGATTCGTCTTACAGTAACGCCCGGATCAAGCGAGTGCGCACCGAGCGCATCCAGAAAGAACTGGATAAGAGAAAGATTGTGCTGGTCGCCGGTTTCCAGGGCATTAACAAGTATGACGACATTACCACTCTGGGCCGGGGCGGTTCTGACACCTCGGCGGTGGCGCTGGCCGCCGCGCTCCACGCGGACCTGTGCCAGATCTACACCGATGTGGATGGTGTATATACTGCCGATCCCCGCAGTGTTACAGGGGCAAAAAAGCTGGAGGAGATCACCTTTGACGAGATGCTGGAGCTGGCCAGCTTGGGCGCCCAGGTCCTCCACAACCGCTCGGTGGAGATGGCCAAGCGGTATAACGTCAATCTGGAAGTGCTGTCCAGTTTCAGCGGAAATCCCGGTACAAAAGTCAAGGAGGTTGTCAAAACCATGGAAAAGACCCATGTTAGCGGTGTAGCCAAGGATAAGAATGTAGCCCGGATCGCTCTGGTGGGCCTGGCGGATCAGCCGGGCATCGCCTTTAAGATTTTTTCTCTGCTGGCCAAGGAGAATATCAACGTGGACATCATTCTCCAGTCTATCGGCCGTGACGGCAGCAAGGATATCAGCTTCACGGTAGCACGGGGTGACAGCCAGCGGGCCCGTGAGGTCATGGAGGAAAATAAGGAGGTCATCGGCTGCAAGTCGGTGGAGCTCAATGACCAGATCGCCAAGATCTCCGTCGTGGGTGCGGGTATGGCGAATAACGCCGGTGTGGCCTGCAAGATGTTTGAGGCCCTGTTTTCCGCCGGTATCAATATCAACATGATTTCTACCAGCGAGATCAAGGTGTCTGTCCTGGTGGACGAGCGGGACGCCGAGCGTGCTGTCCAGGCGGTCCATGACCGATTCTTCAGCGAATTTGGCAGCAACGGTTGATCACATCTGCCACCTCACATCAGGGCACGGGAAACCGTGTCCTGATTTTTCGTAAAAGATTCTTAAGGATTCTTTTTCCTTTTTTTCTGTTGCAAAAAAACAGCGTATCTGGTACAATAATAATCTGTCTGGACCATAGACAATTTGTCAGACTGTTCCGGGATGCTGTGCCCGGTTGCAAGGAGATTGAACGTAAATGGATAAAAAGCAGAGAGAAGCACGCCGTCACCAGGAGGATATGGCCCTAAATCGGGGACTGCTGTGGGTCGGAGCGGCCATCATCCTGGAGTTCCTGCTGCTGCTCATCAACCGATATTATATCAACTTCCGTGTGGATGAGGCCTCCGTGAACCTGGCTACTACCCTCCATACGCTGCTGAAGGTGGTGCGGATTGGCGGGGCTGTGGCTGCCATACTGTGCCTGGTCTGGTCTGTGCTGCGCTTCCGGAAAGGTGAAAAACTGGTGCTTCCGGTGGTGCTGACCGCTGCTTTTGGCGCTCTGGCCATCTGCGCCCATGTGACTCTGGCATTCAAGGGAACAGGGGTGCGGATGCTGTTCCTGCTGGTTCCTGCTTGGGCCGGCCTGGCTCTAGTGTACTACCTCTACCAGAAGGAGTTTTTCCTCTCCGCCGTGGCGGTGGGGCTGTCCATCCTGGGGCTGTGGTGTGTCCGCTTTGGAGGCGCATTGACACTGGAATCGGGCCTGGTCTTTGTGGGTATCCTGGCAGTGACCGCAGCCGCGCTGTGGCTGAAAAAGAGCGGAGGCACGGTCAAATATGGCGAGCGGGAGCTCCAGTTCCTGAGCAAGAACGCCTCTTACCCTGTGGTGCTGGTCAGTTGCCTGGCCAGTCTGCTGGCACTGGCGGCAGCTATGGCGCTGGGTTCCTTCGTGGCCTACTACCTGATCTTTCTGATGGTAGCTTGGCTGTTTGCCCTGCTGGTCTACTACACAGTCAAGCTGATGTGAAAAAAGTCCCGGCCGGCCTTTTAGAGCGGCTGGGACTTTTTATGTCCAGTACATACTGCCTAAGTGGAAGAACCGCCAACATCCTGTGTGAAACTTGAACTGTTTGGAGACCTGTGAAAAGTAAATATTTATATCGGCGGATTGCCTCAAAAAAGCGCATTGTATGCCTTGCATACAATGCGCTTCATTTACCTATAAAGCAGAACTTTTCTGCATATTTACATCTGTTTCTGGATAGTAAACATGAAGGCCGCGAGGAATGAAAAGTATAAAACACTTTGCTGTACAGTCGTTCTTGCTTCCGCTCAAAATTATTCTACTTTCAGCATACGGTACCCTACCCCAATGTGAGTTTGGATATATTGAGGAGAGCCCGGTTCTTTTTCTAACTTCTTGCGCAAAGTCGCCATAAATACGCGCAGAGAAGCCACATCATTTTCCCAGCTTCGTCCCCAAATCTGTTGGGTAATAAAGGTGTGAGTCAGCACCTTGCCCAGATTTTTGCAAAGCAGGCATAACAGCTTGTACTCACTGGGCGTCAAGTGCAGTTCCTGGCCATCCAGAAAGGCACAGCCGGCAGCATAGTCCACCTTCAACTTCCCATTGGTGAAAACAGCGCCAGAAGTCAGCATGCCGGTCTGCAAAGTGGCCAAGCGCCGCTGAGTCACACGCAGACGGGCCAGCAGCTCCTCAACGGAGAACGGTTTGGTCAAATAATCGTCCGCGCCGGCGTCCAGTGCGCCAATCTTGTCTGTATCTTCACTTCGGGCACTGAGGACAATAATGGGCAGATTCGACCAAGAGCGGATGCGGCGGATCACTTCGACGCCGTCCATATCCGGCAGCCCCAAGTCCAGCAGGACAATCTCCGGGTTATGGGAACTGGCCTCCAAGACTGCGGATTCTCCGTTCGCCGCAGTCAGGAAACGATAATCATGGGCACGCAGCGTTGTGGTAATCAAGTTTCGGACTGCCACATCGTCCTCAACTACTAAAATCAATGGTTTATTCATGCAGATCTACCTCCCTGGCTGGTATAGAAAATGTAAACATAGCCCCATGAGGTAACTGATCCGAAACTGTGATCTCACCGCCATGGGCGTTAACAATTGACTTGCACAGTGCCAAGCCTAACCCCATACTGCGGCGGCTGTCCACAATTTGGTTGGATGCACTGTAAAACATATCAAAAATATGAGGTTTCGCTTCGTCAGAGATTCCCGGTCCATTGTCGGCCACAGTGATCAGGACATATTTCCCCTGCCGTTTCCAGCTGATATCAATGTCTGAACCGGGCGGTGTGTATTTGATGGCGTTATCCACCAGATTAATCACGACCTGGACAATCAGGCGGGCATCCATCTGAGCCAACAAGTAGTCGTCACCCTGCGTGTGCAGATGGTAGTCCACACTTTTACGGTTGATGTGCCGCAGGGCCTCAGACACCACATCATCTACCAGCTCGGTGGAAATATGCAGGTTCATCCTGCCCCCATCCAGCCGGCTGACAGATAACAGATTTTCCACTAAATTGATCAGCCATATTGAGTCGTCATAGATATCTGTATACATCTGCTGTCTGGTCTTAGCATCAAACATATCTCCGTTGGAGAGAAGATTGCTGGCGTTCCCAGAAATGGAGGTGAGCGGAGTACGCAGGTCATGGGAGATGGAGCGCAGCAAATTGGCCCTGAGCTGTTCGTTTTTAGCCAAGACCGCGGCGGCCTCCTTTTCCTCCAGATGCCGCTGATTTTCCATTGCCAGGGCGCACTCCTCCAATACAGAGAGGAGGATGCTGTTTTCGGAGGTCTCCAACCCCTTGCCCGCTGCCGCAACCCCTACGACTCCATATATATGCTCACCGGCCCGTACCGACAGGTAAGTGCATCGAGCATCGGAAAAAGTTTCTGTACCAGCACCGGCCCGCTTGTTATTGGTCAAGACCCACTGGGCCACCTGTTTTTCCTGGTCCGTGGTGTACTGCGCTTTGAGGTCAGACTCCTCTGCCAAAAGAATCTCCGGCTCCTGGAGCTTCTCATCCTTTACACAGTAGACGACGATATCCCGCTGCAAAATCTTCAGCAGCTGATCCGCAATGATAGAAAGAATCTCCGTTTGGCTTCCCGCTTTTTGCAAATCTTGGCTGGTTTCAAGCAAAATCTTTGTCCGCCAAGCCATCTGCGCAGAGTGCTTGGCCAGGGATTTGAGCTTGGCAGCCAGGGAGCTAGTAAGAAACGAAACCACAAACATCACGACAAACGTGACCGGATAGTCGTTGCTGTGTACATTTAGGGAAAACCTTGGCTCCGTGAAAAAAAAGTTGAAGGCCAACACACCCGCGATCGAGTTAATGAGACTGTATACGGAGTTTTTGGTAAATACCGAGGTCAGCATAACTCCCAAAATATAGACTGTAATAATGTTAGTTTCATTCAGTCCCAGGCAGTGAAACAGGAACCCGATGATGGTGGCCAGCGCCAAAATCAGTATGCTTTTCGCCAAATCGATCAGAGAAACTGAGGGAGTATGCAGAACCTCCCGATAGCGGGAAGTGAATCTGTTTGATCTTCTGTTATCCGGGATGATGTGGATGTCAAAATCCGGAGCAAGTTCGATCAACTGTTCTGTGAGCGACGCTTTTCGAAAAATGTACCGATGTGGTATCATATCGCGGCCCAATACGATCTTTGTAATGCCGGACAGTCTAGAATACTCCGCAATCTGGTAGGCAATATCATCACCGTATACTGTTTCAATGGATGCTCCCAGCTTCTGCGCCAGTTTCAGATTATCGCGCAGACGCTCCCGATCCGACTGCGGCATCCACTGAAACTTGCTGGTTTCTACGAACAGGGCAGTAAAGCCGCACCGGAATGCGCCCGCCATACGGGCCGCGGTGCGGATGACCTGCGCATTGGATGGCGCAGAAGAGAGGCACACCAGAATGTGCTCCTGCATACGGTATAGCGCCTGACTTTGGGCGGGCTGGGTCGAGGCATAGAGGGCCGAACGGTCTGCACACCGGCGCAGTCCAAGCTCCCGGAGAGCGTTCAGTTGGGATAAGGTACAGCCGGCTGATGGTATTCGGGCGCCGCACCCCTGTTTCAAACGATTCTGCAGCTGCTCCGGTTCCATATCTATGAATTCCACATGCGACGCCTGGTCAAATACGCAGTCTGGAATCCGCTCACTCTCCGGTGCCCCAAAGATTTCAAAAACCGTTTCCTGGATACTCTCGATATGCTGAATATCCACGGTGGTGTAGACATCGATGCCGGCTTTCAACAACTCTTCAATGTCCCGATAGCGGTTCTTGTGGCGAGAGCCTTCGGCATTCACATGGGATAGATCATCAATCAGAAGAATCTGTGGTCTTCGCTTCAGACAAGCATCCAGGTCAATCTCATAGATTACGTCATCGCCCGCTGTAACTACCCGCTGGGGCATAGACTCAAATGGCTCCGCCATAGCCTGTGTCTGGGGCCACTGGCTACAGGAGAGCAACCCGATAACCACATCACCGCCCGCCCGATGGACTTGTGTTGCGGCCTCCAACATTCGAAAGGTCTTCCCAGTGCCTGAGAAGTAGCTTGCAAAAATCGTCAGAGCGCCTCGGCCCTTTTCTATCCTTACTGCAGTTTGTTGCTCCATACAATCACCTCCAACGGCCTTATTATAACACATTTCAGTCACTTCTTCCGCAAAGCCGCTGGACAAGTTTTTGAATGGGGATGGGAGATTGGATGTCTTTCCAAAGAAGCTTTTGCCGCTGATTTTCCGTATCTGCGGGCATCAGTGTCATGCCATCGACGGAAAGCGGCTGGGGGCAGCATATAAAGCAGGCACTGTGGGTCTGGCCGCTGTCTTCCGCTTCAGCGGAAACTACTGCTATGTCGGTAACTCCGGACTCAAGATCTCTCATAATTTCCCATTCTTTCCCCATGTACATCTTGATTTCTATATCCGGATACTGCCCCTGCAGTTCCTTTAGGGCTCTTGCAACCGGCGCCAAAGCACAGGGATTTGATATGGCAATCTTTAAAGAACAGGAGTCCCCCTTCGCTTGTGTGGAAGGCTGGACGCTGTCCAGAAAACAGTCCAGCTTTCCTGCCAGGAAATAGCCAAACAGTACAAGCGCCAGAAATCCGCCAAATAAAACCACACCTTCCATCACAAATTCATCCTTTCCCGCAAGGAAGCTGTCCTATATATGGAAACACTTTTGAATATCCTTGTGCGTACCCAAAATCAGCATGGTGCAGTTTGCCGGCAGACACGTTTCTGGGGTTATGACCGTCATGGAGAACTTTCCATTTTGCTTAATCGCCATGATGCTCACATGATACCGCTTACGTACGTCCAACTGTCCGATCGTTTTCCCGACCCAGCTCTTGGGGACGCCGATTTCAAACATAGCGTGGTTATCACCTAAGTCGATATAATCCGATATATTGTCTGAGCTATACCGGATTGCGGTCTGAATCGCCATTTGTTTTTCGGGGTAGACCACGTCATCCGCCCCATTGCGAAGCAGAAATTTGGCCTGAATGTCGCGTGTAGCCCGAGCCACTACCTTTACTGCCCCTAATTCTTTCAGAAGGGATGTGGTCTCCAAAGAACTCTGAAAGTTATCCCCAATGGCCACGATGCACACATCAAAGTTACACACCCCAAGGGACGCAAGAAATTCCTCATTGGTGCTGTCCCCAATCTGGGCGTTGGTCACATAGGGCAGTATCGCGTTTACCCGATCTTCATTTTGATCCACTACCATCACTTGATGGTTCAACTCATGCAGCTTGATTGCGATATGTCGGCCGAAGCGGCCCAAACCAATCAGCAGAATTGTTTTCATTGTTTCGTCCTCTTTTATTTACAGATTCATCCTACTGTGATGTGCTCCTGCGGGAGCCTGGCGCTGGAGTGTTGTGTATTGGACAGGGTAGCAAAAATCAGCGTGAGCCCGCCTACCCGCCCGAAAAACATCAATACAATCAAAATCAGGTGGGAAGCGGTCTGCAGCTGCGGGGTCAGCCCCAGAGAAAGGCCTACTGTTCCGATAGCGGAAGCCGTTTCGAACAGGCAGTCCAGAATGGGCTGCTCCTCTAGCTGGCTGATGATCAACCCGCCCGCCAGGGGCAGCGTAAGATACATCATGAAAATCGTCGCTGCCTGAGATACAGTTTCCCTGGCAATTCTGCGGTTAAAGAAGTGAGGAAACTCACTGCGTCGAAAAACTGCCATAGCATTGGCCAGCAGAACGGCTAAGGTAGTGATTTTCATGCCGCCGGCGGTGGAACCGGGGGAGCCGCCAACAAGCATAAGAACTGTTATGATGGACTGGCCGCTTTCACTCATCGCATTCAAATCCGCCGTATTAAATCCGGCAGTCCGGGGCGTAACCGCTTGAAAGAAAGATAGAAGCAGCCGTTCTTTCAGAGGGGCTTGTGCAAACTCAAAGAAGTAAAAGTAGATGCTGGGAATTAAGATCAGTCCACAAGTGACAGTCAAAATCACCTTGCTTTGCATTCGGTATCGAGAAATATGTAGATGGTTTGTCCTGATATCGTCCCAGGTTAAGAAGCCAATACCCCCGATAATAATGAGCAACGGGATAGTCAGGGAAATCACTGGATTGTCCGAGTAATCCGTTAAGGAAGAAAAGGGGGCTTTAATGCCCATCAAATCAAATCCAGCGTTGCAGAAGGCAGAAATGGAATGGAACAGAGCATACCAAACCCCCTTTACCAGACCAAACTCCCTCCAGAACGTAGGAAGCATCACAGCCGCCCCTACCATCTCCGCCACCAGGGCTGTTTTGAGGATGAACCCCGTCAGACGCACGACTCCACCCACTTTAGGCGCCGCAATAGCTTCCTGCATGGTGCTCCGCTGTATAAGCCCGATCTTGCGGCCAGAGAGGATGGAGAACGCGCCCGCCACGGTCACAACTCCTAATCCGCCGATTTGAATCAACAAAATGATGATAAACTGCCCAAACTCTGACCAGTAGGTCGCCGTATCATGGATCACCAGTCCTGTCACACAGACAGCGGAGGTCGCAGTGAACAGGGAGTCCAAGAACGAAGTGGTGGTACCAGACTGAGTCGAGATGGGAAGCATTAGCATTAGGCTTCCAAGCAGGATTACGAGGGAGAATCCTATGATAATAATTTGAAACGGCGATGTGTTATTTTTATGGAAAATTTGCCACATAAGCCTTAACCCTCTTAATATGCCTTTATATCTTCTTAAGCAATATTATCCACACTTAGTCTTAATGAAGCGTTAGCATATCTGCCTTGGCATTAAAGGAATATTAAGGCCATCGCCATTGTGTTACATCACTCCAAAAATCCATGCCATCGGTAGGACGATACCAATTGTACAAATAAATACCGCAGCCAATATAAAAAGAGGCATCCCAATAAAAACCGTCAGAAAGCCCAGCAATTTGTGTTGGAGCATAAACTGTTCCAAAGACGCATCAAACCAAGCATTAAAATGGTGCAGACGTTTTTTCATTGCGGACATCATAGCAATCCCTCCTTGCAGGCCCTATCATAATCCCGTGGAGTTAAAAGTGGGGAAAAGAAACCTTTTGTGGCATTAAGGGTACAATAAGAGGTCGGCGGCCAGCCGAATGAATTCAGACTGGCCGCCGGCTATATCAACGAGAGCGGAAGGGAGCCGCTCAACGCCTGAGGGGGAAGAGCACCTTCATCAATACCTGTGCTGCGGAATTACCGTGGTCTATGCCAAAGTAGAGCTTCTTTCCCTGCCGATCCAGCAGTACAAACTGCCCATCCCGGCACAGGAATCGAATACCAAGCTCCTCGAGAACGCGATAGAGCGCGAGATGCCACTCGATCCAGTTTGGAATATCGCCCTGAAGCAAAGCATTGCGGAGCCATTCAAATTCAGGCTGCGGCAGCCCCTTCTCCAAAAATGTGCGCCACAATTGACATTTCTGCTGGGCCGTCAAAGCGGACAGATACACGCCGGTCCGGCTCTGATCCTCCGCCTCCTGCAAGATTACATAACAAAAGGAAAGTGTGTGATCGATCCGGCACAGCTTCTGCTGCTCCAAGAAGTCGGCGTACTTCCACTCCAGCGCCACAGCCTCCATATCATATTCCGCTGCGTTCAGCAGCCGGGACATACACTCCGCTGTCTGAGGCTCCGGGAACTGAATACAAAGATACAGGTCCCGGAGCTCATTGTACCAGAGGCCAGAGATACTGTGCTGCCGGACAACAGCCGATTTGCCATCGTTGGGAAAGGACAGCCCGACCAGTTCATCCTGGCTGCCCAGGCCAAAGGCCTGGACCGGCCACACCCGCTGGATCTCATAGATCAACGGGCCGAAGGTCTCCGCAAATTCCTGAACCGGGAGATCCAGCAGCTCATAACCGAATTGCAGTTGGCTGCCATCTGTTTGAGTCCTGCTGGACTGCCCGAACCAGTTTTTCAGGGACCGAATCAGGCAAATTACCAGCATGGCTGGACTCTCGTCGGTGGCCATGGTCTGCGGTGCAAATCGGCGTTCAGCCATTTTTTCAAAGTGAACTTCCATACCAGTCTATCCTCTCTGAAGAAAGGCGCTCAGTGGTTGACCTCGCTCACCAGGCCCATGGCCAGGGCAATGTCCAGGTTGACGCCCAACACATTGACAGTCTCCTCGCCGAATACGCCCAGTGTTTTGTCCTGCGTATTGTCGGCGATTATCTGACGGACCTGCTCATCGCTGAGGCCAGAGGCCTCTACAATGCGGGGGACCTGAACATCGGCAGAGGCGGGAGAGATGTGGGGATCCAGGCCGGAGCCGGAGGCGGTCATCAAATCAGTGGGGATGTCCTCGCGGCTGACACCAGGGTTTTTCTCCAGAAAGGCCGCAATGTCGGCCTCCACACGCTCGGCAAGGGCGGGGTTGGAGGGGGCGTAGTTGTTGGAGCCGGAGCTCAGGCCGGCAAACGCGGAGCCGTCGTTGTAATACTGCTCTACCTGGCCGTCGCCGTCGGTATCCTCCTCATAGTAGGTGTTGTAGTGATAGGCGGAGGGGCGGCTCCACATGAAGTAGTCCTCAGTGAACTCCTGCCCCACATTCTTGGCGCCTACTGCCACGCCGTCCGCCATTACCAGAGTGCCCTGGGCCTGGCTGGGGAAAATCAAGGCGGACAGGCCGCTGAGAAGCACCGGGAACACCAGGCCGCACAGCACCAGCAGCGCCA
Source organism: Flintibacter hominis (assembly GCF_014287965.1). Taxonomy (NCBI): domain Bacteria; kingdom Bacillati; phylum Bacillota; class Clostridia; order Eubacteriales; genus Flintibacter; species Flintibacter hominis. Next base: position 285,666 of record NZ_JACOPO010000004.1, on the reverse strand, counting down.
CCGTAACCAGGAAGGCCTGACGGATATTGTGGCCCATACCATATTTTGTCTCGTTCATAGTTCAGGTCCCTCCTTAGATTCCAAAGCCAATCATAGTCAGCAGCGGAGCGATAATCATATCGATGACCTTAATGCCGATAAAGGGGGCAATCACACCGCCCACGCCGTAGATCATCATGTTCCGGCCCAGCATTCTTCCAGAGGACATGGGGCGGTACTTGACGCCCTTCATGGCCAGGGGGATCAGGCAGGGGATGATGATGGCGTTAAAGATCAGGGCGGAGAGAATGGCGCTGTAGTTGCTGGCCAGCCCCATGATGTTCAGCACGTTCAGCTCAGGGATAGCCAACTGGAACATGGCGGGGATGATAGCGAAGTACTTTGCGATGTCGTTGGCGATGGAGAAGGTGGTCAGAGAGCCGCGGGTAATCAGCAGCTGCTTGCCGATCTCCACCACCTCCAGGATCTTGGTGGGGTCGCTGTCCAGGTCCACCATGTTGGCCGCCTCCTTGGCGGCGGTGGTGCCAGAGTTCATGGCCAGACCCACATTAGCCTGGGCCAGAGCGGGGGCGTCGTTGGTGCCGTCACCAGTCATGGCTACGATCTTGCCTTCAGCCTGTTCCTTTTTGATCAGGGCGATCTTGTCCTCCGGCTTGCACTCTGCGACAAAGCCGTCCACGCCGGCCTCCTTGGCGATGGTAGCTGCCGTCAGGGGGTTGTCGCCGGTACACATGATCGTCTTGATGCCGATGGCGCGCAGCCGCTGGAATCGCTCCACCATGCCGGGCTTTACTGTATCCTTCAGATAGATGACACCCAAGATCTTATTGTTTTCACACACCACAAGGGGGGTGCCGCCCAGGGAGGAGACCTCCTCCACATGGGTGTGCAGGTCAGCAGGAATCCTGCCGCCGTTTTCCTTTACATACTGCTCGATGGCGTCGCTGGCGCCCTTGCGGATCTTAGTGCCGTCGGGCAGATCCACGCCGCTCATGCGGGTCTGGGCAGTGAATTCGATGAATACAGAGCCTGTGGTCTCCTCACTGCTGTCACCCAGCCGGCGGGCCAGCTCCAGCGTGGACTTGCCCTCGGGGGTCTCGTCGTGGAGGCTGGTGAGGGCGGCGCAGCGAATCAGGTCGCTGCGGTTGGCCCCCTCCACCGGGAAGAAGTCGGCCGCCAGACGGTTGCCGAAGGTGATGGTGCCGGTCTTATCCAGAATCATGGTGTCCACGTCGCCGCAGGCCTCTACCGCCTTACCGCTCATAGCGATAACGTTAAAGCGGGTCACCCGGTCCATACCCGCGATGCCGATGGCGGACAGCAGGCCGCCAATCGTGGTGGGGATCAGGCATACCAGCAGGGCAATCAGGGTGGAAACAGGGATCTGCACACCGCTGTACACAGCGAAGGGGTACATGGTCACCACCACAATCAGGAAAATGATGGTCAGAGATACCAGCAGGGTGTTCAGCGCAATCTCATTGGGGGTCTTTTTGCGGGAGGCACCCTCTACCAGAGCGATCATCCGGTCCAAAAAGCTGTTTCCCGGCTCAGATGTAATGCGGATTTTCAGCCAGTCGGACACCACGGTAGTGCCGCCGGTGACTGAGCAGAAGTCGCCGCCACTCTCCCGGACCACAGGGGCAGACTCGCCGGTGATGGCGGACTCATCCACCGAGGCGATACCCTCGATGACCTCGCCGTCACCGGGGATGACTTCGCCAGCCACCACCATGACCACATCGCCCTTCTTCAGCTCGCTGGAACGGACGATGCTCTCGTTGCCGTCCTCATGGAGCAGGTGAGCCTCGGTGTCCTTCTGCGTCTTTTTCAGACTGGCCGCCTGGGCCTTGCCGCGGCCCTCGGCCACGGCTTCGGCGAAGTTGGCAAACAGAACGGTGATAAAGAGAATGACGCACACAATGATATCATAAATCCGTAGGGAGGCCGCGTCCACATCCCCGAACAGGCCGGGGAAGAAGGAGAGCAGCAGGGTAATGAAGAAGCCAATCTCCACCACGAACATAACGGGGTTTTTCATCATATAGCGGGGATTGAGCTTGACAAACGCGCCCTTCACCGCCCCCCGGAGAATCTCCGGGGTGATAAATTTCTTGTTTTGTTTCTTACTCATATGAAAACGCCCTCCTTAGGCCCACAGGGTCAGATGCTCTGCGATGGGGCCAAGTGCCAGCGCGGGGAAGAAGGTCAGCGCTGCGAAGATATAGACTACGAACACCAGGATCACAGCGAAGGACAGAGTATCCGTACGCAGGGTCCCGACGGTCTCGTTGACGAACCGCTTGCGCATCAGGGAGCCGGCGATGGCCAGCTGAATGACGATGGAGAGATACCGGCCGAAGAACATGGCCAAGCCTGCGGTGATGTTCCAGAAGTAGGTGTTGTCTGCCAGGCCCTCAAAGCCGGAACCGTTGTTGGCCGCGGAAGAGGAATATTCATACAGCACCTGGCTCAGGCCGTGGAAGCCTGGGTTGGTGATCCCCTCCAGACCTCCGGAGGTGGAAACCGCCAGGGCGGAGAAGAACAGGATCAGGAAGGGATGGATGATAATGCACAGCGCGGTGAGTTTCATCTCCCGGCCCTCGATCTTCTTACCCAGGTACTCGGGCGTGCGGCCAATCATCAGCCCACAGATGAACACCGCCAAGATGGCGTACATAATCATATTCATCAGTCCAACACCCTTGCCGCCAAAGACCACGTTGAGCATCATGTGCAGCAGGGGGATCATGCCGCCCAGGGGGGTCAAGGTATCGTGCATGTTGTTGACGGTGCCTGTGGTAAACGAGGTGGTAGTTGTGGTGAACATGGCGGACTGCGCGATGCCGAAGCGCACTTCCTTGCCCTCCATGCTGCCCATGGACTGGCTCAGGCCAATCTTGGCCAGCGCCGGGTTGCCCTGAAGCTCGGCCCAATAGCAGACGCTCAGACCAACCAGGAAGATGATGCCCATAGCCAGGAAAATCGTGCGGCCCTCCCAGCCGTAGATGGCAGCGGTCAGGCTGTGGTCGTTCAGGCGGGGACCATGGGATGTGCCAGCGGAAGATGTGGTAGACAACTGACCGCCAGAAGCGCCGCCCTTAGGCGAATTCTTATCATCGTCGTCCTTGTCATCTTTCTTCCTGCGGCCGCGGACCATCTTGCCGAAGGTGATGACGCAGGCGCCGGGGAAGAGCATCATGGAGTACAGCTCAATCAGGTCGGAAATAATGGTGGGGTTCTCCAATGGAGTGGAGGAGTTGGCACCCAGGAAGCCGCCGCCGTTGGTGCCCAGGTGCTTGATGATCTCAAGGGCGGCGATGGGGCCCATGGCGATGGTTTGGAAGGTGCCCTCCAGAGTATTCAACACGACGTTGGAATCAAAGTTCTGGGGCACGCCCTGCCACACCAGCAACAGGCCGCCCACAATGGAGAACGGCAGCAGCAGACGGGTGGTGATGCGGGTCAGGTCGGCAAAAAAGTTGCCCACATCATCTTTGGTCTTGCCGGTCAGCCCGCGGATAAACGCGATGCAAGCGGCGTAGCCGCTGGCGGCAGAGACGAACATCATAAAGATGATGACCAGCATCTGGCTTAAGTAACTCAGTCCGGACTCGCCGGAGTAATGCTGTAGATTCGTGTTGGTCATGAAGCTGATGATGGTGTTGAACGCCAGAGTCGGCTCCATGTTGCCAATGTTGTTGGGGTTGAAGATCCCGACGCTCTGAATACGCAGGATCAGGTAGCCGATGGCCACCATGACCGCGTTGGTCCCCACCAGGGCCAAGGCGTACTGTTTCCAGTTCATGCCCTGATGGGGATTTACGCCGCCAATTTTGTAAATAACGCCGTCCAGACGGTCAAAGACCGGATCGGCCAAGGTGTGGTTCCATGTGGCGATATGATACATATACCGTCCAACCGGAATGACAATAATCAGAAAAATGATAATTGTCAGCGCCAGCTGCAACATATCGTATTCCTCCTATTTTCTGCGGTATTAGGCATCTCAGAAGCGCTCCGGGTGCACCAGCGCGTAAACGAGATAGGCGCCCAGCAGCAGAACGATAATTCCAAGTGCAATCACAGTTTTGCTCTCCTTTCCGTGAGATTTAGGATTCCGGGTTATCCAACTGCTTTTGGCACCAGCGGATCAAGAGCCATACCAGACCGAAACTGACCGCCAGAGTCCCTATCATGAAAATGTCCATCATTCAATCATTTCTCCTTTCTCTTCTGGCTGACAGCTAGTGTTTGTCAGCCTCAAATTACCTCCATAGGATACTGCAATCCATAAAAAGCGAGGATTAAGGATTCCACGTTCGTATTAACAGAAAATAAAAATTGGCTGCACTGTCCTCTAAGAAATTACTCCTGTGAGCGGTCCATTCCCCAGGTCTGCTCCGATTCCACGCGGATACGCTCCTGACTGAGTCCGCACTCGCCAAGGATAGCGATCATCAGGTTTTTCTCAAAGGCATCCGGCACAGGATAACCGGAAATGGGGATCCCCACGATTCCCATGGGCCCACGGGTACCACGCACGGACAGAAACAGCCATTTGGAGTCAGGCAGCGTGTTGGTGGTAGCTCCGGCGTGCTTGTTGTTCTTCTGTACCCACTTGGCCACACCGATATCTTCCGTACTCAGCCCTGCTACCAGTGCCTGTTCGTCCGCTGGCTCGATCCGAAAACTCAGTTCCGTCTCTGGGCTGCTCAAAGCATAAAGAACGGGTCTATCAAACAGCCGGCTGAGTTGTTCCGCTGTTAGGCGCAGGCAATCCCATTCCGTGCGGACAGTCTGCAGCTTTTGGCTGCTCTCCAGCAACAACTCCGTGTAATAGCTTTTCTCCGCCGCCATACTGGCCTGCGTTTTCACCCGGCTGGCCAGAGAGCTGGCAATAATGCTGGAGGTAAGCATGATCAGGAAGGTCACAGGATAGCTGGGGTCGGTGGCCTGAAAGGAGAAGCGTGGCTCTGTAAAGAAAAAATTGAAGGCTGCGACACTGATAAGAGAACTAGCTGCGCCGTACAGGTGCCCGTTGGTGGAGACTGCAGTCAGCAGCACGCCGAGAATGTAGACGGTAATGATATTGGACTCGCTGAAGCCGGCCTGGTAAAATCCGAAGCCAAGCGCCGTAGCAAGAAGCAAGCAAAGCAGAGTAGTCCCCAAGTCCCGAATGGAGAATCGTTCCTTTGACCGCCGGACCTTCTGCATCGGCCTTTTATAGATCGGCTGCCTGTCAGGGATGATATAGACATCCAGGTCTGTCTGCTCAATCAGGCGGTCGGCCAGGCTCTTTTTCCGCAAGATGGGGTTCTGTTTGTGGTTCATTCGGCCCATGACGATCTTCGTCACTCCGCTGACCCGGGCATATTCCGCGATCTGTTCCGCCGGATCGGTACCGTAAACAGTGGCGATCTGAGCGCCTAGCTGCTCCGCCAGGCGCAGGTTGCTCCGCAGGCGTTTAATATTTTCCCCAGACAGCTCCTTGGTCTCCGGCGTCTGGACAAACAGTGCCGTGAACCCGCTGTGGAATGCCTCTGACATCCGAGCGGCGGCTCGGATCACCTTTGCGTTTGACGGGGCGGAGGACAGGCAGATCAGGATATGTTCGCCCGCCTTGGCGCTTTTCTCTTTCCCTTTGCTCACCGCGGAGCGGTTGAGCTGGTCTGCGGTCCGGCGCATGGCAATCTCCCGCAGGGCAGCCAGATTTTCCGTAGTAAAGAAATTCTGCAATGCCCGCTTTGCCTGCTGTGCACGGTAGATCTTCCCCTCCTTCAAACGTTTCTCTAGGTCGGAGGGTTCGATGTCCACCAGTTCCACCTGGCTGGCCCGGTCAAATACATAGTCGGGGATTCGCTCATTCACCACTACGCCTGTGATGGAGGAAACTAAGTCATTTAAGGATTCCAGATGCTGGACATTCACGGTGGTGTAGACGTTAATGCCCGCCTGGAGGAGTTCTTCCACATCCTGATACCGCTTAATATGGCGACATCCAGGGACATTGCTATGTGCCAGTTCGTCCACCAAGATGAGCTGTGGATGACGGTCAAGAGCTCCAACCAGGTCGAACTCCCGCAGCTTGATCCCACGGTAGTCCGTCTCCATAGTGGGAAGGACCTCCAGCCCATCCAGCAGCGCCAGAGTCTCCGGCCTGGCATGGGGCTCTACATAACCCACCACCACGTCAATGCCCTCCCGTTTAGCATGGTGAGCCGCCTCCAGCATGGCATAGGTCTTGCCCACCCCGGCGGCATAGCCGAAAAATATTTTTAATTGACCGGAAGCTACCAGGTTCCCTCCATCATGCAAAGGATTGTCCTTCCCTGAAACCATGTGAACTTCACTTCCCCTCCGATTTATTCTGGAAATCATTTTCTATTTTGCTATCCTATCATGCCAGACATTATTGCGTTATTAAGGAGTGTATATCTGATATTAAGATGGGCTTAGGATATAGCCAATTAAGAGTATTTTGGCGGAAAGAGCTAGGCAAAAAATAAAAATGGATTGTCTCTCCGAAGTTTGTGTGCTCCAGTTGGATTGTATAGAGGCAATATTTTGTGGTTGGCGTTTTATCCTTCAAGAGAAATAGGAAAGTATCGCGCGCAGCTATTTGTCAGTTGTGCGGTGTACGCTAAAAGAGAAATTTGCTTATTTAAGCAATCATAAGAGGAAAGGATATTTCAGGAAAATTGCCTGGATAAGGAAAGATGATACAGGTATAGTTGATTCGGCTGGGGAAATGATATGCGTGGATGTTCCATCCAAACCAAAACAGTCAAACAGTAAAAGGAGAGAGGAATCATGTCTAGTAACAACAGCAATAAAATTATGGTGCCTAATGCCCGTGAAGCGATGAACAAGTTTAAGATGGAAGCTGCCAACGAGGTGGGCGTCAACCTGAAGCAGGGTTACAATGGCGACCTGACCAGCAAGCAGGCTGGCTCCGTGGGCGGCCAGATGGTCAAGAAGATGATCGAGTCCTACGAGAACGGCATGAAGTAATCTGGTCCACATTGGCACAGATTATGAGCGCCTTTTGAGTGACGCAGATCAGGGGCCGGGCGGTTTATCTCTCGGAGGAGCACTGTCAGTTGGACATGAGGATGAACGACCTCATTCCCGTGACAGTTTTCCTCCAACAAAGGGGATGGCCGTCCGGCCCCCTTATCTTGTGGAAGGTGATATTTTTTCCGGAAAGAGGAAGGAGAGTGTTTGGCAAAAAAGAAAATCAAAAAAATTTTTCATTTTCCTCTTTACAATATCGCATTAGCGTGCTAAAATGCGAAAGTGTCACAGGGAGTGATCCCTGGGGTTTGCTGAAAGAATTGGAGGATACATAACTATGAAAAAGACTCTTTCTCTTGTTTTGGCCTTGGCCATGTGCCTGTCTCTGGCCGCCTGCGGCAATAACGGCACTCAGGACCAGTCCAGCCAGTCCGGCTCCAATACCTCTGCCTCGGATGTCAGCTCTGGAAGCCAGCAGGGGGACAACAGCTCTGTGGACGCGGCGGACTCCGACTGGGCTAAGATCGAGAGCAACGGTACGATGAAGATCGGCATTACCTATTTTGAACCCATGAATTATTTTGACGACAATGGCGAGCTGACTGGCTTTGAGACTGAGTTTGCCACCGCCGTCTGCGAGAAGCTGGGTGTCACCCCTGAGTTTGTGGAGATCAACTGGGACAGCAAAATCATGGAGCTCCAGGCCCAGACCATCGACTGTATCTGGAACGGCATGACCATTACCCCTGAGCTGCAGGAGGCTCTGACCATCTCTGATCCCTACATCAAGAACTACCAGGTGGTGGTGATCCGCTCCGACAACGCCGATGTCTATACGTCCACCGCCGACCTGGTGGGTAAGACGGTGGAGGCCGAGGCCGGCTCTGCCGGTGAGGCCGCCATCATTGGCGAGGGTGCAGACGAAAGTCTAAAGCAGGCTGAGTACATCTCCGCTGCCAAGCAGACCGACACCCTTCTGGAAGTCAAGACCGGCGCCGCCGACGCCGCCGTACTGGACTTTGTACTGGCCGGCGCTATGGTGGGCCAGGGGGACTACTCCGATCTGATGATTATCCCCAATCTGCAGCTGTCCGTGGAGGAGTACGGCGTCGGCTTCCGCAAAGACTCCGACGCGGCTGAGAAGGTCAATGAGGCCATGCAGGCGCTCATTGAGGACGGCACTTTGAATACCCTGGCTGAGAAATATGACTTGGCTGAACTGCTGCTGGCCAATCAGTAAAAAGAAAAGACACGGCGACCAGACCGCAAGGCAGGGGGGAGCGATCCCTCCTGCCCTGTGCTGTGTTTGATGGGAAGGCAAAGGAGAGAGAACATGAGTTTTCAGACTGTGAACGTCATGCTGGGGAAGAGTTTTTTGCTCAACTGCCAGATATTCTTCGTGACACTGTTGCTGGCGCTGCCGCTAGGGCTGATCGTGTCCTTTGGGTCCATCAGTCGCTGGAAGCCGTTGAGCGGGGTCTCCCGGCTGTATGTCTATCTGATGCGCTCCACCCCACTGATGCTCCAGCTGGCCATTGTATATTATTTGCCCGGTTTTTTGAATCCTGGACATATGCTTCCCAGGATGACGGCCGCTTGTCTGGCCTTTGTGCTTAATTACGCGGCCTATTTCTCAGAAATTTTCCGGGGCGGTATCCAGGGCGTACCCAGAGGGCAGCAGGAGGCTGGACAGGTGCTGGGCATGACAAAGGGCCAGATCTTTTACCACGTCACGCTCCTCCAGGTCATCAAGCGCATCGTCCCGCCCATGGGAAATGAGATCATCACCCTGATCAAAGACACCTCTCTGGCTAACTTTATCATGGTAAAAGAGGTCATCGCCATGGCGAAGGAGTTTGGAAACAAGGCTATGATCTGGCCATTGTTCTATGCCGGTGTGTTTTTCCTGGTGTTCAATGGACTGGTCACATTTCTGTTGAGCCGGACAGAGAAAAAGCTGGATTACTTCAGATGAGGAGGCGCTGAAATGGCTGTTTTACAGGTCAAGAATATCGAAAAGCACTTTGGGGCCACCCGTGTGCTGGAGGACATCAGCTTCGAACTGGAGCAGGGCCAGGCCCTAGCCATCATCGGCTCCTCCGGCAGCGGAAAGACCACGCTGCTACGCTGCCTAAATTTTTTGGAAACCCCGGATCAGGGACAGATCCTGGTCCAGGATAAGGTCCTTTTTGACGCCGCTGACCCCTCTACCCAGAGGGAGAGCGAGATCCGCAAGAAAAGGCTCCACTTTGGGATGGTTTTCCAGTCATTTAACCTCTTTCCCCAATACACCGCGCTGGAAAATGTGACCCTAGCCAGCCAGCTTCTGGCCAGGGAACGTCCCGATTTTAAGGAGAAAAAAAAGGAGATCTACGCCCAGATTGAGAAAGATGGCCGGGAACTGTTGGGCAGGATGGGGTTGGCCGACCGGGCTGGCCATTATCCCCACCAGCTCTCCGGCGGCCAGCAGCAACGGGTGGCCATCGCCCGGGCGCTGGCTCTCAAGCCGGATATTCTCTGCTTTGACGAGCCTACCTCTGCCTTGGACCCGGAGCTCACCGGCGAGGTGTTGAAGGTTATCCGCTCCCTGGCGGAGCAAAAGACCACCATGATCATCGTCACCCATGAGATGGCCTTTGCTCGGGATGTGGCTGACCAGGTCATCTTTATGGATGGGGGTGTCATCGTGGAACAGGGACCTGCCCGCCAAGTCATTGAGCACCCTGCGCAGGAGAGGACCCGCCAGTTTCTTGCCCGATATGCGGAGAGCTGAATGGAAAAATAGAAGAGGGGCACAGCCGCGGCTGTGCCCCTCCTCTGTTTTTGGGGATAAATATGGGGGAAATTCCTATCTTTGGAGCTGTTAGGGGCAAATCGACCTGATGAAATGAGGAATCGAAAACTCAAAGCACAGTCAACTGGCCATCCCTGACATCAACAGACAGATGGGCACCAGGCTCCACCTGATCGGCTATGATCTTTCGACCGATGAGGGTCTCCACTGTGTGCTGGAGATAGCGGCGCAGGGGGCGAGCCCCGTAGATGGGGTCATAAGCCGCGTCAATGATATGGGACTTAGCGTCGGCAGTCAGCTCCACGGTGAGCTGCTGATCCGCCAGGCGGCGGTTCAGATCGGCCACCAGAAGGTCAATAATATGGGTGACGTTATCCTTTGTCAGCGGCTTGTAGAACACAATTTCATCCAAACGGTTGAGGAACTCCGGGCGGAAGGACCGCTTGAGCAGCTCGCTCACTTGGTTCCGGGCCTCCTGACTAATCTCACCGTCTGAGCCGATGCCGTCCAGCAGGAACTGGCTGCCCAGATTGGAGGTTAGAATGATGATGGTGTTCTTAAAGTCCACCGTTCTTCCTTGACTGTCCGTAATACGACCGTCATCCAATACCTGAAGTAATATATTGAATACGTCAGGGTGAGCCTTCTCCACCTCATCAAAAAGGATGACGGAGTAGGGCTTTCTCCTCACCGCCTCCGTGAGCTGGCCGCCCTCCTCATAGCCCACATATCCCGGAGGGGCGCCGATGAGCCGGGACACGGAGAATTTCTCCATATATTCGCTCATGTCGATGCGCACCAGGTTCTTTTCGCTGTCGAACAGGGCTTCGGCCAGAGTTTTGGCCAGCTCGGTCTTACCTACGCCGGTAGGGCCCAGGAACAGGAAGGAGCCGATGGGCTTGCTGGGGTCGGCGATCCCGGCCCGGCTGCGCAGGATAGCCTCGGATACCAACCTTACTGCCTCGTCCTGTCCTACCACCCGCTGGTGGAGGATATCCTCCAGGTGGAGCAGCTTGTCCCGCTCCCCCTCCATCAGCCGGGCCACCGGGATGCCGGTCCAGCGTTCAATGATGCGGGCGATTTCCTCCTCGGTGACCTTGTCCCGCAGGAGAGAGCGGGCCTTGCCCTCGTTGGCGATGCTCTCCTCCGCCTCCAGGGCTTTCTTCAGCTCCGGGATGCGGCCATATTGCAGCTCGGCGGCTTTCTCCAGGTCGTACTCCCGCTGGGCTTTCTCCAGGGCGGCGTTGGCCGCCTCCAGCTCCTCCCGCAGCTTCTGTACCTTGCCGATGGCCCCCTTCTCGTTGTCCCACTGGGCTTTCTTGGCCTTGAACTCTTCCCGCATATCGGACAGTTCCCTCTGAATCTCAGCCAGATGCTCCTGGGACAGCTTGTCGGTCTCCTTCTTCAGGGCGGCCTCCTCAATCTCGTGCTGGATGATCTTCCGCTGGATGATGTCCAGTTCAGTGGGCATGGAGTCCATCTCGGTGCGGATCATGGCACAGGCCTCGTCCACCAAGTCGATGGCCTTGTCCGGCAGGAAGCGGTCGGTGATATAGCGGTTGGACAGGGTCGCGGCGGCAATGATAGCCCCGTCCGTGATTTTGACCCCGTGGTACACCTCATACCGCTCCTTGAGCCCCCGGAGGATGGCGATAGCGTCCTCTACTGTGGGTTCGTTGACCATCACGGGCTGGAACCGACGTTCCAGGGCGGCGTCTTTCTCGATATACTGCCGGTACTCGTTGAGAGTGGTGGCGCCGATGCAGTGGAGCTCGCCACGGGCCAGCATGGGTTTGAGCAGGTTGCCTGCATCCATACTGCCCTCAGTCTTGCCAGCGCCCACAATAGTGTGCAGCTCATCAATGAAGAGGATGATGCGGCCCTCGGACTTTTTGACCTCGTTGAGGACGGCCTTCAGCCGCTCCTCGAACTCCCCCCGGTACTTGGCCCCGGCCACAAGGGAGCCCATGTCCAGGGAGAAGATCGTCTTGTCCTTCAGGGAACCGGGCACATCTCCCTTGACAATCCGTTGAGCCAGACCTTCAGCGATGGCGGTCTTGCCCACGCCGGGCTCGCCAATGAGCACAGGGTTGTTCTTGCTCTTACGGGAAAGGATGCGGATGACATTCCGGATTTCATCGTCCCGGCCGATGACCGGGTCCAGCTTGTTCTGGCGGGCCCGCTCCACCAAGTCGGTGCCGTATTTCTTCAGGGCGTTATAGGTATCCTCCGGGTTGTCCGAGGTCACCCGTTGGTTGCCGCGGACGCTGGCCAGAGCCTGCATCACCTTCTCCCTGTCCACATGGTAGGTGCGGAATAACTCCTTTAAGGCACTGTCAGGCTGTGCCAGCAGACCGAGGAAGATGTGTTCCACTGAGATGTACTCGTCCTTCATGGCCTGGGCCTCTTGCTCCGCGCCGCGGAGGGCCCTGTCCACATCCTGGGACACATAGACCTTGTCCGCTTCCCGGCCGGACCCGGACACTTTAGGCAGTTTCTGGACCTCCCCCTTCACTGCCGCCTCAAAGCTGGGAACAGTCATGCCCATAGCGGCGAGCAGCTGGGGAATGAACCCCTCGTTGTCACTGACCAGGGCCAGCAACAGGTGGGGCTGCTCGATCTGCTGATTGCCGTATTCCTGGGAGATGTCCCTGGCCCCCTGGATGGCGGCCAGGGATTTTTGAGTAAATCGATCCATATTCATGAAAAGAAACCTCCTTTAACTTTGGTTTCAAGATTGTCATAAATTAGCACTTGACTGAATTGTTTGCTAAAACAAAAATACACCAACCTGAGATATTTTGCAAGAAAAAATTTGACGCTCGCTGGCTGGCGTATACACCGGCACCCCCAAAAAAGGGCAGGCTCTGAAGCCTGCCCTTCCTTCTGGTCACTGAATGGCAATCCTTCTGCTTTGAGGCTGTATCTCAGCCATCTTAGGCAGAATCAACGTCAACACTCCGTTCTCATAGGAGGCTCGGATAGCGTCCTCCTGAATGCCAGAGGCATCAAAGGAGCGGACAAAAGAGCCGACCCGGCGCTCCCGACACAGGTATTGGCCCTGGTCGTCCCGCTTCTCCTGCTTTTCCTCGTGCTGGGCAGAGATGGTCAGGATGCCTTCCTTCAGCTCCAAATGGATATCCTCCTTTTGGAAGCCAGGCAGTTCAGCTTCCAAAAGGAAGTGGTCACCCTCATCCCGGATATCGGTCCGAAAGGCGGTGGGCTGGCGGTTTGCGGGAGGGAAGAAGCTGCGCTCCAGGTCATCAAAAATCGTGTCTAGACCGCCGTGATAGCGGCCAAAGGGGATCATACTGTACATCATAAGAAACTCCTTTCTGAGGTGGGGGTCCGATCTCAGCGGCCCTTCCTGCCTCACTTAACTTTGGTCCTAGTATATCGTCCAAATGTGAACAGTTCTTGCACACTTTGTGTATAAATTGTAAATATTAGCACTCTTATTATTTGAGTGCTAATATTGGAGTGTTGTACCAACAAAAAAAGTGTGCTACAATATTTATATTCTTTCCCAGAGGAAAAAATTTATCAATGACCGGGAGGATGAATCATGAAAGTATTGATCTTAGGGCCGAAGGCACGCTATGAGGCCTATATGCCGGAGTTTGTTGCACAGCTGCCCTTTGAAACGGCCTACTGTTCTCTGGACCAGTCCCCACAACAGGCGGCGCGGGAAAACGCTGATGCCCAGATCCTGTTCACCGACCCCATCGTGGACGTGACGGGAGAACTGATGGACCTGATGCCCGGTCTGAAGCTGATCCAATCGGAGGGGGTGGCCTACAACCGGATTGATCTGGAGGCGGCCAGGGCCAGGAACATTTTTGTGTGCAACAATAAAGGCTGCAACGCCGCTTCAGTGGCGGAGCATACGGTGATGCTCATGCTCATGGCTCTACGTCACGGTATTACTGGCCACAACGCCCTTCGGGCAGGCCGTCAACGCGAGATGAAGGAGGCGGTCATGGCCTCCAACTCTCCGGAGCTGGGTCTATCCACTGTGGGCTTGGTAGGGCTGGGGGACATCGGTACCGCCACAGCCAGGCTGCTGGCTCCCTTCGGCTGCAAGATGTACTACTACACCGCCCACCGCCGTCTACCCCAGGTAGAGGAAGAGCTGAACGTGGAATATCTCCCACTGGAGGAGCTGGTGTCCCGGTGCGACATTGTATCTCTCCATTGTGCAGTTACCCCGGAGACCACTCATATGGTGGACAAGGCTCTGCTAGACAAGTTCAAGCCGGGAGCCATTTTAGTGAACACCTCTCGTGGCCTGTTGGTGGACAGCCTGGCCGTCCGGCAGGCCCTCATCGACGGCCGACTGGGTGCCATCGCTATGGATGTCTTTGAACCGGAGCCCACTCCCGCTGACCACCCCCTGGTGGACCTCCCTCTAGAGGTCGCGGATCGGGCCATCTACTCGCCCCATCTGGGCGGCAATACCGGCGGCTCCTTCCACCGGGCCCACACCAATATGTGGACCTCGGCCCAGCTGGTGCTGGAGGGGAAGCGGCCCAATTTTATCGTCAATGGGCTGTGAGAAAAAAGAAAAGAGGACCCGGTACACCACTGTACCGGGTCCTTTTTTGTTGAGAGGGAAAGCTTAACTGTGGGCATGAGCCAGCTTGGGAGCCACTTCAGGCTGGGGCGCTCTGGGCGCGGGGGACTCCTGATGAGTCAGGCCCTTGGCGTTGGCCAGCATCAGCTTGATGCGGTTCTCCTGGTTGATCTTGGTGGCGCCTGGGTCGTAGTCGATGGCCACCACGTTGGAGTAGGGGTACTCGTCCTTCAGCTTGCGGATCATACCCTTGCCCACGATGTGGTTGGGCAGGCAGCCAAAGGGCTGGGTACACACGATATTGTTGGTGCCGGAGTGGATGAGCTCCAACATCTCGGCGGTGAGGAGCCAGCCCTCGCCCATCTTGTTGCCGTCGCCCAGATAGCCATGGACCAGGGAGTGGAGCTCCTGGAAGGTGCCGGGGGCACGGAAGCGGCCGGACTTCTTCAGAGCGGCGATCATATCCTTCTGACAGCCCTCGATATAGGACATGAAGGCCCGGCAGGCGGCCTTCTTGATCCACTTCCCGCCGTACAGATCCACATCGGCCACCCGGTTGTAAATCTTGAAAATAATGAAATCGGTCAGGCCGGGGACTACGGGCTCCACGCCTTCGGAGAGCAGGAACTGCTCCAAATTGTTGTTGCCCAGGGGGGCGAACTTCACATAGATTTCCCCAACCACGCCCACACGAATCTTGGGTTCACCCTGGACAGGGATGGAGGCGAAGTCGGCGCAGATCTGGTCAAAGAGAGCCCGCATCTGCCCTCGGCTCATGCCCTTCCCACTCTGGAAGCCGTCTACCAGCTTCTGAGACCAGTGGGCGATCATGGCGTCGGTCTTTCCCTGCTCTACTTCATAAGGGCGGACCTGATTGGCCACGTTGACGATGATGTCTCCATACATCATGGCAAAGACCGCCTTGCGAATGAAGGGGAGGGTCAAGGAAAAGCCGGGGTTCTTCTCCAGGCCGGACAGATTGACGGAAACCACAGGAATATAGCCCATGTCCGCTTTCTCCAGAGCCTTGCGCAGCAGGTGGATATAGTTGCTGGCCCGGCAGCCGCCGCCAGTCTGGGTGATGAGCAGGCCCACCTTGTGGGGGTCATAGCCGCCGTGCTTCACCGCGTCGATGAGCTGGCCGATGACCAGCAGAGCGGGATAGCAGGTGTCGTTATGGACATATTTCAGGCCTTCATCCACAATGCCCCGGTGGTTGGTGGTGAGCATATCCACCTTGTAGCCCTCACACTCCAGCAGCTTCTGCATCATGCCGAAGTGGACGGGGAGCATCTGGGGCATCAGGAGGGTATACTCCTCCTTCATCTCCTTGGTGAACAGCAGACGGCCAGTTTCGTCATAAACTAATTTTGCCATAAAAAGTCCCTTTCTGAAAAGAGTGGAGAGCGGGGATTCAGTGTCCGGCTCCGCCGGGTGATTCAAAACCTGTTCGCCTTCAACGAACACAATATCTCCAAGCTTTACACCTAGAAATACTCAACTCTGTTTTCTGGCTTCAATAGCGGCCATCAGGCTCCGAATGCGGATCTTGACGGCGCCCAGGTTGCTGATGTCGTCGATCTTCAACTGGGTGTACAGCTTGCCGCCGTCCTCCAGGATGGAGCGCATCTCGTCGCCGGTGATAGCGTCGATGCCGCAGCCAAAGGATACCAGCTGGATGAGCTCCATATCCGGCTGGGTGCACACATACCGGGCGGCGTTATACATCCTGGCGTGATAGGTCCACTGGTTGAGAACATGGCGGGGAGCCTTATCCTCCAGATAGGCCACCGCATCCTCGGTGACCAGAACAAAGCCGTAGGAGGTGATAAGATCGTTGATACCGTGGTTGATCTCCGGGTCCATATGGTAGGGGCGGCCAGCCACCACAAGGATGGGGCGTCCCTCTGCCCGTGCCTGGGTGATATACTCCCGGCCGCGGGCCCTTAGATCCTCCTTATAGGCATCGTAGGCCGCATAGGCGGCTTTGACGGCGGACACAGTCTCCCGCTTAGGGATTTGAAACTCGTTGAAAAACCACTCGCTGGCTTTGCGCTCGAAATCCTTGGGGCGGTGAAGGCCAAAGTAGGGGTAGAGGAACCGGGTCTTTTTCAGGTCGGGTACGTTGGCGGCCAGCAGTTCGGGGTAGTAAGCTACCACCGGGCAGTTGTAGTTGTTGTCGCTGACACCCTCGTCAAAGTTATAGGGCATACAGGGGTAGAAGATGGCGTCCACGCCCTCCTCCACCAGCGCCTCCACATGGCCGTGGAGCAGCTTGGCGGGGTAACACACGGTGTCAGAGGGGATTGTGCGTTGGCCCTTGAGATAGAGCTTGCGGCTGGACTGGGGGGAGAGGACCACCCGGAAATTGAGTCGTGTGAACAACTCGAACCAGAAGGGGAGGTTCTCATACATATTCAGGCCGAAGGGAATACCGATTCTCCCTCTGGAGCCATCTCCCTGCCCCGTCCCATGGAGGGAGCGGAGGTGGTCGTATTTGTAGCGCATCAGGTCGGGCAGATGGCTGGGCTCCTCCCCCAGAGGACGGGAGCACCGGTTGCCGGAGACGAAGCGCCGCCCCCCGTCAAAGGAGTTGACGGTGAGGGAGCAGTGATTGGTGCACAGGCCGCAGGTAGCGGGTCTGGCGGTGTGGGAGAAACGGTCCAGAGCCTCCCGGCCCAGCAGCTGGCTCTTGTCCAGGTGCAGGTCACGGGCAGCCAAAGCGGCGCCGAAGGCGCCCATGATGCCCGAAATCACAGGACGGGTCACATTCCGGCCAAGCTCCTGCTCAAAGGCCCGGAGCACCGCGTCATTGAGGAAGGTGCCTCCCTGGACCACAATGTGTTGTCCCAGATCGTCGGCGGAGGCGGCCCGGATAACCTTATAAATGGCGTTTTTCACGATAGAGGTGGACAGACCGGCGGAGATATCTTCCACGCTGGCCCCGTCCTTCTGGGCCTGCTTGACGCTGGAGTTCATGAACACAGTGCACCGGGAGCCCAGATTTACCGGATGTTGGGAGAAGAGTCCCAGCTTGGAGAAATCCGCTATGTTGTAGCCCAGAGCCTTGGCAAAGGTCTCAATGAAGGAGCCACAGCCGGAGGAGCAGGCCTCGTTGAGCATGATGGAGTCCACGGCGCCGTTGCGGATCTTAAAGCACTTCATATCCTGACCGCCGATGTCGATGATGAAATCCACGGAGGGCTCAAAGTGGGCGGCGGCCTTGTAGTGGGCCATAGTCTCCACCAGACCGAGGTCGCAGGAGAAGGCGTTTTTGATCAGGTCCTCGCCATAGCCGGTGACGGCGGCGCCGCGGATCACGATACGGTCACCGCACATGGCGTAGATGGTCCGCAGCTGTTCCAGCACGATGGCCACGGGGTTACCCAGATTGGAGTGGTAATAGGTATACAGCAGGCCGCCGTCGGCGGTGATGAGGGCCAGCTTGGTGGTGGTGGAGCCAGCGTCGATGCCCAGCCAAGCCGGACCGGAGTAGGTATGGATATCCACCTCTGGGGGGCGGCTGGCGTTGTGCCGGGCACTGAATTGGTCGTACTCCTCCTGACTGGAGAACAGGGGAGGCATGGTGTCCACCAGGGTGGTGGCCTCGGCGCTGTCGGCCAGCTTTTTCAGCACCTCCTCAAAGGGGACAGGCTGATAGTCGGTAGCGCACAGAGCCGCGCCCATGGCCGCGAAACAGTCGCCGTCCTCGGGAAAGATGGCGTGCTCACCGTCTAGGGCCAAAGTCTCCACAAAACGCTGGCGCAGGCCCATGAGGAAGTGGAGAGGCCCACCCAGAAACACGATCTTGCCCTTCAGCTCCCGGCCCTGGGTCAGGCCGGCCACCGTCTGGTCCACCACTGCCTGGAAAATGGAAGCGGCCACGTCCTCCTTCCGCCCGCCCTGATTCAGGATGGGCTGGATATCGCTCTTGGCAAATACACCGCAGCGGGAGGCGATGGGGTAGATCTTCTCATGCTTTAGGGACAGAGTATCTAGCTCGTTCACCGTGACGTTCATCAGGGTGGCCATCTGATCGATGAAGGCGCCGGTACCACCGGCGCAGGAGCCGTTCATCCGCTCCTCCAGGGAGCCGCCGAAGAAAATGATCTTGGCGTCCTCCCCTCCCAGTTCGATGACCGCGTCCGTGTCGGGGATGTATGTATTCACCGCGGCGGCAGTGGCATATACCTCCTGTACGAAGTCGATGCCCGCGGCGTTGGCTACGCCCAGTCCGGCAGAGCCGGTGATGGTGACCTTGACACGCTGGCCGGACAGCATATCGGAGATGGAGTTCAATGTTTCCAGTGCCCGCTCACGGGTCTTGGAGAAGTGCCGCTCATAGGAGCGGAACAGCAGTTTATTTTGTTCATCCAGCACCACTACCTTGACGGTGGTGGAGCCGATATCGATTCCTACGCGCAGACTCATGATTTTGAAACACCTACAATAGACTGGATATCTTTCTATTTCTTCAGTATTATGATAGCGATTTTGGGGAGCAAAAACAACGGAATTAACGATTTCTTAACAGGACAGAGAGGAGGAAAGACAGGAATTTAACATCCTGTTTTTCGTGATTTTAGACATATTTAAGATAAAAATTTGTCAAGAATGTAAAAGAGTCCCGCCGGATATCCTCCGGCGGGACTCTGCAAAAGTTATTTGTGGATGAAGCGGGAAGTCATCTTTCCGGTTCTGGCTTAATTACCTGGGGATCTCCGCGCTCCAGCCTGACCCCGCCGGTACCCGAGTCTGTACACCTCCAGGTGCCGTCCTCCTGCCGTTCCAGGCAGTATTCCAGGGTGTACAGCCAATGTCCATCTGGTCCTGGATCAAGGCCGGCACCCGACTGCCAATATATGTTGTTCGCTTCCACCGGATCCACGGCCAGAGTGATGGAGGCGCACAGTCCGCTGGCCGCCTGCTGATAGACCCGGGCCTCATACAGGGCGGCGTAGGTTACGGCCGATGGGTGGCTGGACCCAAAGGAGGAATAGTATTGGGCCAGAGCCCGTCCATAGGCCTCGGCCGCCTTCTGGGGGTCGGTCACCGAGGCGGGGACCACCGGGTCCAGCAGGTCCCGGAGGTTGCTTACCACCACGTCACGAACATAGTCCTGAGTGACCAGTTCCTCATAGCCTTGGCTGCCTACCACTAGGGGGAACTCCCATAGGATGATCTGACTGCGCTCCATATGACCGATCCCCTCCACCGTCAGCAGATGGGGCACATGGCCGTAAGGATGAAACAGACCGTCGCCGTCGGCGTAATTCCCTCCAGCCCAGCCCGCTTCCTCCAAATTCCCGGTGGTCAAGCCGTAGTCGAAGGCGTACAGCTTCACGGTCCCCTCTTTCAGCAGGTCGGGGTAAGAGGACAGCAGGCGGAATTGGGTCAGTTCTACCCCAGTGTAGGGGGCGGACAGGCCGCTGTCGGTAAAGTCCTGGTTCCACTTGGCCAGCTCATCCGCCAGGAGCCGGTCCACCGCCTCCGCCACCGGGGACAGGTCCTCCCGGATGATGCTGCCGGCGGGAGGAGTCCACCGCTGACGGATGAGCTGGTACAGCTCCGGGCTTTCAAAGAGCAGCCCGTCGATGTCCACCTGGTCCTCGACCAGACCGGCGGAGAGATACAGGGTGACGTCCTCGGGCAGCAGGATGTCCAGCGTCCACAGCCGGTGGGAGGAAAAGCTGTCGGATCCGTCCGGCCCCAGATACCGGTCTGCCATTCGGTTGAGCATCCCGGCCAGCTGGTCGGACGAGACCGGGAGGTCATAGCGGCCTCCGCTGACGGACTGGATGTCCTGTAGGGTGAGAGCGGACAGACGCTGGGTCAGGTCCTTTTGAATCAACTCCAAAGAGTCCTGCTGGTGGAAGGCCAGCACCTGCTCATTCAGCGCCGCCGGGAAGGTTAGGTCCATAAACATCACACTGCCGCCTCCCCAGACCGTCAGCCGATAGCCGTAGCCCCGCCCCCATTGGTCCGGGACCCAGCCGTTGTAGGTGCCGATGACCAGCAGGTCGGGGGAGACGCCTTCCTCCCCCTTCCCCTGGAGGGCGTCGGCCAGCGCCTCCGGGGTGATCCCTAAATACTGGGCGTTTTCGGTGAGAAACGCCTGATCCTGGACCAGCAGCTCCACCAGGGCGGCGATGTGCTCCGGCTTCTCCAGCCGGGTATAGGAGCTGGGCACGTTTCCAACCTGGGTAGAGCGGTTGGCGATAAACTGATATCCGCCGTCCACCGCCCGAAGGACCAACTGGCAGGCCCCGTGGTCCCCATAGTTGAGATAGAGAATGCTGTCATGGCGGGAGCCGCTCTCAAAGCTTGGGACTGTATAATTGGTGTCCCCATGGAAGTGGTAGTAGGCGTCATACTCCGGCAGGTAGGTGAAATCGCCCAGCCCCACCAGATTGGTCTCCTCCAAAGTCAGGCCGGTGTGTTCCAGCAGGACGGCGTCCATCTCCTGCCGGGTGATTTTGGTGCAGCCGCAGTCCGGGTCCGCCCCGCCGTAACCCCGGTCGATGACCAGCCGCCGCTCCTCCTCGCTGATGGAGCTGGGATTGCCGGTCCCCAGATAGAACAGCTGGTACAGGTCGATGTCCGCCGGATGGTCATACCAGGAAGTCAGGAACTGGTTGCGAATGGAGAAATTGATGTAGGCATTTCCGCCGCTGCCGGTCCCGTTGTCAAAGAAGGAGCCGTCGTTGAAATAGGCCAGCTCCTCGGCGGTAAGAGGAACGGCGCCGCTCTGCGCCCCCTGGCGGTTCATCAGGTCATAGAGCTGGACTGCCGCCTGCTGGTGCATCAGGGCGGCCACCCGGCGTCCGGAAACCTCCGTCCCGCTGAGTTCACCGTCAGTAAGCACATAGAAGTCGCCGGAGTTCCCCCGGTCGGCGGGGGCGGCCAGCAGATATCGGACCTCCGCGCCCTGCTGGTCAGTGAGAGTCAGGGTACGCAGAGAGGCCGGGTCCAGGTCCCCCACTACCTGGGGCGGATTGAGCCAGTCCGGGCACTCCTGCTTCAAGATCTCTTTGGCCTCCGCCAGCAGCTCCGGATCGGTGATGGCGGTGGGGTCAAACTGACTGGAGGTGGTGGGCTGTCCCAGGCGGATGCTCTGGGCGCTTTGCACATCACTGAGGAAGCGTCTATAATCGCCTGCCGGACCGCCGCTCTGGTTTCCGTCAGAGAAGGTGAATACTGCTACCAGAGCCAGGGCCACACAAGCCCCAAAGACAGCGGCCGCCCTGGTTTCTGGGTGCTTCACCAGCAGGGCGATGCGCTGTTGAATGGTCTTTTTGCCCCCTGTCATGGCGGTGGAGCAGGACAGCAGATCGGCCGGCCGCAGGGAACGCTGGGCCACCATGCCCACCAGGGTGCGGCCGTAGGGGATGCGCTGGTCCTCTCCCAGACGGCGTACCGCCCCCTCGTCACAGGCCAGTTCTCCGTCCCGTTTGGACAGGAGGACAGCCAGCCACACCAGAGGGTTATACCAGTGGAGGGCCAGGGCCAGACACCGCAGGGGGGCCCAGAGGTGGTCCCGGTGGGCGTAGTGGGTGAGCTCATGGGCCAGCACATGCTCCCGTGCGGCAGAGTCCGCCGCTGCCTGGGGAGTCAGGTAGACCACGGGCCGGAATAGGCCGAACAGGCAGGGAGAGGACAGGTCCTCTATCACGTAGACGGGAAGAGGACACTCAGGAATGTCCAGGGGGCGGCGGGAGCGGCGCAGCCTTGCGGCAAAGCGCAGGTTGCTCCCAATCAGGAACAGGAGCATCACCGCTGCTCCTGTCCCCCACAGGATAGACAGGATACGGGGGACAGTGGAGAAAAAGGCGTAATCGGTATAACCGTTTTCCTCCAGGACTGTGCCGCCGCTGTAATAATCAAAGCCGAGCCCTCCCAGAGCGGGGAAGCCACGGCTGGTGATGCCGGCGCTCATGACCGGGTCCTCTCCCTGTTCTTCCCAGATATGCTGAATATAACTCTCTGGCGCGTCTATGTGGTCGGTGGGAAAGGCGTATACCGGGGTGTCCTCCATCTGAGGCGCAAAGTCCACTGCCCCTAAGGAGGACAGGAAGGGGAGCTGAATAGGGATCAGCAGCCGGATCAGCACCACCGCCCAGAGGGCATAGCGGTTCACAGAGGACAGCCGGTTCCGGGTGAGCCAACGGACAGTCAGCACCGCCAGAATTAGTAGGGTGGAGGTGAAGGCCCAGGGGATCAGGGTGGGCATGGCGCTGTTCAGAACGAAAATGCCGCTCATTTCGCTCCCTCCTCTGCCTGTCGAAGAATCTCATACAGCTCGTCAATCTCCTTCCGGGTCAGGGCCTTGTCCTGGGCCATGGCAGACACCATCAACCCCACGCTGCCCCGATACACCTTGTTCAAGAAGGAGCGGGTCTCCCGGCGGACGGCCTGCCGCCGTTCCACCGAGGGCCGATAGTGACGGGTCCGGCCCGTCACTTCACAGTGGACCAGCCCCTTCTCCTCCATCCGCCGCAGGGTAGTGATGGTGGTGCTCTTGGCCCAGCCCACCTTCTGGGACAGGCGCTCCACCAATTCCATCACCGTCAGAGGAGAGTGCTCCCAAAGGCAGTCCAACACATACCATTCGCTGTTGGTCAGGGTGACATCCGGCATAAAAACACCTCCTTAAGTCTACTTTGTAAACCAAACATAACACAACTGGTCTACATTGTCAACCAAAGAAAATGAATTGTAATTAAATTGTAAATCCTGTGTAGATCAGGGCATCTGGTTCACATTGAGGCGAAAGTGGCTTTTCCTGGCGGACAGTAGCCCTTCCCGCCTCATTTTGCCCAGCTCATTGGACAGGGCACTCCGGTCCACGCCCAGATAATCAGCCAGCTGCTGGCGGTCAAAGGGGATAGAAAAGGAGGGGCTGTTCTGGAGCACCGCCTGGTCGGACAGATAGGAGAGCAGCCTGCCCCGGATGGTCTTGGAGGAGGTGTAGAAGATGCGCCGAGAGAGGGCCAGGTTTTTTCTGGCCGTAATGGTCAGAAGGTTGCGCAGGAGGATGCCATGATGGGGTCCCTCGCCGGACAAGAGCAGGCCCATATCCAGGAACAGGACCTCTGTGTCCTGGACGGCCGCAACGTCAACCATCAGTGGTTCCCCGGGGACACAGGCGTAGGTCTCCGCAAAGACCTGGCCGGGGGCCACATGGTCCAGGATGGTCCGGTTTCCCCAGGCGTCGTGATTCTCGATGTTGACGCCGCCGGAGAGCACCAGACCCAGCCGCCCGGTCCGGTCGCCGGTCCGGAGGACGGCCTCCCCACGGGGATAGAAACGGGTCCCGGCTCCCAGACCGGCCAGAAGATCCGGAAGAACGTCCGGGGAGAGCCCTTGGAACAGGAGAATACCAGCCAAAAATTGATAGTCCATATCTTTCTCCTAAAATGTTGTTTTAACAACGTACTCTGTGGATCAATGGTACTATACTTAGCCCATCCAAGTCAAGGAAAGGCGGAAAATGACATGATTCGTAGAATTATTGAGATCAACCGAGAGAAGTGTAACGGCTGCGGCCTGTGTGCCCAGGCCTGTCATGAGGGGGCCATCGGCATGGTGGAGGGCAAAGCGGCCCTGCTTCGGGATGACTACTGTGACGGCCTGGGGGACTGTTTACCCACCTGTCCTACCGGGGCCATCACCTTTGTGGAGCGGGAGGCGGCTCCCTATGATGAGGCGGCGGTCCAGTCTAAAAAGAGGGAGCGGGAGAATGGAGAAGGACATGGCTGCCCTGGCAGCCGTATCCAGACACTGGGACGGCGTCAGGAGCAGGAAGCCGCCGTCTCATCCCAACTGCGCCAGTGGCCTGTCCAGATCAAGCTGGCTCCCCTTACGGCGCCCTACTTTGACGGCGCGAACCTGCTGATTGCCGCCGACTGCACCGCCTTTGCCTATGGAAACTTCCATCAGGATTTTATCCGGGGCAAAGTGACATTGGTGGGCTGCCCCAAGTTGGACGGGGTTGATTACAGTGAAAAGCTGACAGAAATCATCCGTCAAAATAATATCAAGAGCGTGACCATTGCGCGGATGGAGGTCCCCTGCTGCGGCGGCCTACAAATTGCGGCGGAGAAGGCCCTGCGGGACAGCGGGAAGTTTATCCCCTGGCAGGTGGTGACCATCTCAGTGGATGGTAGGATATTGGAGTAAAAGGAATGGACGGCCAAAGGCCGTCCATTCTGTTCTTGAGGCCCAAGTTCACCGAGCAGCGGGATCGCGGAGATAGAGGAGAGGAAACAGGGCTCCACCAGGTACACCCGTGGCAGGATATGGATACAGAGAATCGATTGGCTGTCCACTCAATCGAACAAATTTTCCATAAACATTGACTTAGACTATGTCCTGTTATAGAATAGAAACCAGCACAAAAGAAGGGGCGCTGTGTTTTGGAACAGGCAAATACCTGCTGCTTTACCGGGCACCGGCCCGACAAACTTCCTTGGGGAACGGATGAGCGGGACCCCAGATGCACACGGCTGAAGGAGCGGTTGGGACAGGCCCTGGAGCGGGCCTATCAGAGTGGCTGCCGCCATTTTATCTGTGGAATGGCACGGGGGGCGGACCTGTATTTTGCCGAGGCTGTGTTGGCCTTGCGGGCGTGCTTTCCGCAGGTGACGCTGGAGGGGGCGCGGCCCTGTGAGAGCCAAGCGGACCGCTGGCCCCGGGAGGAGCGGCTCCGCTATCAGGCTATCCTGGACCAGTGCGACTATGAGACTCTGGTCCAGCATCACTATGACCGGGGCTGCATGGCAAGGCGGAACCGGTACATGGTGGACCGGGCCTGCCGGATTATCGCCGTCTATGACGGTGAACCCAGAGGCGGGACGGCCCAGACCTTGGCCTATGCCATGCGGCAGGGCCTGGAGTTAGATATTTTGGAGATTTGAGGTGCGTGTGATGGATAATACCCTGATGCATATGTGCTGTGCCCCCTGCGCCAACCAGCCTATCGCTCAACTGCGGGAGGAGGGGCTGTCGGTCACCGGCTTCTGGTTTAACCCCAACATTCACCCCTATACGGAATATCAGGCCCGGAAGCGCACCTTAGAGGACTACGCAAGGGAGATCGGCATGAAATTGGTCATCGGCGGCACCTATGATCTGCGGCCGTTCGTCACCGCTGTGGCTGGAAATATTGACGGGCGCTGTCCCTACTGCTACCGGGTCCGAATGGAGGAGACAGCCCGATACGCCGCGGAGCATGGCTATGACAGCTTTACCACCTCGCTGCTCATTTCCCCCTATCAGAACCATGATGCCATCGCCGCCATTGCCCGTGAGATGGGGCAGAAGTACGGGGTGGACTTCCTGTACCGGGATTTCAGGCCACTGTTTCAGGCGGGCCAGGCCTTTGCCCGGGAGCACGGCTTCTATATGCAGAAATATTGCGGCTGCATCTTCAGTGAGGAGGACCGCTATATGGCGGCCAAGCGGAAGAAAAAGGAGTCGTCTAGAGGACTGTGAGCCTCTGTATAAATAGTGAAGAAGGGGACAAAGACCTGATAAGATCGTAAAAAAGCGCCCTGCTCCTCAGGGGAGCAGGGCGCGGGCTTTTATCAGCCGAAGATCAACGGCAGTACATTCAGAAACAGGGTAATAATAATTCCGTTGCAGAAATCAATGAACAGCGAGCCGACCAGCGGTACGATAAAAAAAGCCTGAGGCGCGGGGCCGTAATTTTTGGTGATGGCCTGCATATTGGCCATGGCGTTGGGCGTGGCGCCCATACCAAATCCGCAGAAGGCGGAGGTCATGACTGCCGCCTCATAGTCCCGACCCATGAGCCGGAACACCACGAACCGGGCGAAGAGAAACATGAGTATTACCTGGGCGGCCAGTAGAATGACCATGTCCGTAGCCAGTTCGGCCAGTTCCCAGAGCTTTAGGGACATAAGGGCGATGGCCAGGAAGATAGAGAGGGACACATTACCCCAGGTATCGATGGCCTTGGCGGGGAGAATAATGCGCTTGACATCACAGAAATTGCGGATGACAGCGGCGATGACCATGGAGCCGATATAGGTGGGGAAGGTGAACTTGATGACCGTGCCGGCAATGGTGATCTGCACGCTATTGAAGGCCATGGTCAGCAGAGTGCCCAGGCCAGATGCGACGATGAGCAGGATGGCGGCGTTGGTAAAGGCCGTATAGTCCATGCGCTCCGCCCGCTCCTTCTCTTCAGGAGTCTCGTCAGCGGCTTCAATGACGGACTCGGTGGTCTCGTTGGAGCGCAGACCATATTTGTTGATAAGGCTGCGGGCGGTAGGGCCGCCCATCAGGGAGCCGGCGACAAGACCAAAGGTGGCGGCGGCCATAGCCAGCACCTCAGCGCCGGCCAGACCCATCTTTTCCAGTTCGGGGCCGTAGGAGCCCGCGGTACCGTGGCCCCCTACCATGGGGATGGAGCCGGTGCACAGGCCGAGACGGGGATCCCAGCCAAGCAGGACGGACAGCACAGAGCTGGCCAAATTTTGCAGGATAACCATTAAGATAGCGACAAACAGGAAGGTAAATACCTTTTTACCCCCCTTTTTCAACAGTCGGAAGCAGGCGGTATAGCCTACGCTGGTAAAGAACAGGGTCATAAAGAAGTTTTTGATGTTCTCATCAAAGGATAGGGCCAGTACACCGCTCATATAGAGTCCCAGATGAACGAGGGCGAAGATCAGGCCCCCCACCACAGGGGCGGGGATACAGCATTTTCTCAGGAACTCGACGCGCTCGGTGAGAAATCGGCCCAGTACGAACAGGAGCATGGCAATGCCTGCAGTCTGGTAGATATCTAAGGTGAATGTGGGCATAGGTGTCCTCCTTTTTGATTGGGTCGGCTGTGGAAAGGGAGAAAATCAGCCGCCGGGAATAATCAGATGTGCCAGAAAAAAGCTCCGGTGCTGAAATCCAGTACCGGAGCGCAATTTCACAGAATTAGGCCAGAGCCTTCTTGGCGGTTTCCGTCAGTTGGACGAAAGCTGCCTTATCGTTGACTGCCAGCTCGGCCAGCATCTTGCGGTTGATGACGATGCCGGACTTCTTCAGGCCGTTCATGAAGGTGGAGTAGTTCATGCCGTTCAGCTTGCAGGCGGCATTGATTCGGGTGATCCAAAGCTGACGGAAGTCGCGCTTCTTCAGCTTGCGGCCGGTATAGGCGTACACACCGGACTTCATGACAGCCTGGTTGGCCATCTTATAATGCTTGGACTTGGAACCC
This sequence comes from Flintibacter hominis, assembly GCF_014287965.1. Lineage (NCBI taxonomy): Bacteria > Bacillati > Bacillota > Clostridia > Eubacteriales > Flintibacter > Flintibacter hominis. The sequence continues at coordinate 258,045 of NZ_JACOPO010000004.1, read as the reverse complement.
CAGTAGCCCTTGGCCAGCTTGAGGATCTTATTTCTTCTCTTGCGCGTCATCATCGCGCCTTTCACTCTTGCCATTGTTCGTTACCTCCCTCTGTCTTACTTGTACAGGATCATGCGCTTGATCGCGGCCTCATTGGTCTTGTCGGCATAGGTGGTGCCGCGCAGAGCCCGCTTCAGCTTGGTGGTCTTGCCGTGGCCGTTGAGCAGGTGACGCTTCTTGGTCATGGCGCGCTTGACCTTGCCGGTCTTGGTGAGAGAGAAGCGCTTTTTGGCGCCGCTGTGAGTCTTGATCTTGATCTTCGGCATAACAGAAAACTCCTTTACTTACTTTTTGGCGTCTTTGGCAGGCTTGGGGGATAGGAAGATGGACATATGACGTCCCTCCAGCTTGGGGCTCTTATCCATAACAGCCAGCTCGCCGCACTCCTCCGCGAACTTGAGCAGCAGATCCTGACCGATATTGGTATGAGCCATCTCACGGCCGCGGAAGCGGACTGTGACCTTGCAGCGGTTGCCCTCAGATAAAAACTTTTGGGCGTTCCTCAGCTTAACGTTGAAGTCATTGAGATCAATACTGGGGGACATCCGGATCTCTTTGATCTCCACCACGCGCTGATTCTTGCGGGCTTCCTTCTCGCGCTTGGTCTGTTCGAACCGATATTTGCCGTAGTCCATGATTTTGCACACAGGGGGAACGGCGTTGGGGGAGATCTTAACCAGATCCAGGTTCTGTTCTTCCGCTAGACGAAGCGCCTCCTGGGAAGACATGATGCCCAACTGTTCGCCGGCCTGGTCGATCAGTCGAACTTCCTTGTCGCGGATCTCGTCATTGGTTTGATGACCTGTGTTAGCGATGGGAAAGCACCTCCAGACAAAATAAAATACGGATAGCCGATATGGCCCCCGTATCACAGCAAAACACCACTGGACATCCAGTGCTGATCTTCCATGTTGACCCTTTGGCGCTGGCCTGGGGTGAGGACGGGGAACCGTACCTACTTTATTGTACCGCAACATTCTACCACCACGTCCAGCTAATGTCAATAGGAGGAACGAAAAATTTTGTATGGCAGCCGCCAGAGACCTATGTACAGGTATAAAAGATTTACATAATCGGAATTGTAAAAAGTAAGTACAAAAAGTTATTCACACTTTCCACATGGTTTTCCACAAAAGGGGCGGCTCAAAGCGCCATGATTCGGGCGGCTGTGGATTTCTTACGATTAGAAATAGGGAAAAAATGTAAAGAACCCAAAAATTATGGGTGACATAACGCAAAATTGAGAGGGGAGGTATCCAGACTGTAATACTACAGACGGAGCACAGGGAGAGCCGCCCGCTGTTCCGCCAGGCGGGAAACAGTGGGCTTATCCCAGAGAGATATCCCGGGTGGCGTAAGCATTTAGCTCCCAACCGGCTGTGTGGCCAGCCTGCCACTCATAGTACCCCTGACAGCCGACCATAGCGGCGTTGTCGCCGCAGTAGCGCAGTTCGGGGAGGTAGAGCTGATCCCCGCTCTGGGCACAGGCGGCCTGGAGATCGGCCCGAATGCGGCTGTTGGCCGCCACGCCGCCAGCCACCGCCACCTTGCCATAGCCCTTTGCCTTGGCTGCGGCCATAGCACGGGGGACCAGGGACTGGCTCACCGCCCGGCCAAAGCTGGCGGCGAAAGAGGGCAGGTCCAGGGGTTCCCCTTTCTGCTGGGCGTTGTGGATCAGATTCAGGCTGGCTGTTTTGAGGCCGGAGAAAGACATATCCAGCTCGTGCCCGGTCACATGGGCCAGGGGGAGCTCATACCGCAGGTCATCGCCCCCCTGGGCCAGCCGGTCCATGGGAGCGCCGCCAGGATAGCCGATGCCGAGCACCCGCGCCACCTTGTCAAAACACTCGCCGGCGGCATCGTCCCGGGTGGAACCCATGATCTCCATCTCTGTATAGGACCGCACATCCACGATGGCTGTGGTGCCGCCGGATACACACAGGCATACGAAGGGGGGCTCCAGGTCCGGGTGGGTGATATAATTGGCCGCGATGTGGCCCCGGACATGGTGGACCGGGATGAGGGGCAGGTCCAGAGCCATGGCTGCCCCTTTGGCGAAGTTGACCCCTACCAGCACAGCGCCGATGAGGCCGGGGGCATAGGTAACCGCTACGGCGTCTAGATCGGCGCGGGAAAGCTCGGCGTCAGCCAGAGCTTTGTCGGCTAGACCGGATATGGCCTCGATATGCTTGCGGGAGGCCAGCTCCGGTACCACGCCGCCATAGATGGTATGCATCTCAATTTGGGAGGACACGCAGCTAGACAGCACCGTCCGACCGTCCTTGACAACGGCGGCGGCGGTGTCGTCACAGGAGGATTCAATGGCAAGAATATTCATCGTATCAATACCTACTTTCTGATCGAGGGAACCAGCGGACACCGCTGCGAAGGAAGTGCGCGCTGGCGGCTGAGGGAGACGCAGGGCTTGCCAGGAATAGAGATGACGATGTAGACGGGGAGGGGCGCCCCTCACTCCTCCACCCAGTCTCCCATGGAGTTGGGCCGCTGCCCAGGGAGCAGGGGGATCTGGATGAAACGGTCGTATACCTGTTTGGGCATATGTCCACTGTAAATTTTCTGGTGGACGGCCAGCAGCTCACCCGGAGTGACGTCCTCACGGCCTCGGATCAGGGTCTGGTAGTGGACACCAAAGAGGGCGCAGTCATAGCCGCCGTATCGGAACCCGTTGCGCAGATAGAAGCCGAGCCGGCGCCGGCGCAGCTCCTCCCCCTCGGGACTGCCGCCCTCTGGTGCCTCCGCCTCGCCGAAGATGCCTCGGTAATCCTTGTAGTAGCCGGCCAACAGGTCCAGCATAATGGTCCCCAGCCCCTGACTGCGCCTGCCTTCGATGGTTCCCAGATAGTCCAGCAGGGCAAAGGGAATACCTGGCTCCAACCACAGCAGGGCATAGCCCGCCAGTTCATCTCCATCATACAGGCCAAGGGCCTGATACTTCTTCTCAGCCATCAGGTTCAGCATGGCCTTTAGGGGCTTCAGCTCCTGGGGCGGGAAAGCGACTTTCAGCTCGCTCTCATACAGGGCGGACAACTGCTCCGCGGTCAATTCAATCAGCTTCATGTTCAAACTCCCGTGTCATAATTAAGGCGTCCTCCCGCGGATTTTGGTAGTATCCCGGCCGCAGGCCAGCCTGGTGGAAGCCATACTTTTCATATAGGCCGATGGCGGCAGTGTTGGATACCCGTACCTCCAGAGTGAGGAAGGCCAGATTGGCGGCGCCGAAGCGGCAGTACACATCCAGCAGGGCGGAGGCCACTCCATGCCGCCGGGCGTCGGGGTGGACGGCGATATTGTCGATGTAGCCCTCGTCCAACACCACATGTAAGCCAGCGTAGCCCAGAATATTGCCTTCCCCGTCGTCGGCCACGATAAAGCTGGCCTGGGGGTCGAAAAGGGCGTCAGAGAGCATGGTCTCGCTCCAGGGCGTGGAGAAACATTCCCGCTCCAGGGCGGCGATTTGGTCTATGTGGCTTCGGTCCATGGGGACAATCTCGTAGTACATTGTATTGACTCCTTATGTGATAGGGTAAAGGTTGGGTCTGCCGGTTATTTGTTCGGCCCGCGCAGTTTCCGAACGCCCCAGAGGGATAGGAGAATCCCAGTTCCGAAGGGGAACAGGAGGAGAAGGGCCGCCTGAGGCGGGGGACAGGAGGGATAGAATTTGGCGAGCCATTCCAGCTCTATGTACCCGTAGGGGACGCAGACGCACATGGCAGTGAACAGCAGGGCGGTGAGGCTCTCCAGGAAGAAGGCTCCGTAACGGGGTGTTTTCCGCACCGCCGCCAGAACCAAAACCAGCAGAGTGACAGCCAGCATCTGGATGGAGAGAAGGACCATAAGGGGAGGCCGCCATTCAAAGTAGCAGAACTTCCCCCAGCATAGCGCCAGGGCAGAGAGCGTACTCATGGGGATGACCAGGGGGAGCCAGGCGGGGCGGAAGAAAAATACAAGGGTAAGCATCAGCAGGGGGAAGAGGAGAAAAACAGTTAAGACAGTCCAGAATGTCATAAGGGAGCCTCCTTGCAAAGCGGATTTACAGTTCAGACGCGGTGGGAACCGCATAGACCCACTTGTTGTTTCATCAGCCAGATGGGATACCAAGGCCAGCAGACAGAGGGCGCAGGACACTCTCCTTTCGTCAAATGATCCCCCACAGGTGAAGGGCGATGGTGTTGATGGCCAGGTTGGCCCCCATGTGGACCAGCCAGCCGGGCCATATGGTCTGGCTTTTTGCGTCCAGAGCGTTGAACAGAAGCCCGGCGCAGGCCAGCCCAGCGGTAAGCAGGACCAGCAGGGCCGGGTGGAACCAGCCGTCCATGATGGACACATGGTACAGGGCAAAAGCTAGGGCGGAAAAGGTCCAGGCCAGCTTTTTGTAACCGGATCGGTACAGGGCAAGAAAGGCAAAGCCCCGGAAAAAGAGCTCCTCCAGCATGGAGTTACCAAAGATGATATAGAGGGCCGCCAGTGGAAAAGTAGCGGCGGTGAAGCCCTCCTTGGCCTGTAAATTGCCGGAGATGGCGGACAAATCCAGCCAGGGAGAGAGCAGCGTGTACCCGCCCAGCAGCAGGAGGAATACTCCGCCCCCCAGCAGCAGGGGCAGCCTCATCGCCCCCTGTTCGGGCCGGCCGAAGGACCGGAGGATCGTCCGGTCGCCGGAGGCCAGCACATAGGCGGCGGCGCAGCCCAGAAAGACCAGCGCCTTAGCCGACGACTTTACCGGGTAGACGGGGGACAGCACCCACTCCACCCAAAGCATAGCTAGACAGCCCAGAACGGTCAACAAGGTCGTCAGAACTGGGCGGCGGTCGGTCCCACTCATCCTGACACCCCCAGCAGCGCCCACTTGACAAGTCGAGCAGTGGTATAGACGGTACGATCCATGGAGGATACCTCCCTGCTATTCTGTTGTCAGTGTATCAGATTCCTGCCGATTTGACAACAAAACCAGGACAGTCGGTCACTTTCGAGGGATAGGTGGCGGAGATGCGGGGGGAGGAATGCCCATTGGACGTTCCTAACCAAGCAGGTTCAAGGTGAAGTATTCCGAAAGGACAAGAGGATGCGGTCCGGGCCAGCGCGGCGGGCTAATGGGCGTCCGCCCAGCTCTTTCCAGCGTGAGTCTCGGCCAGCAGAGGGACGGACAGAGCAGCCACGCCCTCCATCTCCTCCTCCACCAGGCTGCAGATTCTATCCGCCTCCTCCGCCGGACACTCCACGATCAGCTCGTCGTGGACCTGGAGGACCAGGCGTCCCTTCAGCCCCTCGGCGCGAAGCCGGTCCCGCACCCGGATCATGGCCAGCTTGATGATGTCGGCGGCGGTGCCCTGGATGGGGGCGTTAAGGGCTACCCGCTCCCCAAAGGACCGGGTGTTGAAGTTGGAAGATTTCAGCTCCGGCACCCAGCGGCGTCGACCAAAGAGGGTGGCCACGAAGCCGGTCTGTTTGGCCTGCTCCACTACGCCGTCCATATAGGCCCGGACACCGGAGTAATGGGCGAAATACTTGTCCATATACTCCTTGGCCTCCTGGACAGATACGCCGATGTCCTGGGACAGCGAGAAGGGAGAGATGCCGTACACGATGCCGAAATTCACCGCCTTGGCCGAGCGGCGCATGGAGGGGGTGACCTCCTCGGGCCGGACACCAAAGACCTGGGAGGCGGTGATGGTGTGGATGTCCGCTCCGCTCTTAAAGCCGTCGATCATAGCCGAATCGCCGGCCATATGGGCCAGGAGCCTCAGCTCGATTTGGGAATAATCCGCATCCACCAGCACACGGCCGGCCGGGGCCGCGAACATCTTGCGCAGCTCGGCCCCCAACTGGGTGCGGACGGGAATGTTCTGAAGGTTGGGTTCAGTGGAGGACAGCCGCCCAGTGGCGGTCACCGTATTCTGGAAAGAGGTGCGGAGCCGCCCGTCAGGACCGATGACCTTGGACAGACCGTCCACATAGGTGGACTTCAGCTTGGTGAGCTGGCGGTACTCCAGAATCTCGTCAATGATGGGGTGCTGGCCCCGCAGCTTGTCCAGCACCTCGGCATTGGTGGACCAGCCGGTTTTGGTCTTTTTCACAGGTGGGAGCCCCAGCGTTTCAAATAAAACATGGCCCAGCTGCTGGGTGGAGTTGATGTTGAAGGTGGCCTCCCCAGCCAGCTCGTAGATGCGGGACTGGGCCTGGTCGATGCGCTGGGTGAGCATCTCCCCAAAGGACACCAGGGCGCCCCGGTCAATAAGAAAGCCCTCTGCCTCCATCTCAGCCAGCACCGAGCACAGGGGCAGCTCGATGGTCTCATACAGGTCCCACATCTCCAGCTCCCGCAGGCGCTTTTCCAACACCCCGTGGAGGGCGCCGATGAGGGCGCAGTGGGAGGTGAGGGCGGCGGCGGGGCCCACCGGATCAGCCAGGGGGCCGAAAGCTCCCTCGGCCAAATAGTCGCCAGCCTTGGCGGGCTGAAAGCTGAAATAGGTCAGCCCCAGCTTTTCCAGGTCATAGCTGCCGTCGGTAGGGGCCAGGAGATAGGCGGCCACCTCGGTATCAAAGACAAAGCCGGCGGGGGAGATCCCTTCAGCCAGCAGGGAGCGCCACAGGCCCTTCAGCCCGTGCGTAACCTTTTTAATGTCCGGGTCTGCGAAAAAAGTCCGCAGAAACTCGTTGTGTCCCTGGAATTTGTCTGCGAGGAACAGGGCAGCGTGGTTCTCCTTCTCGTTGAGCCGGCACTCCACACATATTACGTCCAACCCCGGCAGGGCCAGGACATCCACGCTGTCCTTGGTAGACCAGAGGGCCAGCAGCTCCTTCAGCCGGACCTGTGTGGTGACGACCTCGGTGGTACAGGAGTCTTCCGCCCCCGGCTGGCTCTGGGCCTCTCCCTCCCCCTGGGGAGCGGCGAGGTGGTACTTGTCGATGAGCTTGGCGAATTCCAGATCCAGGAACAGCTGGTACAGAGCGTTGTTGTCCGGCGGCTGCCGCAGGTTGCGCTCCGGGTCGAAATCGATGGGGGCGTCGGTGTGGATGGTGGCCAGGTCATAGGACATGCGGGCCATCCCTTTGCCCTCGGCCAGCTTTTTTACCACGCCGGGCTTGGCGGGGGTGGACGGAGCCATACAGATATCGGGCATATGGTCATACAGGCAGTCAATAGAGCCGTACAGCTGCACCAGGGCCATGGCGGTCTTTTCACCCACCCCCTTGACACCGGGGATGTTGTCGCTGGCATCCCCCATCAGGGCTTTCAAGTCGATAATGTGGATGGGGTCAAAGCCATACTCCTCCCGAAAGGAGGCCGGGGTCATGTCACGGGTGTCGGTGCGGCCCATGCGGGTGGACACCAGCTTCACTGTGGTGGTGTCTGTCACTAGTTGGAGGGAGTCCTTGTCTCCTGTGACGATGATGGTCTCCCAGCCCGCCGCCCGGTCCTTCACGGAGATGGTGCCGATCAGGTCGTCAGCCTCCCAGCCATCCAGCTCGTACATGGGGATGTTCATGGCCCCCAGCACCTGCTTGAGCAGGGGAAGCTGGCTGGCCAGCTCGTCGGGCATCCCCTTGCGGGTGGCTTTGTATCCCTCGTAGGCCAGGTGGCGGAAGGTGGGGGCGGCCCGGTCAAAGGTGACGCAGAGAGCGTCGGGCTGGCTGTCGTCCAGCAGCTTGTTCAGAATGTTCAAAAAGCCAAAGATGGCGTTGGTAGGCTGACCTTCCCGTGTGGTCAGGTTCTGGCTGACTCCGTAGAAGGCCCGGTTGACGATGGAATTGCCGTCAATGACCATCAGTTTTTTCATAGCGGGAGCTCCCTCTCACTCCGGCAGAAGGCCGGACATAAAATTACATTTTACAGTATAACAGTCTTTCCCAAGAAGGGCAAGGAAAAAACCTGGGTCCCGAAATGGGACCCAGGTTTTTTCGGACTCTGGGGGCCGGTGGGGATAGGAGCTCACAGCCTGGCCCGGTCCACCAGCCCAGTGAGCTGGCAGAGAATGACCGACACCTCGGCCCGGGTGATGTCGCTGCCGCCGTGGAAGCGGCCCTCCTCATCCCCAGTGAGCACACCGGCCCGGTACCACCGATAGACCACATCGCCCAGCTCATCCCCCTCCCCCAAGTCGGGGACATCGCCGTCCCGGACGGTGTTGATTGCCTCCATCTGGTCATCGGGGATGGCCTGATCCAGAATGGCGACCATATCATACCGTGTGGCCTTGTCGTTCAGACAGGACTGAGGAAAGTCACGGGCGGTGAGGATGCCGTTGTCCAGACAGTACTGGTAATAGGGCATATACCAGCCGCCGGAGGTCTGGGGAAGCGGGTCGCCGCTCTCACGGCTGTGGATCTGATAGGCCAGCACCAGAGTCTGGGCGATAGACAGGTCGCCGCCGGGCTCGAACCTTTCGTCTCCCATGCCGGTCATCAGTCCATTTTGGACTACCTTCTCCACGTAGGGCTGGAACCACTGGCCCGCCTTGATGTCGGAGAAGTGGGGGGCGGCACCTTGGTCGGGCCGCTCTGTTTGACCGGGCGTTGAGGTGCCGCTGGGCTTCCGCTCCTGGTCCACCGTCCCTTGGACAGACTGGCCGCTGGGGGTAAAGATACCGTCAATGAGAACCTCGCCATCTGGGGCGTGGAGGGAGCCATCAGAGCAGAGAGCGGTATTGGCGATAACAGTGTCCTCCCCGGTTTTGATGGGGAAGCTCTGGACGTGGAAGCCGTAGCTGGAAACCGTGTCGCCCCCCTCTTCGGTAATGCCCCAGGTGTATAGATCACCGCTTTTTAATACGGCGGCGCCCCGCTCGGCGGAGATTACATCCCGGTCAATGATCTTGACGGGCGTGGACTGCCCAACTCCCTCGCTCCAAGGGGTGACGGTGTCATAGGCCATGCCGTTGCCCACCTCGCCATTGTCATTGACACCCCAGGTCCACAGGCCGCCCTCCTGATCGATGGCCCAGCCGCTCTCCCCCTCCATACCGACGGAGATCATGCCGTCCAGCAGTTTGGTCAGGGGCAGAGGAGCGTCGCCGTTGTAGAGAATCATCTTGCCGTCGCCGCCATAGCCGTCGGCGCCCCAGACCCAGACGGAGCCATCCTCTTTCAGGGCCACGTAGCGGGACAGGCCGGCATCCACCATGACCACATTGTCCATCACATGGTGGGGTCCGTAGGAATCGGGGGCGGCGGCGCCATAGTCAGTGCCCGAACCGTCCTCTCCCGCGCTCACCAGGCCGTAGTACCACAGAGAGCCGTCGGTACGTACCACCATGGCGCCGAATTTGCCGGTGGCCACAGATCGGACATTGTCCGCTACCTTGATGGGAGTTTCAGACCAGGCGTCAAAGCTGTCCAGCAGCCCTAGGGAGCCCACATAGTAGCCCCAGGCCCAGAGAGTGTCGTCCTCCTTTACGGCCAGGAGCAGGTCGTTGTCTGAGCAACAGATCTGGCGCACACCGTCCATGAGCTTGACAGGGTACTGGGCCTTCTCCTCTTCGGTGAGATAGCCGGGGCCTGCGTCCCACAGGGAGCCGTCCTCCCGGATAGCCAGACGGCTGGGGTTGCTCAGTACGATCCGACGGGAGAGAAGATCGGCCTGCTCCACAGCCTGCCGAATGGTGGCTGCCTGGCGGGGATCGGACAGGGCGGAGGGCCGGCTGGGCCGCTCCGGCTGTTCAGGCTCCGCGGGCGGCTCAGACTCCTCTCCCGCTGTGGGGTAAGCGGTGACGCCGTCCTCGTCCAGAACATAGAACACGGGGACGGAGTCATCGGTGGCGTACCACACCACTTGTCCGTTGTAGACGATGGGGGTGCAGTCGGAGGCCATGACACCCTCGGCGGTCCTGAGGTCAGACACCGAGCCCTCGGCGGAGTAGCGGGCATAGCCGATGGAATCGGTGTTGTAGTAGTAGCCGTTGTCCGCCTTCTCCGCCATAGACCAGATGATATAGCCATCCTCCAGGCTGGTGGGGACAAGGACGGGCTGGGAACCATAGATGTTCCCGCCGTTGGCGTAAGAGGTGATCTGGCGGGTCCTGGTGCCGCTTTGAGAGAAATCATCTTTGCTGGTGTAAGCCAGATAGATGTTTTTCACGTCGGCGGTCAGGTTGGAGGAAGCGCCCTTCCCAGTGTAGCTGTACGCGGTGAGGTAGCCGGTGGAGGTCTCGGCCAGACCGGTGACCTGGGCGCCGGTCACGTTGGCGCCGATGGAACCAGGCCAGCTGGCTACTAGGAGCTGGGTCCCCCGCCGCCCGCTTTGGCCGTCACAGCGGTACAGGGACGCCCCACGGGGATAGGCGTCGCCGTGGTCCAGCGCGACCAGCCTGCCCTCCTGGTCCACCAGCATCAGCTGGTTGAAGGAGTGGGATACATAGCCCGTGGCGGGATTGGACACAGCGGAGGCCACGTCGGAGATGGTCATGTCCTCCTGGCGGACTGTGAAGGACAGGCTGGCCTGGTGGTTCAGACCGTCGGAGCTGGCGTACATCTCGTGGCTGGTGCGGATGTACAGCAGGCCGCCGTCCTCGGCGCAGGTAAAGCCGCCGGCGTCAAAGGGGATGGTGGTGTTGGCCCCTCTTAGGCTGGCCTGGTGCAGCCGCTCCCAGCTCTTGGAGTATTTGACCACCCGGACTACCTCGGCGCTGTCGCTCTCTGAGGGATTCTCCTGGCCGAAAACCACGAAGTTGTAGTCCTCCCCGGCAAAGAAGCCGCCCCAGATTGGGAGCTCTACTTCCAGTTCTCTAGTCTCCTTCAACTGGAAGTGGCTGTCATAGGTCTCTACCACTAGGGTGGTGGGTGTGAGCCACTCCAGGAACTGGCCAGTCTGGCCATTCACCAGCTGGCTGCCTTTCCGGTACTCCACCCGAACCAGGTCCTGGCCATCCTGGTATAGATAGGAGGAGCGGGGGACGGCCCAGTTACCGTTGTAGTAGCCATATCGGTTGGTGGAGATCAGGGGCTCCGGCTGGCTGGCGGCCGAGACGGCAGGGACAAGGGACAGGGACATGGCCAGAGTGCAGAGCAGGCTGGTCAGGCGGGGAAAAAACCTCTTGTGCTTCATATACGTGTCATCCTTTCTGAACAGTCAGGCGGCTGAACCGCCGGGTAAGGTGGGGGATAGGGACCGGCCTTCGTGGGTGGGCCCCGTGGTTACAGTACCCTATCCGGCGGAGAAAGGAAGAGAGAAGGGAAAATGAGAAAAAATTTTGGAGCGCCATATGGCGCTCCAAATCTAAAGGAGGGGTGGGGACTATCCATGAAGGCACATCGGCTCCTGGGCCAGCTGGCGGGCCAGGGAAGCGGCCCTATCTCCGGCACGGCGAAGGACAGCCTGGACGTCGGTTCCCTGGATATCCAGGCCCTCCGCGGCCACACAGTAGGCGTGGGGAATCCCAAACATAGCGCCCAGGGCTTTTAGGTAGTCAAAGCCGTAATTCTGCCCCTCTACGGGGCCGCCGGCGGAGGTGAGATAGACCAGGGCGCGGGCCTGGCTCAGTCCGACCTGCCGCCCGTCCTCGTCATAGCGGAAAGTGATGCCCAGCGCACTGGACCACTCCAAATAGACCTTCAAAACGGCGGGAAAGGAGAGGTCCCAGTAAGGGGCGCCCACGACCACCAGATCGGCCGAGGCGATCTCGCGGGCGGGGGTCAGCCGTGGATCATCTTCCCCGCGGGCGATCCAGCCGTCACGTTGGTGGGCCAGCTCCCCTGTCAGGATGGGCAGAGACTCTCTCAAATCTCTGTGGCAGACCTGCGCCTGGGGATGTAGCGTAGTATATTCCTCCAAAAAACGCTGGCACAACCGCCAGGTACGGGACAGCTCAGGCCCCCGTACACAGGCATCCAAAAAAAGCAGACGTTCCATGCTTAGAGTCCTTTCTCCGCCTCGTGGGCGGTTTTGACAAGATATTCCATCGCCCGGACAGGGTACTGGCCAGCGGCGGTTTCCCCGGTGAGCATCAGAGAGGAGGCACCGTCCAGCACGCCGTTGTAAATATCGCATACCTCGGCCCGGGTGGGCACCGGACGATGCTCCATGGACCACAATAGCTGGGTGACCAGGCAGAAGTCACGACCCGCGGCCACGCACCGCCGGGCGATATCCTTCTGAACCCCAGGCAGCTCCCAGAGGGGCATGGAGTTTCCAAGGTCGCCCCGTGCGATGCAGAGCTGGTCGGCGGCGGAGATGATCTCCTCCAGATGGTCCAGACCCTGGCGGTTCTCTATTTTGGCCATGATTTGGATGCGGCCCAGCCCACGCTGGTCCAAGGCCTGGCGCAGTGCCTGGATATCCTCCTGTCCCCGGACAAAGGGCTGAAGAATGTGGGTCACTCCAAACTGTCCAGCCAGGTCCAGATTCATCAGATCCTCCTGGGTGAGGACTGGTGTATCCGGGTATACTCCTAGAATAGCCAGGCTTTTCCTGCTGTGTAGAGTGCCGCCCCGCAGCACCCGGCACAGCAGCACAGAGGAGCTGGCCTTTTTCACCTCTAGGAGAATGGCGCTGTCGTCAATGGAGATCTGGTCCCCCGGCTTGGCGCTGGACACCACTACCTGGGGGACAGGGAGGCCGTCCTGGCCAAGCAGGATATCGTCTCCGGTCTTGATGGGGATGGGGATGGGGAGTGTGCCTAGCCGCAGCTCCGGCCCCTGCAGGTCGATGATGAGATGGGGGCGGTCCACCCCGGCCTGTCGTGCCGCGGGAAAGAAATGCTCCTCTAGCAGAGCGGAGCATTGGGACAGGCTGGTGTGGGACAGGTTGAGCCTGGCCCCGGTCATCCCGGCTCGGAACAGGCGGACCAACAGAGCCCGGTCACGGCAGAGCCCGCCTAAGGTCCCATAAAATTCCATGAGGGTACCTCCCGTGTATGTGATGCCTTACGGTATCTATTATTATGAGGAAAGAGCGGAGGAAAGTCAACGGTAAGAAAGCGCAGGTGTTCCAATGTCCGCCTTGGACAAACCTTCATGGAAAATTCATAGACTTTTTTGCCAGAGCGTGGTAAAATACTATAATCCTGGCATATGCCCATTGGGCAATGCTTTACTGTTCCCTGGGAGGGATGGCTTTGAAGAAAGATATTCTGGGTGTCCGGTTTGACGACGTGTCCCGGCAGGAGGCTGCCCAGCTGGGCGCCGCCATGCTGGAGCAGGACCAGTTCCACTATGTGGTGACACCCAATCCGGAATTTATCCTGGCGGCGGAAAAAGACGCCGACTTCCGTCAGGTGCTCAACAGTGCCGACCTGGTCATCCCAGACGGCATTGGTGTGGTCTATTCGGCCAAGATACTGGGCACACCCCTGAAGGAGCGGGTTCCCGGTATCGAATTTGCCGCTGATATGCTGGCCAAGCTGGACCAGATGGGGGGTCGGCTCTACCTGCTGGGGGCGAAGCCCGGCGTGGCCCAAGAGGCCGGCCGCCGCATCCTGGAGCAACACCCTAATATCGTCCTGTGCGGCACTCATGACGGCTATTTTAAGGACGAGGAGGCCGTGCTGCTGGAGGTGGCCGCCGCTCGGCCCGATCTGCTGTTTGTCTGCCTGGGCGCGCCCAAGCAGGAGAAGTGGATGGCCCGGTGGGGCAGGCACACAGGTGCTCGTCTGGCCATTGGCCTGGGGGGTGCCCTGGATGTCTTTGCCGGCAACGTGGAGCGGGCGCCCGAATCCTGGCGGAAGCTGGGTTTGGAGTGGGCCTACCGCCTGAAGAAGGAGCCCCAGCGGGCGGGGCGGATGGCCAAGCTGCCTCTTGTGCTGGTCAAGTCCGCCGGCGCCCGCCTGAGGGGCAGGAGGGACCAGTCATGAGGGGCCGGCTGATCGTCATTGAAGGGACCGACGGCTCTGGCAAGTCCACTCAGTTCGGCCAGCTGTGCCAGCGGCTGGACGCCATGGGCCAAGAGTACAAAAAGCTGGTATTTCCCCAGTACCAGGAGCCGTCCTCCGCTCTGATCCGGATGTACCTAGGGGGTGAGTTCGGCAGCCATCCAGGGGACGTAAATCCCTACGCCGCCTCCGCGTTTTACGCGGTGGACCGATACGCCTCCTTAAAAAAGGTGTGGGGGGAATACTACGACGGGGGGGGCCTGGTCCTTACCGACCGGTATACCACCTCCAACGCGGTCCACCAGGGGGCCAAGTGCCCAGAGGGGGAGCGGACCGCCTTCCTCCGCTGGCTGGACGATTTTGAACACGACAAGCTGGGACTGCCCCGGCCTGACCTGGTGCTCTATTTGGATATGCCTACCGAAAAGTCGGTGGAGCTGCTGCGCGGCCGGGAGTCGGCCACCCATACCAAGGCGGACATCCATGAGCTGGACACGGAGTATCTAGCCACCTGCCGCGCCTGCGCCCACCAGGCCATTGGGGAGCTGGGCTGGAAGCGGATCTCCTGTTTAGACAGGGAGGGGCAGCTCCGCTCCATCCAGGAGATACACCAGGAGATCTGGTCCCTGGTGACCCCCTTACTGTAAAAGGAGGTATTCTAATATGGTCTATATCCTGCTCGCTCCCGGCTTTGAAGAGGCGGAGGCCCTGGTCCCCGCCGACCTGCTCCGCCGAGGAGGCGTGGAAACGGCCCTGGTGTCCACAGACGGAGCGGTGGTGGCCGGAGGCCGGCAGATCACAATAAAAGCGGATCTGACTTTGGACCAGGTGGAGCTGGACCGGGCCGACATGCTGGTTTTGCCCGGCGGCGGTGTGGGAGTACAGAAGCTGGGCCAGGAACCTACTGTGGAGAAGCTGGTCCGGGAGGCGGCGAAGCGGGGGATCCCTCTGGCCGCCATCTGTGCGGCCCCTACGCTGTTGGGCAGGTGGGGGCTGCTGGAGGGCAGACGGGCCGTCTGCTATCCCGGCATGGAGGGACAGATGAACGGAGCTGTGGCAGCTGACAGCCCGTCCCACGTGGTGGTGGACGGCCCAGCCAAGCTGATTACCGGGCAGGCGGCCGGCTCCGCCTTTGATTTCGGACTGGCGCTGGTGGAATACCTGGCCGGCCGGGAGAGAGCGGAGGAAGTCCGTGCTTCCATCTGTTACTGAAGAGAAGGCGGCGCTGCGCCGAACAGTCCGCCGCTGGCTGGCGGCTTTGCCCTCGTCAGAGCGGCGGGAGAGCGACCGGGCCCTCTTTGCCCACTTCCTATCTCTGCCCCAAGTGGAGGGCGCAAAGACGATCTTCGCCTTTTGGGGCATCCCAGAGCGGGAACCGGACACTGGAGAGCTGGTCCGCCAGCTGGCGGAGCGGGGGAAGGTGGTGGGCCTGCCCCGGATGCTCCCCGGCAGGGGGATGGAGGTCCGTGGGTATGCCTCGGACCGCCCGCTGGTGCCGGCGGCCTTTGGCCTTCTGGAGCCGGACGAACAGGCCCCTCTGCTGGAGCGGGCGGCCATCGACCTGATCCTGGTCCCCGGCCTGTGCTATGACCGGGAGGGCTACCGCCTGGGCTTCGGCGGCGGCTACTATGACCGGTGGCTGGCCGGCTGCTCCGGGTGGAAGGTGGGGCTGTGCCGGGCCGCTCTCCTGCAGGACCGTTTGCCTAGGGGACCTTATGATATCCCGGTGGACCTGGTGGTCACCGAGGAGGAGTGCCTGTCCCACCTTTCTTCGGCAAAAAGCGGGGGTTGATCCCCCGCCCTTTTGCCGGTCCACTCAGCAGCAGCCGCAGTTGTCGTTGCCGCAGCCGTTGTCGCAGCCACAGCCGCAACTGTTGTTGCAGCCGCAGCCGTTGCCGCCCCAGCCGCCGCAGGCGAACAGGATGATGATGAGCAGGATGATCCACAGGCAGCCGTTGCCGCCCCAGCCGTTGTTTCCACAACACATATGTTTTCACACCTCTCTAAAATCCCGCCGGGACGGTGTGTCCCGTGCGTTCTGTACTATTCTATGGAGGTCCCTTGTCCCTGGTGACAAGGACCCGGAAAAATTTTATTAGGAGCTGACCTGAATGCCCCAGGAACGAAGAAGTGAACGAAGAAGCGGGCGGGAGGAGCGCACCGCCGCCCGCCGTCCCCGCCGCGGCTCGACCGGCCGGACCGCCGGCTTCGCCGTGCTCTATGTGGTAGGAGTCATCGGAGTGTCCATCCTGCTGGCCTGCCTGCTTTGGATCGCCGCAAACGATGTGCTGGCCCTGAATAAGGATGAGAAGGAAGTGACCATTACCATCTCCTCGGAGGACAGCTTCAACAGCATCGTGAACCGGCTGGAGGATGAGGGGCTGATCGAGTATAAGTGGCTCTTCAAGCTCTTTGCCGCCTTCACAGGGGGCAAGGACGATGTGACGATGGGTACCTATACCCTGAACACGGATATGGATTACCGGGCTCTGCTGGCCGGCATGAGTGCCAACTCCGCCACCCGGTCGGTGGTGGATGTGGTCATCCCAGAGGGCTATACCCTGGACCAGATCTTCGCCCTGCTGGAAGAGAAGGGGGTGGCCACGGTGGAGGAGCTTCAGGAAGCCGCCGCCAACCACGACTACGCCTTCTCCTTCCTCCAGGATATCCCGCTGGGGGATTACCACCGGCTGGAAGGCTACCTCATGCCGTCCACCTATGAGTTCTATACCCCCCACGATCCGGTGTATGCCATCAATAAGCTGTTGGTCTACTTTGACTCCATGGTCACCGATGATATACGGGCCCAAGTGGAGGAAACAGGCTATTCCCTGCGGGAAATCCTGACTATCGCCTCCATGATCGAGCGGGAAACGGATGGATCTGACCGGGAGGAGATTGCCTCCGTCATTTATAACCGCCTGGAGCATCCTGAGGGTGAAACTGTGGGCCTGCTCCAGATCGACGCTACCCTGGCCTATATCAACGGCGGAAAGGTGCCGACGGAGGCGGACAAGGCCATCGATTCCCCCTATAACACTTATATGTATAAGGGCCTGCCCCCGGCGCCCATCGCCAATCCTGGCATGGAGGCCATCATGGCTGCCCTGGAGCCGACGGATACCAGCTACTTCTATTACGCTCTGGGCGACGACAATCTCCACCATTTCTTCAATACCTATGACCAGCTCCAGAGCTTCCTCAATTCCCAGGAGCGATACAAGTGATTCCCAAAGGGGCAAGGGCCGGCGCCCTTGCCCCTTTCTGAAGGAGATAGATAAACATGAGAAACAAGATCGAGCTGCTGGCCCCGGCGGGGGACATGGAGAGACTGGAGATGGCGGTGGCCTATGGGGCGGACGCTGTCTATCTGGCCGGAACCGACTTCGGAATGCGGTCTTTTGCCGGAAATTTCTCCCGGACAGAGCTGAAACAGGCCGTGGACCTATGCCGCTCCCATAGGGTCAGAGTCCATGTGACCTGCAACACCATGCCGCGCAACCAAGAAGTAGCCCGGCTGCCGGAGTGGCTGGAATATCTCAATGAGGTGGGCGTGGACGCCATCATTCTGGCAGATGTGGGCACCCTGGCCCTGGCCAGGAGACACGCCCCCAAGGTCCAGTGTCATATCTCCACTCAGGCCAGCATCGTCAATTACCAGTCCGCCCAGGCCTGGCACGACCTGGGGGCTAGTCGGGTGATTCTAGCCAGGGAGCTGTCCCTGGAGGAGATTCAGGAGATCAGGGCCAAGACTCCAAAGGAGCTGGAGATCGAAGTCTTTGCCCACGGGGCCATGTGCGTCAGCTATTCCGGCCGGTGCCTGCTGTCTAACTACATGACCGGGCGGGACTCCAATCGGGGGGAGTGCGCCCAGCCCTGCCGGTATCAGTACGCTCTGATGGAGGAGAAGCGGCCGGGAGAGTACTTCCCTGTCTATGAGGAGAATGGACAGACCTATATCATGAACTCCAAGGATATGTGCATGATCGACCATGTGGCCGACTTGATGGAGGCGGGGGTGGACTCTCTAAAGCTGGAGGGGAGGGCAAAGTCCGCCTACTACGCGGCCATCGTCACCGGAGCCTACCGCCACGCCATCGACGCGGCGGCGGCGGGAGAGCCGCTGGACCCGGTGTGGCGGGACGAGGTGGAGCACATCAGCCACCGCCACTACTCCACCGGCTTTTTCTATGGACAGCCGGGGCAGTACACCGAGAATTCCCGATATGTCCGGGACTGGCAGATCGTGGCCAAGGTGCAGTCCTGTGACGGGGAGGGAAATGCCCTTTTGACCCTGAACAATAAATTCCGAGTGGGCGACAGTCTGGAGTTGGTGGGGCCCAATGTCCGGCCCCAGGCTTTGTGGGTGGAGGGCCTCTGGGATGGGGATGGCCTTCCACTGGAGGAGGTCCGCCACCCTCAGATGACCTTCCGCATGAAGCTGCCCTGTCAGGTGCCGCCCCTCTCCCTGCTCCGCCGAAAAGCGGACCTGAGTCCCCAGTAAGGAGGAGAGGATCATGGTACCCACCTATGAACAGATGGGCGACTGGCTGGAGGAGATCGCCGGCGGGTTCCCCGACGCCTTCTTTCTGGACCTGGACGGGGGCATCCAGCTGGAGGAGGAAGCCCTGCCTGATCCGGACTTCCCCCCCGGCGAGATGTACATTATGGGAGAGTATGTCCACGATATGCTGGGGCGGTATATCGTCCTGTATTACGGCTCCTTTGCCGCCCTGCTGCCGGAGGAGGACGAGGAGGGCTGGAAGGACGAGATCTTTGCCACCGTGGCCCACGAGTTCACCCACCATCTGGAGGAAACTGCCGGCCTCCACGCCCTGGACGACAAGGACGCGGAGTTTTTAAGGCAGGCGCTGGAGGAGTATGGAGAGGAGAAAAAATGATGCTGTGCCCATGGTGTAACCAGGAGATGAAGCAAGGCTTTCTGCAGAGTAGCCGGAGTATTATCTTTTCCCCTGAAATTGCGGAATGGGTGGTCATGGCTCTGAGGGAGGGAGAGGTCAAACTGACCAAGCACTTCTGGAGCACGCCTAGGGCGCCGGCGTGGCACTGTGCCGGATGTAAGCGGGTAGTTGCTGAATATGGAACGGAGGAGTAACATGATCGGCCGCTTTGCCCCCAGCCCCAGCGGACGGATGCACCTGGGCAACCTGTGGTCCTGCCTGCTGGCCTGGCTGGCCGCCCGGAGCGCGGGAGGTTCCATCGTCCTGCGGCTGGAGGATTTGGATCCGGACCGGTGCCGGCAGGAGTATTGCGACCAGGTGATGCGGGATCTGGAGTGGCTGGGGCTGGACTGGGACGGGGAGCCGGTCTATCAGTCCCGGCGGACAGAGGCCTACGCCGCCGCCTTCCGGGATCTGGAGAAGCAGGGGCTGGTCTATCCCTGCTACTGTACACGTGCAGAGCGTCTGGCTTCCTCTGCCCCCCACCGCTCGGACGGAATAACTGTGTATGACGGACGGTGCAGGAGCTTGACGGCTCCGGAGCGGGAGAAGCTGGAAAAGACACGCCGCCCTGCCTGGCGGGCGGCAGTGGGGGAAAAATCCATTTCTTTTTGTGATATGTTATGCGGAAAATACGAAGAGGATTTAAAAATGGACTGCGGAGACTTTATTCTCCGCCGGTCCGACGGGGTGTACGCCTATCAGTTGGCGGTGGTGGTGGATGACGCCGAGATGGGGGTGACCCAGGTGGTGCGGGGGAGCGACCTGCTCTCCTCCACCCCCCGGCAGATCTGGCTCCAGGAGCGGCTGAACCTGCCCCATCCCCAGTACGGCCATGTCCCCCTGTTGCTGGCCCCGGATGGCAGGCGGCTGGCAAAGAGGGACCGGGACCAGGAACTGGGGCAGCTCCAGAGTCGGTTTACTGCCCCACAGATTGTGGGAACGCTGGCCCATGCCGCCGGGCTGCTGGACCGGGAGGAGGAGGTTGCGCCGGAGGAGCTGCTCCCTCTATTCCGCTGGGACAAACTCCCCCGAAAGGACCTCACGCTGTCCATAGGAGAGAAAATATAACGGCCTGACGGTATTCGTCAGGCCGTTATATTTGTATGTCATACCCGTTCCTTCCCAAATTCTCTCAGAAAATAGTGTACCATGATGGTGCCAGAAATGAGGAAGGCTGCCAGGTCGGAGACGGCCTGGGTGAGCTCCAGACCGGTGAGACCCAACTGCCAGGACAGGAGGTAGACCAGAGGGATGAACACGCCCTGGCGGCAGACGGCCAGGATGGTGGCCCGGACAGACTTGCCCAGGGACTGGAAGAACATATTGGCGAAGGTGAGCACCGCCCCCAGTGGGAGGGTAAAGCACTGGTAGCGGAAGGCCCGGGTGCCGATGTCGATGACCATAAGGTCGTCCCGGAACAGGGTGACGATTTGGGGGGCGAAGGCAAAGCCTACCACTGCGCATACTGTCAAGATGATGGTGCAGGTCTTGACGGAGAACTTCACCGCCTCCTTGACCCGGTCCAGCCGTCCGGCCCCGTAATTATAGCCTAACACTGGCTGGAAGCCCTGGCCGAAGCCGATGACGATGGACTGGATGAAGGTGAACACCTTGGTAACGATGGCCAGAGCGGCCACCGCCGCGTCGCCGTATATCTTGGCGTTGAAGTTCAGTGCCATAGTGGACAGGGACAGGATGCCCTGGCGGAAGAAGGAGGGCATTCCCTGCTTCAGAATGGACAGATAGAGCTTGGGGGAGCGGGAGATACAAGAGGGGCTGACTCTTAAATCACTTTTCTTCAACAGGAAGAAGGAGGCGAGAATGCACAGACTGACACACTGACTCAGCAGGGTAGCGATGGCCGCCCCGGCGATGCCCAGGTCAAAGATAAAGATGAAGACGGGGTCCAGGACCATGTTGAGCACACCACCAGTGCCCAGGCCAAAGACGGCCAGGCTGGCCTTCCCCTGCCAGCGGAGCAGGTTGTTCAGGGTAAAGGACAGGACCATCACTGGGCAGCCCATCAGAATATAGCGGGCGTAGTCCATGGCGTAGGGGTAGATGGTCTCCGTACTGCCCAGGGCCCAGATCAGGCTGCCCAGGTTGCACAGTCCGAGTACGGCCAGCAGCAGCCCGAGGACCAGGGCCATGAGGACGGCGCTGGAGGCGTAGGCATCCGCGTCACGGTGATTCCCCTGGCCCATCAGACGGGCGGCAATGGAGCCGGAGCCCATGCCCACCGTGAAGCCAACGGCCTGGATGATGGACATGATGGAAAAGACGATACCTACCGCGCCGGAGGCGCTGGTGCTCAACTGGGACACGAAATAGGTATCGGCCATGTTGTAGATGGAGGTGACCATCATGCTGATGATGGTGGGGATGGCCAGTGTGACGATCAGAGAAGGGACGGGGGTTTCCAGCATCTTGGTCCGCTGGTCAGGCGGTTCATGGAGCTGGTGCTGATGAAACAGGGGCATTTCCTCACTTCTTTCCAGACAGTGAAAGCTCCCGCCCCGGCGCCGCCACGCCGGACAGAGAGGGGAGGGGTCACTGTTCTCTTTTTCTTTCATTTTATACTGATTTCAGCTCTATGGCAAGAAAAAAAGCAGGACCGAAAGCCCGGTCCTGCATTTGTAATAGTCAACTCTGTTCCTTTGGCCGAATCCAGATGCGGTAAGTCAGATACACCAGGGGGAGCCGGGCAAGGGGAAGGAGGAGCCAGGGATACCAGCCCTTCCAGAGATACAGCCCACCAGTGATGAGAGAGGACAGAACGGTCAGGCAGGCGAATACGCCGAACCACATGGCGGCCTGAACGCAAAACCGCGCCTCCCCCTCCTCTTCATAGCGGATCTGGTCATAAAAGGACATACGGGCAAAACTATATATGGGGAGACAGATGGGGAAAAACAGTCTTGAGATAACTTGTGGGAAAGAAGAGTAGAGGATCCAGAGAGAGGACTCGATTCCCCAAGTAATTAAAATCAGGGTGGCTGGGATCTCTTGCTTATACCTGCGTTTTATAATGAGCCCCCCTTCGATAAAACATGGACTTGTATGAGATTGATATTTATAATATGGTAAAAACATACTATAAAATCAAATAATTGTCAAATAAAACTGTAAAAATAAATAAAAAGCCGCCCGGTTTGGGCGGCTTGAAGGGTTAAAAATCAGAAAGGAAGACCCAGTCCGCCGGTGATGGACTGCATGGTGGAGGCGGCGTCGCTGTCAGCGGCCCGCATAGCCTCATTGACGGCGGCCACGATCATGTCCTGGAGCATCTCCACGTCGTCGGGGTCCACGGCCTCCGGGTCGATGACCAGAGCCTTCAGCTCATGCTTGCCATTGACGGTGGCGGACACCACCCCGCCGCCGGCCGCGGCCTGGTACTCCTTCTCCTGCAGCTCCTGCTGCAAACGCATCATGTCCTGCTGCATCTTCTGGGCCTGCTTGAGCATATTCATGTTCATGCCGCCGCCCATGCCGGGCATACCGCGGCCGCCAAAACCTTTTGCCATATCAAACACTCCTTTTTGTCCTGAATCTTATTGTATGATGATGTTGTCAAACTTTTCCCCAAAGGCCAGCAGCTGGTCCAGAGCATCACCGGAGCCCTTCGACTGGGGGGAGGGCTGGCTGGGAGCGGGAGACAGGTCCTCCTCGGGGGGCCTGCCAGCGACGATGCTCACTCTGGGCTGTCCGCCGAAAGCGTCGCCCGCGGCGCGGGCCAGCCCCTCCAGAATAGCGGGCTTGTTGAGCATGGAGCGGGTGAACTCACTGTCTGTCCACAGGGTCAACTGCCCATTTTTCCACACGCCGGTCACCTTGGACGGATTGTGGAGATAGGGCAGGACGGAGGGTGACACCTTTCCCTTCAACCCAGC
Organism: Flintibacter hominis; assembly: GCF_014287965.1. NCBI lineage: Bacteria > Bacillati > Bacillota > Clostridia > Eubacteriales > Flintibacter > Flintibacter hominis. Next base: position 235,332 of record NZ_JACOPO010000004.1, on the reverse strand, counting down.
CGCAAAGGCGGGCCAAAAAGACCGATCCCCTCCGCCAGAGTCGGGCGCGGCGGGCACCGGCGTGGGGGCGGGAGCCTCCACGGGAACATCAAATACGCGCTCCGGTTCTTCCGGAGGCTCCTCTGGCAGCGGGGGGCGGTCATCCCAGGGGGGCGGATCCTCCGCGGGAGAGGGCGCCGGTCCGGCGGGAACGCTGGGGGCGGTAGGGGTGGATGGAGGGGGAGCGGCCGGAACAGGCGCCCCGCCAGCCAGCAGCTCCTCCAGCCGTGCCACCCGGGCAGACAGTCCGGCGGCGGAGCCATCTAGACTCTCATCGCATAAGCGGATCAGGCACAGCTCCGCGTCGGTCCGGCGGTTGCTGCTCCGCGGCAGCTCCGCGGCGGTGGATTGGAGTAAAGTCAGCGCCTGGAGCAAACGGGCGGCGGAGAATTGCCCGCCTAGCTGGCGCATAGTGGCCTCGTCGTACCCTCCGGCCAGCAGGGAAGTCCCTCCCTGGGGCGCCGTCTTCCGCAGCAGCAGGTCTCGGGCCAGGGAGGACAACTCACCGAGCACGGAGCCCACATCCTTACCGTTGCCGTACAGACGGCCTAGGGTGTCCAGGGCGGCGGCGGCGTCCCGCCCGGCAATATGGCCCATGAGTTTAGCGGTTTCCAGGTTGCCCGCCAGACCCAGCGTGTCCAGAATGGTCTGCTCGTCTACCCTCTGCCCCCCGCCGGAGCACTGGTCCAGCAGGGATAGGGCATCCCGCAGTCCACCATCCGCCAGGCGGGCCAGCAGAGCGGCGCCCTCGGCGGTCAGGTCGATGCCCTCCTGCCCAGCCACATATTCCAAACGCTGTGCAATTTGACCGGGGAGGATCCGCTTGAAGGAGAACTGTTGACACCGGCTTTTGATGGTAGCGGGCACCTTATGCAGCTCGGTGGTAGCCAGGATGAACAGAAGGTGGGGAGGCGGCTCCTCCAGTATTTTCAGCAGGGCGTTAAAAGCGGGGGTGGACAGCATATGGACCTCGTCCACGATGTAGACCCGTTTTTTGACGGCGGCAGGGGTGTAGACCGCCTCATCCCGCAGGGCTCGGACTTGGTCTACGCCGTTGTTGGAGGCGGCGTCCAGCTCCAATACATCCAAAATGGAGCCATTCTCAATGCCCAGGCAGGCGGGGCACTGGTTGCAGGGGTCACCGTTCTGAGGGTTTTCACAGTTGACCGCCCGAGCCAGAATCTTGGCGCAGGTTGTCTTGCCGGTGCCTCGGGTGCCGGTGAACAGATAGGCGTGGGACAGCCTGCCACCTGCCACCTGTTGGCGCAGAGTCTCGGTGATGTGGGATTGGCCTACCACATCCTCAAAGGTGCGGGGCCGCCACTTTCGGTATAGGGCCTGGTACATCAGATCACCTCACGGAGAAAAACAGCCCCGCCGTTTGGGGCGGAGCCAATTTAAAAACAAAAACCACAGAATGGATGAGGACTGCCGCTTGCGGCAGTAGGAATAATATGGAGTTTGCAGGAAAAAGAGGGCCGTAATCGGCCCCCAAAGGACAGCCCAGCGGAGCGGGTGTCCTTTGGAAAAGGAGAAGCAACGAAATGAGTGAGGACTGCCGCTTGCGGCAGTACGAATGATATGGAGTTTGCAGGAAAAAGAGGGCCGTAATCGGCCCCCAAAGGACAGCCCAGCGGAGCGGGTGTCCTTTGGAAAAGGAGAAGCAACGAAATGAGTGAGGACTGCCGCTTGCGGCAGTACGAATGATATGGAGTTTGCAGGAAAAAGAGGGCCGTAATCGGCCCCCAAAGGACAGCCCAGCGGAGCGGGTGTCCTTTGGAAAAGGAGAAGCAACGAAATGAGTGAGGACTGCCGCTTGCGGCAGTACGAATGATATGGAGTTTGCAGGAAAAAGAGGGCCGTAATCGGCCCCCAAAGGACAGCCCAGCGGAGCGGGTGTCCTTTGGAAAAGGAGAAGCAACGAAATGAGTGAGGACTGCCGCTTGCGGCAGTACGAATGATATGGAGTTTGCTTCGACGCGGAGTAAGACCGCACACCGGCCTTTGAAGCGTGAAATATGCCCGTTACCTGGACAGCCGGCTCAAGAACAGTGACCCCACGGCACACGGAGCGGACCGCTTAGTGCTGCTCGGTTCCCCGCCTGACACGGTTCACGGGACCCCGTTGCGCGGGACCGGTCTATCATCACTGCTTATCCAGGGCAGACGACACATTACACGTCCGGGGGCCGGGATTCATCCCCGCTGTAGCGGATTGCGGGTATAGGGCACCGCTATCTCCCCGACTAGTGCGGCCTTGCTCCGCGCCGAAGCGGAACAACGCTATCATGTATTTTACTATATCCGAGGGAATTTATCAATGAAAAATTTAAAAGGGGGAAAACAGAGGCGAGAGCCTGGAAGAATGCCTCTTTTCAAGGCGGACTGCACAAAAAACAAGGCCCGGCACACAGAAATTCCACTGTGAGAGAATAAATGTCCACCAGAGGTTGACAAAATCCGCCGGGTGTGGTATGGTAACGGAGCAACTGAATAGGACAGACGAAGTATCCAGGAAAATGGCCAGACGGCATGCCGAAGGAGTAACACTCTCAGGTGTCCCCAGAGGGGATGAGGACTGGATGCGGATGTAACTCTGGAGAAACTCGAAAACGAGTGCCGAAGGTGCAAGGCGGGGCGGCGTGTCCCGTTAATCTCTCAGGCAAAAGGACAGAGGAAACAGATGCCCTGTGGGCATCTGTTTTACACGTGCGCAGGTGCGCTGGGCGTGTATTCTCCGGAGCGGTCGGTTTATTCGGTCGTTCCGTTTTTATTTTTGTAGGAGAGGAAAGAGTATCAAATGCAAGAATTGGTTGCGTCCATGGAATCGGCACTATATCCTGTCGTAGTAAGCATTAATACCTATTTGTCCAACTATATCCTGGTCTTCCTGCTCATCGGAGTCGGTCTCTGGTACTCCATCAAGACCCGCTTTGTCCAGGTGCGCTGCTTTGGGGAGGGGATGAGAAAGGTTTTTGGGAACCTGTCCCTCCACGGCGGAAAACAGGAGCACGGCATGAGTTCCTTCCAGGCCTTAGCTACCGCCATCGCGGCCCAGGTGGGCACCGGCAACATCGTGGGCGGATCGGGGGCCATCCTGGCCGGCGGCCCCGGCGCCATCTTCTGGATGTGGGTCATCGCCTTCTTTGGTATGGCTACCATCTATGCGGAAGCCACCCTGGCTATCCAGACCAGGCAGAAGAGCGACGATGGCTCCTACAAGGGCGGGCCCGTTTACTACATCACGACTGCCTTTAAGGGCGGCTTCGGCAAGTTCCTAGCCGGATTCTTTGCTGTGGCCATCATCCTGGCCCTGGGCTTCATGGGCTGCATGGTTCAGTCCAACTCTATCGGCTCCACCTTTGAAACAGCCTTCGGTGTGCCCTCCTGGATCGTGGGCATCGTGCTGGTAGTCATCTGTGGCTTCATCTTCGTGGGTGGTGTACAGCGGCTGGCCTCTGTCACTGAAAAGCTGGTCCCCATCATGGCTGTGATTTTTCTGGTAGGCGGACTGGGTGTCCTTGCCGCCCGCATCCAGTATATCCCCGCCACCTTCGCCATGATCTTTCAGTACGCCTTCCAGCCCCAGGCCATCATCGGCGGCGCTTTCGGCTACGCCTTGAAGGAGGCCATCAGTCAGGGCGCGAAGCGGGGCCTGTTCTCCAACGAGGCCGGCATGGGCTCCACCCCCCACGCCCACGCCCAGGCCAATGTTACCGACCCCCACGATCAGGGAGTGGTGGCTATGATCGGTGTATTCATGGATACCTTTGTGGTGCTGACTCTGAATGCTCTTGTGGTCATCTCCACCCTGTATACCCCCGGCGGGCCGCTGGCCGAGTGCGGCGCGGCCGCCGCCAGCCAGGTACTGAATAAGACCAACCTGGCCCAGACCGCCTTCGGCTCCGTCTTTGGCGCCGAGGCGGGGGCTATGTTCGTGGCCATCTGTCTGTTCTTCTTCGCCTTCTCTACTATCCTGAGCTGGAATCTGTTTGGCAAGATCAACGTAGTCTATCTGTTCGGCAAGAAGGGCGCCGTAGTCTACTCGATCCTGGCGCTTGGGTTTATTTTCCTGGGTACTGTGACCGGAAGCGACTTTGTGTGGGAGCTGACCGATATGTTCAACAACCTGATGGTTATCCCCAACGCCATTGCCCTCTTCGCCCTGACCGGTTTGGTGGTCAGGACCACTCACGGTGTGGGTGTGAAAAAGTAATACGAGCCTGTCCCTCTCCAGGGGGCGTCCGGACTGGTCCGGGCGCCCCTTTTTGTCCTTTACCACAGAGGCGGGACATGATATAGTATTGCTGAAAAGAAAGTGGGGTGGCCTTATGGCGGATTGGAAGAAGAATAGTATCCACGCCTTGGATATCACCGGATACACCGCAGAGGGGATGGGGGTGGCCCGGCTGGAGGGCCGGGTGGTCTTTGTGCCCTTTACCATCGCGGGCGAGCGATGGAACGTCCGGCTAGAGAAGGTGAATAAGACGGTGGCCTGGGGACGGGGAGTGGAGCTGTTGCGGCCGTCGCCGGAGCGGCTGGGACCCGGTTGCCCTGTTTTCGGCAGATGCGGTGGCTGCCAGTTCCGACACATGACTTACGACGAGGAGCTTCGGGCCAAGGGGCAGCACATCGCCGACGCCCTGGAGCGGGTAGGCGGCGTAAGACTGGAGCTGCCCCCGGTGCTGGGGGCAGAGAAGCCCGACCGCTATCGAAACAAGGTCCAATTCCCAGTGGATCGAGCGGAAGACAGGGTCCGGGCGGGTTATTACCGGGCCAGGAGCCACCAAGTGTTGGAGGTGGAGGACTGCCTGCTTCAGCCGGAGCGGGTCTCGCGCCTCCAACGCGCCTTTGAAGAATGGGCGGCTCATCTCCCTTCCGAGTATCATATGGAGGGCCGGTTCGTCGTGCGCCACCTCTATGTCCGGACCAACAGTAGGGGTGAGGCGCTGGTCTGTGTCGTGGCCTGGAAGCCTGTGCTGCCCGGTGCGGACCGACTGGTGTCAGCCCTGCGGGAGTGCGAGCCAGGTGTAGTGGGTGTGGTGCTCAATGTCAACCCGGCGGACACCAACGTCATCCTGGGTCCGGAGTACCACACCCTCTGGGGGAGGGACTATCTGGAGGAGGAGCTGTGCGCCTATACCTTCCGCCTGTCTGTGCCATCCTTTTTCCAGATCAACCAGGCACAGACAGAGCTGCTATACGCTGTGGCTCTGGACTTTGCCGCCCTGACCGGAAGGGAGACCGTGCTGGATCTGTACTGCGGCATCGGCACCATCTCCCTGGCCCTCTCCCGGAGGGCCGCAAAAGTGATCGGCGCGGAGATTGTTCCCCAGGCCATCCAGGACGCCAGAGAGAACGCCAGGAGAAACGGCGTGGAAAACACAGAGTTTTTCTGCGGTGACGCCGGGACGGTAGCCGCCAGGCTAAGTGGGGAGGGAGTTCGCCCCCAGGTCATCTGTGTGGACCCGCCCCGGAAGGGGCTCCAACCGGAGGTGCCTGCCATCCTGGCCGGCATGGCTCCGGAACGGATCGTCTATGTGTCCTGTGATCCGGCCACCCTGGCCAGGGATGTGAGGCGGTTTGGGGAGCTGGGCTATCGGGCGGTGAAGGCACAGGGGGTGGATCTGTTTCCACGGACCGCCCATGTGGAAACGGTGGTGCTTCTGTCGCGGGAGTCGGAGATCGATGTTGGTTAAGGAGGAGCATATGAAGACAAAAAGATATAAATATTTTTTGGGGGGTAATAAAGAAATCAAGAATAAGTCCATGGTACTAGACAGTCTATTCCTTTTGTGATAGTATAAAAAACTGATTCGCTGGAGCAGATCTTTTAAAAAGTGAAACTAGAAATTAGGAGAATCAGAGTATGGCAAATCAGAAAAAACACCAGAACGGGGGATTTAGTTCCTCCATAGGCTTTGTCATCGCCTGTGTTGGTTCAGCTGTGGGGCTGGGTAACATCTGGCTGTTTCCCTATCGGCTGGGCCAGTATGGAGGGGCGGCCTTCCTGATCCCCTATCTGCTGTTCGTTTTCCTGTTTGGCTGGGTGGGCCTGTCCGCTGAGTTCGGCATCGGCCGTCTGGCGGGTACTGGGACCATCGGCGCCTATGAGCGGTGCTTTCAGGAGCGGGACCCTAGACTGAAGCGGGTGGGCAGCGTGGTCAGCTGGCTGCCTCTGATGGGATCCCTGGGTATCGCCATCGGCTATGCCGTCATTCTGGGCTGGGTGCTCAACAGCCTGGCCGGCGCCCTGTCCGGAACTTTGATGACGGCGGAGCCCACCGCCTTCTTCACGGCGGCCGCCTCTCACTTTGGCAATCCCCTGTGGCATACCGTAGTGATAGCTATGGTCTGCCTGGTGCTGATGTTCGGCGTCACCTCTGGTATCGAAAAGGTGAGCCGTATCCTAATGCCCTTGTTCTATGTCCTGTTCATCATTCTGGCCATCTGGGTGGCTACTTTACCTGGGGCGGGAGAGGGCTACCGCTTCCTGCTGGTCCCAGACTGGTCCAAGCTGCTGGAGCCATACACCTGGGTCATGGCCATGGGGCAGGCTTTTTTCTCCCTGTCTATCACTGGCTCTGGAATGATCGTGTACGGAGCTTATTTGGACAAGAAGGAGGATATCCCCAAGGCGTCCCTGCGGACGGCAATCTTTGATACCATGGCCGCCCTGCTGTCCGCCTTGGCCATCATGCCGGCTGTCTTTGCCTATGGCCTAGACGTGAAATCGGGCCCGCCTCTCATGTTCATCACTCTGCCCACCGTGTTCCAGCAGATGCCTATGGGCCGGCTGTTTGCCGCGTTTTTCTTCCTGTCAGTCCTGTTTGCCGGTCTTACCTCTCTGATCAATATGTTTGAGGCCGTGTCCGAGAGCTGGCAGACACACTTCAAGCTGGGGAGAAAGACGGCGGTAGTCATCTGCTCTGCACTGACAATTGGAGTAGGGATCTTCATGGAGTCAGAGGAGCGGGTAGGAGCTTGGATGGACTTTATCACCATCCAAGTGGTCCCCATCGGAGCTGTGCTGGGTGCCATCTCCATCTACTATGTGCTGGGGTGGAGCAAGCTTCGGAAAGAACTGGAGACCGGCAGGCAAAAGCCACTGAGCAGGGCGTTTGGTCCTGTGGGAAAGTATGTCTATGTGCCCTTGACGATCTTGGTGGTCATTCTGGGATTTGTGTTCCACGGGATTGGCTGAGTGAGGAATTTGAGAAATTGGAAGGGAGAGGTCTGTGTTGAAACAGAGGAGCATCAAGAGGCGATATGAGATCGATATGTGCAACGGGTCCATAGCGGATAAGATCCTTCTCTTTGCTTTGCCGCTGATGGCCTCCAGTCTGTTGCAGCTGCTGTTCAACGCCGCCGACGTAGTGGTGGTGGGTAAATTCGCCGGCAAGGAAGCCCTGGCGGCAGTAGGGTCCAATACGGCCCTGATTAACCTGCTGATCAATCTGTTTGTGGGCCTCTCCGTGGGCACCAATGTGGTGGTAGCCAGAGATTTGGGGGCCGGGCGCCACGACAATGTGAGCCGCAGCGTCCACACCTCCATGACCCTGGCGCTCATCAGTGGTGTGGTCATGACGGTGTTCGGCACAGTCATGGTCCGCCAGCTGCTAGAGTGGATGTCCTCCCCCACCGACGTCATCGACTTGGCCACCGTCTACCTGCGCATCTACTTCTTTGGGATGCCCGCCCTGCTTACTTACAACTTTGGGGCGGCCATCCTGCGGGCTCAGGGGGACACCCGCCGTCCCCTGTACTTTCTCTTTTTATCCGGCGTAGTCAACGTGGTACTAAACCTGTTTTTCGTCATCGTCCTGCATATGGATGTGGCCGGTGTGGCGCTGGCCACTATCATCTCCCAGTATATCTCCGCCGCTCTAGTGGTTTGGTGCCTGGTGCGGGAGGAGGGGGCTCTCCGGTTGGAATTGAATAAGCTGGGCCTTCAGTGGTCGGTCATCCGCCGTATCCTCCAGGTGGGCCTGCCGGCGGGCTGCCAGGGAGTGGTGTTCTCCCTGTCTAACGTGGTCATCCAGTCGGCCATCAACTCCTTTGATGACCCAGTGCTGGCCGCCGGCTCCTCTGCCTCCGCCAGCATTGAGGGCTTTGTCTACGCCGCCATGAACGCCTTTTATCAGACGGCCATCACCTTTGTGGGGCAGAACTACGGAGCCGGAAAGTGCAAGCGAGTGGACCGCATCGCGGTCCAGTGCGTCTCTTTTTCGGTCATAAGCGGCCTGGCATTTGGTAATCTTGCCTATTTCTTTGGCGAGACTCTGGCTGGCTTCTATGTCCCTGCCGGGGAGCATGAGGTCATTGCCCAGGCGCTTATCCGGTTGTCTTTTATCGCCTGCCCCTATTTTATCTGCGGCATCATGGATACGCTGGTAGGCGTCCTTCGGGGGATCGGCTATTCGGTGGTTCCCATGGTGGTCTCCCTAGTGGGGGCCTGCGGCCTGCGTCTGGTGTGGGTGGCGGTGATATTCCCGGTCTATCACACAGCCTCCTGCCTGTACATCTCCTATCCCATCAGTTGGCTGGTCACTGGTGCGGTCCATCTGATTTTCTTCCTGTGTGTACGGAAGCGGGCATATGCCAAGGTGGAGGGCAGCGACTTAACAGCGTTGGAGGGTCGGCATCCCCCGCTCTCCCAGGAGGCAGAGCGGCAGTAAAAAAACAGAGCGGGTCCCATAGGGGACCCGCTCTGTTTTTATAGTAATTTTGAGAGAAAATCAGACCAGGCGGCGTCCGCCCACAAAGCCGGTGGTGTAATAGGCGTAATCCATATCGCTGACAATGACGCCCACCGTGGAAGTGGAGGCATGGACAAACTGGTTGTTGCCGATGTAAATTCCCACATGGGATGCCCGCTTGCTGCCGGTACCGGATTTTTTGAACATGACCAGGTCGCCGGGCTGGAGCTCGCTCATGGAAACAGGAGTACCGTTATCCAACTGGGTGGAGGCGGTGCGATTGATGGTGATGCCAAACTGCTTATAGACATAGCTGGTAAAGCCAGAGCAGTCAAAGCCCTTGGGGCTGCTGCCGCCATACACATAGGGATACCCCACGAACTGGAGGGCATAATCGGCGATTTCCTGTCCCTTGCTGATTTGGGAGGGGTCTACGATGGTCACATACTCGGTGCTGATATAGCCGTTTTCAATACGGTACCAGCCGTCGCTCTCCTCCAGCAGTTCGACGACCCTGCCCGCGGCTAGGCTCCCTACCTTTTCGTGGTCAGTGCTGGGGCCAGAGCGAACGTTCAGGGAGGAGGCGGTAATCCGGCCAAAGGTACTGGCAGCTTCCGCGTCAGCCTCCGCGGCCAATGCGACGGCCTGCTCCTGGCCCTCCTCATGGACCACCAGATACTCCCCCGAAACGAAGCCGGAGATCCCCTCATGGGCGATCTTGTACCAGCCGTTTTCGGCCTGTTCCAGCACCTCTACCTGGGTGCCGTCGGACAGCTTGGTTAGAATTTGACTGCTGGTGTTGGGATCGGCCCGGACCCGAAGGGGGTCGCCCCCGGAATTGACAGTACCCGAGGCGGCCAGGACAGGGGCCGCGAGGGTGCTGGAAACCAGAAGGGCGGCGGTGAGCCGGGTGATGGTCATCTTCAGGTGCATAGCTGAGATCCTCCCAAATCCTTTTCTATTTCTGATGGTCAGCCAACAGGGGTCACTTGCCGTTCAAAGAGCGGTCCAGCCACACGGCGGCGATATCCATGGCCGCATAGAGGCTGTCTTTTTCACTTTTCTTGACCACACGGTCCCGTCCCCGCAGATCGGGGTCAGTCAGCTGGAGCTGGACGGCCACCTTATCTGCCATCTCCAGGCCGTTGACGGTCTTGGTAGACAGGATCTGGAGCATGATAATATATTTCTCGGCCATAGTGCCGTAGTAAATCAGGTTGTCTTTCCGACGCAGGGGATGCCCTTTATAGGAAAGAGGAATATTCTCAGAAGCCACTATGAATCCCTCCTTGCTCAAAACTTGTAACCGAATTGTAACATATTTGCCGCCGTCTGTCAAATCCTTTCCCAAAGAATTGGATGGAAAAATACGGAGAGAAAAGAAAAAAGCCGCTCTATGGGCGGCTTTTACGCTGAGAGCGGTCCTGATATGGGAAAGAAGGCCGTTTCCAAGGCCTATTTTGTATGTTGCCGGACATGGGCTTTAATCTTTTCAAAGGATTCATCGCTGAGGTCATGTTCGATCTTACAAGCGTCCGCCGCCGCGGTCTTTGGGTCAACCCCCAGCCGAACCAGAAGCTGAGTCAACAGCTTGTGGCGGTCATAAATCCGCTGGGCAATCGCCTCTCCCGGGGGAAGCAGAGTGATATGCCCTTCCCCATCCATTTCAATGTATCCATTTTCCCGCAGCCGTTTCATAGCCACGCTGACACTGGGCTTTGTGTAATCCAGGTGGTGGACAATGTCTATGGAGCGGACCATCCCCAGCTGTTCCCGCAGGATCAAAATGGCCTCCAGATAATCCTCAGCCGATTCGTGGATATTCATCTAAAGTCCTTCCTTCCTGGCAACTCTTTGTACCAAGGGTAACATAAACGCCAGAAAAAGGCAAGGACTTTCAAATAGGGGTTGACAAGGAAAGTTAGTTGTGATAAACTCCACAGACGAAAAGGGGTTAGTAAATGCTAACCTAGTTTTTCTGAGTGCGAGTTAGCTTTCGCTAATCATCTGAAGGAGGAGAGCTATGATGCCGCTGACGATGGCGAAGTCTGGGGAACGGGTTACGATCAAAAAGATCACAGGCAAGGACGAGATCCGTCAGCACCTGGCTGAATTGGGCTTTGTAGTGGACAGTGATATCACTGTGGTAAGTGAGATCGCGGGAAACCTGATCGTACAGGTCAAAGACAGCCGGATCGCCCTAGACAAGAGTATGGCGAACCGCATTATGATTTGAGGGGGAATAAGCATGAAGACATTGAAGGATGTGGCCGTGGGCCAGACTGCGGTTGTGGCCAAGCTCCATGGAGAAGGGCCGGTAAAGCGCCGGATCATGGACATGGGAATCACCAAGGGCGTCGAGATATTCGTCCGCAAAGTGGCTCCACTTGGAGACCCCATGGAATTAAATGTCCGGGGTTACGAGCTGTCGGTCCGGAAAAGTGACGCGGAGATGATCGAGGTCGTCTGAAAAGGCTCGGCGCCAGACGGTAAAATGCCGTCTGGGAGAGCCGCTTTTTTCAGCCAAAAAGTTAGCTATAACTAACAATCGAGAGGAGCAGAGGCGAGAAATGAACATCAAGATCGCATTGGCCGGCAATCCCAACTGTGGCAAGACCACCTTGTTCAACAGTTTGACCGGCGCAAACCAGTATGTGGGCAACTGGCCCGGCGTAACGGTAGAAAAGAAGGAAGGCAAGCTGAAGGGCTATAAGGACGTGATCATCCAGGACCTGCCCGGTATCTATTCCCTGTCCCCCTATACACTGGAGGAGGTAGTGGCCAGAAATTATCTGGTTAAGGAGCAACCCGACGCCATTCTGAACATCGTGGACGGCACGAATATCGAGCGCAACCTGTACCTGACGACTCAGCTCATCGAACTGGGCCTGCCCGTAGTGGTGGCGGTCAACATGATCGACCTGGTCCGTAAGAATGGGGACCAGATCGACCTGAAAAAGCTGGGTGACTCTCTGGGCTGCCTAGTGGTGGAGATGTCTGCCCTGAAAGGGGAGGGCGGCATGGCGGCGGCCGAACAGGCCGTCTCGATGGCTAAAGCCCACCGGGTAGGAGAGCTGCCCCATGTGTTTACCGGCAGCGTGGAGCACGCCATCGCCCACATTGAGGAGTCCATTGAGGGAAGGGTGGCCGATCAGTATTTGCGCTGGTATGCCATCAAGGTCTTCGAGCGGGACGAGAAGGTGTTGGAGGAGTTGGCACTGGACAGCGAGCTGGCGGCCCATCTGGAGTCCCATATCGCTGACTGTGAGAAGGAACTGGATGACGATGCTGAGTCCATCATTACCAATCAGCGATATGCATACATAAACGGTGTCGTGTCCAGGGCGGTAAAGAAAAAGGCGGCCAAGGGCAGCCTCTCCATCTCCGACAGAATCGATCAGATCGTGACCAACCGAATCCTGGCCCTGCCCATCTTCGCGGTGATCATGTATCTGATTTACACCATCGCCATGGGGACCTCTATTGTGGACGGCGGCATCGGGATCGGCACCTTCGGTACAGACTGGGCCAACGACACCCTTTTCGGTGAGATCGTGCCCGGCTGGTTCGACGCGATCCTGGGCGCCCTGGGCGTAGTGGAAGGCACCTGGGTCTACGGTCTGATCCAGGATGGTATTGTGGCCGGTGTGGGTGCTGTGCTCGGCTTTGTGCCCCAGATGCTGGTGCTGTTCCTCCTGCTGGCCATTCTGGAGGATGTGGGCTATATGGCTCGTATCGCCTTCATCATGGACCGGATTTTCCGCCGCTTTGGTCTGTCCGGCAAGAGCTTCATCCCCATGCTGGTGGCTACCGGCTGCGGCGTCCCCGGTATCATGGCTTCCCGAACCATAGAGCAGGACCGGGACCGGAAGATGACCGTTATGACCACCGGCTTCATCCCCTGCGGCGCGAAGATGCCCATCATCGGCCTGTTCGCCGGCGCTATCTTCGGAAACTCCTCCTGGGTAGCCACCTCTGCCTACTTTATTGGTATCGCCGCTGTCATCATCTCTGGCGTCATGCTCAAGAAATTCAAGGCATTTGCTGGTGAGCCCGCCCCCTTTGTCATGGAGCTGCCCACCTACCATGCCCCCTCTGCCGGCAATGTACTGCGGGCCACCTGGGAGCGGGGATGGTCCTTCATCAAGCGGGCTGGCACCGTTATCCTGCTTTCCTCCATCGTTCTCTGGTTCCTCCAGGGTTACGGCTTTGTGGAGGGCGTGTTCCAGGCTGTGGAGGACAACAACGACTCCCTGCTGGCCGTCATCGGCAATGCGGTCGCCTGGATCTTCTACCCCCTGGGCTGGGCCGGCGACTGGGCCTGGAAGGCTACGGTTGCCACAGTTACCGGACTCATCGCCAAGGAGGAGGTAGTCAACACCTTCGGCGTGCTGTACCACTATGCCGGCGAGATCGACCTGATGGAGGACTCCTCCCCCATCTGGACCATGGTGGCTGGCGACTTCAATGGCATCACCGCCTACTCCTTTATGATTTTCAACCTGCTGTGCGCTCCCTGCTTTGCCGCTATGGGCGCCATCAAGCGGGAGATGAACAACCCCAAGTGGACCCTGGGCGCCATCGGGTATATGTGCGGCTTTGCCTACGTCATCTCCATGATCGTCTATCAGATCGGCGGGCTCATCGCCGGTGTGGCCTCCTTCAGCGTGTGGACCGTAGTAGCGGCGGCTGCTCTGGTTCTCCTCCTCTTCCTGCTGTTTCGCAAGGGTTATCAGCCTGAGGGCGAGATCCACCACCTGACTTCCGTGGCCGCCGCTGAGGCGAAGAAAACTGCGAAGAAGTAAGAGAGCATTCATTTTCCTATCCTAAGCTATGAAAGGAGGGCGTGACGATGATACCGCCCATGATAGGAAACCTCATCGTGATCGCGGCCCTTGTGGCCGTGGCAGCCCTGGCAGTCCGCTCTATCTGGAAGGGCCATAAGAAGGGCGGACACTGCGGCGGCGACTGCGGCCAATGCGGCGGCTGCCATCATAAATAGATTTTCTCCCCCCTTTATGAAAGGCCGGACGGGATAACACCCGTCCGGCTTTCTTCCTTCCACATGGGGGTGGTAGATTGAAAACTGCTGTGTCCAAAGTCCGGATAGGTCTCCAGATAAGGTTTTATACCAAGGAAATTTTGGGAAAATAAAAGGAAGGCGCTTGACACAGCGCCTTCCCCATGGTACAATAAAATGCTTTTATGTCCCCTCAAAGAAAGAGCATGATCTCCCATACTCTGTCTTTAGTTTATCACAGGGCGGACAGAAAGACAAGAGTGACTTCAAGCAAAATAGCAACGCGCCCGGGTGTGCGGAAAAGCGGCGGAGTGCCGGATTTGTATAAATCGACGGCGAAAACGGCTGTTTTTCCCTGCATCCAGAGGAAAAAACGGAAGGACCAACCGTGGAATCAGAAGAAAGCGAGTTGATTTTTTAGCATGGTCAAGGACGTAATGTACGGCAAGACCCCGAGAAAGAGCTTTGCCCGCTACCAGGAGATCCTGGAGATGCCTAACCTGCTGGAGGTGCAGAAGACCTCCTACCAGTGGTTCCTGGACACCGGCCTGCGGGAGGTGTTCAAGGACGTCGGCCCCATCACCGACTATGCCGGCAATCTGGAGCTGACCTTTGTGGACTACTCCATGGATGAGAAGCCCAAGTACGACGTGGAGGAGTGCAAGGCCAGGGACGCCACCTACGCCGCCCCCATCAAGGTGAAGGTCCAGCTGCGCAACACCCAGAAGAAGAACGACCGGGTGTCGGAGCAGATCGCCGAGCAGGAGATCTTTATGGGAGACTTTCCCATCATGACCCAGGCCGGCACCTTCGTCATCAATGGCGCCGAGCGGGTCATCGTCTCCCAGATCGTCCGCTCTCCCGGTATGTATTACACCCGGACCGCGGACAAGGCGGACAACCTGACCTACACCACTACCGTAATCCCCTACCGGGGTGCCTGGCTGGAGTATGAAACCGATTTGTCCGACCTGTTCTATGTCCGCATCGATAAGAACCGCAAGCTGCCCATCACCTGCCTTATCCGTGCCCTGGGGCCCCGGACCGACGCTGAAATCATCGAGATGTTCGGCGAGGACGAGCGTATCCTGGCCACGATGGAGAAGGATGCCTGTAAGACCTATGAGGACGCCCTGCTGGAGATCTACCGCAAGCTCCGTCCTGGCGAGCCCCCCACGGTGGACTCCGCCCGGACCCTGCTGGACGCCACCTTCTTTGATCCCCGGCGCTATGATCTGTCCGCTGTGGGCCGCTATAAGTTCAACAAGAAGATGGCTCTGTGGTCCCGGCTGTCCGGCCAGAAGCTGGCCCTGCCCGTAGCCGATCCCCGCACCGGCGAGATCATCGCCGAGGAGGGAGAGGTCCTGACACGGGAGAGGGCCCACTTCCTGGACGACCGGGGCGTCAACGAGGCTGTCATCGACGTGGACGGTAAGCAGGTCAAGGTGTTTTCTAACAACATGGTCCACCTGAAGGACTTTGTGGACTTTGACCCTCAAGAGGTCGGCGTCAGCGAGATGGTCTATTTCCCCGCCCTGTGCGAGCTGCTGGACCAGTTCCAGGGGGAGGAACTGAAGGACGCCATCCGCGGCCATCTGGACGACCTGATCCCCAAGCACATCACTGTGCCTGACATCATGGCCTCTATCAATTACCTCAACTGTCTGGCCCACAACTCCGGCACCCCGGATGACATCGACCACCTGGGTAACCGCCGGCTGCGCTGTGTGGGCGAGCTGATTCAGAATCAGTTCCGCATCGGCTTCTCCCGTATGGAGCGTGTTATCCGGGAGCGGATGACCACCCAGGACCTGGATGTGGTCACCCCCCAGAGCCTGATTAACATCCGCCCTGTCACCGCCGCCATCAAGGAGTTCTTCGGCTCCAGCCCCCTGTCCCAGTTCATGGACCAGACCAACCCCCTGGCCGAGCTGACCCACAAGCGTCGTCTGTCCGCTCTGGGCCCCGGCGGCCTGTCCCGTGACCGGGCCTCCTTCGATGTCCGTGATGTCCATTACAGCCACTACGGACGCCTGTGCCCCATCGAGACCCCCGAAGGTCCCAATATCGGCCTGATTTCCTATCTGGCCTCCTACGCCCGTATCAACCGTTTCGGCTTTATTGAGACCCCCTACCGTAAGGTGGATAAGGAGACTGGCCGGGTTACCGACGAAATCACCTATATGACCGCCGATGTAGAGGACGAGTACACCATCGGCCAGGCCACTGAGCCCGTGGACGAGAACGGCTGCTTCGTCAACGAGCGTATCACCTGCCGTCACCGGAATGAGACCATTTCTGTGGATAAACACCAGGTGGACTATGTGGACGTGTCCCCCAAGATGATGGTGTCCGTGGCTACCGCCATGATCCCCTTCCTCCAGAACGACGACGCCAACCGTGCGCTGATGGGCGCCAACATGCAGCGCCAGGCCGTCCCCCTGCTCCGGCCCGAGGCTCCCATCGTGGCCACCGGCCAGGAGCACAAGAACTGCATCGACTCCGAAGTGGCCATCCTGGCGGAAGGCCCCGGCACGGTCACCAAGGTGTCCGCCCGGTATATCACCGTGGCTTATGACAACGGCCAGACCAAGGAGTACCGCCTAACTAAGTACCTGCGCTCCAACCACACCACCTGTATCAACCAGCGGCCCATCGTGGACGCCGGACAGCGGGTAGACTTCCAGGACGTGCTGGCCGACGGTCCCTCTACCGACCACGGCGAAATCGCCCTGGGCCGGAATATCCTCATGGGCTTCATGACCTGGGAGGGCTACAACTACGAGGACGCCATCCTGCTCAACGAGCGGATGGTGAAGGACGACGTATTTACCTCCATCCACATCGAGGAGTATGAGACCGAGGCACGGGACACCAAGCTGGGTCCCGAGACCATCACCCGTGATATCCCCAACGTGGGCGAGGACGCTCTGCGGGACCTGGACGAGCACGGCATCATCCGGGTGGGCGCCGAAGTCCATGCCGGCGACTACCTGGTGGGTAAGGTCACCCCCAAGGGCGAGGCGGAGGCCACTGCTGAGGAGAAGCTGCTCCGGGCCATCTTTGGAGAGAAGGCCCGTGAGGTCCGCGACACCTCTCTGAAGGTGCCCCACGGCGAGAGCGGCATCGTGGTGGATGTAAAGATCTTTACCCGTGAGAACGGCGACGAGATGTCCCCTGGCGTTAACCAGACCGTCCGGGTGTATATTGCTCAGAAGCGGAAAATCTCCGTGGGTGACAAGATGGCCGGCCGCCACGGCAACAAGGGCGTGGTGTCCCGCATCCTGCCCCAGGAGGATATGCCCTTCCTGCCCGACGGCACCCCCCTGGACATTGTGCTGAATCCCTTGGGCGTGCCCTCCCGTATGAACATCGGCCAGGTGCTGGAGGTCCATCTGGGATACGCCGCCAAGACCCTGGGCTGGAAGGTGGCCACCCCCATCTTCAACGGCGCCACCGAGAGCGATATTCAGGAGTGCCTGAAAATGGCCGGCCTGGCCCGTGAGGTGGGCTATGACGAGCCCCTTATCGGCAAGCAGCTCTATCTGGCCGGCGAGGGCGAGGAGGAGATGCGTGCCCTGTCTTCCGAGGAGATGGCCGACAGCGCCCAGGTCCGGGAGTGGCAGAAGGCGGGCAAACTTCGCCTGGTGGACGGCAAGAACTGGCTGTATGACGGCCGTACCGGCCAGCGATTTGACAACCCGGTCACCGTGGGCTATGTCTACTTCCTGAAGCTGCACCACCTGGTGGACGACAAGATCCACGCCCGTGCCACCGGCCCCTACTCCCTGGTCACCCAGCAGCCTCTGGGCGGCAAGGCCCAGTTCGGCGGCCAGCGGTTTGGCGAGATGGAGGTGTGGGCTCTGGAGGCCTACGGCGCCGCCTACACCCTGCAGGAGATCCTGACGGTCAAGTCGGACGACGTGACCGGCCGTGTCAAGACCTACGAGGCCATCGTCAAGGGTCTGAATGTGCCCAAGCCCGGCGTGCCCGAGTCCTTCAAGGTACTGATTAAAGAGCTCCAGTCCCTGTGTCTGGACATCAAGGTACTGGACGACCAAGGGCAGGAGATCGAGCTGAAGGATGACGACGAGGACAACTACCAGCCCGTCCGGGACGATTTCTATGACCGGGACGATGACTTCGGCTATGAGAAGGACGCCGACTTCGCCTCCGCTGGAGGCTTCACCTTCAAGGGAGAGAGCGATGACGACGACCTCACCTTGGATGTGACCGATGAGGAGAGCTCGGAGGACGGGCTGTTCTCTGACGAGGACTTTTGAGTACGGGAGGAGATTTGAAACATGAGTTACGCTGAATTTGACGCCATCCAGATCGGGATCGCCTCCCCCGAACAGATCCGTGAGTGGTCCTACGGCGAGGTCAAGCGCCCTGAGACCATCAACTACCGCACTCTGAAGCCGGAGAAGGACGGCCTGTTCTGTGAAAAGATCTTTGGCCCCACCAAGGACTGGGAGTGCAACTGCGGCAAGTATAAGAAGATCCGCTACAAGGGCAAGGTGTGCGACCGCTGCGGCGTGGAAATCACCAAGGCCAAAGTCCGCCGGGAGCGGATGGGCCACATCGAGCTGGCCGCCCCCGTGTCCCATATCTGGTACTTTAAGGGAATCCCCTCCCGGATGGGATTGCTGCTGGATATCAGCCCCCGGATCCTGGAGAAGGTTCTGTACTTTGCCGCCTATATTGTCATCGACCCCGGCTTCTCCCCCCTCTCCAAAAACCAGATCCTGTCCGAGAAGGAATATCGGGATATGCGGGAGAAGTACGAGGACGACTTTGACGCCGGTATGGGCGCCGAGGCTGTCAAGAAGCTGCTCCAGCAGATTGATTTGGAGGAGCTGTCTGCCCAGCTGCGTGCCGAACTGAAAGACGCCTCCGGTCAGAAGAAGGCCCGCATTGTTAAGCGTCTGGAGGTGGTAGACGCCTTCCGCGTCTCTGGCAACAAGCCCGAGTGGATGATTATCGATGTACTGCCTGTGATTCCCCCGGAGATCCGGCCAATGGTCCCCCTGGACGGCGGGCGGTACGCCTCCTCTGACCTGAATGATCTGTACCGCCGGGTCATCAACCGCAATAACCGCCTGAAGCGGCTCATCCAGCTCAACGCACCGGACATCATCGTGCGCAACGAGAAACGGATGCTCCAGGAGGCTGTGGACGCCCTCATCGACAACGGCCGCCGGGGCCGGGCCGTCACCGGCGCCAACAACCGGGCCCTCAAATCCCTGTCCGACATGCTCAAGGGCAAGCAGGGACGCTTCCGTCAGAACCTGCTGGGCAAGCGTGTGGACTACTCCGGCCGTTCCGTCATCGTGGTGGGCCCCAGCCTGAAGATATATCAGTGCGGCCTGCCCAAAGAGATGGCCATTGAGTTGTTCCGCCCCTTCGTTATGAAGAAGCTGGTGGACGACGGCGCCGCCCACAACATCAAGCAGGCCAAGAAGATGGTGGAGAAGGGCGAGGCTGCCGTGTGGGACGCCCTGGAATTTGTCATCAAAGACCACCCCGTCATGCTCAACCGCGCCCCCACCCTGCACCGCCTGGGCATCCAGGCATTTGAGCCTGTTCTGGTGGAAGGCCGGGCCATCAAGCTGCACCCCCTGGTGTGTACCGCCTTCAACGCCGACTTCGACGGCGACCAGATGGCTGTCCACGTCCCCCTGTCTGCCGAGGCCCAGACCGAGGCGCGGGTGCTGATGCTGTCTGCTAATAACCTGCTCCGTCCCCAGGACGGCGGCCCGGTTACCATCCCCTCCCAGGATATGATCCTGGGTGCCTACTACCTGACCTTCACCCGGGACGAGGCTGGCACTGGCCACTGTTTTGCCGACAAGGACGAGGCTATGCTGGCCTATGACGCCGGGGTAGTCACCCTTCACTCTCCCATCAAGGTCCGTATGTACCGGGAAGTAGATGGTGAGATGCGCCACAAGCTGGTGGAGACCACGGTGGGCCGCCTGATCTATAACGAGGCCATCCCCCAGGACTTGGGCTTTGTGGACCGCGACGACCCTGAGACCATGTTCGACCCAGAGATCAACTTCGTGGTGGGCAAAAAGCAACTGGGCAAAATCATCGACAAGTGTATCTCCAAGCACGGCTTTACCGTGTCCGCCGGAGTGCTGGACGCCATCAAAGACTTGGGCTACCATTACTCCACCCGGGGCTCCCTGACCGTGGCCATCGCCGACATGACGGTCCCGGCCAAGAAGTACGAGCTGATTGCCGAGACCGAGAAGGAGATCATCAAGATCGACCGCCTGTACCGCCGGGGTATGCTGACAAACGAGGAGCGGTACCGCAAGTCTGTGGAAGCCTGGGAACAGACCACCGCCGACGTGACCGCCGCCCTGCAGGAGTCCATGGACCGGTACAACCCCATCTGGATGATGGCCGACTCCGGCGCCCGTGGTTCTATGGCCCAGATCCGTCAGCTGGCCGGTATGCGCGGCCTGATGGCCGATACCGCCGGCCGTACCATCGAGATCCCCATCAAGGCCAACTTCCGTGAGGGGCTGTCTGTATTGGAATACTTCATCTCCTCCAGGGGCGCCCGGAAGGGTATGGCCGATACCGCTCTGCGTACCGCCGACTCGGGCTACCTGACCCGCCGCCTGGTGGACGTGTCCCAGGAGGTCATTATCCGGGAGGAGGACTGCGGCACCTCCGACGGAATCCTGGTCAGCGAGATCGAGGAGCACGGCCAGGTCATCGAGACCTTTGCCGAGCGCGTCCACGGCCGCTATCCCGCGGAGGACATCGTGGACCCCGCCACTGGCGAGGTGCTCTTCACTCGAGATACCATGCTTCTCAACGAGGACGCCAAGACTCTGGAAAAACACGGTATCCATGAAGTGAAGATCCGCTCTGTCCTTACCTGCCGGGCCCGCAGCGGCGTGTGCGCCAAGTGCTACGGCATCAACCTGGCCATTGGTGAGCCTGTGGGCGCTGGCGAGGCGGTGGGTATCATCGCCGCCCAGTCCATCGGTGAGCCCGGCACCCAGCTGACCATGCGTACCTTCCACACCGGCGGTGTGGCCGGCGGTGATATCACCCAGGGTCTGCCCCGCGTGGAGGAGCTGTTCGAGGCCCGCAAGCCCAAGAAGATGGCCCAGCTGGCTGAAATCAGCGGTGTGGTGTCCATGGAGGAGACCAAGCGCAACGTGATGTGCAACGTGACCATCACCGCCGATGACGGCGAGGTGGTGACCTACGCCCTGCCTTACTCCGCTGGCATTAAGGTGAAGGAGGGCGACATGGTGGAAAAGGGCTACCAGCTTACCGAGGGCGCCCTGTCCCCCCATGAGGTGCTGCGTATCCGCGGCCTGTCCGACTGCCACAACTACCTGATCCGCGAGGTGCAGAAGGTGTACCGTCAGCAGGGCGTGGACACCAATGATAAGCATATCGAGGTTATTGTCCGCCAGATGATGCGGAAGGTCCGGGTGGAGGATGCCGGGGACTCCGATTTGTTGTCCGGCGCTACCGTGGACATCACCGAGTTCCGGGATGCCGAGGAGGCGGTCCAGGCCCGCATTGACGCCGGGGAGAAGAACGAGATGGGCGAGGATCTGCGCCTGCCCACCTGCACCCGCCTGCTCATGGGAATTACCAAGGCATCTCTGGCTACTGAGTCCTTCCTGTCCGCCGCCTCCTTCCAAGAGACCACCAAGGTGCTCACTGAAGCGGCGATCAAGGGCAAGGTGGACCACCTGCAGGGGCTGAAGGAGAACGTCATCATCGGCAAGCTCATCCCCGCCGGCTCTGGCCTGGCCCAGTACCGTAAGGAGGATGTTATCGACGACGAGGGCAACCTAGTCTCTGACCAGAGCGGGGCCATCGTAGCCGATGCCCTGGAGGAACCCACCCAGATGGAAAACGAGGAGGACCTGTCCTTCGAGGTTGGCTCTATCGAGCTGGAAACAGCCGCTGGAAGCCAGAGCGAGGACGCGCTGGTCTAAAATGACCAGGAAACCTGCACAGTAGAGCGGACCGAGGGAGTGTATAACGCTCCCTCGGTCCGCTCTTTTTTCAACTTTTAAAAGAGAAAAATTCGTTTTTTCACAAGTCTTACCTTTTTAAAGCGAAAAATAGTTGCTATCGGGCCTAAAAGAAAGAAAAAATGATGGCTCAAATATCTTCTCTTGCAATTTTGCGGGACTGTCTTTATAATGTTTCTAAAAGAGGGAGAGGGATGATCGACAATGCTGGAGATGCTTACATCAGTCAACAGCGCCTTGAATGGCTTTGTATGGGGCCCCGTCATGCTGGCTCTGCTGGTGGGAACCGGCATCTACCTTACCTGCCGCACCGGCTGGATTCAGGTGCGGCGCTTCGGCTATATCATGAAAAGCACGGTGGGCTCTCTGTTCCGCAAGTCGGAAAAAGACCATGGCAGCAACCTGTCCCCTTTTCAGGCGGTGACCACAGCCCTGGCCGGGACAGTGGGCACGGGCAACATCGCCGGTGTCACTGGCGCCATCTTTGTGGGCGGGTCCGGCGCTGTGTTCTGGATGTGGGTGTCCGCCTTTTTTGGAATGTGTACCAAGTATGCCGAGATCGCCCTATCCATCCAGTACCGGGAGACAGATGAGGGCGGCGCCCACCGGGGCGGCCCCATGTATTACATCGAAAAGGGGCTGGGCAGGGGGTGGAAGCCCCTGGCTGTTTTGTTTGCCCTGTTTGGGGGCTTCGCCTCTTTTGGGATCGGAAACATCTCTCAGTCCAGTGAAATTGCCGGCGCCATGAACGGACTGTTCGGAATTGATCCTCTGGTTACCGGTATTCTTTTGGCAGTTATTGTGGGAGTGGTGATCATCGGTGGCGTCAAGCGCATCGGCCAGGTGGCCTCCTATCTGGTCCCCTTTATGGCCAGCTTCTATATCCTGGCCGGCATCGCTGTTATTTTGCTGCGGATTACCCAGGTTCCCGCCGCTTTGGCATCCATTGTCATCAGCGCCTTCAGCTTTGAGGCAGTGGGAGGGGGCGTCTTTGGCTACGCCATCATGGCGGCCATGAAGCAGGGATTTGCCCGTGGGGTGTTCTCCAACGAGGCCGGCCTCGGCTCCGCCCCGATGGCCCATGCGGCCTCCTCCACCGACGAGCCTGCCGAGCAGGCCATGTGGGGCGTGTTCGAGGTGTTTGTGGATACCATCGTGATCTGTACCATTACCTCCCTCACCGTGCTGCTGTCCGGCC
Organism: Flintibacter hominis; assembly: GCF_014287965.1. NCBI lineage: Bacteria > Bacillati > Bacillota > Clostridia > Eubacteriales > Flintibacter > Flintibacter hominis. Next base: position 212,355 of record NZ_JACOPO010000004.1, on the reverse strand, counting down.
TGCCTCTGGGGGAGGCAGCCCTGGACAGCTATACCTCCAATGGCGCCGCCGCAGTGGCCGCCTTCAACACGATCCTGCCTGGTACCATAGGGGGCGTGGTCATCCAAATCAGCCTGCTCTTTTTTGCCCTTTCCACCATTTTGGGCTGGAGTTACTACGGCGAGCAGTGCTGGGGCTATCTGACCCATGACAGCAAGGTGGTCAAGGCTCTTTTCAAAGCTGTATTCGCCTTAATCTGCATCGTGGGAGCCACCGGCTCCGGCAAACTGATGTGGGATATCGCCGATACCCTGAACGGCATGATGGCGATTCCAAACCTGGTGGGCCTTCTAGCCCTGTCGGGAGTGGTGGCCCGGATCACTAGGGACTATTTCAAGGAGCGGTAAGCTGATTGTGTGTATAAAAAATAATATTTGAATTTCTGCTATCGAAAGACCTCGAACCGCAAAAACCCCTGCAAATACAGACTTTTTTGCTCATTATGACACTTATGGAAGCAATGCTTTCTGATGTTTTGGTGTCCAGATTTTCTATAGCGATATAAAACGATATGGGCAGATATGAGAAAAAACATGGCATCCAAATTTGCCTCGGTCTTTTTTGCTTTTTAGAAAATTATGATACCGATAAATTGAAGTTGTAGGAAGAAATAGATATGCAAGAAAGATATAATTTTTGTGAATGGGATGAAGAAACATTCAAACTCCCAGATGAATACTTACTTGATGAAAATAGTGATTTGGCAGAGGCTTTGAATGTCTTTTATTCAGCAGGTGGTTACGATTTTTTTAATGTTATGGAACCTAAATATTATTCTGGTAATTGGTTGGATTTTGTAGGGAGTTTATATGCTGAAATAGAGGATAATAAATATCAACCCAGAGGAAAGAAATATATTATCCCCTTGACTGGTTCACAAAAACAAGAATTACTTGACAGAGGTGTTCCAAAAATCTTTTTAACAAACTTGTGAAGTTGAATTTAGCGCACAGTCAATACAATAAGGCGGAAATATTATTTGTGCTGCTAAAATGGTACTCAACTTTACAGAACCAACTTATGCGGGGATATGGGAAAATACACACAGAAACGGGAAGACCATGGAAAATACAGGTTTTTTCTTCCCTTATATAAATACTTGTAAGAAGTTATAAGACGAGTTTAATAAAAAACCCATAAAAAAATCCGCCCATACCGATGCGTGGGCGGATTTTTTATGGGGAAAGATACCTCTCCAGGGCGGAGAGAAGGGCGGAACGCTCGTTGGGCAGCTCTCCCTGGGCCACATGGTCCAGGAGCTCGTGCAGAGCCTGTCCGATTTGGGGACCGGCCAGACCGACCTTCAGGGCGTCGTGCCCGTTGACCGCCAGAGTCCGGAGGGAAAGACAGGCATTTTCCTCCAACAACTGCCGCCCCAGCGCCTCCGCCCGCTCCAGCGGAGCGGACTCCTCCGCCTTGAGCGGCGGGGCACAGGCGGATGCGTCCGCCCCTTTGAGAGCCAGCAATTGGAAGAAGCACTCCTCTCCCAGCCTGGACAGCCACCGGCCGGCCCACCGCCGGGTAGGCTCCACCGGCAGGTGATGGCGGGAGATCAGGATGGCCGCCCGCTCCCGGGTGGCGTTGTCCAGGCGAAGGCGGGCCATAGCCCGCTCGGCCAGCGGTACGCCCAGGCGGTCGTGGCCATAGAAATGCCCGATGCCCCGCTCATCCAGGAAAAAGGAGGCGGGCTTCCCCACGTCATGAAGAAGGGCGGCAAGTCGGAGAGCGGGGGAGGGGGGGACCAGGGCAGCCGTCTTGACGCTGTGGGTATACACGTCCCAGCGGTGGTGTGGATTACGCTGGTCAAAGCCCACCGCAGGGCCCAGCTCCGGAAGAATTTGGGTCACTACGTCGGGGAAGTCCAACAACACCTGCTCCGCTCCGGGGGAGCAGAGTAGCCGGAGAAATTCAGCGGAAATACGTTCCCAAGCCACCATGGACAGCTGGGAAGCGTGTCCGTGGATGGCGTCGGCGGTGTCCGGGTGGATGGTAAAACGAAGCTGACCGGCCAGCCGGAGTCCCCGGAGGAGCCGCAGGGCGTCCTCCTCCATTCGCCGGTCCGGATCCCCTACACAGCGGATCAGCCGAGCGTTCAAATCCTCTTGACCGCCAAACCGGTCGATCAGTCCCTCCGGACCCCAGGCCATGGCGTTGATCGTGAAGTCCCGGCGGGCCAGGTCATCAGTGAGGTCGCTGGTAAATTCCACCTGGTCCGGATGCCGGTGGTCGGAGTAGCTCCCCTCCCGGCGGAAGGTGGTTACCTCCACAGAGAGGCCGCCGGACAGGACAGTGACCGTGCCGTGCTTCAGACCGGTATTCAGACATGGAAAGCCGGCGCAGCAGGACAGTATCTCCCAAGGCAGGGCGGAGGTGGTCACATCGTAGTCATGGGGCGGGATGGACAGAAGGCTGTCCCGGACGCAGCCCCCCACCAGCACCGCCTGATGGCCGGACCGCCTCAACTGCTGGACGACCGCCAGCGCCCTGCTGTCCCAGTTTGTCATGCCACTCACCTCCTGTTGGGATTATCTTATCAGAGCGGGTGGAAAAAAACAAGGCCGGGACGTCCCAATGTCCCGGCCCGGAAATCACCGCCCCAGAACAAAAAGATTCTGGTCGGTGGAAAAATTGGAGAAAGAGTAGAGCACAAGCACCGAGTCAATGCCGTTGTCTGCTACATAGTCCTTCACGCTGCTCAGATTGTTCCGGGGATCAAAGAGGTGAACCTCAGAAAATCGCTCCGTCAGGAAGGGAGCCAGGGAGTCGGAGTAGGAATCCCGGATGACCAGCACCTTGGGGCCATCCACCTGTGGGTTCTCGATGACGCACAGGGGCTGGCGCCCCCCCAGGAAGTAGGAGTATTTATCCTTCACTTCTAAAAAGCTGTCCACATATAGACTGCCTTCACTGGGCTCAGAGCCGAACCAGGAGGTCACCTTCAGCCCCTCGCCAGACACATAGGTATCGATGGAGTCAGGGGCCACCCAGCGAACTCCGGAGGTGGAGAAGGTAGTGCCGAAGAACTGGTCAGTGACCGTAGTCTTCTGGTAATCATCCAGATCCAGCGGATCCAGACTCATAGCCTCAAAGATGGCGTTGGCCCCGTAGAAGGCCCCCAGGCTGGTCCAGTGGTGGTCGGTGCGGTAGTAGATGTCCTCGCCGCTGTGGGCGGCCAGAGCGCCTGCCATGTCGATGGTAGAGGCCCCGCTCTGAAAATACATCTGGTCAATGAGGGAAAACTCGTCCGCTGTGGGCGCACCAGCGGGCAGGCGGTCTGCCCAGATGGCAGAGGAGGAGGGGATGATGCCCAGGTACACCGGGACAGACACATTGCCTGCCAGCGTGTCCACAAAGCCGAGGCGGGTCAGAAGCCCCTGCTTGGCGGAAACGCCCGCCTGAGCGGGGGTATCCTCCCAGGCGGGGGTATCCACCCGGTTCAGGAGGGTGTCCTGCTTACCGAAATAGACCCCGTTGTTCTCCCGCTTGCCGGACAGACGCTCACACCAGGCTTTGGCGGCCACCCAGAAGTCCCGGCCGGCGATATGGTCGGCCACATAGTCCTCGGCCTGTTCCATAAAGGTGCCGTCTGTGACTGTTTCCACGCTGAATTTGGGCGGCTTCTGGAGATAGCGGTTCTCCAGCTCGGACATCTCCTTGTCCGGCAGGAGAGTGCTGACCACCAGCATCCCGCCAAGGAAGGTGCAGAACAGGGCAGTGATAAACTTGTTGTACTTGTTTGACATAGTCTGCGCCTCCTTAGAAACGGAAATAGAGGAAGGGATTGTAGGTGCCGTCCACCAGATAGGCGGTGCACACCAACAGGCCGGCTATGATGGCGGCGGCACCTGTTACCTGCGCTGCCCGCTGAGGGAGCCTGTGGTACAGTTTTGCGCCCAGAGGGGTGGAGGAGAGGGCCGCCAGCGCCAGGATGGGCAGATAGCTGATGAAATAGTAGCCCAAAGTGCCGTCCGCCAGAGGAGCGCCCCCCAGACCGAACATCACCTTCAGATAGCCGCCCAGCCGAGAGGCGTCCTCGATGCCAAAGATAGCCCAGCTGACAAGGACAAAAAACATGGTATAGACATGGCCCACCAGGGCTGGGGCCTTTTTCAACGCATCCAGCAGGAAAAACTTTTCTACCATCAGAAGGGCAAAGAAATACAGTCCCCAGATGAGATAGTTCCAACTGGCCCCGTGCCAGATGCCGGTGGCCGCCCACACGACGAACAGGTTGAACATCCAGCGGCCCTTGGAGCAGCGGTTGCCCCCCAGGGGGATATACAGGTATTCCCGGAACCAGGTGGACAGGGAGATGTGCCACCGCCGCCAGAACTCGGTGATACTCTTGGAAATATAGGGGTAGTTGAAGTTGGGCAGGAACTCAAAGCCCAGCATCCGGCCCAGGCCTACCGCCATGTCGGAGTAGCCAGAGAAGTCAAAGTAGATCTGGAAGGTGAAGGCCAGCACACCCAGCCAAGCCCCCGCCACGGTCAGGTCCGCCAGCGCCATGGTCTTATAGCTGTCCCACAGCATCCCCACGTTGTTGGCGATGAGCAGCTTTTTGCCAAGGCCGATCATAAACATCTGGACGCCAGAGGCAAACTTGTCCACAGTGCAGTCCCGCTGATCGATCTGGTCTCCCAGGTCCTTATACTTGATGATGGGACCGGCGATGAGCTGGGGAAACAGAGTGACGAAGGTGCCAAAGTTAAGGATGGATCGCTGCGCTCGGGCGTCTCCCCGGTACACATCGATGGTGTAGCTCATGGTTTGGAAGGTATAGAAGGAGATACCGATAGGCAGGTGGATACCCAGCACCGGCATGAAGTTCAGCCCGACCGACTGGAGAGAGGCGGCGATAAAGTCCCAGTACTTGAAGAAGAACAGCAGGGCCAGGTTGAATACAATGGAGGAGGCCACCGCCATCCGGGCGCCTCTGTCGTTGTCCCGCTTTTTGCACCGCTCCACCAGCAGGCCGTGGGTGTAGTCGATGGCGGTGGACAGGAACATGATGACGACATAGACCCGCTCCCCCCAGTAGTAGAAAAACAGAGAGGCGCACAGGATTACTACGTTCCGGAACTTTCGGGGCACCAAGTAGTAGATCAGCAGAGTGAGCGCCAGAAAATAAAATAAAAAGGTAGGGGTGGAAAAGACCATGAGCAACACTCCTTAAAGGAACGGCGGACGACTTGTCGTCCGCCGTGGGATCATATGGATCATAACACTGGGGATAGGGACTTTTGCTTCGAATCAGAACAGGGCGTTGAAGGCGTCTACGATGGCGTCGCAGTTCTCATGGACGACCATCATGACATAGTTGCCGTTGCTGACAACACGGGAGTTTTCGGTCCAGATCCGGGTGGGTTCGGGATACCAGGCTCCTCCGTTGATCATACCGTCGATCCGGGTCTGGAAGATGGACTTCACAGTATCCACGTCCTTACTGTCCTTCACCTGGACCAGGCCGAACTCGCCGTTGTTCATGGTCATCAGTGTGCCATAGATCAATTTTTGTTCCGCGCTTACCGCGCCCATGCCAGGATAGAGCTGTTCCATCAGATCGGCGTCTAAGAGTTGGAGCATACCAAACTCATACTGGCCCATGATATCGCTAGCAAAGGCGGATAGGTCCACGTTGCCGGCAGGGGTGGAAGTATCGCCGGAGGAGCTGCCGCTGGAGGAATCGCTGCCATCTGCGGGGCCACCCTCCTCGGGCTTCTGTTCCTCCCAGTTGCACCGGACGATGCAGGAGGCGGTCAGGCCCGTTTCGCTGTCGGTAACAGTGATAGTGGCGTTTCCAACGGCCACAGCGGTGACCAGGCCCTTGTCAGACACAGTGGCCACAGACTCATCGCTGGATTTCCAGGCCAGAACACCGCCGGCGGGATCAGCCTTGGCCTTCATTTGGAAGGTGGCTCCCGCCTTGAACAGGGTAAAGTCGCTGCGGTTTAGGGACAGGGAGGCCTGTGCCTGGGGCTCGTCCACAGGGGGCTGGGAGCTATCAGAGGAGGTGCTCCCAGAACCGTCCGGCTGGCTGCCGTCCGGCTGAGAGGCATCCGGAGCGGAGCTGTCGGGGATGGAGGTGGAGCCGTCCGGGGCCATAGTGCTCATGTCAGAATTGCTGCCAGTAGAAGAGGACTGATTGCCGGAGGAGTTATCCTCCCCCTTGGGACCACAGGCGGCCAGCAGGACCATGGACAGCGCCAAAGTCAGAGCGAATACACGTCGTTTCATGGTATTGATCTCCTTTTCTTGGGGATGGTATGGGGTTCCCCTGATGGGGATTACGACTAGTTTGACGAGGGCGGAAGAAAAAAGTTCCCTGGTAGAGAAAAAATATTTAACAGATCCATTATATTTTGTTTTTGTCTGAACAGCAAGATTTTTGTTGGAAAGACAGGAAATGAAATTTCCCCCGGCCTCTTGACAAAAGAGGAGCGGTACGCTATTATAATATCAACATATGAATAAATGTTCATATATTGAGAGGAGATGAGAGAATGGAGCGTGAAGTTATCCCCTGCTGCCAGGAGGACCGGGTCCATGTGGACGCGGTGGACCAGGTGCGCGCCCTGCTCCCCCCGGATGAGGAGCTGTATGACTTGGCGGAGCTGTTCAAAATATTTGGGGACAGCACCCGAATCAAGATCCTGTACGCCTTGCTGGAGGGAGAGCTGTGCGTCTGTGATATCGCCAAGCTCATGGAGGTCACCCAGAGCGCCGTGTCCCACCAGCTCCGGGTGCTGAAGAGCAGCAAGCTGGTCAAATTCCGCCGGGAGGGCAAGACAGTTTATTATTCCCTGGCGGACGAACATGTAGTCCGCATCTTAAGCCAGGGAATGGAGCATATCGAGGAGTAACCTGTATGCCGCGATCCAATGGATCGAGAAAAGGAGAGTATACAATGAAAAAGACGTATAAGATGATTGACCTGGACTGTGCCAACTGTGCCGCTAAGATGGAGGAGGCCATCAAGAAGATTGACGGCGTTACCTCCGCCTCTGTCAGCTTTATGACCCAGAAAATGACCATAGAGGGGGACGATGCCCGTTTTGATCAGATCGTCAAGGAGGCGGTCAAGGTGTGCAGAAAAGTAGAACCCGACTGCGAGATTGTACTGAAATAAACGTGAGGCGGCCTAAGGCCACCCATGTCCATATCCCTGTGAGAGGAGCTTTCGCCATGACAAGAAAGCAGAAAAAGACGCTCTGGCGTATTATCTTCAGCTTTGTCCTGCTGGCCGCCGCCGCCCTGCTGCCGGAGATCGAGGTACCATTTAATATGTGGCCTTATTTCGGTCAGCCCCTGGTGAATGAGGCTGGCGAACCCTATTACGCATTCCCCAGGCTGTACCTGTTTCTGATCCCCTATCTGGTCATTGGCTGGGATGTACTGTGGAGAGCTGTGCGCAATATTAAAAACGGCCAGGTCTTTGATGAAAACTTCCTTATGTCTGTCGCCACCGTGGGTGCTATGGCAGTGGGCGAATACGCCGAGGGCGTGGCAGTGATGCTGTTTTACCAGGTGGGCGAGCTGTTCCAGAACGTGGCCGTCAGCCGCAGCCGCCAGTCTATCTCCGAGCTTATGGATATCCGCCCGGACTACGCCAATGTGGAGCGGGAGGGACAACTGGTCCAGGTGGATCCGGAGGAGGTCCAGGTGGATGATATCATCGTTATCAAGGCGGGGGAGCGGGTGCCATTGGACGGGACTGTCACCCAAGGGAGCTCCGCTCTGGACACCGCCGCTCTCACCGGCGAGTCCCTGCCACGGGACGTGGAGCCGGGGGATGAGGTGATATCGGGCTGTGTCAACTTGTCCGGCCTGCTCCATGTGAAAGTGAGTAAGCCCTACGGACAGTCCACCGTGGCCCGTATCTTGGACCTGGTGGAGAACTCCAGCGAGAAAAAGGCCCAGGCGGAGCATTTTATAACCAAATTCGCCCGGTACTATACCCCTGCTGTGGTTTTTGCTGCCCTGGCCCTGGGGCTGCTTCCCTCCCTGCTGACTGGCCGGTGGGGGGTGTGGGTCCCCCGTGCCCTGAACTTCCTGGTCGTATCCTGCCCATGCGCCCTGGTCATCTCCATTCCCCTGTCCTTTTTTGGCGGGCTGGGCGGAGCATCCAAGCAGGGTATCCTGGTGAAGGGGAGCAACTATCTGGAGGCCCTGGCCAATACCGGAATCGTGGTGCTGGACAAGACAGGCACTCTGACTAAGGGCACCTTTGCTGTCACCGGAGTCCACCCCAAAGACTGCGCTCCAGAGGAGCTGTTGGAAACCGCCGCCCTGGCAGAGCAGTTCTCTACCCACCCCATCTCCAGGTCCATCGTCAAGGCCTGGGGCGGTGTTCCAGAGCAGAATAGGGTCTGCGACGTGGAGGAGATCGCCGGCCACGGGGTCCGGGCCAAGGTGGACGGCCGGGAGGTGCTGGCGGGGAACCAGAAGCTGATGGACTTGGAGAATATTCCGGTGACCACGGACCATCAACACCCTGGGACCGTCATCCATGTGGCGGTGGAAGGGGAATACGCTGGACACCTTGTTATCTCCGACCAGGTGAAGGAGGGGTCCGCCCAGGCTCTGCGGGAGCTCAAGCAGGTCGGGGTCCGAAGGACCGTCATGCTCACCGGCGACAGCCAGGGGGCCGCTCAGGCGGTGGCGGATCAGTTGGGGCTGGATCAGTTCTTTGCCCAGCTTCTGCCTGGGGACAAGGTGGAGCGGGTGGAGGATCTGCTCCGCTCCAAAGGCCCAAAGGAGAACCTGGTCTTTGTGGGGGACGGTATCAACGATGCCCCCGTCTTGTCCCGTGCGGACATCGGGGTGGCCATGGGGGCCCTGGGCTCTGACGCGGCCATCGAGGCGGCCGATGTGGTCCTGATGGACGACGACCTGCGCAAGTTGCCCGTGGCGGTGCGAATCGCCCGGAAAACGCTGACCATTGTGCGGCAAAATGTGGTGTTCGCTCTGGGGGTGAAATTCCTAGTGCTGGGGCTGTCCGCCGTTGGCCGGGCCAATATGTGGATGGCTGTCTTTGCCGATGTGGGCGTATCTGTCATCGCCATCTTAAATGCGAGCCGGATGCTGAAAGCCAGATAACCCAAAAGCCGCGGCCTAAGAGCCGCGGCTTTTTCCATAGATAGGACGGATGGGATATCACTCCAATATCTGGAACAGGCAGCCCCAGACATAGTCCAGAGCTTCAAAGCTTACCTGGGGAGAGAGGTGAAAGACCGCCCGATTCCCCTCCAGGTCCACCAAAATGCCGTGGTCCCGCTCCAACCGCGCAACCACGCTTTCCGTGGAGCGGCCGGGAAAACGGGCGAATATGGTTCCAGATGCCTGGTCCGCCTCCAACACCTCCGGGCCGTCAGGTCCAAAGTCCCGCAACCGGGCCTCCAGGTGTCGGACCTGCCTGGCCCGAAGGGCCTCCTTCCCGGCGGCGGAATATGTATGACGAAGGTCGATCTCTCTCATAGTCTGGTCTCCATCGGGGTATATACCACAAAATGCTCGTACCGAAGCTGACGCAGCAGCGCGGACAGGATTCGGGCGGTATTTTCCCCTCCCTCTAAAGTCAGATAAGTAGTCCTGGTACGGCCCTCCAGGCGGTTGAGGGTGTTGACCGCGAAGGTGTTGGGGCCCACGGTACCAGATGGGGAGAGGGCCATGGTCTGGTCCCAGCACACCCACCCCTCCAGCTCCAGCAGCTCCCGCTGGCCGTCAGGGACATACGCCACCGTGGTCCGGGTGTAGGCCAGATGCTCCAAAGCCCGGTTGCCCTCCTCCAGCAGCGCGCGGGTCTGGTCCAGGGTTCCTCCATCCGCCAGGATACCGACGCTGTGCCCAGTACCCAGAATCCGCCGTACCAGGTCATCCTCCTGCTCCAGGGCCTCTGGGGTAAAGAAGAATAGTGCCTGATTGCCCGCGCTGTCCAGGGCAGACAGAATCTGATCGAGTCCATGGCCATCCTTACAGAGAAAGGCCAGATAGGTGGATACGTTCGTGGTATTGGACTCATCCGGCTCGGTGGGAGGGGATGTGGGAGTAGTGGTATCGGGAGCGGGATTGATGGATTGGTTATATTCACGGAGGTAGCGGTTTATCAGGTTGCTGGCCGCGTCGATCAGCTTGGCGTCGGACAGGACCACCGAGTCGTTGTTGATGCGGACCAGGTAGCCCTGGCTGAAGGCGGTATAAGAGAAATCCAGACCGAAGAAGTTGCATACCATGACCACAGGCAGGTAGGGTATGCCATTTCGCATGATGGCCTGAGCGGGATAGCTCTCACCGGAGATTTCCTCCCGGCAGGTGCCGTTTTTCAGATCAAAGGTGAGCATCTGTTGTAACGTGTACAGGGTGAGCTTGTGGGTGGTGCTGGTGTGAATATAGCTGTAATCCACATCCACCAGCTTGAAGCCGCCGTTGTACTGGGCCAGAAAGACCGTATAGGGCACATAGAGGACGCCGCCGGACCAGGTAGGCATGGTGTCCGCGGTCAAAGGGCGTAAATTGTCGTTGATGGAAGTAAAGTATACCGTGGAGGAGGCGGAGGAGGCGGGGGGGACAAAGACGGCCCCGCACAGGACCAGGGACAGCAGCAGCGAGATCATTCTTTTTTTCAGGTCCATGGGCGCTCCTCCTTTCGACTTCTGGTTGCGGATATCATTATATCATAGTATAATCCAATGGGCAAGACAGCCAAAGGGTGCGTTCTTTAATGAAACTTTAAGGATCGGTAAATTCCCTTTCAACACTGGTGTGGTATCCTGACCATAGAGAAAAATCGACCACTCCGGAGGAAAGGAGTTCCCATCATGGATATCACGTTGGAGCAGGTGGAGCGCCTGCGGGAAAAGGCGGACGTGAGCTACGCCCAGGCCAAGGAGGCTTTGGAGTACAGCGGAGGCAACCTGCTGGACGCCCTGATCTATTTGGAGGAGAGGGGAATGATCCCACGGCCCGAGGGGGCTTACTACTCCACCAGGGGGGGAACTTCCCCCCAGCCCGCCTCCGCCGCGGACAGCGCCTCTCAGGGTGGGGAGCGGAAGGAAAAGAAAGAGAAAAAGAAAAAGGGCGGCAGTATGGAAGTCGTCGTGGTAAAGCCAGAGAGAGGGGCAGTCAGGGGCCTGCTCCACACCTTGCGCCGCTGGCTGATCGAAAATGAGTTGGAGATCTGGCGAAAAGACAAGCCGGTCACGGCCCTGCCGGTGTTGATCCTGGTCCTGCTGGTCATCTGCGCCCCCTGGGTGGTGCTGCCCGCTTTGGTGCTGGGATTGTTCCTGGGCTTTCGGTACCGCTTCTCCGGCCCGGACTTGGAGCGGGACGAGCTGAATGACATGATGGGCACGGTGGCCGATACCGCCGCCGACATTGGGCACAAGGTCATGGAGGAATTGAAGCATGACTGGCACTCGGATGAGCCGGGCAGACAGGACCGGAACAAAGAGCGGGAAGAATAAAAAGGTCTGAGGTGATGGAGATGGCGGAGCACATCCTCCTGGTGGAGGACGAGGAGAAGCTGGCCCGCATGGTGGAGCTGGAGCTGAAATATGAGGGGTACTCTGTGGAGAAAGCCTTTGATGGCCGAAAGGGGCTGGAGCTGGCCCTGAGCGGGGCGTTTGACCTGGTGCTGCTGGACATCATGCTGCCCCAACTGTCTGGCATGGAGGTGCTGCGCCGCCTGCGGCGGGAGAGTCAGGTCCCCGTCATCATGCTTACCGCCCGGGACAGCGTAGTGGATAAGGTGTCCGGCCTGGACTCTGGCGCGGACGACTATATTACAAAGCCCTTCGCCATCGAGGAGCTGCTGGCCCGCATCCGGGCGGCCCTGCGGACCAAGAGTGGCCGGGACAGCCAGATGCTGGCCGTCGGTCCCCTGGCAATGGAGGTGGAGAGCCGCCGGGTGACAGTGAGGGGCCAGGAGGTGGAGCTGACCAAAAAGGAGTTTGACCTGCTCCGCCACCTGCTGGAAAATAAGGGCCGGGTCCTGACCCGTGAGGCCCTGCTGGACAGTGTCTGGGGCTTTGACTTTGTGGGAGAGACAAACTCGGTGGACGTGTATATCCGCTTTCTCCGGAGCAAGATTGATGAGGCCTTCGGCATCAAGCTGATTCACACGGTCCGGGGCGTGGGCTATGTGATCAAAGAGGAGTAAGGGGCGCGACCCGCCATACCGTCAGGAGAAAAAGGAGAGAGAGCCATGGTCATCGTCTACCGTTCCAACACCGGCTTTACCAGGGAATATGCCGAAATGCTGGGCAGAGCGGAAAAAATAAAGGTGTACAGCGTCACTGAGGCGGAGCGCAGTCTGGAGTCAGGTACTGAGATATTCTATATGGGTCCCCTGATGGCAGGCCACATCGAGGGCGTGGACCAGGCGGTGAAGCGATATCAGGTCAGGGGCGTGTGCGGCGTGGGGCTCTCCCCCTCTGGCCGGCAGGTGCTGGAAACCATCTCCAGAGCCAACTATGTGCCAAACGCCCCTATTTTTTATTTGCAGGGGGGCTGGGCCCCTAAGAAAGTGAGCTGGCTGAAGCGTAGGATGGTGGGTATGGCCACAAAATCTCTGCGGGAATCCCTGCAAGACAAGGGCAGCCGCCGTACCCCTGAGGAGCAGGCCCAGCTGGATCTGCTGGTAAAGGGCGGGAGCCGCGTCGCCTTTGAGCGTCTTGAGGCTATTCGGGATTGGATGAAGGACTGCTGAGGGGCCGTGCGCCACGGGTCTGAATCACGGCCCATCCCGTTTTACAGAGAAAATGGGTGCGTACAGGCCCTGAAAAGAACAGACCGCACAGAGAGGAGGCGTGCCTATGGCCCGGAAAAAGCACCGTTTTCAATCCCCCCCGCCGGCAGACCCCATTGCCGCCGCTCGGGATTCCTCTCTGGTATTTCGGCTAAATTTCGGCTTTTTCCTGCGCCAGCTTACGATTTTTCTGGTGATGGATCTGCTGCTGGTGGCCATGGCCACCGCGGGCGTATTCTATTACGCGGAGAACCGGTGCGCCGGCGTGGCGGCTCTGGTGGAGGAACGGGGTGTCCCGACGGTGGAGGCCATCCCCTGGATGGAGAAGGGGGACTATACCATCACCCCCCTGAACCGTCCGCCAGAGGGCCAGCCGTCCTCCAGCTTCTCATGGCTGCCGGGGGCGGTGGCCCAGGAGACCGCCGATGGCTACCGTATGTGGGATCTGACCAGCTACTACACCATTGAGCTGTACTATGGGGACCAGCCCTACGCCATCACAGTGGATCTGTCCGGCATCGCCGGGACAGGCTATTGGGCGGGAGTCGTTCTGCTGATATGCCAATTTTTGTCCCTGGTCACCGGACTGTTCCGCAACAAGCGGTCGATCAGAAAGGTGCTCCGGCCTATCCAGGACCTAGCCGCCACTGCGGCCCGCCTCAACTCCATGACTCACATGTCCAAACGGGAGCTGGAGAGCCTGGCTGACAAGCTGGATAAGATCGACGCCACCCATCTGGACAGCCGCATCGACCTGCCCGCGACCCAGAAGGAACTGCGCTCTCTGGCCCAGGCCATCAACGAGATGATGGACCGGGTGAACCAGGCGTACAGCGCCCAGATGCGGTTTGTGTCCGACGCCAGCCATGAGCTGCGTACCCCCATCGCGGTAATCCAGGGCTATGCCGCCCTGCTGGACCGGTGGGGCAAGTCGGACCCAGAGGCCCTTCAAGAGTCCATCGACGCCATCCGCTCCGAGGCCCAGGCCATGGAGCGGCTGGTGGAGCAGCTCCTTTTCTTAGCGCGGGGGGATAACGATTCCCAGCCGGTGAAGAGGGAGCGGGTGGACCTGATAGCCCTGGCCGGTGAGGTGCTGCGGGAGGAGGAGATGATTCATCCTGACCGGCTTCTCATTCCCTGTTGGGAGGGAGAGCCAGTAAGAGTATACGCCGATCCGGGGCTGATGAAGCAGCTGCTGCGCATCCTGATGGACAACAGCCTCAAGTACAGCCCACCCGAAGGCAGGGTATATCTGCGGGTGTCCCACAATCAGGGGTATGCAAGAGTGACCGTCCAGGACGAGGGCATGGGGATCCCTCCCGATGGCATCCCCCACATCTTCGAACGATTCTACCGCACCGACCAGTCCCGCGACAGAAAGACCGGAGGGACGGGTCTGGGACTGTCCATCGCCAAGTGGATCGTGGACCGCCACGGCGGTTGGTTTGAGGTAGTGTCCAGGGTGGATGTGGGGACTCGCATTACCTTCCTGATCCCACTGAAGGAGGACAAGCCGGGGAGTGCGTCAACAGAAGGATAGAAGCCCAACCTGCCGTTGCCGATTGCTTTCGTCAGGAGGGCATCCACAGCAAGGTGACGCTGACGGGGTTCCTCCGTCAGAACCGTGTCGAGAGGGTGATCAACACGGCGGATAGCAGGATAGGAAAGGAAAAGGAATGGACGGCTTTGGGCCGTCCATTCCTTTTCCTTATTTTGATGGGTGGGGCCACAGGCCGTCCCATAGGATGTTGCGGTAGTTTTCCCGGTCCGTATCCCCCTCTGTGGAAAAGCAGAGGATTCGGGAAGCTTTGCCCAGGCCCAGGGCTTCCTTGAGCGGAGCCAGGTCCTTTCGGCGCAGAACTTCGGTCACAAGACCGAGGGTGGCGGCACCGCTTTCACCGGAGATGACCTGGGGATCGCCGGGCAGGGGAGCGCCCAGCACCCGCATTCCCTGAGCGGCCACATAGTCTGGAACAGAGAGAAAATGGTCCGCGTGGTCCCGCAGGATATCCCAGGAGATAGAGCAGGGCTCTCCACAGGCCAGACCGGCCATGATCGTGTCCAGCGCCCCATCCACGCGATGGAGCTGGCCGTCATTGGCCTGGGCCGTATGGAACAGACAGTTGGCCCGGTGGGGCTCCACGATGACGACTTTGGGACGGTCCTGGCCGTAGAAGTCAGCGAAAAAGGCGGCCAGGCTCCCGGCCATCGCGCCTACTCCAGCCTGAAGGAAAAGGTGGGTGGGAGGGCGGTCCTCCAACTGGCGGACCGCCTCAAGGGCCATGGTGGTGTAGCCCTCCATAATCCAGGCGGGGATATCCCAATAACCCTCCCAGGCTGTGTCCTGAATCACTACCCAGCCCTGTTCCTGAGCCTGCTGCTGGACCAGGCGGACGGTGTCGTCATAGTTCAGGTCCGTGACAGAGGCGTCTGCCCCCAGAGCCCGGATATTGGCCAGCCGCTCTGGGGAGCTGCCCTTGGGCATCCGGACCACGGACCGATGGCCCAGCTGGGCGGCGGTCCAGGCCACCCCTCGACCGTGGTTCCCGTCGGTGGCGGTGGCAAAGGTGAGCTGGCCCAGCCGATCCCGGACATGGGGGGAGGTGAGCAGAGAGAAGGTCAGATCCTCCGGCGCCAGCCCCAGCTCCCGAGCAATATAGCGCCCTATGGCGTAGCTCCCGCCCAACACCTTAA
Source organism: Flintibacter hominis (assembly GCF_014287965.1). Classification (NCBI taxonomy): domain Bacteria; kingdom Bacillati; phylum Bacillota; class Clostridia; order Eubacteriales; genus Flintibacter; species Flintibacter hominis. The sequence goes on along the minus strand of NZ_JACOPO010000004.1, from coordinate 196,877 downwards.
AGGCGTTGAGAGAGAACCGCCGGCTTTCATCCTTCACATGGATGGCCGCCACTCCGAGATGGGCGGCCAGACGGTTCAGGCTGGCTAGGGGGGTGGGGGCATACTGGGGGAAGCTGGCGTGAAATCGCTGGGCCGTGCGGGCCCGCTCCAGCCCAAAGGGAGCGGTGGGGGCCAGTGGACCGCCTGGCTTTCTGGTCAGGGAGACGGCCTGGATGGGGGCGTCCATAGAAATTCCTCCTTCTGTTGATGGAAAAGAATCAGGCGGAACAGCCCTGGAGCAAGACTATTCCGCCTGAAAGAAAGGTCATTTGTTGGGGGCTGGCTCTCCGGTGGGGACTTGCTGCTCCAGTTTTTCAACCAGCGCCCACTCCACCCGGCGGTCACACAGTTCCTCCACCTGGATACGCAGTCCCAGGGCCTCCACTATGGGCCGGCTGCCGTCGTCTGGGATGACGGAGAGCTGGGAAAACACCAGGCCGCCCAGCGTATCATAATCCAGGTCCTCGTCGGACAGGTCCAAGTCAAGGGCCTCGGCCAGCTCTTCCAGGTCGGCGGAGCCGGACACACGCCACTTGTTGTCCTCCAGACGGATGATATCCTGCTCCTCCTGGGGGTCAAATTCGTCGTAGATGTTGCCCACCAGCTCCTCCAGCAGGTCCTCCAGAGTGACCAAGCCGCTGGTTCCGCCGTACTCGTCCACCACCAGGGCCATGTGGGTCTTTTTCCCCTGCATATCCCGGAACAGCACATCGGCGGGCACACTTTCGGGGACAAAAGAGGCGGTGCGGAGCAGCTCACGAATGGGTTTGGGATCGGGCAGGTGGAAGTTGAGCAGATATTCCCGGGTGGATAGAATACCCACAATATCGTCTACGTCGTTTTGATAAACCGGGAATCGGGACAGTCCGGACTGGCGGATGGTGTCCAGAATGACGTCCTCCTCCTCATCCAATGCCAGGGTCACCATGTCGGTGCGGTGGATCATGACATCCTCCGCGGTGATGTTGTTGAATTCAAAGATATTCTCAATGAGCTCTTTTTCGTTGGACTGGATGGCGCCGGACTCCTCGCCCTCCTCCACCATGGCCATGATCTCGTCCTCGGATACCTCGTCCTCACGGCGAAGCAGCCTCAGGAGCGGCTTGCGGGCCAGCAGGAGTACGTTGACCAGCAGACTAACAGCAAATAGGATGGGCCATATATGGTCCCCAACCACGGAAATTCCCCCTTAATAGATAAGAATACAAGATAAATGATAGCACATCTATCAGCGTTATGCAAGGGGCGTCTGTGTGGGCTCTCTGTTTACATTTGGACTGATGGGTTTTTACTCCGTCCTTTTCACTGAGTATTGAATAAATCAGAAAAATAGGATACAGTAAATATAAAGATAAACTGGATTTTATGGGGTATGAATATGAAAAGATGGACAGCACTTTTTTTGACTTTGGTCTGCATATTAGGATTAGCGGGCTGCGACAATCGAACGATGAATTATATCATAGAAAATGAGCCAAGTATTACCGGAACTGTGGAAGAAGTAAGAGATAACGCAATTATCATCTATATCAATACACAGGGATATCCTAACGGGGCAAGTTGTAAAGTTTCTTTAGATGTGGAAAACAAAGACAGCTATACCGATATATCTGTTGGCGATGAAATTGTTGTGTACTATAATGGTGAGATAGCGGAAAGCGACCCGCTACAAATAAATACGGTATACGGCATTACATTAAAAACTCCAGCGAATCAAGATGCTGAATAATTCTCTATCAGTTGTTATCGGCGCAGATACCTCTCCTCGTCATTTTGACTGGGGGAGGTTATTTATATCTAAATGTCTAAAATCTGTCCAAAGGGTAATTGGGAGGTGTGTGGGGCCCTGCTTTTGCCAGGAGACTGGAAAAAACCGATGCAAAAGCCGATGTTCTATGATATAATTTGGAGTATCGAGCGGGAAGCGGCAGGTGGTATGTAGGCCGCTCCAGGGGGGAGAAAGAAGTGTATCAGCCGTCAGACCGGGTCAGGGGGCACATAGAGGAGGGGATCTCCTTCCTGAAGTGGCTCCTGTACGCCTGCTCCATCGGGGCGCTGGTGGGCGTGGTGGGCGTGGCCTTTTACTATGGGATAGACTGGGCCACCCAGCTGCGGGGAGAGGTGCCGCGGGTGGTATGGCTGCTGCCCGCAGGTGGTGTGTCCATCGTACTGATCTACCGCATCTGTCACATGGAGCGGGACCGGGGGACAAACCTGGTGCTGGTGGCCGTGCGGGAGGCGGAGCCTATGAAGTTGCGCACCGCCCCCCTGATCTTCCTATCCACCATCATCACGCACCTTGTGGGGGGATCCGCCGGCAGAGAGGGGGCAGCTCTCCAACTGGGCGGCTCCCTGGCCGCTTTTGTGGGCCGGCAGATAAGGCTGGACCAGAAGGACGGCCGGGTGATGGTCATGTGCGGCATGGCCGCCGCCTTCTCCGCCCTGTTTGGCACGCCGCTGACGGCAGCCATCTTCGCCATGGAGGTGGTCAGTGTGGGTGTGATGTACTACGCCGCCATTGTCCCCTGTGTGTCTGCCGCCCTGGTGTCCCTCCAGGTAGCCCAGCTCTGCGGCATCCACAGCCATGGGTATGAGATCGGTCCGGCGGCGCTGTTGGGGCCCGCCACTATGGTCCAGACAGCCGTTCTGGGGGTGCTGTGCGCTCTGGTTTCCATCCTGTTCTGCAAAGTGATGCACGCCTCCCCCCGCCTGTATCAGAAGTATTTTCCCAGCACCATGCTTCGAGTGACCGTGGGGGCCCTGCTGGTGCTGGCCCTGACACTGCTGGTGGGCAATCAGGACTACAACGGAGCGGGGGACCCGGTCATCCGGCGGATGCTGGCTGGAGAAACCATTCCGGAGGCTTTTTTACTTAAAATATTGTTTACCGCTCTTACCCTGGGGGCCGGATTTCGAGGCGGAGAGATTGTACCTGTCCTGTTTACCGGCTGCGCCTTTGGTACTTGGGCCGGACCGCTGCTGGGACTGCCCCACGGTTTTTCCGGGGCCTTGGGGATGGCGGCCGTTTTCTGTGGAGCTACCAACTGCCCCATGAGCGCCCTGATGCTGGCCTTTGAGCTTTTTGGGGGCGAGGGCCTTTCCCTCCACGCCCTGTGTATCGGAGTGGCCTATATGCTGTCCGGCTACTATGGACTGTACAGCGAGCAGAAAATCGTCTATTCGAAATTCAGAACCGAATGGATCGATAAGAAGGCAAAGTGAGTGTATCCGGGCCTGCTGGCCCCTATCAAGGAGGAATTTGCGTGACAAAATTTTATCATTTCAATTTCAATGTTCTGGACTTGGACAGGAGCCTGGCCTTTTACAAACAGGCGCTGAATCTGACCCCGGTGCGGGAGAAGGAGGGAGCTGACGGCTCCTTCAAGCTGGTCTACCTGGGGGACGAGGCCGGCAGCGATTTCACCCTGGAGCTGACCTGGCTCCGGGACCGGACCACACCCTATGATCTGGGGGAGTGCGAATTCCACCTGGCCTTCCGCGCAGACGACTATGACGCCATGTATGAAAAGCACAAGTCGATGGGCTGCATCTGTTTTGAGAATCCCGCCATGGGCATCTATTTCATCTCCGACCCGGACGGGTATTGGATCGAGATTGTGCCGGAGGCAAAGTGATGGCGAAGGGAGATCGCAATCTGGGCTGGCCCGGTTTTTTCCGGGCCTTCACTGTGCTGTGCGCCATCATGCTCCTGCTGGCTCAGGAGGGGCAGGGAGGTGTGGCCGTGGGCTCCGGCCCGTGGCAGGTCTTATCCGTCTATGAGGGACTCACATCTTGGACGGTCCCAGCCCTGTTCATGCTTTGGGGGATGTTCGCTCTGGAGGAGGGGAAGCCCCGTCTCGCCTCGTCGATGCTGGGACTGGCCCTTCCGGCCTTCTGCCTGCTGGTATTCTGGGGGGCCCTGTATGCGGTGGCTGCCCACCTGCTGGGGGGCGGTGCGCTGTCCTGGTCGGGAGTATGGGCCGCTCTGGTATCCGCCGCTAAGGGGAATACCTACCACCACCTTTGGGTGCTCTACCCCCTCATTGGCCTCTACCTGGTTCACCCGGTGATCCACCGGTTTACCTCGTCCGCCAGCAGGGGAGAGGTCCGGTACTTCCTAATTCTGTGCTTCCTCTTTGCCTCCCTGCTCCCTCTGTGGTCGGCCTACCATCCGAATAGCTTGCTCGCGGCCCAGCTGGAGCGCCTACGGGTCCATCTGGTGCTGGGGTGGGTGGGCTGCTATGTGGCGGGCTGGTATCTGCGCCATTATACCATCGGGCGAGTGCCGGAGTTTATCCTCTATCTCCTGGGTATTTTGGGCATGGTGTTCACCCTGATGGGGAATACCCTTTTCGGGGGAGGAAGGGAGCTGTGGTATCTCTACACTTCACCCAATGTGGTCCTCACCGCCTTGGCCCTCTGTGTCCTGTTTCGCTATGTGCTGGGCATCAGCGAGGAGCGATCCCGCCGCCGCTCGGTGTATGAGCTTGGTTCCTACGCCTTTGGCATCTATCTGTTCCATCAGCTCTGGGTGCTGGTGTTCCGTTGGTTCGGGTTTTCTGTTCTGGACTTGTCTCCGGTGATCTCGGTGCCCTTCTTCGCGTTGGTGTTCTTCCTGCTGTCTATCCCATTCGCCTGGCTGGTCAGTCTCATCCCCGGCGTGGGAACGAAATTGACGTAGCATTGGCTTTGGGATACCGAAGGCGACCTCAAACCGCGGCCCAACAAAGTGGTCGCGCTTTGGAGAGAAGGAACAGCGGAATGAGTGAGCTCTGGCCGATGGGCAAAGCGAGGGATGTGGGGCTTGCGAGGACGGTGCAACTGGCAGTTGCGTATTTTCCAAGCCAACTTGGTGTACATATCCCCTCCGACTGGAGTAAACTGAGACCATCTCATAGGAAAGGTTTGATGTCATATGACGTTGGGGGAGCGCATCTGTGCCCAGCGCACCGCCCACCACCTGTCCCAGACCGACCTGGCCGACGCCCTGGGGGTTTCAAGACAGAGTGTGTCCAAGTGGGAAACAGACGCCAGTGTACCTGACCTGGATAAGCTGGTCAAGATGTGCGAACTGTTCGAAACCTCCCTGGACCAACTTGTCCGGGGTGCGGAACCGACGGCAGACCTATCCCAGCCCACCGTCGTCATCCAGCGGGAAAACAGTCGCCGAGATGTGCGGACCATAATCGGGCTGATTTTAATCGTATTTGGACTGCTCTGTTTTATGCTGGTTTTTTTCCTCAAGGGATGGGGGCTGGACGACGCATTGGTATACAGTGTGCCCTTCTGGGTGTGGGGCTGGCTGACACTCCGGTGTAAAAAGCACCCTGTTCTGGCCTGCTTCTGGGGGACATGGGGGATGTACACCGGCCTGTTGGCCTTTTTTCTGGTGGGGTATGGGTTGTCAAATCCAGCAGTCAATCTTTTTATCCCGCCAAACCTGCTCATGCTGTCCCTGCTGTCTGCCGCTACGGCGTGGATTAGAAAACAGGGAGTAGATGAGAGGAAAGAATAAGCAAAAACGAGGCCCGGAACCGTCGGTTCCGGGCCTCGTTTTTGCTTTTTTGAGATAGCCGCTCTGGGTAATGCTGCTTATGCTGTTTTCCTTTCAGACCAAATACCAATGACTTACTGCTGATCGGGGTGATACTCCTTACAGGTGCACTTCTTCCATTTCAACCCAGATCCGCAGGGGCAGGGGTCGTTGCGGCCAATCTTGATGACCTTTTTCACCGGGCGCTTCTGGACGGTGCCGTCGTCGGCCCCGCTCTCGCTGGTGACTTTGGCCACCCGCTCCCGCTTGACTTCTTCGTTCTTGCGCAGGCGGACCAGGAACAGGCGGCGGAGCGTTTCCTCCTGGATAGCGGCCACCATGGCCTCGAACATTTCGTAGCCTTCCTTCTTATAGGCCACCACGGGATCAGTCTGGGCGTAGGACCGCAGTCCGATGCCCTGGCGCAGTTCGGTCATGGCGTCGATGTGGTCCATCCAGTACTCGTCCACCACCCGGAGCATAATGACCCGCTCCAACTCCCGCATAATAGGGGAGCCAAATTCCTGCTCCTTTTGGGCGTAAAACTCACGGGCGGTGTTGGATACCAACTCTACCAGCCCCTGGGCGTCATACTGTTCCAGATCCTGGTCAGACAGCTGGGGTAGAGGGAACATGGTGCGGAAGGGGGCAGTGGCCTCGTGGAAGTCCTGGGCAGTCATGTGGCGCTGTTCTCCCATATGGCCTTGGATAGCCCCTTCTACCATAGAGTGGAGCATGTTCTGAATGGAATTTTGTAGGTCCTCACCGTCCAGGACCTGGCGGCGCTGTTTGTAGATGACCTCACGCTGGGTGTTCATCACGTCGTCATATTGCAGAACGTTTTTACGAGTCTGAAAATTCCGGGATTCCACCTGCTTTTGAGCGTTTTCGATGGCGCCGGACAGCATTTTGGCGTCGATGGGGGTATCCTCGTCCACGCCCAGCTTCTCCATCATGTTCATCACCCGCTCAGAGCCGAACAGGCGCATGATGTCATCCTCCAGGGACAGGAAGAAGCGGGTCTCGCCGGGGTCACCCTGACGACCAGCGCGGCCACGAAGCTGGTTGTCAATGCGCCGGGACTCGTGGCGCTCGGTACCGAGGATGAACAGGCCGCCCGCCTGACGGACCTTGTCCGCCTCATCCCGGATCTCCTCTTTGTACTTGGCCTCCGCCTGGGAGAACTGCTTGCGGGCGTCCAAAATATCCTGATTGTCTGTCTCAGCAAAGCCGGTGGCTTCAGCGATGAGCTCATCGGTCATGCCAGCCCTACGCAGATCAGCCTTAGCCAAAAACTCGGCATTGCCGCCCAGCATGATGTCAGTGCCGCGGCCAGCCATATTGGTAGCTACGGTGACAGCGCCAAATTTGCCAGCCTGGGCGACGATCTCCGCTTCCTTCTCATGGTTCTTGGCGTTGAGCACATTGTGTTTAATGCCCTTACGCTTGAGGATCTCAGACAGCTCTTCCGATTTCTCGATAGAGATAGTGCCTACCAGCACTGGCTGGCCCTTGGCGTGGCAGGCCTCGATTTGAGCCACGATGGCTCTCAGCTTGCCCGCCTCGTTTTTATATACCACATCGGGGTCGTCAATACGGGCCAGAGGCTTGTTGGTGGGGATCTCCACGATGTCCAGCTCGTAGATCGTGCCGAACTCCTCCTGCTCAGTCATGGCGGTGCCCGTCATGCCGGACAGCTTATCATACAGTCGAAAATAATTTTGGAAGGTGATAGTAGCCAGAGTCTTGGACTCGTTGGCCACCTCCACGTGCTCCTTGGCCTCGATGGCCTGGTGGAGCCCCTCATTGTAGCGGCGCCCAAACATCAGACGGCCGGTGAACTCGTCCACAATGATGACCTGGCCATCCTTGACCACATAGTCGATGTCCTTCTTCATCACGCCCCGGGCCTTGATAGCCTGGTTGATGTGGTGGGACAGGGTGGTGTTCTCCGGATCAGCCAGGTTTTCAATGTTGAAGAAGGCCTCCGCCTTTTTGATGCCGGGAGCGGTGAGGGTGGCGGTCCGGGCCTTTTCATCCACGATATAGTCCGCGTCGATATCCGCGTCCTCTTCCTCTTTTTCATCCACCTTCGCGATGCGCTGGCATTTTAGCCGGGAGACAAACTGGTCCACCACAGTGTAGAGCTGGGTGGACTTCTCTCCCTGGCCGGAGATGATTAGGGGGGTGCGGGCCTCATCGATGAGGATGGAGTCCACCTCGTCCACGATAGCAAAGGCGTGGCCCCGCTGGACCAGCTCCTGGGAATAGATGGCCATGTTGTCCCGCAGGTAGTCAAAGCCGAACTCGTTGTTGGTGCCATAGGTGATGTCAGCCCGGTAAGCGGCCTTTTTTTCCTCACCCATGACCCCGTGGATGACCAGGCCGACGGTAAGGCCCATGAAACGGAAGACCTTGCCCATCCATTCGGAGTCACGCTTGGCCAGATAGTCATTGACCGTAACCACATGGACGCCCTTTCCGGCCAGGGCGTTCAAATAGGCGGGCAGGGTGGCCACCAAGGTCTTGCCTTCACCGGTTTTCATCTCAGCGATACGGCCCTGGTGCAGGACGATGCCGCCTACTACCTGGACCCGGTAGGGACGCATCCCAAGAACACGCCAAGCAGCCTCACGGCAGGCAGCAAAAGCCTCAGGCAGAATATCGTCCAGGGTTTCCCCGTTGGCCAGCCGCTGCTTCAACTCCGGGGTCTTGGCCTGGAGCTGGGCGTCGGTGAGGGCTTTGTACTCGTCCTCCAGGGCGTCAACCTTGTCAGCGATGGGATAGATTGACTTCAATTCCCGCTGGGAGGAAGTGCCGAATAGTTTGGTAAACAGGCTCATATGGATAAACACCTCTCGGTTCTGTGTATGATATGCTCTGAGAATTGATTTACAATCTTAATTAGTATATCACACTCCGCACGGATAAAAAAGAGCAAATTGTAAACTTTGGCAGTGATTCTGGACAAAAACGAAGATAGTGCGGATCTGCTTTTTGTGCGTGAGGCCTGGGTGCCTTGAAAGCGGAAGAAGGAGAAAAGAAATTTTGGGGCTTTACAACGGGAAAAATTTTGATATAATAAGAAAGCCACATAAGTGATGTATCATAAAGCTTGGCAGGCTATAGTTCCAGAAGGAGCCTGCTATCAATTGTACAGATAGTGAAGACCAGATTTGAGTATGGGCCTGTAGCGCAGTTGGGAGCGCACTACATTCGCATTGTAGGGGTCGTCGGTTCGAATCCGATCAGGTCCACCATTTTTAAGAAAAATCACCGCCAAATCGGCGGTGATTTTTCGTTTGAACACAATTTTACCACAGACAGGGAAGAATCTGCCCCCTTGCACCCAGCGCTCTCCAGGATGATCTGGAGCCTCTTTCGCGCATAGCCCGGATCGATGGGCTGCTCCGGCTTGCTCCGGGATGGGAACATCAGGTCAGAGAAGATCCCCTTCTTGTACTTCAGTAGTAATTCCACGTTTTCAAGAAGATGGCCGGAGGATAAAAATTCCGATATATAAGTTGTCACATAGCGTCTATTTCTGCCATAATTATCGAGAGGAGAGATTTTTGTGGCGAAAAGAGTCAGACGCTATATTTCTGAACTCCTGCAAGCATATCAGGAAATTACAGGAAAAACTTATACTGAAATAGCATTAGATTTTGACATATCACTGTCCAATCTTTATCTGTATCGCACGGAACAAGGTAATCCAACCGCAGATACCATTGATAAAATTATAGACGGGATAGAGAAAGACTGCCCGGAAGTGATTAAAAAAGTTCCGTACCCACCAGAGGAAGACATTGCAGAGGAGGAAGGTCATGGAGATCTATGAACTGCTATACCGTCTTGGTGTCACCGCCAACTATACAGGCTTCTTCTATACTGCCTATGCAGTACAGTTGTGCGCGGAACATCCGGACCGTCTGATGCTGGTAACAAAATGGGTATATCCGGATGTAGCAAAGAGGTATCGGACAAATTGGAAAGCTGTAGAAAGAAACATCCGCACAGCAGGCAACGTCATATGGGAGGAAGGCCGGTCCCATCTGGAACAATTAGCAGGCAGAATATTGGAACACAAGCCTTGCAATGCGCAGTTACTGGCGATCTTATCCTATAGTCTGCTCTTACCACGCGCCACTCGTCTGACGGCTCGTAGACTGGATGAAGCGGTAGCTCTCTCCAGAGAAGATCATGATATGGGAGTAGTGGATGAGTCGGCCAATGAGCGAGACGATGAGCCGGTTGTCCCCAAAGACTGTGTTCCACTGGATGAACTCAAGGTGAAGTGATGAGGAGGCTCATCCTCTCGCAGCAGTCAGAGACCACCTGGGAAAGCAGCCCGGCGGCATCCCTGCGCGGAGGGACAAAGCCCGATCTCGCCAATGGCATACAGACCAGTTTTTCTTAACGTGCTGAGGAACGCATTGAGCGTTCCTTTACTGTTTCTCTCCAAAAAGGTTCGCCAGAGAATCGGCAGTGAAGAAATAGATCTTCCGGCCTGTTACAAATTATGAAAGCGATGGCGGTGGCGAAGTGAGTTTTCCCAATCCATACAACCTGTTCCGGAATAACGGGACTGCGGCGCAACTGGACAAGGTTCCCACGGAGATCGCACCGGATTTCCAGGGCAGAGTTTTCTCTGATAATGGAATGGATATCGACAACCGCTGCGAACAGCCGTTGCAGTTGTCCCGGGACATCTTTGAATAGTGCGGAACGGGCAGGCAGAGAGTGGCCGGAAACGGAGGGGGGCATCCGGCAATCGGCTGGCCCCCTGTGCCGTCATATATCTTAACATTCCAGATTAAGGTTTGATTGTCCATTTCATATGTCCTTTTTGGAAAAAAGGACGAAAAGCGGATTCTGCCAGAGGAAAGCCTTGTGTTCTTTTTCATAATCTAAAAACCCTCTGCCCATTTTCAAATGGGCAGAGGGTTTTTAGATATTGTATTGAGAGGTACAAGAGAAAAATGGAAGTTTAAGAAGCGCGCGAATCACTGAATCGCAATCCGGTTGTGCTGGGGGAGCTCCTTTGTTTCCTTCTTGGGCAACGTCAGCTTCAGGATACCGTCTTCATACTTAGCGGACACCTCCTCAGGCTCCACATCACCAACGTAGAAGCTGCGGCTGCATGCGCCGGTATAACGCTCCTGACGAATATAAGTGCCTTTTTTGTCCTTTTCCTCCTTGTCAAGTCCCTTTGCGGCACGGATGGACAGATAGCCGTCTCGAAGTTCCACAGTCATTTCCTCTTTCTGGAAGCCAGGCAGATCGATGTCCAACTCATAGGAATTCTCTGTTTCCCGTACGTCGGTCTTCATCAGATTCTTAACGTGCTTGCCATACAGAGGGTCGTGACCAGTCCACATCGGAGCGGTGGGAAATCCATCCCCCCAAAAGTCATCAAACAGACGCTCGGCCAAATACTTGTTGTTAGACATAATTCATTCCTCCATTCAAATAACGAATACTTTGCTCGGCCCTTGGAGAGAGCTGGAGGAACTTTTTGGGAGGGGATCATGTGCCCCCTCTCTCAAGGTTCAAGCCTATTATGATCCCAACTTTAGCACTGTCAAGAGGTGAGTGCTAAAATTCATAAAAGAAATACAATTCGTTCATATAATATTCGAGAATGGAGAGACCGGAGGGGGATGGACAGATCTGCTTCCGCATATGGCCGGAGAAAAATATTTAAATTGGGAATTGCTGGGCAAGGGCCTAGGGCAGACTCGGAAAAAGTTGGAAGACAGTGGCTGGCGACTTTTGCGAAAACACCCCCTTTTTTTGATATGGCTCGCTCTGCATAGACAGCAGGCGGTACCCAGCATGCGCCACAGCATTCCAAAGGGTATCATCATTCAGGGACTCCTCGGCGATGACATCTGTCAGGCCTTTCCGATGGTTTTTGATGGGGCAGGCCTTACAGTTGGCCTCATTAATATGGGCCTCATACATAGAGCGGGCCATACTTCGATTCCCAGTATGATTTTTACCATAAAATCCTCTCCTATTTGTTTGTATCTCAAAAAATGCGTAAGAGATTTAGCAACAAATTAGAAAGAACTAACTTCTGCTCAAAACAGAAACGCTCTATGAGCGGAGAAGGATGCATGGCTAATATGGTCATTTTTCAGCGTGTCGTCAACAGTTCTGGGGAGAAGTAAATTTTTCAGAAAAGGGGATTGACAGATCAGATATACTATGTTATTCTTTAGAAGAAGTTAGTATAAACTAACCACGAAACGGGTGGACCTTATTTTTTTAAACGGAGGTTAGTTATATCTAACTGCGGAGAACAAACCATTGTCTGAATGCCTCAAGTAAAGGAGCGAGCATAAGTATGAACAAATTAGCAATCGTCTATTGGAGCGGCACCGGGAACACAGAGGTCATGGCCAACTGTATTGCGGAAGGGGCAAAAGAGGCCGGAGCTGAGGTGACGCTGATGGGGCCGGCCGATTTTTCCACCGCCCGTCTCTCTGAGTTCAACGTAGTGGCCTTTGGCTGTCCCGCTATGGGGGCTGAGGTGTTGGAGGAGATGGAATTTGATCCCATGTTCTCTGGGATAGAAAGCTTCCTGAACGGTAAGAGAATTGCCCTGTTTGGATCTTATGGTTGGGGTGATGGACAGTGGATGCGGGATTGGTGCAAGCGGTGTGACGAGCATGGCGCCAATCTCTACGACGAAAATGGATTGATTGCCAACGAGACTCCTGATGCAAGTGCCCAGGAGAAGTGCCAGGAGCTGGGCAGAAAGCTGGCTGCCTGGTAGGACTGGACCCCGCTGTTCTGCTTATTTAGATCCCTCCCCGCTTTCCCTTACAGATTCCTCCGAGCGGATATCTGACCCGTTCGGGGGAAAACTACTATCGAGTTGCCTGTGAAAGGAGACGCCCCATGGATCGGACATTTGAAGAAATGCTAGTTAGACAGTGCGCCCCTACTCTGGCGGGCCTGAAGCCGGGCAGCCTGTTCTGTATTACGGCGGAGGACTTAGAGAACGTGCGGAAGAAGGTGCGGTTTTGGGACCAGCGCCTGGAGGTCCTCGGCCTGTCTGTCCGTATACTGCTGGAGCGGAGAGAGGCCGGCTCCGCCTTGGTGTATGTGTACCGCGGCAGCCAGCTAGAGCAGTCCCTAGGAGCGACGGATCGCCGCGGTTTTCTGGTGGGGATGGGGTACAGGGGGAGCGGGACAGAGCAAATGCTGGACCAGCTGGCGGAGCGCCTGTCGGCCCAATCGGATTTTCCACATGAGATTGGTGTATTTCTAGGTTATCCCCTCAGGGATGTGGTAGGCTTCATCGAAAACCGGGGACAAAATTTTACTTGCTGTGGATTCTGGAAATCATACAGCGATCCCAATACAATCCAACGGTGTTTCGCCTGCTACCGACAGTGTGTGAACATCTATGTCAGGATGTATGAGCGAGGGATTCCAATTGAAAAAATGGTAATCGCCGCGTAAAAAGAGCGCCCCTGCGAGGTATTAACCTTGTGGGGGCGCGGTTTTCAATTTCTATAATTCACATCCTGGCGCTCCCCCAGAGGGAACTGTCGAATGGCCCCGGCGCCGCGAGGTAGTCGGACGGCGGAGATGCGTCGGTTTTGCGCGGGGGAAAAATAGTAGATGCCGCTTTCGGCGCACATGACTGAGATACAGAGGGTCTGTTGATACTCCTCGGCATCCGGGGACGTCCTGGACAGTCCCTCTGGAATGTTCACCGGGGAAAAGGCGCGGAACATCCGGGATACTCCGTCCAATTCGTCTATTCCTTCTACGGCAAACTCCTTCATAAACGCCATACGGACAAATCGGGAGGGGGAGGTATAGTCCCCAGGCAGGCCAAAACCACCTCCTAGCCGCTCTCCGAAGGCGCGAATCTCATGCCCTGCGATGGAATGAGGCGGTTTTGGTAGGTTGGTGGTCCCCACATAGGTCCGCAGATTGGTCCTGTGCCAGAGATAGTCAGGGCTGTTGGTCAATACTCCAATAGTATGGCGGTGGAGCTTCAGCCCGCCGGCGTCGGGCTCCAGGACAGCAGCCTCACCGCTTCGATCACTGAAGATATAGTGGGCCGGCAGAGGGCTGCCCAGAGAGAGATCGTCTACCAGTGCGACGGTGGGTAAGAGAGCGGCGACTTCCTCCACCCCAGAACAGAGGCCAAAGAGATAAGCCAGCAGACGGCCTGGATGTACCGCCATCTGGTCCGGCCTGGGCTTTGGTGGGTAAATGGCGTACTCCGGGTAGTGGAGCAGCGCGCCCATTAGTCCGGCCTCATTGACGCCGTCTACAAGGATGGGTTCTCCATATCCCAGCACCGCCATGCCCGTATAGCCATAGTGTGCCGTGACCTCCCGCCCGGCTGGCTGAAGCCCAGGCAGACAGGGCGACCCTTTGGGGACACAGATAACCCGGTTGGCCCGCAGATCCCCAAGCTGGTCATATGTCCGGCCTAAAAGGTGGCGGCCATCTTTTGTTTTCCAGGAAAAGCTGCTGCATCCAAAGTTCATATCCCATTCTCCCAGAGCGGTTGAAATTCTGCGACAGGTGATAGTATGCCGGTTTCTCCCTGAAAAATTCCTGTTTATCGTAGGTGTGGGAGAGGGTGCCCCGCATCTGCGTTACCAGGTAGATTTGACATAAAAGGAGTAGGATGCAGTACCTCCATATCCGCTCTCTGGCGCCCAGGCGGCATGGACCTCGTAGATATAGCCGCCTGGCTGCAGCTCGATCTCATTCCCACGGAGGACCACAGGCTGGCCGACGGCGTCCGGGCTGCCCAGATCCGCCTCGCTCCAGCAGCGCGCGTTTAAGATCTCGTCCGGAGCTTCTGCAAAGCGCAGAACGGCGGTCTGCTCTCCGGTGTCCAGGGGAGACAGCAGCTCCCCGCAGTCCAGAGGATGGGGACTGTCTGAGAGGATGTTTTCAAAGCTATCCCCGTCGGCCTTCCTCTGCCATTGATAGCTGCCCAGCAGAGCGCCGAGGGATGTGTCGCCGCTGACGACGGCCAGTGCGGGGGGGTCTTCTAAAATCACGGGAGCAGCTGGGTCGTTTAGCAGCTTATTTGCATAGCGGTTGAGGGCCTCGCATGGCTCGTGTTTGGTCCGGTACCCCACGCCGTCGATCACAAGGAAGGGACTGAAGGCCATGACGCTGGTCTGGCTGCCATCAGCCATGGTGAGAGAGAAGGTGACGGCCTGTCCACAGTAATCCTGGTAGGAATCGTCCCTCTGGTAAATTACGGTATCCTTCAGATATTCCACCAGCTGGCCGGGTTCGGGAATAAGAAGCGTTTTGTCCGGCGGGGAGAGACGGACGGTGACGCAGGCGAGATCCGCCGAGTCTAGGTGAGCAAAGGGTCTGTTTACGGCGGATGACATCCATAGGAACAGGCCGCAGCCTGCCAGTGCGGCGCAGGCGGCGAAAAGAAAATAGCGATGTTTTTTCATAGGGAGCTCCTCCTTGCGGTTTCGTTTCTATCCATCAAGACGGAAATGGTCCGAAGAAGTTGCGCTCCCGAAAAAAATATAGGCTGAAAATAGGACGAAAAAATTCTCCTGATTGTTTCTGCTGGGAGAGGGGAGGATTGTTAACTCAGAAAGCCTAGAGCAAAGGAACCACACGCAACGGCGGCCAAGAAGCTTCTTGGCCGCCGCCTTTTCCTGTGTGGATATGGAGAAAGAAACGTAGACTGCTGTCCGCTAAAACAGGGAGAGCTGCTCCGCGGGGGGAGCGGGACGGGCGGTCAGCCTTTCCCGCCGGACCGTTGTCGGAAGGTTTGCCAGGAAGAGGGAGGGCTCTCCGGCGGTGGTAAGGATCAGCTCCTCCTTGGCGCGGGTCATGCCCACATAGAACAGCCGGCGCTCCTCCTCCAGATCGGCTGGCCTGCCCTTGGTCTCCAGCGGCAGGGAGCCGGCCTTGAGACCAGCCAGCAGGACGGCCGGAAACTCCAGCCCCTTGGAGGCGTGGAGTGTCATAAGCCGGACAGCTCCGGACTGCCAGCCTTTGCCGGATGCCCGGCACAGGTCCCCCTCCTGGCCCAGGATCAGGGCGTTCCACAGGCTGTCCAGGGTAGGGTGGAACACAGCCGCCCCTTTCAGCCGTACCAGCTCCGGGGAGGAGCCCCGCTGCTCGATCCAGTGCTCCACCAGCCGCCAAGGCTTTTCTTTTTGAACCTGCGGGAGCCAGGAGAGGGCCTGATCCAGCCATGCCTCCAGGTGGCCGTAACCACGGAAGGCATCCCGCAGGACCGGCTCTTCCAGAGAGGACAGAGGCCGGCACACCGCCAGGGCCTTCTGGACCAGGTCAGTGGGGCACTGGAACACCAGGCGAAGGGCGGACTCTAGCGCAGGCCCGTCCCAGGGAACCTGGACAGAGCGGAAAAAGGCCAGGGTTCCCCGGACAAGGTCGGAGTCCCAGAAATCCTCCCGCCCGCTGACGACGCAGGGGATGTCGTCATGGCGGAGACAGCTCTCAATCAGCTCCAGCTGCCGGTGGGTGCGGCAGAGGACGGCGATATCGGAGAAGGCGCGGGCCTCCTGTGACGCGCCTAGGCGCTGGGCCTCCAGCATATCCACCCCTCCGGTCATCCGTCCAATCTCCTTGGCGATCAACACCCCCTCGGCAAAGTCGTCCGGGGCGGTGATAAGCCGCACAGGAGGACCGGGCGGGCAGTTGGGGGAGAGCGTCCTGGAGTCGCCCTTCCCGGCTTGGATCACAGGGAGGGCGGCCTGGAGCACCTGGGGCGTGGAGCGGTAATTCTCCACCAGGCAAATCTGGCGCAAGTGGGGCAGATCTTCTGCCAGCCGCTGAAAACAGCGGCCACTGGCCCCCCGGAATCCGTAGATGGACTGGTCGGGGTCTCCGATGACAAACAGGCTCCGGCTGCCCTGGGACCACTGCCGGGCAAGGGCGTACTGGGTATCGTTGATGTCCTGAAACTCATCGATCAGAAGATAGCGGAAGTTTTTACGCCCGGCGGTGTCCACCTTCAGTCCCTCCGCCAGCAGGTCGTCAAAATCCAGAACGCCCAGTTCCTTCAAATAGGAGCAGTAGGCCCGATAGGTCTCCTCATCCAGCCCGGCCTCCCCCAGAGAAAACCCGTTTTTGACCTGAGACACCCCCTGGAGCAGCTCCTTGGGGGAACCTTTCCGGCCCAGGGACTGGAGAACCTGACTGGCCGCTGTCAGCCCCTCTCCCCGGCTGATTAGGCGGACCTGGCCCAGCAGCTTCAGGCAGATGGCGTGGAAAGTTCCGATGGTCATGGGGGAAACAGCCCGCTTGCCGCCCAGACGCCGCTCCAACCGCTGGCGCATCTCGGCGGCGGCCTGGTTTGTGAAGGTGACAGCGGTGATCTCCTGGGGGCGGACCCCCAGCTCCTCCACCAGATAGGCGACACGGGCGACCAATGTTTTGGTCTTTCCTGTACCTGGCCCCGCCACCACGGCCACCACGGGCTCTGGGGCGGTGACAGCAGCCAGCTGCTCTGGGTTCAATTCCTCCCCGCGAGGAGGGGCGTCAGCCGCTTTGATGGTGGCGGCGGGGGAGGGGAGGACCTGGGATTTGTGGGAGAAGTCTCCCTTTTCCTCAGGGGCAAAAAGAGAAAACTGACCGCTGAATCGCTGGATCTCACCGGGAGTCAGAAGGGAGATGACCCCATACTCCCCGTCAAAGCCCGGACGGCGGTCTACCTCGCCCAGCCGCAGGCGGCGGATGCCCTCGGCCACACAGGGGCCGGCCAGCTGGCTGATGTCTGGAATGGGGGCTTGGCGCAGGATATAGAACTCTGGGCCCAGGCCGTGGAGCAGGCTCTCGTACCGCTCCATGGTCCCCTTTGCCGTGGGGGAGGAGCCAGTGGAGGCGGCGATAACCTCTGGTAGAGGAGCCAGACTCTCGAAGGGCTTGGCCCTCTGTGGCTGAAAGCCAGCGGGCCGGTCGGCCAGGGCCTCCACCCGGTGCTCCACGCCGATGGTCAGCTTTCTGCCGCAGACTGGGCACAGGCCGCCTCTGGCCAGCGTTTCCGCCGGAGTGAGGCAGACGCCGCAGTTCCGGTGGCCGTCCAGGTGGTACTTGCCCTCCTCTGGGAAGAACTCCACAGTGCCCAGAAAGTCCTGGCCTGTTCGAATGGAGTGGATCAGGCCGGAGTAAGAGATGTCTCCATCCAGCAGGTTGGCCTCCCGTCCCAGCTTGGCAGGGGAGTGGGCGTCGGAGTTGGAAACCAGGGTGAGGCCGTCCAGGTCGGACACCCGCCAGTTCATAGGCGGATCGGAGGACAGGCCGGTCTCCACGGCATGGATGTGGGAGCGAAGAGGACCAAAGCACTCCTCCACGGAATCAAAGCCGGAGAAGGCCCCAAACATGGCAAAGTGAGGGGTCCAGATATGAGCTGGAATGAACTCCGCCTCCGGGCAGGTGTCCAGGGCCAGCTCCAGCAGATCCCGGCTGTCCAGCCCGAGGATGGGCCGGCCGTCGGAGCGGATGTTCCCGATGGCCTCCAGCTTGGTGGACAGCAGGTCCGCCGCCTCCAGAGAGGGGAGAAGGATAAGGTTATGGACCTTCCGGGTCTTTCCATCCCGCTTATAGATGGAGCTGATCTCACCAGTGACGACGAATCGGGGCGGGGGGGAGGATAGACCATCCGGCAGGGCGAAGGACTCCCGTAGGGTGTAAGTCCCATCCCCCAGGGGGAGCAGCTGCTCTTTCAGTTCGGCCCGCCAGGCCGGATGAGTGAAATCCCCGGTGCCCAGCAGTTGGATGCCCTTCCGCCGGGCCCACCAGTCCAGGTGAGGGGCGTCGCAGTCCCTGCTGGTGGCGCGGGAGAACCGGGAGTGGATATGAAGGTCGGCAATGTACAAAATATATCCCCTCTTTCAACAGGATTCGACTTCTATTATAACTTTTTTTCAGGGAAGCGCAACACGGACGGAGAAAGATTCCAATGCCGATATGGATTGCCTGTTAAAACCAGTTGAGCGGCTTTAAGATTGCGAAAAAGAAGGCGCGAAATGTATGTTTGAAGTTTCCTTGTCGGCAAGAGAAAAATAAGATGCAATGACCCTATCACCTGCCAGTCCTGGCAGAGAAAAGAGGAAGGGGAGAGGTTTCCCTCTCCCCTGAAATCCTTCCACAAAAGCTCTTACAGCTCCTTGTCCAGCACCTCGGTGAAGGCGCTCTCTGGCATGACGCCCACCTTCCGGTCAATCTCCTTGCCATCCTTGAAGAAGATGACAGTGGGGATGGACATGACGCCATATCGGATAGCCAGCTCCTGCTCATCATCCACATTTACCTTGCCGACTACGGCCTTTCCCTCGTACCGGTCAGCCAGGTCCTCGATGACAGGACCCAGCATACGGCAGGGGCCGCACCAGTCAGCCCAGAAGTCCACCATCATCAGCTTGCCTTGGTCCAAGGCCTTATCGAAGCTCTCTTTGTTGAAATGAGTCATTTGTATACTTCCTTTCCTGTATTTTTTAATATTAGTTTTTTGTCCCCTGTCATCAGCGGGGGGATATCGACCACTTTATTTTATCTGGTCTAGATATTCACAGGCAGATAGTGCGGCCACGTGGCCCTCTCCGACCGCTTTGGCCACCTGAAGGGGCCCGCCAGTACAGTCGCCGGCAGCGAACACACCCTCTACATTGGTGGCCATCCGGCGGTCCACCCTGATGTAGCCCTCCTCCGTCTCCAGGGCGGGGAGCAGATCGGTGGGGGCCACCGCCTGGCGCAGGATAAAAATGCCGGCGCAGGGAATAGAGGCTCCGTCCGCCTCCAGGGCGGTGACGGCCTGCTCCCCCTTGACCGCCAGCCGACCGGCCCGGACAAAGGGGATTTCCTGATCCAGTCCCTGGGGCTCTCTGGCGGCGACATAGGTGACCTGGCATCCTAGGCTTTTCAGATAGTTGGCCTCATGTGGGGCGTCCGGGGAACGCCCCACCACCACGACGGGCTTGTTCCGGTAGAGCATTCCGTCACAGGTCGCACAGTAGCTCACACCCCGGCCCAGATACTCCTCCTCGCCGGGATATTTGGCCTGGCGGATGACCCCAGGGGCCAGGATCAGGGCCCGGCTGTCGTACACCTGGCTGCCCACCGTGACCATAAACCCCTTCCAGGCCATGAGGGAGATGGCTTTTCCAGTCAGAAACTCGGTCCCCATCTGCTCGGCGTGGCGCTGGAATTCCTCCAGCATCTCATGGCCAGTCCGACCGGGCAGGCCCAGGTAGTTGTCTACCTGCTCCGCCCGGGCCAGGGGGCTGTCCTGCCACCGGTTGCCAATGACCAGCACGCGCTTGCCACGGCCCCTGGCCCC
Organism: Flintibacter hominis; assembly: GCF_014287965.1. NCBI lineage: Bacteria > Bacillati > Bacillota > Clostridia > Eubacteriales > Flintibacter > Flintibacter hominis. The sequence goes on along the minus strand of NZ_JACOPO010000004.1, from coordinate 176,979 downwards.
AACAGCGGCAGCCAGCCCCGCCGGGCCGCTGCCCAATACGATGATATCATAGGTCATGGAGCCACCTTCTTTCTATATATTTATTATATCCATTTTTTCGTTCTTGCAAAGAGAAAAAACTATTCCTTTCTTCCGTGCTTGACCGTGCAGATCATCTGTGTCATGGTACCCATCGGACAGTAGACACACCAGGTTCGGGGGCGGAACAGGAACATGGTGACCAGGCCCAGCACTGTGGAGATAAACATAACGCTGTAAAAACCAAAGGCAAACTGCGCGATCCAAGGAGTGACCTGAACCGGATAGGCCCAGTGCCAGGGCAGCTTGAAGGTCCACAGCAGTGTAACCGCCTGCCTTAGCTCCCCGACTCCGGCAAACACCAGCCAGGTGACGTAGAGCATATTGAGAAACATGGCCATGAAGAAGGTTAGAAAACCATATCGAAACCATTTGGACTTGAGCCAATGGGGGATCGGGAGTCCGCGGGACAGCTTCCATTTTCCTCCCAGCAGGGCAAACAGCTGCCCCCGGCCGCAGTAGCGGTTGCAGTACCCCTTGTCCTTGCCCGCTGCCGCCATGATCAGTGGGATCGCGAAACACAGTAGACCCAGCCAGGCAAACAAGATATTAAAAAATCCCAGGATCAGATAGAGCAGGGACGCCACCCAGAGATAATCATACCAACGCTTTTGCCGATTCATCCGGCTGCCACCTCCCTAATCTGAATAATGTCTGCCGGACAGGCTCTGGCGCAGAGACCACAGCCTACGCATTGTTGCAGGGAAACCTCCGCGTACAGCCCCTTGCGCACGGCAATCGCCTCCTTGGGACATACCTTGACACAGGTGCCGCAGGCTACGCACAGCCGCCGGTCTACTACCGCTTTTCTCCCAGTCATTTCCGTGGCCCCCTTTCTGCTATGATTCTATCTGCCACCCCCGGTTTCTTCCGTAACCTTGTCACACAGGGACAAATTTTTCCAAAAGTTTTTTAACTTCCCCCCGGAAGGACAGAATATCCGTAGGAAACCCTTGCAATCCATATCAAGAATGGTGTAGAATGAACCAGTTAATGCTATGTCGGTCTGCCAGACCTTCATACCTGGAAAAGAAACAGGAGGGACACATATGTCGGAAGAGATCAAGATTGCCGCCGGCGGCACGGATGGGGAATCTGGCGAGAGCCAGAACTTTATCCACCAGTTCATCCAGGAGGATATCTCCGAAGGAGGGCGGTTCGCCGGGATGCAGGTCCACACCCGTTTCCCTCCCGAACCCAACGGTTATCTTCACATCGGCCACTGCAAGGCGCTGATCATCGACTTTGGCTCCGCTGAAAAATTCGGCGGCATCTGCAACCTGCGCATGGACGACACCAACCCCGCCAAGGAGGACACGGAGTTCGTGGACGCCATCCAGGAGGACATTCACTGGCTGGGCTTCGACTGGGGAGACCGGTTCTTTTACGGCAGCGACTACTTTGAGAAGACCTATGAGCTGGCCATCGGCCTGATCAAAAAAGGATTGGCCTACGTGTGTGAACTCACCCCGGAGCAGTTTAAGGAGTACCGGGGCGATGTGAACACCCCAGCCCGCTCCCCCTGGCGGGACCGCCCCGTTGAGGAGTCCCTGGATTTGTTTCAGCGGATGCGGGCCGGCGAGTTCCCTGAAGGCAAGTACACCCTCCGGGCCAAGATTGACCTGGCCAGCGGAAACTTTAATATGCGGGACCCGGTGCTCTATCGCATCCGGTATATTGAGCACCACCGCCAGGGCACCAAGTGGTGTATCTTCCCTATGTACGACTTTGCCCACCCCATCCAGGATGCCCTGGAGGGCATCACCCACTCCCTGTGTTCCCTGGAGTATGAGGACCACCGCCCCCTGTACGACTGGGTCATCAACAACACCGACGTGCCCAGCCGCCCCCGGCAGATCGAGTTCGCCCGCCTGGGCATCAACTATACTGTCATGAGCAAGCGGAAGCTGCGCAAGCTGGTGGAGGAGGGCTATGTGTCCGGCTGGGATGACCCCCGGATGCCCACTCTGTGTGGCCTGCGCCGCCGGGGCTACACCCCCGCCGCCATCCGGAACTTCTGCGACCGCATCGGTGTGGCCAAGAACACCTCCACCGTGGAGTACGGCTTTTTGGAGCACTGTCTGCGGGAGGACCTGAACGACCACGCCCAGCGTGCCATGGCCGTGCTGCGCCCCATTAAGCTGACCATCACCAACTACCCTGAGGGCCAGTCTGAGACCTTCCAGGTGGAGAACAACCCCAACGATCCCGCCGCCGGCACCCGCTCTGTCACCTTCTCCCGCCACCTGTATGTGGAGGAGGAGGACTTTATGGAACAGCCCATCCCCAAGTATAAGCGGCTGTATCCCGAGGGCCCGGAGTGCCGCCTGAAGGGAGCCTATCTGATTACCTGCACCGGCTGTGTCAAGGACGAGAGCGGTCGGGTGGTAGAGATCCTGGCCACCTATGACCCGGACAGCTCCGGCGGGAATCCCGCTGACGGCCGGAAGGTGAAGGGGGCTACCATCCACTGGGTGGACGCCTCCACCGCCGTGGACGCTCAGGTCCGGCTGTACGATAACCTCTTTGCTGACGAGAATCCAGACGGCGGGGACAAGGACTTCCTGGACTGCCTGAACCCCGGCTCTCTGGAGGTGCTGGAGGGCTGCAAGCTGGAGGCCTCTCTGGCCGCCGCCCAGCCTGCCGACCGGTTCCAGTTCCTCCGCCTGGGCTATTTCTGCGCCGACTCCAAGGACTCCAAGCCCGGAGCGTTGGTATTCAACCGGGCTGTCAGCCTAAAGGACGGTTTCAAGCCTGGAAAATGATTTCTCTCCGCCCCGGACCCTCTGGGTCCGGGGTTTTTCTCTGCCTTTTCTCTGTTATACCTTGCTCTTTCCGCCATAGTGTGCTTTAATTAAAGTACCATAAAAAGGAGGAAAACTTTTATGATTTCACTTCAAGATGTCCAGGCGGCCCAGAGCCGCATCGCTCCGTATATTACCCGTACACCACTGCTCCGAGTGCCCGCCCTGGACGAGGCGCTGGGCTGCGAGGTGTATCTGAAATTTGAAGGCTTCCAGGTCATGGGTGCCTTTAAGCTCCGGGGCGCCATGAACAAGGCCCTGTCTCTGACTCAGGAGGAACTGGACCGGGGTATCGTGTGCGCCTCCTCTGGCAATCACGCCCAGGGGGTGGCCTGTGCCGCCCACCGTCTAGGAGCCCGGGCGGTCATCGTTATGCCTACCAATGCCAACCCGGTCAAGCTGGCCGGTGTCAAGGCTTTCGGCGGCCAGGTGGAGCTGGTGGGCACTCTGGGCTCCCAGAGGGAGGGAAGAGCTGCCCAGCTGGTGGAGCAGGAGGGCATGGTGAACGTTCATCCCTATGCTGACCCCTATGTGGCCGCAGGACAGGGGACCATTGGACTGGAGATCATCGAGGACCAGCCCGCTGTGGACGCTGTGGCGGTCCCCATTGGCGGCGGCGGACTTATTTCCGGCGTTGCTACCGCCGTCAAGGGCCTGGCTCCCCAGGTTAAGACCATTGGTGTAGAGCCCGCTGGGGCGGACCGATATGCCCGCAGCCGGGCTGCCGGACAGCCTGTCACCCTGGATAAAGTGGACACCATCGCCGACGGTACCCGCACGGACCACGCGACCCTGTTCAACTTTGAGATGATCCAGGATAAGGTGGATGAGCTCTGCACGGCGGACGACGACCATATCTGTCAGGCGATGGTGCTGCTGATGACAAAGGCCAAGCTGATGGTGGAGCCCTCCGGCGCCCTCCCTGTGGCCGCCGCTCTGGCTGGCCGGCTGCCTGTGGAGAAGGGCCAGAAGGTGGCCTTTGTTCTGTCGGGCGGCAACGTGGACCCGGCTCTGGCCGCACAGCTTCTGGCCGACGTACAGGCATAAAAGCGATTTTTCCGGCATAAGTATAGCTTCCCCTGCGGCTGTGCCGTAAGTATCGGAAAGGACGTGTTCCCTATGAAAAAATTTTTGGGCAGTCTTCCCGCACGGCTCATCATCGGCGTGATCGTCGGTATCGCTCTGGGCCTGTTCTCCGCCAATCTGTATATCGGAGAGACCGATGTGGGCAGCATGATTATGCAGGTGGTCCTCACAGTCAAGAGTCTGCTGGGCTCTCTGATCAATTTCTGTGTTCCCCTCATCATCATTGGCTTTATCGCCCCCTCCATCACACGGCTTCGGTCCAACGCCTCTAAGATGCTGGGCCTGGCCCTGATCCTGGCCTATGCGTCCTCTGTGTGCGCCGCGCTGATGTCCATGGGGGCCGGCTACACTATTATCCCCAGCCTGTCCATCCAGTCCGCGGCCGAGGGGCTGCGGGAGCTCCCTGAACTGCTCTTCGACCTGGAGATCGCCCCCATTATGACTGTCATGTCCGCTCTGATCTTCTCGGTGCTGGTAGGGCTGGCTGCCACCTGGACACACGCCCGCACCACTACCCAGGTACTGGAGGAGTTTCAGCAGATTGTACTTTCCATCGTGACCAAGGTGGTCATCCCCATCCTGCCCTTCTTCATTGCCGCCACCTTCTGTGGCCTGGCCTTTGAGGGCTCCATTACCAAACAGCTGCCTGTATTCCTCATTGTTATCCTCATCGTCATAGTGGGTCACTTCATCTGGATGACCGTGTTGTACGGCCTGGCCGGTGCCTACTCCGGCTCCAATCCTATGGAGGTTGTGAAGCACTACGGCCCCGCCTACCTCACCGCTGTGGGTACTATGTCCTCCGCCGCCACCCTGGCTGTGGCTCTGCGCTGCGCCCAAAAGTCCTCCGTTTTGCGCCGTGATATGGTGGACTTTGGTATCCCTCTGTTCGCCAACATCCACCTGTGCGGATCGGTGCTGACCGAGGTATTCTTCGTGATGACGGTATCCCAGGTGCTCTATGGAAAGCTGCCTGAGCCCCTGACCATGGTTCTGTTCTGCCTTTTGCTGGGCATTTTCGCCGTGGGCGCTCCTGGTGTTCCTGGCGGTACGGTCATGGCTTCTCTGGGACTCATCATCAGTGTCCTGGGCTTTGATGATACTGGTACGGGCCTGATGATGACCATTTTCGCCCTTCAGGACAGCTTTGGCACCGCCTGTAATGTCACTGGCGATGGGGCCCTGACCCTCATGCTTACCGGCTACGCCAAGAAGCACAATATCCATGAGGCACCCCGGTCTGCCGGCCTGTAAGCCATTTCACATTATAAAAATCCACCCGGACGCATCAGCGCCGGGTGGATTTTATTTTATAGTCCCGTCTGGGCTGGTCCGTCCAGAAGGCGGCCCTCATAGTCAAACCGAGAGCCATGGCAGGGGCAGTCCCAGCTCCGTTCCTCTGGGTTCCACTCCAGCTGGCAGCCCATGTGGGGGCAGCGTGGGTCCACTAGGTAGAGCTGCCCCTCCTTATCCCGGTAGGCGCCTACCTTTTTCCCCTGCCAGGATACCAGGCCGCCGTTGCCCGGAGGGAGCCCGTCCAGCGAGCCCTCTCCCTGGGCAAAGACCGCCCTGGCCAGCCCCCGTGCGGCCTGGCCCCCCTCTTTCGCCATGGTTCTGGCCGCCAGCATACTGAAGCGACGGGGAGAAAAAATAGGAGCCAGAGCATTCTCCTTGCCGCAGATCTGGTCTGCGATGAGCTCTGAGGCTACCATAGAGGATGTCATTCCCCACTTGCCAAAGCCGGTGGCCACATACCACCGCGGCCTGGTTGGGCTAAAGGTGCCGATATATGGCACTCCGTCCAGTGTGATGCAGTCCTGGGCCGACCAGCGTGCTGCCACCTGGCAGTTTGGCCACAGCCGTTCGGCACTGTCCTCCAGCATCTGGTACTGTCCCCCGGCCCGGTTGTCCCCGGTCCGGTGTCCGCCGCCCCCCAGCAGCACCATGGAGCCGAAGGGCCGAAGGGACAGGCCGCCCGGGTCTACCCCATAATAGGCCCCGTCCAGTTCTCCCGTCCCTTTTAGGGCGACCGCATAGCTGCGCTCCTGGTGGAGCCGGGTAAAATAGAAGCCGGGCAGGTTGACAAAGGGATAGTGGGCGGCAAAGACGATATGTTCGGCCCTCACTTTACCTTTCGGCGTCAATACTTCGTCCCCCCGCACCGCCGTCACTGGAGTGTCCTCGTACACAGTCAGACCCTCGGCGGCCCAGTGGAGAAATTTTAGCGGATGGAACAGGGCCTGCCCCTCCATCCGCAGCGCTGCCTTTACTGGGAAAGGGAGAGTCGTTTGGGTTGTAAATCCCACTGACAGGCCCAGCCGGCGGCAGGCTTCCTCCTCCCGCTCCAGCGGTTCCGCCGCCAAACGGGAGTAGAGATAGGCCGGACAGGTCTGAAAATCACAGAGCACACCTGCCTGCTCTATCATCCCCCGGTATCGCTCCACCGCCCGCTGGTTGGCCAGGGCATACTGCCTAGCCTTTTCCTTTCCAAAATGGAGGATCAGGCCCTGATATATCATGCCATGCTGGGCGGTGATCTTGGCGGTGGTCCTGCCGGTCTGACCGCCGCCCAGCCGTCCAGCCTCCAACACTACGGTGTGCACTCCCCGCCCAGCCAGCTCTTTGGCAGTCAGGATACCTGCCATCCCGCCCCCGATCACTACCGCCTGGACCTGGATATCTCCCGCCAGGGGAGGCCGCTCTTCTCTCCGGACGGTCTGCTCCCAAATGGACGACATCACGCCACCCCTCTCTTTTTGTTTCTTACCCTTGTATAGATGCGCCAAAAAAGCCTTCTTTATCCCCAGATGGATTTTCCGCATAGATGGAAATATTTTTTCCCCGACAAAATTTTGCTTGACAATCGCCCCTTCTCTGCATACAATGTGTTTAAATTATTTTAGTTAAAATTTTTTAAATAAAATAATTGAATTTCAAGAATGAGGAGAATCCGTATGGACTTTGAGCAGGTACGTAATATCATCGCCGAATCTCTGGGCTGCGACGTGGAGCAGGTGACCCTGGAGGCCGCCTTGGTGGATGACCTGGGCGCCGACTCTCTGGCCTCTGTGGAGCTGGCCATGGCGCTGGAGGAGGCCACCGGCGTTTCCATCGACGACGACTCCCTGGCCCAGATGAAGGTCGTCGGCGACATCATGAACTACCTCAAGGACCACAGCAACTGACAGGCTCCCGCCGGAAGACAATCTCTTTTCCGGCGGGACCACTTTCTATGAAAGGGAATTTTCATGACCAACCAAGAAATTTTTGATCTGATCTCCCGGTTTGAGGACAGCTCTCTCCACACCTTAAAGCTGTCCACCCAGGACTTTTCCATAGAGTTGAGCCGGGGAGGGGCACCTGTCTCCACCGCCTCTGCAGTCCCCTCTGCCCCCGCGCCCCGTCCCACCGGGGGGGAGTCTCGCCCCGACCGGAACAGCGGGCCCACTGTCAAGGCCCCCCTGGTGGGCACCTACTACGCCGCGCCGGCTCCCGGCCAGCCCCCCTTTGTATCCGTGGGCGACCGGGTGAAGAAGGGCCAGCCCCTGTGCCTCATCGAGGCTATGAAGATGATGAGCGAGATCCCCGCTCCCTGTGACTGTGTCATTGAGGAGGTGCTGAAGGCCGACGGACAGCTGGCGGCCTTTGACGAGCCCCTCTTCCGCTATCAGCCATGCTGAAGCGGGTGCTCATCGCCAACCGGGGAGAGATCGCCCTGCGCATCCTCCGGGCCTGCCGGGAGGCGGGTATTGAAACCGTAGCCGTCTATTCCAAGGCGGATCAAGAGGCCCTCCATGTCCAGCTGGCCACCCAGTCCCTCTGCATTGGACCGGCTAAGGCCGCGGACAGCTACCTTAACCAGTCCGCCCTGCTCACCGCCGCCAAAGCCACGGGGTGCGATGGCATCCATCCCGGCTATGGCTTCCTGTCAGAAAACGCCGACTTCGCCGACCTGTGTATCAGGGAGGGGATCACCTTTATTGGGCCCTCTGGTGACACCATCCGTAAGGCCGGCTCCAAGTCCGCCGCGCGGGATCTTATGCGGCGGGCCGGCGTGCCGGTGACGCCCGGCTCTGATGGGCCGGTAGATACGGTGGAACAGGCCCTGATCTGGGCGGAGCGGGTTGGCTACCCGGTACTGCTGAAGGCCTCCGCTGGCGGGGGCGGCCGGGGCATCCGCCGATGCAACTCTCCGGAGGAGCTGCCCGCCGCCTTTCAGGCTGCCAAGGCGGAGGCCCGGGCCTGCTTCGGCGACGACCAGATGTATCTGGAAAAGCTGATCCTGCGGCCCCGCCACATTGAGTTCCAGATCCTGGCTGACCGTCAGGGAAATGTGATCCACTTGGGGGACCGGGACTGCTCGGTCCAGCGCCGCAACCAGAAGCTGATCGAGGAGGCCCCCGCCTGGTGCCTCACCCCTGAACTGCGGGCAGAGATGGGAGCCGCCGCCGTCCGGGCCGCCCAGGCGGTGGGCTATGAGAACGCGGGTACGGTGGAATTTCTGCTGGACTCGGACGGGACTCACTTTTATTTTATGGAGATGAACACCCGCATCCAGGTGGAGCACGGCATCACTGAGCTGATCACCGGGGTAGACCTGGTCCGTCAGCAGCTGCGAATCGCCTCCGGCCTGCCCCTGGATGTGAACCAGCGGGAGGTGTGCCTCACCGGGCATTCCATCGAATGCCGCATTAACGCTGAGGACCCTGGGAAAAACTTTCAGCCCTGTCCTGGAACTGTGGAGTTCCTCCACTTCCCCGGCGGGCCGGGCGTCAGGGTGGACTCCTGCCTGTATAACGGATGTACCCTGTCTCCCTACTACGACTCCATGGCGGCCAAGCTGCTGGTCCACGCCCCCACCCGGCTGGAGGCAATCAAGCGGATGCGCCGCTGTCTGGAGGAGTTTGCCCTGGAGGGCTTTGCCACCAACGCGGAGCTGTCCTATCAGATCCTGTACCACCCGGCCTTTGTTCGGGGAAGCTGCACCACAGCGTTTTTAGACGAGAATCTGGCCGAGCTGCTGGACTTCAGCCGCCGGCTGGAAGAAAGTGAGGGGGCCCAGTGAACAACATCTTTGCCCAGCGCCGGTCCCGCCTGCTGGCCATGAAGGCCCTGCGGGAACGCTATGTGCCCAATGAGAAGGCCATGACCTGCCCCAAATGTTCCCAGATCAGCGAGCGGCAGGCCGTGTCCCAGAATCTCTTTGTCTGTCCTCTGTGCGGTTACCACTTCCCCATCGGAGCCTATTACCGCCTCAGCACCATTTTGGACTCCGGCTCCTTTCGGGAGCTGTTTGAAAAGCTGCCCGCCGGCGATCCCTTATCCTTCCCCGGCTACAAGTCCAAGCTGGAGGAGAGCCGGCGCAAAACCGGCCTCAATGAAGCTGCCGTCATCGCCACCGGCACTGTGGATGGCCGCAAGTGCGTGGTAGGGGTGTTGGACAGCCGGTTTCTGATGGGCTCCATGAGCGCCGCTGTGGGAGAAAAAATCACTTTGGGCATCGAGTATGCAACTAAAAACAAGCTGCCCCTCATCCTCTTTGCCGCCAGCGGCGGCGCTCGGATGCAGGAGGGCATCCTGTCTCTGATGCAGATGGCCAAGACTAGCGCGGCTCTGGCTCGCTTTTCACAAAAGGGCCTGCTTTATATCTCCATCCTCACCGACCCCACCACCGGCGGGGTCACCGCCAGCTTTGCCTCCCTGGGGGACATCATTCTGGCGGAGCCCGGAGCCCTCATTGGCTTTGCCGGTCCCCGGGTTATCCAGCAGACCATTGGCCAAACTCTGCCTGAGGGCTTCCAACGGGCGGAGTACCAGGAGGAGCATGGCTTTGTGGACCAGGTGGTCCCCCGGTCGAAGCTGAGGGACACCATCTCCCAACTGCTCCTTCTCCACCAGAAGGGAGGCCGCCCATGAGCGATACCTTGACCGCCGCCCAGCGGGTCGCCATCGCCCGGCACCCCCAGCGGCCCAATATCAACGACTATATCCAGGCTCTGTTCACCGACTTTTTTGAGCAGAAAGGGGACCGGCTGTGCGGTGAGGACCCGGCCATTCTGGGCGGTATCGCCCTGTACCACGGCCGGCCCGTCACGGTCATCGGCACCCGGAAGGGGAAGGACCTGGAGGAAAACCTGAAGTGTAACTTTGGCATGCCCAACCCGGAGGGCTACCGTAAGGCCCTGCGCCTGATGAGGCAGGCGGAAAAATTTGGCCGCCCCATCCTCACCTTTATTGATACCTCCGGGGCCTACCCCGGTTTGGAGGCCGAGGCCAGAGGGCAGGGGGAGGCTATCGCCCGGAACCTGATGGAGATGAGCCAGCTCACTGTCCCGGTCATCGCCCTGATCACCGGCGAGGGGAACAGCGGCGGCGCTCTGGCTTTAGGGGTGGCCGACCGGGTCCTTATGTTGGAGAACGCGGTGTACGCCATCCTGTCCCCTGAGGGATTTGCCTCCATCCTGTGGAAAGACGCCGCCCGCCATGAGGAGGCCTGCCAGCTGATGAAGCTCACCGCCCCGGACCTGCTGGAGCTGGGGGTGGTGGACAGCGTCATCCCCGAGCCCCAGGGCGGCGCCCATCTGGCCCCTGCCATCACTTTTGAGCAGGTGGACCAGGCTATCAGCCGCCATCTGGGGGAGCTTTTGAAGAAAAAGCCCGCCGATCTGGCCGCCAACCGCTATCAGAAATTCAGAAAAATGGGGGCGGCCGCTCCCCAGAAGGAGAGCCAATGAACGGGATCAAGATCAAAGGCATGGGCCGGTGTGTCCCGGCCCATGTAGTGACCAATGATGATCTGTCCAAGATCATGGATACCAACGACGCGTGGATCAGCAGCCGTACCGGCATCCGCCGGCGGCACCACTGTGAGACCGAGAGCCACAACAGCCTGTGCGCCGCCGCCGCCCGGCAGGCGCTGGACAAAGCGGGGGTGGCCCCGGAGGAAATCGGGGCCTGCATCGTGGCCACCGTCAGCCCGGATACCATCGTGCCCTCCGCTGCCTGCGCCCTTCAGCGGGAGCTGGGGCTGCCCAACGACATCATCTGCTTTGACCTGAACGCCGCCTGCACCGGATTCCTCTTTGCCCTGCACACCATGGAGTGCCTGCTCAATTCCTCCCCCAGAAAATACGGCCTGGTGGTGGGAGCCGAGGTACTCAGCCGCATGGTGGACTGGAATGACCGGAGCACCTGTATCCTCTTTGGGGACGGGGCTGGAGCCGCTGTGGTAGAGTGCCGGCAGGACTGGCCCTCTATCAGCGCAGTTTTGGGCTGCCACGGGGATGAGCATATCCTGCGTATCGCCGGCCCAGGTACTGGGGAGCCCTCGGTTATCCAAATGGAGGGGACCCGAGTCTTTAAATTCGCCGTGGAGGCGGTGCCCTGGTGCGTGGACCAGGTACTAGCCAGGACTGGAAAGACTATGGACTATGTGGATTTCTTCGTCTTTCACCAGGCCAACGCCCGGATCATCGACCTGGTGGTCCGGAAATACCATATTCCGCCGAAAAAATACTATAAAAATATCGCCGAATACGGCAACACCTCCGCGGCCAGCATCCCCCTGGTCCTCAGCGAGCTGGAGGAGGCGGGCACCGTCGGCCCCGGCAGCCGGGTCCTGGTGGTCGGCTTCGGCGGCGGACTTACCTGGGGCGGAGCCCTGGTGGAATTTGCTTGAGGAGAAGGACTATGAAAAAGCTGAACGAGATCCTGGGAACGGAGTTTCCCTTTATCCAGGGGGGTATGGCCAACATCGCCACTCCCCAGTTCGCCGCCGCCTGCTCCAACGCGGGCGCCCTGGGCGTCATCGCCGCCGGCGGCATCCGGGAGCCGGAGGAATTGCGGGAGCAGATCCGCCTGTGCCGCTCCCTCACGGACAAGCCCTTCGGCGTCAACCTGATGCTGATGAATCCTGCCGCCGATCAGATGGCTCAGATCATCGCCCAGGAGAAGGTACAGGTAGTGACCACCGGAGCGGGCAACCCCGGCAAGTATATCCCCGCCTGGAAGGAGGCCGGGGTCAAGGTGTTCCCCGTGGTAGCGGCCACCATCCTGGCCCGACGGCTGTCCCGGTACGGGGTGGACGGCATCATCGCCGAGGGCACGGAATCCGGCGGCCATGTGGGAGAGATGACCACCATGGCCCTGGTCCCCCAGGTGATCGACGCGGTGGACGTGCCTGTGATCGCCGCCGGCGGCGTGGCCGACGGCCGCCAGTTGGCCGCCGCCTTCGCCCTTGGGGCCTGCGGCGTCCAGATCGGCACCTGCCTTCTGGTCAGCGAGGAGTGTCCCATTCACGACAACTACAAGCAGGCTCTGCTCAAGGCCAAGGACAGCGACACCACCGTCACCGGCCGGTCCATCGGAGGCCCGGTCCGGGTGCTGAAGAACAAGATGGCCAGACAGTATCTGCTTCTGGAAAAGAGGGGAGCCTCTCTGGAGGAGCTGGAGAAGGTTACCCTGGGCGGCCTGCGCCGGGCGGTCTTTGACGGCGACGTAGAGACCGGCAGCGTCATGTCCGGCCAAGTGGCGGGTATGCTCCATGAGATCCGGCCCCTGCGCCAGATCTTTGAGGAGCTGTATGCCGGCGGAAAGGCCGTTCTGGAAGCGACAGGTCAGCAATGGCGGTAACGATCCGAGGGAGGACCCTCTCTCTACCCATCCTTCAAGGCGGGATGGGCATTGGAGTCAGCCTGGACCGGCTGGCCGGGGCGGTGGCCGCCAAAGGCGGGATGGGCACTATCTCTACAGCGGCCTGCGGCTTCCAGGAGCCTGATTTTTACCGCAATACCCAGGAGGCCAATCTTCGGGCCCTGGCACGCCAGGTCAAGCGGGCCAAAGAGCTGGCCCGCGGAGCCGGCATGGTGGCTATCAACGCCATGGTCGCTACTACCCAGTACGCCGACAGCGTCCGCACCGCCCTGAAGGCCGGGGTGGACGCTGTGGTCTGCGGGGCCGGCCTGCCCAGGGACCTGCCAGCCATCGCCGCCGAGGTTCCGGAGAGCGACGCCGCCCTGGCCCCTGTGGTCAGCGGCGGGCGTTCAGCCTCGGTCATCAGCCGGCTCTGGGACCGCCACTTCCAGCGTATTCCCGACTTCGTGGTGCTGGAGGGCCCCCTCGCCGGCGGGCATCTGGGCTTCACCAAGGAGGAGGCCCTTCAGGCACAGGAGGGAAGCCCCAGGCCGCTCTCCGAGCTGCTTCGGGAGGTGCTGGAGGCGCTGGCCCCCTTCCGGGAGAAATACCAGCGGGACATCCCGGTCTTTGTGGCCGGCGGGGTGAAGGACGGGGCAGAGATGGCCCGCTATATGAGAGAGGGGGCCGCCGGGGCCCAGTTCGCCACCCGTTTTATCGCCACCCAGGAATGTGATGCCAGTCAGGGCTATAAGGAGGCCCTCCTGCGGGCCAGACCGGAGGACATCACCATCGTCCAGAGCCCTGTGGGGATGCCGGGCCGCGCCCTGCACAGTCCTTTGATCCGCCGGGTGGAGGCAGGGCTTCAGCCCAGCCCAAAGCGGTGTATCGACTGCCTGGTGCCCTGCAACCCCAAGACCACCCCTTACTGTATCTCCGGAGCCCTGATCGCCGCCGTCCAGGGGGATTGGGAAAACGGGCTGTTTTTTTGCGGCTCCAACGCCGGAGAAATCACACAACTGTCCACTGTCAGTCAGCAGATGGACCAAATCATGGAAGAATGGAGGGCCGCTCAATGAAGCTTGGCTTTCTTTACGCCGGACAGGGCAGCCAGCACCCAGGAATGGGTGCTGACCTCTATGAGGCATATCCCGCCTTTCGCGCTGTCTTTGACAGCGCCCCCGTAGAATTTGACTTAAAGCAGGTCTGCTTTCAGGACCCCGACGGAGTGCTGAACCAGACCCAGTACACCCAGCCCTGCATGGTGGCCTTCGCGGCCGGTCTGACGGCGGTATTGCGGGAGCGGGGTATCCTCCCCGAACTGGCCGCCGGCCTCTCACTGGGAGAATACTCCGCCCTCCACGCCGCCGGAGTCTTTGATGCCGCTGCCGCCATCCGGCTGGTGGCCTTCCGGGGCAAGGCCATGGAGCGGGCGGCAGGCGGTCGAGAGAGCGCCATGGTCGCGGTCCTGGGCCTGGACCGCGCGCCCCTCCAGGATGCCTGCCAGCGGGCCTCCGCCCTGGGCACGGTGGTCATCGCCAACTACAACTGTCCCGGCCAGATGGTCATCGGCGGCAACCGGGCCGCAGTGGAACAGGCAGCCCTCATTGCCAAGGAGTTGGGGGCCAAGCGGACCATGCCTCTCAAGGTAAGCGGTCCCTTCCACACCCCCCTGATGGCCCCCGCCGGGGAGGAGCTGGCAGACTATTTCCAAACGATCACCTTCGGCCAGCCCCAGTTCCCAGTTCTGTTCAACTGTCTGGGCCGGGCCCGCCGGGAGGACGATCCCTCTATCCCCGAACTGCTGGTCCGACAGGTCCAGAGCAGCGTTTGGATGGAGGATTCCATCCGATCCATGGCCGACCAGGGCGTGGATGCCATCGTGGAGATCGGTCCGGGCAAAGCCCTCAGCGGCTTTGTCCGCAAGACAGTACCTGGACTCCCTGTCTGCGCCGTAGAGAGTACAGCGGACGTGGAAGGACTGAAAAACACTCTGGAACAGCTGATGAAGGAGAAAGATCAATGAATTTTACCGGAAAGACCGCCGTCGTCACAGGCGGCAGCCGCGGCATCGGCCGGGCCATTTGTCTGGAGCTGGCCCGGGGCGGGGCCAATGTCATGCTGTGCTACGCCGGCAACGAGGAGGCCGCCCTGGATACGGCAGCCGCCTGCGAGGCTCTGGGCGCTAAGGCGGCCGCCATGCGCTGCGACGTATCTAAGACGGATGAGGTCAAGGCCCTTGTGGATGCCGCCCTACAGCAATTTGGAGCTGTCCACATCCTGGTCAACAACGCCGGCATCACCCGGGACGGCCTGCTCATGACTATGAAGGAGGACGCCTGGGACCAGGTGCTGGATACCAATTTGAAGGGAGCCTTCCTGACCATGAAGGCGGTGGCCAGGACCATGATGAAGCAGCGCTATGGGCGCATTGTCAACCTCAGCTCGGTGGTGGGGCTCCACGGCAACGCCGGACAGGTAAACTACGCTGCCAGCAAAGCCGGCGTGATCGGCATGACCAAATCCCTGGCCAAGGAGTTGGCCTCTAGAGGCGTCACAGTCAACGCCGTTGCCCCCGGATTTATTGACACGGATATGACCGCCGCCCTGCCCCAGGCGGCCCGCGACGCTCTGCTGTCCACCATTCCTACCCAGCGTCTGGGCGCGGCGGAGGAAGTGGCTCAGGCGGTCGCCTTCCTGGCCAGCGACCAGGCCGCCTATATCACCGGCCAGGTCCTGGCGGTGGACGGCGGCATGTCCATGTGAGAGGGGGAGATAACATGGAACGACGTAGAGTAGTCATCACTGGAATGGGGGCCGTTACCCCCTTGGGCCTTACCTGTCCCGACAGCTGGCAGGCGGTCCGGGAGGGCGTGTGCGGCATCGCCCCCATCACACAATTCGACGCCTCGGAGCTGAAGGTGAAGCTGGCCGCCGAGGTCAAGGGCTTCGCCCCGGAGGAGCTGCTGGGAAAGGCGGACGCCAAACGGATGGGCCGCTTTACCCAGTTTGCCGCCGTGGCGGCCCAGGAGGCGCTGGCCGATGCTGGCTTTGATGTCTCCTCCGCCGACCCGGACCGCTGCGGCGTCAGTGTGTCCAGCGGTATCGGCGGGCTGTCCATCACCGAGGCGGAGCACAGCCGCGGGCTGGAGCGGGGGTGGGACCGCGTGTCCCCCTTCTACATTCCCACCGGCATCTGCAACATGGCCGCCGGCCAGGTAGCTATCCGATCCGGCTTCCGGGGGATGTGCACCTGTCCCGTCACCGCCTGCGCGGGCGGCACCAATGCTGTGGGCGACGCCTTCCACTATATCCGGGACGGCTACGCCGAGGTCATGCTCTGCGGCGGCACAGAGGCGTCCATCACCCCCCTGGCCGTAGGCGGCTTTACCTCTATGAAGGCCCTGAGCCAGAACGGAGACCCCAACCGGGCCTCCATCCCCTTTGACCAGGAGAGGGGCGGTTTCGTTATGGGGGAGGGCTGCGGCATCCTCCTGCTGGAGGAGCTGGACCACGCCTTAGCGCGGGGCGCTAAGATCTACGCTGAAGTATTGGGCTATGGAGCCACCTGTGACGCCTATCACATGACTGCCCCCCGGCCCGACGGCTCTGGCGGGGCCAGGGCCATGGCGCTGGCCCTGGCCGATGGAGGGGTATCCCCGGAACAGGTAGACTATATCAATGCCCACGGCACCTCTACCCATCTCAATGACTCCGGTGAGACCACCGCCGTCAAGACGGTGTTTGGGGACCACGCCTACCATCTGATGATGAGTTCTACCAAGTCGATGACCGGCCATACCTTGGGGGCGGCGGGGGCTATCGAGGCCATCTTCACCGCCCTGTCCCTCCATCATGGCTTCGTCCCCGCCACCATCAACTACCAGGTCCCCGATCCCGAGTGTGACCTGGATGTAGTGCCCAATACCGGCCGGACGGCAGACATTCGGTACGCCCTGTCCAACTCTCTGGGCTTCGGCGGGCACAACGGCAGCATTCTCTTCAAAAAGTGGGAGGAATAAGAGATGGAACTTAATTCTGATCAGATCGCCCAGCTTCTGCCCCACAGGTACCCTTTCGCCCTGGTAGACCGCATCCTGGACTGTGAGCCGGGCCAGTGGGCCAAAGGCCGCAAGTGCGTCAGCGTAGGGGAGCCCTATTTTTGCGGCCACTTCCCCCAGGAGCATGTGATGCCCGGTGTCCTCATTCTGGAGGCTATGGCCCAGGTGGGGGCGGTGGCCATCCTCGCTCTGCCGGAGAACCGAGGCAAGCTGGCCCTCTTCGGCGGGATCAAAAACGCCCGCTTTAAGCGGAAGGTGGTCCCCGGCGATGTGCTGGAGATGGAGTGTGTTCTGACCAAGCGGCGGGGGCCTGTTGGCATCGGGGAATGTAAAGCACTGGTGGATGGACAGGTGGCCTGTGTGGCGGAGCTCACCTTTGCCATCACCGATGCGGCGCGATAGATCAGCGAAACTGTTGCCCTTTTCTCCTATCTGGTATATAGTAATAGTGGTTTTTAGAGCCCAAAAATGATTGATACGCTCATTGCGGGAAAGCGGGCGATGTTGTGCTGGACCAAGCTTTTTTTAACGTGTATACCAAATTCAAGCTCCATTTTTACCAGGAGATCTTTCGGCGCTTTCAGGACCGGGAGGCCAGTTTGACCACGGTGGAGACCTTCGCCATGGAGACTATCCAGGCCCTGGGCCGTCCCACCATCAACGAGTTTGCTACCTTTATGCGCATCTCGCCTCCAAATGCGGCCTATAAGATTAACAGCCTGGTCAAGAAGGGGTATATCCGCAAGGTTCAGTCCCCCGAGGACCGGCGGGAGTATCACCTGGAGGTCACCCAGAAGTATATCGACTATTACAACATCAGCTCCGCCTATATCACGGAGGTTATGGACCGCATCCGGCATCGGTTCTCTCCCGAGGACTGCTCCAAGCTGGAGGAGATGATCTCTATTGTCAGCCGGGAACTGATGCCCGAGGTCCAGATTCCCGAACTTCAAGGGCCAGTCTGACCTCCTCTCAATGCGGCAAAACGCGGCAGCACTCTGACAGTGCTGCCGCGTTTTTTATCTCTCTCCGCCCCGGCCGCTACTTCCACAGCTTGGCGGCTCCGGGGACCTCCTCCAGGCACAGCTCCCGAAGCAGCTCTAGCTCCTCTGTATGGTCCTCCCCAGGGTCTTCATAGTCCAGCGTCCTCAGGACTGATATCTCAAATTCCTCTGGCCCGTGGAGCTTCCACAGCTCTTGAAGGCGGCGGTTTGGATACAGTCCGCCGTTCAGCTTGACCCGGATGCCGTTCATGGTGGCCCTGGTATCAGAGGAGGTCCCCAGAAAGGACTCCCCAGTGGCCAGACAGCGGACAGACACCACCCCCATCTCCGGGCGGCGGTTCTTATATGCCTCCATCAGTTCTTTTTTCCTGTTTATGTCCATGTTTTCACCTCAATCTATGCTCCTGCCCCGTAGAGGCCCAATCCCCTCACCGGAAGCGGCGCATGTAGCCGCACCGGCGGCATAGCGCCTCCCTGACCCTGCCCTGGGAAAATCCCTGGTAGATGGCCTGGGCTCTGGGACTGCTCAAGATCTCCTCTAGGGGCTGATCGTACAAATTCCCCAGAGAGATATCCCCCTCATGGTCCAGACAGCAGGGGACCACGGTCCCGTCCCATAGCACACCCACCTGGTCCCGCAGGCCATAGCAGAAGCCGGCGCCGTCCCCCTCCGGGGCGCCTAGGTCCGGCCAGTCAAATTTTTCTCCCCACTCCAGAAAAACGCCAGGAGCTAGGGTAGTCCCCCGACGCCCCTCTCTCCAGGGACGCGGAAAGTCCCTCTCCAGAGCGGCTAAAATGTCTCCATTCCGGGCGTTCGCTCCTCTGGTGTCCTCCCCGTCCAGATTCCACAGCCGCAAGGCACACTTCTTTCCAGCTCCGGCGCTCCGCCGGGCGAAGGCAAGGCACCCGGCCAGATAGTCCTCCAGCGTTCCCACGCCCTCGTTCCCCTCAAAGGAGTGAAGAGAAATGCTGACCTTCTCCACCGCCGGACTGGAACAGAGCAGGTCCTCCCGCTCCCCCAACAGGGTGCCGTTGGTGGTGATCATCACCCGAAACTTCAGCTTTTCCGCCCGCTCCAGTATCTCCGCCAAGTGGGGGTGGAGGAGGGGCTCCCCCATCAGATGAAGATAGAGATAGTCGGTGTGAGGACGTAGACGCTCTCCCAATGTCTGGAATCCCTCCGGCGAGAGAACGCCCTTAGTCCGTCTGGTGCCTGGACAGAATTGGCAGTCCAAGTTGCACATGTTGGTGATCTCAAGATAGGCCTTCTTCAAACGCCGCACGGCTACCCCTCCTCTGACGTTTCCTCCTCATTGTACAGGCGGACAGTGTAAAACGCAACCGTTTCTTTTCCCTGTCCCCTCCTGCGTGGTGGGTGATGAGTCATGAGATAAACTCCGCCGGTTCCAACAAAGGGAGATAACCCGGAGTGCTGGTCTTGCAATGGTTAGACAGATATTGCGCTATAAAAATAGCTGTACTGTGTTCCAAAAGCGGAGCGGACCTATCCTTTCTTCCGTGTTAAAAAAACTCCCGCGATTGCTCCCACCAGGATAATCGGTGCCACTCTAACAAACAGCCATTCAAACGAATGAAATGCCACTCCGAGAACAGCGGTTTCAGGATCGCTATAATCCCAGTCCAAGTAAAGGCTTTTTTGCATCAATAAGAATGCAAAGACCACTGCTATAACCGCACACAACGAGATGAGAAGCCCGTGCAGGACCCTTCGCCTTGTGGTTTTTCTCTGTGCGAGCTGTAAGTTTATCACCTCCAGCTTTGCGGAAATCGCCTTTAAGTCATCTGCTTCTGCCGCGATAACCTTTTCTCCAAGCAACGTACTTACAGGTGTTTCCAGCACCTCTGATATGGCGATCAACATATCAGAGTCGGGAACCGACAATCCCTGCTCCCATTTTGAAATAGTTTGCCGCACCACATTCAGCTTGATAGCGAGCTCTTGTTGCGAAAGCCCTTTTGATTTCCTGATTGCTTTCATATTTTCATTGAGCATTCGAAATGATCTCCTTCCTTGCGGTATTTGTGAAAATTATAGGAGGAATTGCCCGTTGCTGCAAGCAACGCATTTTAACATTCATTGAAAGAGGCTGTTTTTGCTTCGTTATCTGATCATTACCCGGAAAAATATCCAAGCCCTTCTAGTTAGAAACGTAAAAGAGAATCGGAAGATATATAAATTGTGCGGGGGTAGGTGAATTGGCCTGTGCCTGACGGGACCGGTCATTTTAAAATAAAGCATTAGCAAGTCTGTACCAAGAAACTATAATAGCGCCAAATCGGAATTTAAATGCTGACAAAGAGAAGTAACTTTGGGCCAGTCCACTTCAGAGGACCATAGGTGGTGGGATCACGGCGGGCATGCGCCGGATGAGCTTTGATTCTCTGCCTGATATCCCGCAAAACTAGGCGTATGTGAGGCAAATAGCAGTAAAATATGCCCCGGACACCGTCAGATGTCCGGGGCATATTTTATTGCAGCAGGGCCTCTCCTGCCAGATAGATGTCCCCCGCCCCCACGGTGAGGAGCAGGTCTCCAGGCTGGGCCAGCTCCCGAAGCTTTGCGGTGACCTCATCCAACGTGGGACAGTATACCGCTCCCGGAATTTGGTCCGCCAGGTCTTTGGAGGAGATGCCCAAGTCATTTTTCTCCCGGGCGGCATAGATCTCTGCCAAAATGGCCACATCTGCCAGCTTTAGCTCCTGGACGAACCGTTGGAACAGGGCGGCGGTACGGGTATAAGTGTGAGGCTGGAAGGCACACACCACACGGGCGTAGCCCAGGCTCTTTGCCATGGTGAGCAGGGCGTGGAGCTCATCGGGGTGGTGGGCGTAGTCGTCGTACACCATGGCGCCGTGGAACTCTCCCTTCTTCTCGAAGCGGCGTCCGGCCCCGGTAAAGGAGGCAAGGCCCTCCTCCACGGCACTGCCAGGAACACCAAGCACATAGGCGGCACAGGCGGCGGCCAGAGCATTGGAGATATTATGGCTTCCCCCCACGTTGAGAGCGGCGTGGGCATACTTCACGCCGTGGACCACAATATCAAATTCGGGAAGCCCCTTGTTCCAGAAGATATGATCCGCGCGGCAGTCAGCGGAGCTGTCCCGAAGGCTGAATCGCATGGTCTGGCGGCCGCAGTTCTGGATGGCCTGGAGGGCGTTGGGATTATCCCCGTTGACCACCACCCAGCCCCGGTCGGGGACCAGCTGGGCGAAGGAGCGGAAGGAGTGCTGGATGTCCGCCAGGTCCCGGAAAAAATCCAGGTGGTCCTCTTCCACATTCAGAATCACTGCTACCGTGGGGCAGAAGGAGAGAAAAGAGTTGCAGTACTCGCAGGCCTCGGCGATAATGGTGTCGCCGTGACCGACCCGGTGGCCCGCCCCCAGGATGGGCAGCACGCCGCCGACCATAACGGAGGGGTCCCGACCGGCGGCGAGAAAGATGTGGGCGCACATAGAGGTGGTGGTGGTCTTGCCGTGGGTGCCGGAGACGCACAGGGCATTCTGGTAGTGGGTCATGATGGCCCCCCAGGCCTGGGCACGCTCAAAGACTGGAATACCGGCCTGCAGGGCCGCGGCAATCTCCGGATTATCGTCGTGGACGGCGGCGGTGCGAATGACGCAGTCGGCTCCCTCCACGCTCTGGGGCAGATGGCCGATGGTCACCGGAATGGACAGGGAGCGCAGATGGTCTACCGCCTCGCCTTCACGCATGTCGGAGCCGGTGACCAGGACGCCCCGCCCCTTCAGGACCTCTGCCAGCGGGGCCATGGATACCCCGCCGATACCTACCAGATGGGCCCGGCGGCCGGGCTTGATGTAGTCTTGTATGTTCTGTTCCATGGGATGACACCTCAAACTTAGATTCTTCTCTATTCACCATATTATAAACATTGGGCGGGAGAAGTGCAAGGTTTCCTGAAAAATATGGACGGAAGAGAAGAAAAATATACTGGAAGAGAAAAAAGAAAGGCACATCGTTTCCGATGTGCCTTCTTAAGGAGGAATATGGGTTTTACCCCAGAGTCAGATTAGTGATAACATAGCCGAACATATTGTCCTGCCGCGCGAATTGAGCGTGGAACTGGGCTAGGGAAGAACCGTCTACCAGATAGACTAGGGAGCCATCCACAGAGAGGGAACCGCCTAATTCTCGAATGGAGGTGAGCTGGATCTCGGCCAGGCTGTCGTCGCCGCAGGTAAGCAGATAGCTGTCCAGCTTTCCATCGTAGCGAATCCGGTCGGAAAGAGCCTCGGGGATGGGGCTCAAAGGGGCTGTGCCGGTAAAGAGGGCGGAGGCATAGTCCATCACCGTTTCAGAAGGGAGGACCAGTTCCTCGTCCAGATACTCAGAGCGGTCATCCATCTGCCCGTACAGACTGAGCATATTATATAAGGTTTCCCAAGCGGCCACCGGGTCGGAGAGATCCAACTCCCTTTGGCCCAGATTGACCATGGCCAGGATGGCCGCGTGGAGAGCGGGGGTCATGGAATCCAGAGCGCCGGTCTCGGCGGGGACGTTGCCGGGGGCGTAGTCCAGCTGCTCTGCCTGGGTGTCAGGGGCCTCCGTCATGTCGGCCATAGCCACAGTTCCAAAGGGCAGGATGAGCAGGGAAGCGATTATTGTGGTCAACAGCAGTTTTTTCATGGGAAGACCTCCTTTCCTATTCTTGTTTTAAGTATAGCACTGAGAGCTGTTACCATCGTATCGAAGGTGTTACGAGAAGGTGAAAAAATGGTTACAGAACGGTTGCAATTTCTTTGGAGTCAACACAAAATAGAGGGAAAAGAGAGGGACGAAGGGACAATATCTTGCTTTTGCACGAAGGAGCGGGACGGGCCTGGGGCTGTCCCACGGGGTATCTTATGCGGGGCGGCGGGACAGTATGCCAGGAAGCTGGGAAAGGGGACAGGCTGAGAATATTTTGAAGGAGCGGGGGCGTCTTCTGGTTGACCACCAGACCAGTTTGGGCTACAATGAAAAAGATAATTTTAAAGAGAAAAAGGATGTTTGCCCCATGCTGAATCACGACCTGGAACTGAGATTTTGTAAGGCCCGCCGGGGGGCTATTGCCCGGGAATTTTCACATTTGAACCCAGAGCAGCAAAAGGCCGCCCTGACCACGGAGGGTCCGCTCCTGCTGCTGGCCGGAGCGGGCAGCGGCAAGACCACCGTGCTCATCCACCGCGTCGCCAACCTGATGAAGTATGGCCGCGGCTCGGACAGCACAGAGGTGCCGGAGTGGGTGACAGAGGATGATCTGACCTTCCTGGAGGAGTATGTCCGGACCGGGGCGGGGGACAAGGCCCGGCAGGAGCGGCTGTGTGCCCTGGACCCGGCGGCCCCTTGGACCATTTTGGCCATCACCTTTACCAATAAGGCGGCGGGTGAGCTGAAGGACCGTCTGGCCAGAATGCTGGGCCCGGCTGCCAACGATATCTGGGCCAGCACCTTTCACTCCGCCTGTGTTCGCATCCTCCGCCGGGATATTGAGAAGCTGGGCTTCGCCTCCTCCTTTACCATCTATGACACTGACGACTCCCTGCGGGTGGTGAAGGATATTCTGAAGGACCTGGGAATCGATGATAAGCAGTTTCCGCCCCGGTCGGTGCTGGGCTACATCTCTAGGGCAAAGGATGCCATGAAGCTGGCCGACCAGTATCTGGCCGAGTGCGAGAGGTCTGGGGACTTCCGGCTAACCAAGATCGCCAAGATATACGCAGAGTACCAGCGCCGGCTGTGGGAGGCAAGCGCCCTGGACTTTGACGACATCATTTTCCACACCGTCCGTCTGCTCCAGCAGTTTGACGAGGTGCGGGAGTTCTATCAGCGGAAGTTCCGCTATGTGCTCATCGACGAGTACCAGGACACCAACAACCTGCAGTATCTGCTGGCCTCCACCCTGGCCGGAGGCTATGAGAACTTCTGCGTGGTGGGGGACGACGACCAGTCCATCTACCGCTTCCGGGGAGCGACCATTGAGAACATCCTCTCCTTTGAAAAACAGTACAAGGGCTGCCGGGTCATCCGCCTGGAGGAGAACTACCGCTCCACCAAACATATTTTGGAGGCGTCCAACGCCGTGATCCGCAACAACCAGGGAAGAAAGGGCAAGGAGCTGTGGACGAAGGCGGGGGAGGGGGACAAGCTGACCCTTTACGCCGCCATGAATGAGAACGATGAGGCCCAATATGTAGCTGCCCGTATTCTGGAGGGGTACAGCCAGGGCAGAAAGTGGAAGGACCACGCCATCCTCTACCGGATGAACGCCCAGTCTAACCAGATAGAGAACGCCTGCAAGCGCAACGGGATTCCCTACCGCATCATCGGGGGTACTCGGTTCTTTGACCGGGCGGAGGTGAAGGACATGGTGGCCTATCTGGCCGTCCTCAACAACCCGGAGGACGACCTGCGCCTCACCCGCATCATCAACAATCCGCCACGGGGCATCGGTGCCAAGACGATTGAGACCGCCCAGGAGATCGCCCGGCGGGAGGAGAGCTCACTCTACGCCGTCATCGACAATGCCCGGATGTACCCGGAGCTGGAGCGGTCGGCGGCCAAGCTGGCCGGCTTCACCGCCCTGATGGGGGAGCTGGCCGGGCTGCTGGACGAGCTGCCCCTGGATCAGTTTTATGAGGAGCTGATCCTCCGCACCGGGTATGCCACCATGCTGGAGAGCAAGAACACCGTGGAGGACCGCACCCGGCTGGAGAACGTGCGGGAGCTGCTCACCTCCATTCACGGCTATCTGGAGAACGCCGGGGAGGAGCCCTCGCTGGCGGGTTTTCTGGACGAGATAGCCCTGTACACCGACTTAGACAGCCACGACCCGGACCAGGACTGCGTGGTGATGATGACCATGCACTCGGCCAAGGGGCTGGAGTTCCCTGTGGTCTTTGTGGTGGGGGCCGAGGAGGGCATCTTCCCCGGCATCCGGGCCATTGGGGAAACGGAGGAGATGGAGGAGGAGCGGCGGCTGTGCTATGTGGCCATGACACGGGCCAAGGAGAAGCTGTACCTCACCTGCGCCAATCAGCGGATGCTCTTTGGACGGACCAGCTCCAACCGCCCCTCCCGCTTTGTGGAGGAGATCCCCCCGGAGCACCTGGAGCGGCTAGGCAGGAGCTGCCTGCCCAATCTGGGCGGGGGAGAGGAGGGCTGGAGCGGTATGCCCAGCCGCTCCTCCGGCTATGGGGGCTACGGCTCCTATCAGCGCCCGACTTACGGAGGTGGCCGCTCCGCCCAGGCTGGACAGGGCGGGAGCCGGACGGATCGAGACCCACGGCCCCAACCCTCCTATGGAGGCTTTGTCCGGGCCATGTCGGGCGCTGGTGGCGGTGCCACCGGCAGCGCCCGGACCAGACAGCCTCTGGCCTCCTCCCCTGTGGGGGCTGGAGCGCCGGGGGGAGGCGGCAGCCTCCCTGCCTTCCAGAAGGGGGATACGGTCCGGCACAAGGCATTCGGACAGGGAATGGTCCTGTCCGTCCAGAAGATGGGGGGCGACGCCCTGTTGGAGATTGCCTTTGACCAGGTGGGGACCAAGCGTCTGATGCTGAAGTCCGCGGCGGCGCACATGGAAAAACTGTAAAGCGGCAGAAAAGAGGCATGTCGGGGATGGCGATGTGCCTCTTTTTTACAAACAGGAAAAAAGTATGAGAGGAAAGGCAACATTTACGGAGAAAATACGTCTAACATTATATAGGGATTTACCGGAGCGGGAGAGAGCCTTAATAGAATTTTAAGGATTTGTAATCGCCTTGTAATTGCTTCCGGCGGAGACAGCCCCTATAATGGGGATGATATCTGCGGACTGGTCTATCCCGTCCCCGGGCCTTTGGCCCGCCGACATTTCACTTTATCATTACCGCTTACAGGAGGAAAAGCTGCCATGTCAGAAGTCATAACTCCCCAGCCTGCCGTACCAACCCAGACACCCCCCGCGCCCCCAGAGATGAAACCGGTGAAAAAAGGAAAAAAGAAAGCGGTCAAAAATGCTATCATACTGGCTATCGTGGCTGGGGTGCTGGCGATTGGAGGCTTTTTGCTCTACAAATTCCTCCACTCCGGCGGGGAAGAGCAGGGAGAGATCATGGCCCAGCCCGCCCAGATTGGTACTATCCAGAGCAAGGTGTCCGGCTCAGGTACGGCCAAGGCCAAGGAATCGGCTGCCATTACCCTGACCCAGAGCGGTACGGTGCAGGAGGTCTTTGTCACTGGCGGCCAGACTGTCATGGCCGGCGATCCCTTGTACACCATTTACAGTCAGGCAGCCCAGGATGCTGTGACGGACGCCAAGGAGGAACTGAATAATCTGCTGGAGGATATGGCCGACCTGCAGGAAGAGGCCGCCAACTTGACGGTGCGGGCCCCCTTCGCCGGGAAGCTTCAGGAGGTCAAGGAGTTCCATATCGACGACGAGGTGAGTAAGTCCGCCCCAGTGGCTACTCTGGTGAACGATAAGAAGCTGAAGCTGTCCCTTTACTTCAGCTACGCCTATGAGAAAGAGATCCACACCGGCCAGTCGGTCCAGGTGTCCATCCCCGCTGTTATGGGCTCCTTTGAGGGACGGGTGGAGAAGATCAACAAGGTCAGCTACATATCCCCGGAAGGAGCCGTCCACTTTGAGGCGGTCATCGTCTTTGACAACCCCGGTACTCTGACTGCCGAAATGGACGCCTCCGCTGTCCTGACTGCCGCTGACGGCACCGCGATTTATCCCTACGAGAACGGAAAGACCGAATACTACGAGTCACGGGACATCATTGCCAAGGCCAGCGGCCCAGTGACCGCCATCGGCAATCTGCTCGACCACGCCAACGTCCAGGCCGGGGAGGCCCTGCTCTATCTGGGCTCCTCCACCATTGATTCCCAGATCCGCTCCAAGCAGGAGGAAATCAACAGCGCCCAGACCAAGCTGGACGAGGCCCAGAAAGCCCTCAATGACTTTAACGCCGTAGCTCCCATCGACGGGACCGTCACCTCCTGCAACCTGACTCCCGGCCAGGAGGTCAAGAGCGGCGACACCGTTGTTATGATCTCCAATAACGTGACCATGCTGGTCACCATTACCGTAGATGACCGGAACATCTCCTTTATCAAGCCGGGCAACTATGTGGACCTGGATTGGAACGGACAGGTATATCAGGGATTAGTCACCTCCATTGACATGGGCGGCGCCCAGGCCGGTCAAGGCATGACCAGCTACCCCGTCACTTTGACGGTGGACAACGTGGATGGAAGCCTGATGGACGGTGCCTGGCTCCAATACTCCTTTGTCACCAGCGAGTCAGCCGACTGTATTCTGGTCCCCACTACCTCGGTCAAGTATTTCAGCGACATGGACGGCACCCGCCAGAGTGTGGTCTTTGTCAAGCGGGACAGCCGGCCGGACGACGTGCCCGAACTGGAGCTGCCTGAAGTGGCACCGGGCGAGAAGCGCACCTTCCCCAGCGAGGAGGAGGGCTACTACCCAGTCATCGTGGAGACCGGCATCTCTGACACCCAGAATGTGGAGATTGTCTCCGGCATTCAGGATGGGGACGAGGTGTTCGTCAACTATACCGTGACAGACGGCAGCTATGGCTATTAAGCGGGGTGGAAAGATGCTCATTGACATCAGAAACCTCTATAAAATATACAACGAGGGCAAGGAGAGCGAGGTCCGGGCCCTGGACGGGGTATCCCTCCAAATCGACAAGGGGGAGTTTGTGGCCATTGTGGGTCAGTCTGGTTCCGGCAAGTCCACGCTGATGAATGTGCTGGGCTGTCTGGATATCCCTACCTACGGAGAATACTACCTGGAGGGGACCGACGTGACTGCTCTGTCCGACAAGCAGTTGGCCCATATCCGGAATAAGGAGATCGGCTTTATCTTTCAGGGCTACAACCTGATTCAGGAGCTGGACGCTCTGGAGAATGTGACCCTGCCCCTGATTTACCGGGGGGTGTCTATCTTTGACCGGGAGGATCTGGCCATGGAGGCCCTGGCCAAGGTGGGCATGGATTCTCGAGCCCACCACCGCCCTTCCGAGATGTCCGGCGGCCAGCAGCAGCGGGTGGCCATCGCCAGGGCGATTGCCACCAAGCCCCCCATCATCATGGCCGACGAGCCCACGGGCGCCCTAGACTCCAAGACGGGCCGCCACGTGCTGGAGATCCTGCGGGACCTGTACCGGGGAGGCACCACTGTCATCCTCATCACCCACGACGACGGCATCGCCGCCACCGCCAAGCGGGTGGTTCGTCTGTCCGACGGCAGGATCACCTCGGACCATCCTCAGGAGGTGGACTGGGAATGAATCTTTGGCAGGCATTCAAAATGGCCTTTAAATCCATCGCCATGAAAAAGGGCCGCTCCTTCCTGACCATGCTGGGCATCATTATTGGTGTGGCCTCAGTGGTCATTATGGTGTCCGTGGTCCAGGGGCAGAATAAAAAGAACATGGAATACTTCGAGAAGATGGGGGACAACAAGATCACAGTCCAGGCCTACTCCTGGTATGACACGAACAACGAAACCGGGCAGAAGCTCTATGACTACTGCCTGTCCCTCAGTAACCTGGTGGATGGCATTACCCCGGATGTAGAGCTTGGGGATAAAATCACTGTCCAGTACGGGGCCAAGACCCTGTCGATCAACGACTGGGAGAACGGCAATATGGACTGGGAAAAGATGATGCATATTAAGCTGGGCTCTGATCAGTATGGTGTGTGCAACAATTACCAGCTGGCAAATGGCCGAGAGATCTCCTATCTGGATGTGGAAAAGACCAATGCCGTCTGTGTTTTGGGCTCCGGAGCCAAGGAGGCTCTGTTTGACTACACCGACCCGGTGGGGGAGACCATCACTCTCAACGGGCAGCCCTTCCTGGTGGTTGGCTACTACAAGCCCATGGACATCCAATATTGGCCGGAGATGGACAATGTCATTATCATCCCCTACACCTTCAACCGGACCATGAACAAGAACAATACCATCGACTCCTACGTGGTCAAGGCAAAGAGTGCCGCTGCTACCACCCAGGCCATGACCCTGCTGGACGCCTATCTGTCCGGGATGTTCCCCAAGGACGAGAACGGCAACATG
The DNA here is from genome assembly GCF_014287965.1 of Flintibacter hominis. Lineage (NCBI taxonomy): Bacteria > Bacillati > Bacillota > Clostridia > Eubacteriales > Flintibacter > Flintibacter hominis. The sequence continues at coordinate 148,207 of NZ_JACOPO010000004.1, read as the reverse complement.
GCAAACGGGAGTTACTATATCAACAGCGACAACAGCTCGGCCGAGGAGATGGAAAACGCCAGCCTGATGCAGTCCCTGGTGCTGGGGGCCATCGCCGGCATCTCCCTGCTGGTGGGCGGCATCGGCATCATGAACATCATGCTGGTTACGGTCACAGAACGTACCAGGGAAATCGGTATCCGAAAGGCCATCGGTGCCGAGCGCAGCAGTATCATCACCCAATTCCTTATTGAAGCGGCGGTGATCTGCGGCATCGGAGGCCTCATTGGTATTGGCATTGGCTATGTGGGTACTATGATCGCGGGAAAACTGATGGAGAACGTGTTTGAGGGGATGATCCTGACTCCGGACCCCATGATCGCCATTGGGGCCTTCCTGTTCTCCGTGGTGCTGGGCATCCTCTTTGGTATGTTCCCAGCCATTAAGGCCTCTGGCCTGCAGCCTGTGGAGGCTCTGCGGGCGGACTAGCCTGCGGCAAAGTCCGCTTTATTTGGGAACCCCGGCCGGGCCGGGCCCTCATTACACGTCCTGCCTCTCGTTTCTGACCGTGCCCTCTCAGCTGAGACCACGGCCGGGGGGCGGATGAAAAGGAGAGATAACATGAAATTCAAACGACTGATTTCTTGGCTGCTAGCCTCTGCCCTGGCCGCCTCTCTGGCAGTTATGCCCATCGGGGCGGCCGGCACCTCCTCCTTCGGCGATATCTCCGACCGGGAGACCGCCGTCAACGCTGACATCCTGCGCCTGATGGGCGTGGTCAGCGGCACTGGAGGCAACCAGTTCAATCCAAACGGCACCCTGACCAGGGCTGAGTTTTGCACCATGGTAGTCAAGTTTATGCAGCAGGGGGATCAGGTCCCCATCCACGCCACCCGCACTATCTTCTCCGACGTTACCTCCAAGCACTGGGCCCAGGGCTATGTGAACCTGGCCGCCAGCCTGACGGTCAAGGACGGGGAGCGGGAGGTCCCCCTGATCTCCGGTGTGGGTGATGGACGCTTTCAGCCGGACGAGAAGATCACCCAGGCCCAGGCGGCCACCATTTTGATTCGGGTGCTGGGCTACTCCAGCGAGCAGGCGGGAGCCGTCTGGCCCCAGAGCTATATGAACCTGGCTGAGTCCATCGGGTTGAGCGACGGCCTGCCCAGCGACTATAACGCCGCTCTGACCCGTGGCCAGGCCGCCCAGTTGTTTGTCAACGCCCTGAGCTGCAAGAATGGAGAGGGCAGCGACTACTATACGACACTGGGCAAGGCCCAGGAGGACACCATCATCCTGGCGGTCAATGTGGAAACGGACGACGGAACCTCGGACGGGGCCATCCGGACCACAGCCAACAAGGAGTCTGAGGCATACCTGCCCGCCGAGGGAGAGGGCAACCCCTACGCCCTCCAGGGCAAGCGGGGGGCCCTGGTGCTCAATGACAAGGATGAGATCGTCACCTTTGTCCCTGACGACAGCAGCGCCACCACCATCATCCTGTCTGGCGACGCCCAGCCCAGCTATGTGAAAGCCAGCGGCGGCAGCCAGTACACCATGTCCAAGGATACCCTGCTCTATACCGCCGACGCCACAGAGGGAAAGAGCTATATGGAGGGCTACTCCGTCCTGAAGTCGGGCACCCAGATTACCATGTATTCCGAGCGGGGCAAGATCGTGGCGGTTTACGCCAGCGGCAGCGCCTCCTCCATCGACTCCGACGCCGTGGTGGTCATGGGCAGCCCCAGCACCGCCATGTTCCACCAGCTCACCGGCGGCGCCACTAACTTCAACATCCAAAAGGGCCGTCAAACCATCACCATGTCCCAGATCCAGCCCTACGATGTGGTGACCTATGACAGCATGAGCAATACCCTGATCGTATCTGACCTGAGGCTGACCTGCATCTATGAGAACGCCAGTCCCAACTCCAAGGCGCCTACGGAGATCGAGGTGCTGGGCCATACCTTCGAGGTGCTGGACAGCGCCTGGGAGATGACCGGGGATTACAAGGTGGGCGACCAGGTCACCCTGCTCCTCACCGCCGACGGCAAGGTGGCTGGTATGGCTGCCCCCAGCGGAAAGACACGCTCTACCGCCATCGGCATGGTGGACAGCGGCAAGGCCACGGTGTTCCTCCCCAACGGCGGCACCCTGGAGCTGTCCGGCACCATCAGCAACGCCGACAACTTGGCCGACCAGCTGGTCACCATCTCCTCTGGCGCCAAGGGTAAGATCAGCGCCAGCAAACTGTCCTCCAAGTCCACCTCCGGCCAGTTCCTGGTGGAGGAGGGGAAGCTGGGCAGCTATACCGTCAGCGCCGGCGTCCAGATTTATGAGCAGGTCAACGGCGGCGCTATGGTAAAGCTGGACCCCACCAGCCTGAATATGGCCTCCATCCCCGGAGAAAAGATTGCCACCTATCACCTGAATACCTCCAACTATGTGGACTACATCGTGCTGGACCGGGTGACGGGCAACGCCTATGAGTATGGTATCCTTATCTCCACGACCACGTCTACCCCTGTCTTGGATGGCGATGGAGAAGATACTGGAGAGGAAAAGGAATCCAAGAAGTGGAACCTGGTCAACGGAAGTGGAACGATTGACCTGAAAAACACTGGATTTGCCGGAAAGAACGGCACTATGGCCGGTGTAGCTGTGGGTTCCAATGGTCGGATTGTGTCCATCATCGAACTGGAGGAGATCAAGAGCGTGTCCCCCAGCGACTTCTTCGAGAGCCAGGGGGTCCAGTACGTCAACGCGGGTGGCCGCACCTATCGGGTGGCCGATGATGTGGAGTGCTGCCGGGATACCGGGAGCATCCGGGACGCGAAAGACAGTTGGTTCAGCCAGGACAGCGGCGAGGAGCGTCTGGCGGCCATCAAGGCATTCTCCAGCGACCTGACCATCTATGTGGACCCCATCGGGGACCAGGTCCGGGTCATCTCCGCCAAGTGAGCTTCAATTCCCTCTTTTGAAACAGGAGGCCGGCACCCTTTGGGCGCCGGCCTCCTGTCATAGATGAAGGGGCAGAGGAGAACGCAGGTCAAAGGGAAAGCGGCCTGGCCCGCACACCTCCCGCATCTCCTCCGCCCGGTCGTCAAAGACCGGGTCAGATACTCCATAGACCTGCCAGCCCGCCTCTCTGGCGGCCCGGCAGTAGACGGGGGAATCGTCAAAGAGGACGCAATCTCCCGCTTCCAGGCGGCACAGCCGGGCCACCAGGCGGTATAGTTCCGGGTCACGCTTCTCCAGCCCCAGCTCTGCGGCCGTAAAGACCCGGTCCAGCAGAGGGAGGAGGCAGTGGTGTTCCAGAGCGGCCGAGCACAGGCTGGGGATGCAGGAGGTGAGGAGGGCGCGGGGGATGCCGGACGCCCTGGCCCGCTCCAGAAATCCGCGTGCCCCCGGCTTCAGCTCCAACTGGCCGGCATAGGCCGACCGGGCCATCTCCCGCCAGGCAGAAATGATTTCCTCCGGAGTCAGGGGCAGGCGGAAATAGTCCCGGGTGTATCGGGCCGAGTCATCAAAGCCGTGGTGGGTCACATAGTCGGTGTAGTCCTCCGGCACCGAGCCGATGCCGAAGCGGCCCAGAAATTCCACGTCGATGTCGAGCCACACTCCGTTGGAGTCCAGTAGGGTGCCGTCCAGATCAAAAAAGTACATAAGAGACCTCCAGAAGCGGAAATGGGGAAAAAGGATGCGATTTGACAGGTTGGCGGCCTACACAGGGGCGCTCATCTTTTTTACTTGCGCCCGGCGGGGTTTTTTGCTATAATATCCCCGTTTTTGACCCGCTTCGGCGGCCCATCCCGCCTATGATACCACAGCGGGCCCTGATCCTGCAATTGGGAGTTGATATCCATGTCCCCAAAGACAATGAAACTGCTGGCCAAGCCCATGCTCTTTGCCGCCGCCATCATCTGGGGCACCTCCTTCTTCATCATGAAGAACGCCCTGGACGCCCTGCCTCCCTTCTATCTGCTGGCCATCCGCTTTACCGCCGGGGCAGTGCTGCTGGCCCTGATTGCCTGGAAAAAGTGGCAGATCTTCACCTGGGACCACCTGTGGCGGGGGGCGGTGATGGGCGCCTTCCTCTTTTTGGCCTACTCTATCCAGACCTTCGGCCTGACTTTGACCACTCCCTCAAAAAACGCCTTTCTCACCGCCGTCTACTGCGTCCTGGTCCCCTTCCTCTCCTGGGCGGTGATTCGGGTCCGGCCAGACCGGTTCAACATTGCGGCGGCCCTGCTGTGCGTGACCGGAGTTGGCTTTGTCTCGCTGACAGAGGAGCTGACCATTAACGCCGGCGACCTGCTGACCCTGGTGGCCGCCTTTTTTTATGCCAGCCATATTGTGGCGGTGGCCAAGGTCTCACCGGGAAAGGATATCACTTTGCTCACTGTATTCCAGTTCGCCTTCGCCGGGCTGTATGCCTGGATTGGCGGCCTGCTGACCGAGACATTTCCCGCCCAGGCGCTGACTGACCCGGCGGTAGTCCTGCCTATGGCCTATCTCTGTGTCATGGCCACCACCGTGGCCCTCCTGTTTCAGAACGTGGGCCAGGTCTGGTCCGACCCCGCCTCCGCCTCGGTCATTTTATCCCTGGAGTCGGTGTTCGGCGTGCTGTTCTCCGTGCTGTTTTATGGCGACCCGGTGACCGGCCGGCTCCTGATCGGATTTGGACTGATATTCGTGGCCGTGGTGTGCTCGGAAACCAAGTTTTCATTTCTGAGTAAGAAAGAAGAGAATACAATCTGACGGGACCGTGCCCCGTCTCATTCCCCCGCCCTATGGCGGGGGATTTTACTATTATAAAAGAAAATAAAAAATTAAATTAAAGATTGACTTTAATAAAATTAAAGTATATAATGAGAACACAGAGAAAGGAGGTGGCCCCGTGGCCATAGAACTGCTGCCCGACTGGATGACCGGCTTGGAAGAGGAGGATGTGTCCTTTATCAAAAAGTTCATCCTCGCCTCCGGTTCCTTGAAGGAGGTGGCCGCCCAGTACGGGGTGACTTATCCAACGGTCCGGCTCCGTCTGGACCGCCTGATCCAGAAAATCAGGATCGGGGAGGATACCGCCGCCGACCCCTATATCGCCACCATCAAGCGGCTGGTGGTCAATGATAAGCTGGACTTTGACACCGCCAAACTGCTCATCGCTGAATATAAGAGAACGAAGGGAACGGACCTCGGATAGCCGAGGGCGTGAAAGGAGATAATATTATGATGATTGCGTCTGTAATGGGGATATTTGGGCTGCTCATATGGCTGGCGTTTCTGCTGGTGCCCATCGCCCTGTTGATTGTACTCCAGGTCTGGCTGTGTAAAAAGAGCTTAAAGCTGGGGCTCATTCTGCCAGCGCTGTCCCTGTGCCTGTCCCTGCTGATGGTGTTCAGTCTGGCCTCTTTTACTAGTTTCTCTGGCGGCGGGTCCCTCGTATTGGAGGGAGGGACCAACGCTGGACTGGAGAGCGGCCAGGACAGGGAAACGGTCCAGCGATGGGAAAGCAGGGGCGGCACTGTCACCGTCTATGACGGGGAGGGGAATATCATCGACCAGTACCCGGACCCCAACTATGACCCGGACCGGGCCAGGGCGGACGCCGTCCAGACCGTCGTCACCTTAGTAGTCATGCTTCTGGTATCCAACATCCCCACCGTGGTCTTCGGCGGCATCTGGCTCCACTATAAGGGCCGTCGGGATACCCAGGACGACCTGAAGCGGATGAGGGTGGAGGACCTGGGATAAGATAAAAAGAGGGCGGCAGCCCTCTTTTTATTTTGTCTGTAACCTTTTTGGAAGCTGGACCGTGTACTGGATAGAAAGAACGAGAGAAGGGGGGAGGACCATGGAACGGGAGGAGGCGGAATGGGTGGTTCAACGCCACGGGCAGACCGTGTACCGGCTGGCCTATGCCCGGACCGGGAATCGGGAGGACGCGGAAGACGTGACCCAGGAGACATTCCTCCGTCTGGTCCGGGCCGCCCCGAAGTTCCGGGACGAGGACCACTGCCGGGCCTGGCTGCTGCGGGTGGCGGCCAACTGTGCCCAGGACCTGTTCCGCGCCCCGTGGAGGAAGCGGGAGCGGCCCATAGAGGAGGCGGAGCGCGTCCCTGCCCCCGGCCAGGTCCCGGAGCCGGGCGGGGTGCTGGAGGCGGTGCTGTCCCTTCCGGAGAGCTACCGGCTGCCGGTCCACCTGTTTTACTACGAGGGGCTGTCCATTCGGGAGATCGCCGGGGTGCTGGGCAAGAGAGAGGGAGCCGTGCGGACCAGCCTCACCCGGGCCCGGGCCCTGCTGCGGGACAAGTTGAAAGAGGAGGGGGACTATGTTTGAGCGGGAATACCGGCGGGAGATGGACCAGGTGAAACTGTCACAGGTGGAGCTGGACCGCTTGGTGAACGCCATGGCCGAGGAGAAACGGCGTCATAAGAGAGGAAATCTGGGGGTTCGGGTGCTCCTGACCGCGGCGGCGGTGTTTCTTTTGACCGCCTCGGCCCTGGCCCTGTCCCCGACCTTGCGGTCCCAGCTGACCCAGGTCCTTGGGAACTTTGGGCCGTACAGCCAAAGGATAGAGGCCGGGACGGCTGCCGACCAGGGGTATGAGGTCCAGGTCCTGTCGGCGGTGACCGACCAGTACCGCCTGAAGCTCTATGTCCAGGTGCGGGACTTGACCGGACAGCGGATGACCGATGGGGAGATCCGGCTTGTATGCAGGATCGGGCGGGAAACACAGACTCTGACCACACACGGCCGCTGTGTGGGATACGATCCGGATTCCCACACGGCCCTGTTTGAGGTGAGCGAATTTTGGGAGGAGGCCAGCGGCCTGGAGGAGGAGCTGACCCTGGAGGTGATCTCCATGTGGCCCAGATACTATTCTTTCGGCGGTGAGCCCCTGCCCCTGGAGGAGGTTACCGGGCGGACCCTGGACTGCATGACCCTGGAGAACGGCCAGGTGGTGGTGGCCCCCGGGCAGACGCCGGCGCCGCTGGAGGACTTTGAATGGGCGGAGCTGTCCTCCATGGGCTTTGCGGAAGACGGCACCTTCCAGGTGCTGTTCCGTCTGGCGGAGGGGGCGGACCCGGAGGAGTCGGACATCCTGGCAGACATTCTTGTGGACGGAGAGCCCCCGTGCAGACATCTGGGTGATATCAACTACACATTGGATGGGCGGACTTATGTGGGGGTTTCCTATGAGAATATCAGCCCGGCGGACCTGGGGCATTTCACCAGGGCCACGGCGGGGGGAGATGTGGTCATGGGCCGGAAGACCAAGGGGGATTGGGCACTGTCCTTCCGGGTGGACAACCTGCCGGTGCGGGAATATGTCCTCTCCGGGCTGACGGACCAATATCAACTCCCCTGCAAATTGACGCTCACCCCCCTGGGGGCCATGCTCACCGGGGATTATGAGGCGGGCTGGAGGGGGATGCACCCCTTCTCCCTGATCCTGGAGGACGGCAGCCGGCTGGAGGAGGTATACATCCGGCATGGGTGCATGACACCCGGCAAGGAGAGCGTCTTGGGCAACTGGGACTTTGGACAGTTTTTGGATTTGGACCAGGCTGTGGGCCTGGAGCTGGGCAGCTGGTATATCTCCCTGTCCGGGGAAGACACCGGCACGGTCTATCCCGTGGAGGGAAGGGAAGCGTGGGAACAGGGGATGATGGCCCCTTAACAAATCAAAAGAGCGGGGAGCGGCCATCGCCGCTCCCCACTCTTTTGCCATTCTTTTTTACAGGGCGGGCTGGACCAGAATGCCCTCCAACAGGCCCCGGTGGACGGGCCGGAGCCCCTTGAGGGAGCAGAAGTCGGCGGGCCGGAGCAGGGTGGGTGGCTTGGGCAGTTCCACCGCCCCGCAATCCGCCAGAAGCCCAGCCACAAACTGGGAGCAGAAAAAGTGGTGCCGCCGCTGGAGGGACAGGTTAAAATAGCAGGCGAACGCCCCAAGCACACTGTAATGGTACTCCTCCCGCTGGGCGTACATGGCCTGAAGCTGGCGGCGGAGGGCTATGTAGGTGTCCTGGCTCACCCTCAGCTCATAGAGGCAGCAGGGTACTGCCCGCCGGCGGCCGGTGACCTGCTCCTCCACCAGTCCGGCGGGGAGGGCAAAGTGTTCGTATTTTCTGGCAAAGCTGTAAAAGGGTCCAGCGGGCCCATCCAGCCCAATCGAGGCGTGGGTATAGTCGTCCTGGGTGGCCAGGTGGATCAGCCGGGAGAACCAGGTGCCTGACCGGGTCAGCAGAATATGGATGGCGCGCTCCTCCATGACAGAGCCCTCCTTTGTTTCTTTTCTGGCCCTATCTTACCAGAATAGTTCTAAATCCCGCTGAAGGAAAGATTAAGATTTCCCTAAAATACAGAAAAAACGGCTCTGGGCGAATGAGGCCCGGAGAGGCCCGCCGGACCTGGAAATGGCGTTGCAATCTAGTGCGGATTTTGCTATAATATAACATCTATTGGTCTGTCCCTTTTTCAGAGCTTAGGAAGGATGGGAGCGGTCCCGCCTTCGAAAGATATGAGGTGGCCTTTTTGTACTTAAAAGCGCTTGAGATCCAGGGCTTCAAGTCCTTTCCCGACAAGACCGTGCTCACCTTCGGTGAGGATATCACCGCCATCGTGGGCCCCAATGGTTCGGGCAAATCCAATATCTCCGACGCCATCCGCTGGGTCATGGGGGAGCAGTCCACACGGGCCCTACGGGGAGGCAAGATGGAGGACGTCATCTTCGGCGGTACCGCCAAGCGCAAGCAGACGGGATATGCCGAGGTGTCTCTAGTGCTGGACAACACCTCACACATTTTCGACATGGAGGAGTCCGAGGTGATGGTCACCCGGCGGTACTACCGCTCCGGGGAGAGCGAGTATTACATCAACCGCCGCTCCGTCCGATTGAAGGATGTCAACGAGCTGTTCATGGACACGGGTCTGGGCCGGGAGGGCTACTCCATCATCGGTCAGGGTAAGATCGACGAGATTCTGTCTGTCAAATCCGCTGACCGCCGGGAGGTCTTTGAGGAGGCGGCCGGCATCTCCCGCTACCGCCACCGGAAGGAGGAGGCCGAGCGCCGCCTAGAGCGGACGGACGAGAACCTGGTGCGCATCAACGACAAGATATCGGAGCTGGAGCTTCAGGTGGAGCCGCTCCGGGAGCAGAGCGAGAAGGCCAAGAAGTATCTGGTCCTGCGGGATGAGCTGCGGGGGCTGGAGATCTCCGTGTGGCTGGACACGTTGGAACGTATTCGGGCCAGCAATATCAAGCTGGAGGCTGACTATCAGGAGACCGCCCGCCAGCGGGAGGAGGCTAGAACGGCCCAGGAGAAAGCCTATGCCGCCGCCGAGACCTATTCGGCCCAGATGCGGGAGAAGGACGTGGAGGCGGACCGCCTCCGCTTTGAGATGCAGGGCCGGGAGGCCCAGGCCAACGAGCTGGAGTCGGCCATCGCCGTACTGAAGAGCAGCATCCAGCACAACCTGGAGTCCGCCGCCCGGTTGAAGGCCGATCTGGAGCAGCAGGAGGGCCGGGAGGGCTCCCTGTCCGCCCAGATCGAGCAGCGCCGGGAGCGGCTGGAGGAGATCGAGGGCCAGTTGGCCCGAACCCAGTCAGACCTGAAGGTCAAGGGTCAGGAGGCGGAGGAGACCGCTCGCTCGGCGGGCACTCTGGCCCGGGAGCTGGAGGAGCTGCGGAACCGGGCTGACCTGGGCACCGCCGGCGCTGCCGAGGCCAAGGCTCTGCTGTCCGCCCTGGCCGCCGCGGCCCAGGAAGTGCTGGACCGGGATGAGACCGTCCGCCGGGAGGCCAATGAGCTGGAGGAACGCCTGGAGGAGGGACAGAAGGAAGTGCGCTCCGCCAAGCGCAGATATGATGACGCGGTGGAGGAGCGGGACGGGGTCCAAAACGTCATCAACGGCTATCAACTGCGGATGGAGGCCCGCCGGAAAAAGGCCGAGGGCGCGAAGGACGCCCACATGAAGCTCCAGATGGAGGAGAGCGCCCTCACCTCCCGGATCAAGCTGCTCACAGAGATGGAACAGATGCATGAGGGCTACTCCAAGGCGGTCAAGCTGGTGATGGGAGAGGCCCAGCGGGGGGCGCTGAAGAATATCCACGGTCCGGTGGCCGACCTGCTGAAGGTGCCCGACCGATATACCGTGGCCATTGAGACCGCCCTGGGCGGGGCCATGCAGAACCTCGTGGTGGACCGGGAGGAGGACGGCAAGGCCGTCATCAACTACTTAAAGCGGAGAGATGGGGGCCGGGCCACCATTCTGCCCATCAGCTCCATCCGACCGGGAGAGCTCCGGGAGGGAGCGAGCCTGAGCAAAGAGCCCGGCTTCGTGGGAGTGGGGGACCAGTTGGTCCGCTTCGACCCCAAATATCAAAATGTATTTTCCAACCTGCTGGGACGGGTGGCGGTCATGGAGGATCTGGACGCCGCTATCGCCGCGGCCCGAAAATACGGCTATAAATTTCGTATCGTCACCCTGGACGGCCAGGTGCTCAACCCCGGCGGCTCTATGACGGGCGGCTCCGCCAGCCGAAGCGCCGGTATCTTGAGCAGGGCCAACGAGCTGGAGCGGCTGAACCAACAGCTGGCTGACATCCGGGCACGGGTAGCCGATGGGGCCAAGGCACTGGCAGAGGCGGAGCGGGAGCAAACTGCCGCCGCCTATGAGCTGGACGCCGCCCAGAGCCAGCTGCGTCAGTGGGAGGACGCTATTTTGAAGGCGGAGGGAGAGCTGTCCCATGCCCGCAGCGTGGTCTCCGAGCTGGAGCGCCAACGGGAGAGCCAGGAGAGTGAGCTGGAGGGCTTGAAGAACCGCTCTGTCCAGATTGAAACAGACACTGCGGCGGCCCGTGTCCGCATCCAGGAGCTGGAGGGGGAGACCGCCGCTCTAAAGAGCGAGGCCGAAGGCAAGGCCAAGGGGCAGACCGACCTGCAGGAGCGCACTGCCCGCATCGCCCAGGAGGTGGCCCAGCTCACTGCCGCCCAGGCCGCTCTGGAGGCGGAGCGGGAGGCCACCCGCTCCGGCCTGGAGGAGCTGGAGCGCCTGAAGGCATCCATGGCCGGGGACCGGGACCAGGGCCGGGCCCTGATGGCGGACTATGAGGAGAAAAACCAGGGCTTTGCCCAGGAGATCGCCCAGAAGGAGGAGACTTTGACTTCCCTCCGCCTGGAGAACCAGAGCCGGACCGACGCCATCGACCGCATGAACCAGGAGAAGCTGGAGCTGGAGGGGGAGCGTATCAAGGCCACCCGGGAGAGCCAGAGCAAAAACGAGGAGCTGCTCCGTCTGGAGGGAGAAGTGTCCCGCCTGGAGCAGAAGAAGGTTTCCGCCTCCATGGAGGAGAAGCAGCTTCTGGACAAGCTGTGGGAGAACTATGAGCTGTCCCACGAGGCCGCCCGCCAGCAGCGGGTGGAGATTGAGTCTGTTCCCAGGGCCAGCCGCCGCATTGGAGAGCTGAAGCGGGCCATTTCCGGCTTGGGGAACGTCAATGTAGGCGCCATCGAGGAGTTCCAGCGGGTCAATGAACGGTATACCTATCTCACAGACCAGCGGGACGACGTGGACCGGGCGAAAAGGGAACTGGAGGAGATTATCGCCAATATTACTGGCGAGATGAAGACCATCTTCGAACGGGAGTTTAAGACCATCAACGAGGCATTCGGCCAGACCTTCCTGGAGCTTTTTGGCGGGGGTAAGGCCACCCTGGAGCTGGAGGACCCGGAGGATATCCTCAACTGCGGCATCGAGATCAAGGTTCAGCCCCCTGGTAAGGCGCTGAAGATCATCACCCTGCTGTCCGGCGGGGAGAAGGCCTTTGTGGCCATCGCCCTGTACTTTGCCATTTTGAAGGTCCGGCCCACCCCCTTTGTGGTGATGGACGAGATCGAGGCCGCTCTGGACGACAACAATGTGGTACGGTTTGCCCGCTATATGCGCTCCATGGCCGAGCGCACTCAGTTCATCGTCATCACCCACCGCCGTGGCACCATGGAGGAGGCCGACGTGCTCTACGGCGTCACCATGCAGGAGCAGGGAGTGTCGAGGATGCTGACCATCAACCTGAATGATGTGGAAAAGGAATTGAATATCCGATAGCGCCTCCCTGTGGCTGCATGACGGGGCCCCCGCCTGGCCCCCGTCATGGGCCGGGTGGGGAGAGGACGAGCAGCGGAGTGAGTGAGCTCTGCCCGCCAGGGCGAAGCGAAGGATACGAAGCTTGCGAGGACGAAAAAGCGGGGCGTGAGCCGGATGCCGACCATCGACCTGAATGACGTGGAGAAAGAACGGAATACCCGGTGATGATATGGAATACCCAAAGCGCAAGCATATCCGACTAAAGGATTATGATTACAGCCGTGCGGGAAGCTACTTTGTTACAGTCTGTGTCCAGGACAGACTAAGGTCGTAGGGCGGGGGCTTGCCCCCGTCGAGATCAGGCTGACCGCCTGTGGCCGTGTGGCGGAGGAAGAACTGCTGGCTCTGATGGAGCGTTACCCCATGATTCGCCTGGATAAGTATGTTATCATGCCCAACCATATCCATGTGCTGCTTCGAATCACCCAGGAGACGGCGGAGGCAAGCCCCCGCCCTACCTTGATGCAGGCAATGGCCGCATGGAAGTCTCTTTCCACCAGAAGGTGGAATAGGATGACGGGAAACGCCGGAGAGAAGCTGTGGCAGCAGGGCTACTATGAACACATCATCCGGGATGACAATGACTTTATGGCCCACTGGACCTACATCGACCAGAACCCCGCCAGATGGAGCGAGGATGAATATTTTGGAGGTACACCGTGAACGAAAGCGGAAAGAAAAAAAGCGACGGGCTGTTTATCGCCGGCGGCATCGCCCTGATCGCCGTGCTGGTCATCGCCATCAAGCTGATATTCGCCTGGCTGGGGGCGGCGGTCCCACCGGAGCGGCTGAATCCGGACCTGGCGCAGAGTCAGGGGGTGACAGAGCAGATAGAAACAGACGCCCCAGTCTTCTGCCCGTTCTGCGGTGAAACGCTCCACGACAGCTTCCGTTGGGGGCAGTTCTGTCCCTGGTGCGGGGAGAAGATAGAGCAGTGATATGAGAAAGCTGAAGTGCCTGCGATGCGGCCGGAGCATGAGCCGCATCAAGAGGGAACACCTGTTTATGGGCCAAATTGGTTTACAGTGGGGAGGTATGCATTATCAGCCCAGCAGGGGGCTGGATGTGGATGTTTACTGCTGCCCGGACTGCGGGAAACTAGAATTTTACCGGGGAGAAAAGGACCAGGACAAGCGGGTGGCCGGACAATCCATAGCCCAGGTGAAATGTTCCAGGTGCGGAGGCCGCTATGACCTGGACAGCTGCAAGTGCCCCTTCTGCGGAGAAGAGAATGACAAGCTGTTTTAAGAAAGGAACGAATTGCCCATGGGCTTTTTTGATAAACTGAAAAAAATCAACATTTTTGCCAGCTTCGGCTCGGAGCTGACGGACGACTTCTACGACGAGCTGGAGGAGTCCCTCATCCTGGCCGATACCGGGATGGACGTGACCTTGGAGCTGGTGGAGGCGCTGCGCCGCCGGGTGCGGGAGGAGCGGATCAAGACCATGGAGGAGGCCCGCTCCGCCATGGTCCAGATCATCGCTGAGGCCATGAACACCGGGGGTGCGGCTCTGGACCTGTCCACCACCCCCTCTGTGGTACTGTTTATTGGAGTGAATGGGGTGGGTAAGACTACCACCATCGGCAAGATCGGCCATCAGCTCCGAAAGGAGGGAAAGAAGGTCCTCTTCTGCGCCGCGGATACCTTCCGGGCCGCCGCCGCCGAGCAGCTGACCATCTGGTCCGACCGGGCTGGGGTGGATATCATCAAGCAACACGAGGGGGCCGACCCCGCCGCCGTAGTCTTTGACGCTATGAGTGCCGCCAAGGCCAGGAAGAGCGACGTGGTGCTTGTGGACACCGCCGGGCGGCTGCACAACAAGCAGAACCTGATGAACGAGCTGAACAAGATTTCCCGGGTCATTGACCGGGAGCTGCCCGGATGCGCCCGAGAGACTTTGCTGGTGCTGGACGCCACCACCGGTCAGAACGGTCTGATCCAGGCCAAGCAGTTTCAGGAGGCCGCCGGTATCACGGGCATCGTCCTCACCAAGCTGGACGGCACCGCCAAGGGGGGCATCGCCATCGCCATCGCCAAGGAGCTGGGCGTGCCGGTCAAGTACGCCGGTGTGGGCGAGAGTGTAGACGACTTGAAGCCCTTTAACGCCGCGGACTTTGCCCAGGCACTGATTTGAGATAGGCGCCAGATACTGGGGGGCGGGAAGATGGAGTTTAACTGGAGCCTGTTTGGCGCGTTGTTTGGGTTTGGGCTTATCGCCGCGTGGAAGCGTGATGGGTTCACCTGGAAAGATATGCGCCTGTGGGGCGAGAGAGTCACGCCCAAGCAGAGCCGGGAGAATCTGATTGGACTGGGCGTGCTGGGCGCCGTGCTGCTTACCGCCGTCCTGTTTTGGCTGGTGGATTAAGAAAATTTAAGAGATCAATTTACACACTATCCAAACATTTCTGGCCTGACCTGTGGTACAATAAAGAAAAAACGTGAGAGGAAGAAATTACCATGTCCCGAATCGACGGAAGAAAAAACGATGAGCTCCGCCCGGTGGAGATCATCCCTAATATCAACAAATTTGCCGAGGGCTCCTGCCTCATCCGCTGCGGCAACACCCATGTGCTGTGCACCGCCAGCGTGGAGGACCGGCCGCCCCGCCACGTCCCCGAGGGGGAGGGATGGGTGACCGCCGAATACTCCATGCTCCCCCGTGCCAACCGGGAGCGGTCCCGCCGGGACATCTCCAAGCTGAAGCTGAACGGCCGCTCCGCCGAGATCCAGCGGCTCATCGGCCGGGCCCTGCGCTCGGTAGTGGACATGAAAAAGCTGGGCCCCTGGAACATCACCATCGACTGCGACGTGCTCCAGGGGGATGGGGGTACCCGCACCGCCTCCATTACTGGGGGCTTTGTGGCTATGATGCTGGCCTTCCGAAAAATGATAGAGGCCGGTCAGCTGGCGGAGTACCCCGTCAGCGGCTATGTGGCCGCCGTGTCCGCCGGTATCGTGGATGATGTGCCCCTGCTGGATCTGTGCTATGAAGAGGATTCCTCCGCTATGGTGGATCTGAACTGCGTTATGGACGACCAGGGCCGCCTCATCGAGATCCAGGGAACTGGGGAGGAGCGTCCCTTTACCCTGGATGAGCAGCGGCAGCTGGTGGAGCTGTGTGAGAAGGGCATCCTGCGGCTCCAGGCCCTTCAAAAAGAGATATTGGGGCTATAAAAGACGGGAGGGAAGGACATGAAACTGGTGCTGGCCAGCAAAAATAAAAAGAAGCTGGTGGAGATGAACGATATCCTGTCCCAGCTTGGAATCGAGGTCTGCTCCGAGGCTGAGGCGGGGGTGGATGTGGAGGTGGAGGAGACTGGAACTACCTTTGAGGAGAACTCTCTGCTCAAGGCCAGGGCTGTTATGGAGGCCAGCGGCCTGCCCGCCATCGCCGACGACTCCGGCCTGTGTGTGGATGCGCTGGGTGGGGCGCCCGGCGTGTACTCTGCCCGTTATGGGGGCGAGGGACTGGACGACATTCAGCGGTACCGCCTGCTGTTGGAGAACATGAGGGGGCAGATGCCCCGGACAGCTCGCTTTGTCAGCGTCATCACCTGCTGTTTCCCCAACGGAGATGTGATTTCCGCACGGGGAGAGTGCCCCGGCACCATCGCCTTCGCCCCCATGGGGGAGGGCGGCTTCGGCTATGATCCGGTGTTTTTCGTTCCCACGCTGAAAAAGACCTTCGCCCAGCTTACCGCCGAGGAGAAGAATGCCATCTCCCACCGGGGAAAGGCGCTGGAGGCATTTCAGGTCAAACTGAAGGAGTACCTGTCCAAATGACAGAAATCAAAAGATAGGAGATCATAACATAATATGGCAGAACTGACAAGCAAGCAGCGGGCCCAGCTGCGGGGGCTGGCCAACGGCATCGATACCATCCTCATCGTGGGCAAGGACGGCATTGGGGACAACCTGGTGAAGCAGGCCAACGACGCCCTGGAGGCCCGGGAGCTTATCAAGGGCCGTGTGCTGGAAAACTCAATGCTCTCCCCCCGGGAGGCAGCCGAGCAGTTGGCCCCCCTGACCCGGAGCGAGGTCGTCCAGGTCATCGGAACAAAATTTGTTCTCTATCGTCCAAGCCATAATAAAGAGAAAAAGGACAGAATCGTGCTGGTGACGGACAAGAAACAGAGGTAATCAATTTTATTCCTGCCAGCCGCTGACGCTTGGCGTGTTCTGGGCGGCGATGGGCTGTGGGCCGAGCTTCAGCCCCATCCTTCGGCCGAATTTGACAAAGCGGGACTGCCCCTTTTTGGGGCCGTCCACCCTGATAAAAGTGAGAGAGGTGTCTGGCATGAAGATCGGAATCTACGGCGGGACCTTCAATCCCCCCCATCTGGGACACCTGGCCGCGGCAAAGACGGCCATTGAGGTGCTTGGCCTGGACCGGCTGCTGCTGATCCCGGCGGCGATCCCGCCCCACAAGGTCCTGCCCGAGGGTACGCCCCCGCCGGAGCACCGTCTGTCCATGGCGGAGAAAATGGCGGACGCACTGCTGCGGCCCAAGGTGGTCCAGGTGTCCACACTGGAGCTGGAGCGGGAGGGCAAGAGCTACACCTCTGACACGCTGGAGGAGCTCCATCGTCAGTATCCGGAGGCGGAGCTGTGGCTGCTCATGGGAACGGATATGTTCCTGACGCTCCACCTGTGGCATGATCCCGATTCCATTTTGAGACTGGCCGGGGTGTGCGCCTTTGGCCGTACTGAACAGGACGGGGAGGAGCTCTTTGCCCCACAGCGGGACTTCCTCTGTGAGAGATATGGCGCAAAAGTGACCACCATCACTCTGCCCGGTCTGGTTGACATCTCCTCCACCCGCCTGCGGAAGCTGCTGGGCCAGGGGGAGGGGAGAGAGTACCTACTCCCCGCTGTCTATGGGCACATTCTGATGAATGGGCTCTATGGTACCCACGCCGACCTGAAACATCTGGACATTCCAGAGCTGCGGGCCTGCTCCTGCTCCATGGTCCGACAGAAGCGGGTGGCCCACATCCGCGGCACTGAGGAGGAGGCGGTCCGTCTGGCACGGCGCTGGGGGGCCGACCAGACGCTGGCCCGACGGGCAGGCATCTTACATGACTGCACCAAGTATTTAAACCTGGAGGAGCAGTTGGCCCTGTGTGAGAAATACGGGGTCGCGCTGGACGAGCTGGAGCGGTCAGCGGTCAAACTGCTTCACTCCAAGACCGGGGCGTGTATCGCCAAGGCGGCTTTTGGGGAACCTGATGAGGTGTACTCGGCCATCTTCTGGCATACGACAGCCAAGGAAAACATGACGACACTGGAAAAGATCCTGTATGTGGCTGATTACATAGAGCCCAACCGGGATTTTGAAGGGGTGGAGCGCCTGCGGTCGCTGGCCTATCAGGATCTGGACAAGGCCCTTCTCCTGGGGGTGGAGACTACCATTCAGGAGATGGAAGAGAGAAAGCTGCCTGTCCACAGCAGGACGTTCAAGGCCCGGGACTGGCTGAGGTCCCACGGAGTAACGATAGAGGAAGGAACCGAATGAGCGAACACACCAGAAGACACGGAAAACGACAGGTCCAGACCGAGCGCGCTTCCTTGGGGGAATATTGGGTGCGGTACCGGGCTTGGGTCCATGGGATGAGCCGGGGAGAGAAGATCCGCTACCGCGCCTTACAGACCGCGGTGTTCCTCTCCATCCTGATCATTGTGGGCTATCTGATTCTAAGCGCCTGGATCAAGCTGCCCGATACGTCGGACCTGCCCGGCCAGACCACAGGAGGACAGACTCAGGGAGACACCTCTGATTTGAGTTATGACGGGGCGGAACTGCCCCAGGTGGCCATGAGCGGCCGAAGAGAGGGAGTGTATACCTTCCTGGTAGCTGGCTTAGACCAGGTGAGCAATTCCACAGACACAATGCTGCTGGTGACCTATGACACTAAGAATAAGACTATCGATGCCATCAGCCTGCTCCGGGACACGATGATCAACACCAGCGCCACAAGGGGCGCACAGAAGCGGCTCAATGTGGTGTACACCCGGAATCGGGGGTCCAGCGACCTGCCAGAGAAGGAGCGGGTGGAAAAGGGAATGACCGCCTTGAAGCAGGAGGTGAGCCACCTTACTGGAATCTACCCGGACTTCTATGTCCTGGTGGAGTGGGAGGCTGTCGGGGAACTGGTGGACGCCATTGGCGGAGTCTATTTCGAGGTGCCCTTTGATATGGACTATGACGACCCAACCCCTGGCCAGGACCTGCACATCCACCAGGAGGCAGGGTACCGCCTGTTGAACGGCCAGGACGCCATGGAGGTTATCCGCTTCCGCAAGAACAACGATGGCACCCACGCCCTGGGGGACAGCGGCCGGACCGCTATCCAGCGGGACTTCCTCACAGCGGTGATCAAGGAGTGCCTCCAGCCGGATATTCTCCTCAAGCTGCCGACGCTGGCCCAGATATTCACTGAAAACGTGTCTACCGATTTAAGTGTGGGTAATATTCTGGCCTTTGCCCAACTGGCCATTGGGATGAACGTAGAAGAGAACGTGACGTTTGTCTCCCTGCCCTGGACAGGCGTCAGCTATGACGGGGCATCTCTGGTGCTGGCCAATGAGAAGGAGCTGCTGCCCTTGCTCAACGACGGCCTCAATCCCTATGTGGGGGAGATCCAGTCCAGCGACCTTCAGCTGATGTATAAGAAGAGTGGAGGGGGCTACGGTGTGACCAACGGTACACTGTTGGACTCTAGAATGGCCAAGCCTGTAGTGGCGCAGAAGCCTCAGGAGGAAGAGAAGGAGCCCACAGAAGAGGAAGAAACGCCTGATGTTCCCCCGGTGGAGGAACCCAGCGGAGGGGCCGAGAACCCTGGTGAGGAAACAGGGATCGGTCAGGAAGGTGACTCTTCTCAGGGAGAAGGAGGAAATGGCAGTACCGGCCAGCCCCCTGACGAAGAGGGGGAAACGGGTACTGATACGCCGCCCATCGTGACCATCGACCCGGACGACGTGCTCCCCGACCCGGAGAGCGGTTCCACCAGTCAGGAGACGGATGAGGAACCGCCGCCCTCCCAGGATATCAGGCCTTCATAGAAGGGGAGGCAGCGGCTTCAAGCAACAATATATAAGCAGAAAGGGGAAAGAAGATTGACTTCTTATGAGATGGCCATCGCGCTGGCCAAGGCCCTGGACGGGAAAAAGGGGCAGGATATCAAGGTGCTCAAGACCGAGGAGCTGACCACGCTGGCGGATTACTTCGTGCTGTGTACCGCCACCTCCAGCACCCAGGTGAAAGCGATGTCAGACGCCTGTGAGGAGGCCATGGAGAAAAATGGCGAGCAGGTCCACCACATTGAGGGACACCGGGGCGGCACCTGGCTGCTGATGGATTTCTCATCCGTTGTGGTCCATGTGTTTACCGACGAAGCTCGAAAGTTTTATGACCTGGAGCGGCTGTGGGGCGACGCTCAGGAGATAGACTTGGCTCAGGCGCTAAAGTCGGAATAAATGTATAAAACAGAGGGGTGTTCCGGTCGTTATATCCGGAACGCCCCTCTTGAATTTCCTCTTGACGGAAGGGAAAAGACTTCCTAGAATAAAACGGACAGGGAAAAGAGGAGATGGGATAAGCATGGAACTAAGCCTGATGCTGATGGAGCAGATATTGGCCATGGTGCTCATGGCCGCCGCTGGCTTTTTGGCCGCCAAAGCGGGGGTCCTGACTGGGGACCAGAGTCGGGTGCTCTCCAAGGCGGTGCTCTATATTGCCCTGCCCTGTACCTTGGTGAATGCTTTTCAGACAGACTATGATCCAAATATCCTGGGGGCGTTTTTAGTGACGCTGGCCATCGCGGTTCTGATACATGGAATATTTTGGCTTGTCTGCTGGCTGTTAGATAGGACTGGGCGCCAGCTTACCCCAGCAGAAAAGGCCTCGGTCATATACAGCAACGCCGGAAACCTGATTATTCCCATTGTATTGAATACGCTGGGGCAGGAATATGTCATTTATACCTGCTCCTACATGGCCTTTCAGGGATTCTTAGTCTGGACCCATGGGCAGAAGCTTATGGGGGGCGAAGGCCGGCTCACACTAAAAAAAGTGGTGAAAAACCCCTGCCTCTGTGCCATACTGATGGGCATGGCACTGTTTTTCTTACATATCCGTCTGCCTGATGTGTTGGGTACCGCTGTTTCCTCTATGGGGAGCTGTGTGGGCCCCCTATCTATGGTGGTGGTGGGTGTTCTGCTGGCGGAAACAGACTTGAAGGCCGCTTTTTCCTCGCGGGGGATATACCGGGTCGTTTTCCTAAGGTTGATCATTCTGCCATTGCTGGTAGTGGCTCTATTGTGGGGAGTAGAGCGGGTCTGGGGACATAGCCAGATCCTACTGGTCAGCCTGCTGTGCGCGATAGGTCCGGCAGCCGCTACGTTGACCCAGATGGCCCAGCTCTATAAGAGCGCGGAGAGCCGGTACACCTCCTCTATAAACGTGGTGACCTCGGTATTGTGTGCCGCCACTATGCCGCCGATGATCGTTTTATTCCAAATGCTGACAACGTAAGAAGCTGCCTCCGATTTTTAATCGGAGGCAGCTTCTTATTTCCCTCGGATAACAGTCAAAGCCTGACGGCAGTTGACCACCTGGTTGACCAGCTGGTCGCCGCCGTACTCCCCGTCAATGGTCCAGGGAATGGGCTGGTCAGAGGAAAAGGTAAGCTGGGAAGCCTGGAAATGGATGCGGGAGCCGGCCCCCACCGGATTCTGAGCGAACAGAGTCTGGAAGCCATCGGTGACATCGGCCAGACTGACCGGCTTTTTGACCAGATCTACCTCGAACAGTCCGTCATCCAGCTCTACGTCCTGTTGAGGCAGCTTGATGCCGCCGATGGACAGGGCGTTGCGCACCATGCCGAAGTAAAAGTCATCCTCCAGAACCTGACCATCGTATTCTACTTTAAGATGGTAGGGGGAGATGGTGGGCAGAGAGGCAATGCCCTCTACCACATAGGCCAGATGGCCAAATGTGTTTTTCAGATCCTGGGGAGTGGCGTAGGCCACATGGGTAAACGCGCCGAAGGCGGCCACATAGACGAAGGGCTGCCCATTGAGTTTTCCAATGTCAATGTGAAAGGGCTCGCCTTCGCCGGCGGCGACGGCAGCGGATTTAATCGGGGAGCGGGGGAGATTTAGGGTGGTAGCGCAGTCATTGGTGGAGCCGGAAGGAATATATCCCAGCATGGGTGGGGCGGACAACTCCATCAGCCCGGTTACAGTTTCGCTTAAAGTGCCGTCGCCGCCGGCACATACCACCCGTTGGAAACGGGGACCCAGCTCTTTGGCGGCTCGGACAGCGTCCCCCTTGCACTGGGTGGGGTAGACAGTGACCAGCCACCCAGCCTTGGTAAAGACGTCTAAGACCGGAGAAAGACTGCCGGGCAGCTGTCCTTTCCCGGATGTGGGGTTATAGATCAAGAGAGCTTCCTTCAAAACGATCCCTCCTTGCCTGTCAGATTTTATAGGAAAACAGCCTGGGCTTGGTGGACCAGCCTGATTAATATTAATAGTAGTATTATTATAGAAAGAGAAAAGAAAAAATCAAGAGAGATGTTGTAAATCTTTACATAAAATTAAGGCGCAAAAATAGAGGTTTCTTGTGCCACACTGGGGCTTGCGCCCATGGGGCAAAACGGTTAAAATACCTAAGATAGTATGTCGTAACGAGGTGGATTAACGACGATGGACCGAAAAACGTTAAAAGCGGCTTTCCCCGCCACGGTACCGGTGTTGATGGGGTATCTGGCTATCGGGATGGCCTTCGGGCTGATGCTCCAGTCAGAGGGCTATGGCGTAGGCTGGGCCATTCTGATGAGCATGACCATATACGCAGGCTCTGGGCAGTATTTGGGGGTTTCCCTGTTGGCTACGGGGGCGACTCTAGGCCAGACGGCCTTTCTGACTCTGATGGTCAATTTCCGGCATCTGGTCTATGGCCTGTCCATGCTGGAGAAATTTCGGGGCATGGGCCGCCGGAAGCTTTATATGATTTTTTCCCTGACGGATGAGACCTATGCGTTGCTTAGTTCGGCCAAGGTGCCCCAGGGGGTGAAGGAGCACGATTACTACTTTGCTGTCGCCCTGCTGGACCAGAGCTACTGGGTGCTGGGTTCTGTGATCGGCTCTCTGTTGGGGGCCGCGCTGGGCTTTGACACCACGGGAGTGGATTTTGCCATGACCGCCCTATTCCTGGTCATCGCCGTGGGCCAATGGAGGACCGCCGGCAGCCATCTGCCTGCTCTGCTGGGCGGAGCGGCCACTCTGGTCAGCCTGCTGGCTGTGGGGGCGGAGGAGATGCTGCTGCCTGCCTTGGGAATTATGGTGGCCGTCCTGGTGCTTCTCCGTCCCACTCTGGAGGAGCAGGGGCGGAGAAGGCCTGCCGCGGTGAGAGAGGAGGGGGCCCGATGACCACGATGACAACGGGACAGACCCTGGCCGCCATCGCGGTGATGGCGGTGGTCACCTTTTTGACCAGGGCTCTGCCCTTCCTCCTGTTTGACCGGGGAGGAGAGCCTCCAAAGGTGGTGCTCTATCTGGGGCGGGTGTTACCCCCGGCAGTCATCGCCATGCTCATCGTATATTGTTTGAAGGGAGTATCCTTTGCCACACCAGCGGGCTGGGTCCCCGCCCTGCTGGCCAGCGCCGCGGCAGTGCTCCTCCATCTGTGGAAGGGGAATGACCTGCTGTCCATTTTTGGGGCGACGGTGCTGTATATGGTGCTGGTGCAGGGCGTGTTCAACTGATGTTGACGATGTGAGGAACGAGAGGAAACGATATGAGAGAGACAGAAGAACTGGCCCATTTGGACCGGGAGATAGAGCGGCTGCTCCGCCGGCGCCTGGAACTGGTGGCCGGGCCGGAATCTGGGAGTACCGGCTACGACCAGTGCAGGCGGGCTATGGAGGCCGCCCGCTGCCCGGTATCCCAGCCCAGAGTGGTCTATCAGGGAGTAGCCGGAGCGTACAGCGAGATGGCCGCCCTCACCTTCTTTGGGAAGGAGGCCCGCTGTCAGGGGCTGGCCCGCTTTGAGGATGTCTTTGAAGCTGTCCATCGGGGGGAAGCGGACTATGCTGTCCTCCCCATCGAGAACAGCTCCACCGGCGCTATCCGCCAGGTATATGAGCTGCTGACCCAATATCAGCACTATATCGTAGGGGAGGACACCGTTAGGGTGGAGCACTGTCTGATGGCGCCCAGGGGAGCGAGTCTGGACACCATTACCCAGATCTACTCCCATGAGCAGGGCCTGTTCCAGAGCGACCGTTTTCTGTCCCGCCACCCGGAATGGGAACAGATCCCTTTTGGGGACACGGCGGGCAGCGCCCAGTATGTGGCCCAGACCGGAGACATTACCAAGGCCGCCATCGGCTCGGCACGGGCGGCAGAGCTCTATGGGCTGGATATCCTGTACCGGGGCACCAACCACAACAGCGGAAATACTACCCGCTTCGTAGTCACCTCCCCGGTGATGGAACTGCGCCCCGGAGCGGACAAGATCGCCGTCCTGCTTTCCGTCCCCCACCAGGTGGGAAGTTTGCAGCGTATTTTGACGGTGTTCCTGCTCCACGGGCTCAACCTGATGAAGATCGAGTCCAGACCCATGCCGGACAAGCGGTGGGAGTACCTTTTTTTCATGGAGTTCTCCGGCTCCCTTACCGGACCGGGGATGGAGGAGGCCCTGGAGGAACTGTCCCGATCCACCTCCTATCTCCGGGTACTGGGCAACTTCAAAAACAGCCTGACAGAGGGATAACGAACAAGGAGGAGAGCAGATGGCCAACACTGTGCTGATTACCGGGGCCTCACGGGGCATCGGAGCCGCCACCGCCCGGTACTTTGGAGAACAGGGCTGGCAGGTGGCGGTCCACTACCACGAGCGGGAGGACCTTGCCCTGGAGCTGGTGCGGGAGCTGCGGGAGATGGGGACCTGTGCCGTAGCCCTGGGCGCGGATCTGGCCTGCCCGGATCAGGCCTCTGCCCTTCCTGCTCGGGCGGAAGAAGCTCTCGCCACTCTGGACGCTCTGGTGTGCGGCGCTGGGATCGCCCTGCCCCAGCAGCTCGTCACGGATACCAGCGGCGATGAATGGCGGCGCCTGATGGGGATAGATCTGGACGGCGTCTTTTATACCATACGGGGGGCCGTCCCCTCCTTTGTCCGGCGGCGGCAGGGCGCGATTGTCACCATTTCCTCCATGTGGGGAACCACGGGAGCGTCCTGTGAGGCACCCTATTCTGCCGCTAAGGCGGGGGTCATTGGTCTGACGAAGGCTCTGGCCAAGGAACTGGGGCCCTCCAACATTCGGGTCAACTGTGTGGCCCCTGGTGTTATCCGAACGGATATGAACCGGCATCTGTCCCAGGCGGATATGGACGCTCTGGCAGATCAGACACCTCTGTGCCGGACCGGTGATCCGGAGGAGGTGGCTCGGGCAATTTTCTTTCTGGCCTCCGAGCAGTCTTCCTTTGTCACGGGCCAGGTCCTGGGCGTGGATGGCGGCATGGCGGTCTAAAGAGCGGGAGGAGAGGCAGAAAAGTCTCTCCTCCCGCCTGGCTTTTTACGAAAAGCATAAAAGGGCGGACCAAGCCCAGCCCCCTGACAAATAACAACAAAAAGAACCCGGTTGTCAAAGAAACAAAAAGTTGCTATAATAAGAAACAAAGTGGGTATTTTTTCCCCAAAAGGGAATAAATGTCACCTACCCCCGAGAGGAGGACGGCTCCATGTCCCGACAAAAGGGCGGTTTTGGCGGCTATCGCGGCCGCAGAACGCTGACCGATATATTGAGATTGATCGCGGTCGTCCTGACCGTGTTGGTGATTTTGGTGCTGGCGGGACTATTTTTCGGTCAGAAATATATTGTCCAGACGGACCGGGGCCTTCAGTTTCAACTGCCTCAGGCCCTCCGCCCAGGGAAGGAGGAGCCCGATATTGGAGACATCAGCGTGGTGATCCAACCCTCGGATTCAGAGCGGCGGGAGGAGCCTGAGCAGGAGCCGGAGCGCGCCCTTACGGCGGCCCTTCAACTGCCCTTGTCCGCCGTGCTGGACGGCACCGCGGTCGGAAGCATGGAGGAGGCCGGAGCTAATGCCCTGATCCTACAGATGAAGGGCAGGGAGGGCCAGCTGAACTGGGTGTCCCAGCAGCCCTTGGCCGTAGCTGCCGGAGTCAGCGGGCAGGACCAGTCGGTCAACGATGCCCTGACCGCATGGAACCAGGGCGAGGTCTACACGGTGGCCAGGCTATGCTGTTTCCGGGATAATACTCTGCCCTATCAAAATAACGCAGTGGCCCTCCGGGCCAGCTACGGCAACTGGAGGGACGAGTTGGGACTGCGCTGGCTGGACCCGGCTAAGGCCGAAGGACAGGCCTATGTCGCCGGCCTGTGTGGGGAACTGGCTGCCCTGGGCTTTGATGAGATCGCGCTGGAGTGCTGGGCCTATCCCAGCCGGGGAAATCTGGATGTGATTACCGACGGCCCGGCGGGGGACAGGCAGGCTGTGACTGATTTGGCGTTGGCCTTGCTGGAGCAGATTGACGCGGAGACAGAGGGATACGATGTCAGGATCTCTTTGGTGGCGGACGGGGAACTGCTTGAGAGAACGGGCCTGGATCTCAACAGCCTCGACCAATGGGAAGGAAATATTTGGACAGTGGGAGAAGGAGAATATCTGGCAGGACTGGACAAAAATGCGGACGGCGGTCGAATCGTCCGGATCGTATCTGCGCTGGAAGGGAAAGAAGCGGGAGCGCAGGGTGTGCTCCCGGAGCCGGAACTGGGATAAACAGAAGCCGCTGGCTGCGTTATGCAGCTGGCGGCTGTTTTCCTTTCAGGGAGGGGCTGAAAATGCAGGAATAAAGATGACGGAATTGTAAACTATCGCAAAAGAGAGAGGGAATACCCCGCAAAAGATGTGCGATAGAGGGTGAAATAAAACGAAAAATGCCGCATTATAAAAAAGGTATACGAAAGATAGATAAAATAAAGCTTGCATTCCTAAGTGATTTCACATAGAATAAAAAGTACATAATTTCATCAGGAAGCGTGGATGAAGATGAAAAGGTGGTGAGGATATGGCAGTGGAAGCCATCCAAAAGGTGACGCAGGTCGAGGCGGAGGCCGACCGCCGCAAGGAGGAGGCCATGGCCGAGAGCAAGCAAAAGCTGCTGGTGGCGCAACGAGCTGCCCAGCGGCTATTGGCGGATAGCCGGACTGAAGCAGAGAATGAGGCCCGTCAGATGCTGGTTCAGACAGAGGAAGAAGCGGCTAAGGCTACCCAGAAGGTACTGGAACAGGCCAAATTAGACTGTGAGCAGTGGAAGCGGACAGCTCGGACCCGGCTGGACCAGGCCGCCCGCACAATCGTAGAAAAGGTTGTGAATCGCTGATGGCCATCATGAAAATGAAACGCCTGCGGTTGATCGCCATGGCGGAGGACCGGGAGACCATCCTCCGCACCCTCCAGCGCATGGGATGCGTGGAGGTCAGCGAGGCCGGGGTGGAGCCCTCGGAGGAGGGAGATGCCTCTGGGCGGGAACTGCTCCAGCACCTGCGGGACAAAGTGTCCCGGCTGGATGCCAGTGGGCTGGAGCGGGCCCGGGAGGAGCGGGGAGAGGCGGAGCGAGCTCTGGCCACGCTGAAGCGGTATGCCCCGGAAAAAGGGAAACTGCTCCAGCCCCGGCCCGACCTAAAGGAGGGAGAGCTCTTTGACCAAGGGCGGGCCCGACAGGCCCTGGATGGGGCCCAAGAGGTCAACGAGGTAGAGCGCCGCATGGCTGCCATCCACAGCGAGCAGTCCAAGCTGCTGGCCCAAAAGGACGCTTTGGCGCCCTGGCTGGAACTGGACCTGCCCCTGGAGACCCAGTCTACCCACCAGATTATGATCCAGCTGGGCACCCTGCCCGCCAATCGTCCCTTTGAGGAGGGGGAGCAGGCGGTTCAGGGGGCCGGAGAGCTGGTTCAGCTGACTCAGATATCGGCGGATCGGGAGCTGCGGTACTGCCTTCTAGTATGCCACACCAGTCAGGAGGAGGGCGCCCTAGAGGCGCTGAAGGCTCTGGGCTGGTCCCGTGCCAATCTGCGGGATTGGACGGGGACGGCGGCAGAAAACACGGTCCGGCTGGACCGGGAGCTGGAGGAGTTGGCCAAAGAGTTGGCCCAACTGGAGGAGAAACTGGCCTCCATGGGACACCTCCGGCCCCAGCTTCAACAGCTGGCTGACTTGGCCCAGGTGGAGAGTGACAGAGAGGAATCCCGGGGAAGGCTGCTGAATACCAGCCAGACCTTCTATCTGGAGGGCTGGGTGCCGGAGGAGAACTGGCCCCAGTTGGAAAAAGCCCTGGAGAAATATCCCTGTGCCTATGAGGCGGCCGATCCAGTGCGGGAGGAGTATCCGGATGTACCGGTGAAGCTGAAAAACAACTGGCTGACCCGGCCGTTGAGCATGGTCACAGATATGTACTCCCTGCCCGCTTACGGAACGGTGGACCCCAACCCCCTGATGGCCCCCTTCTTTATCCTGTTTTACGGGATGATGATGGCGGACATGGGGTATGGCCTGCTGATGATGGCCGTTGCCTGGGTGGTGGTGAAGCGGGCAAAGCCCGAAGGGGCGACGATGCGGCATATGTTCCCGCTGCTGGGGCTGTGCGGCGTGAGCACCTTTATCTGGGGAGCGGTGACGGGAAGCTTCTTTGGCGACTTCCTCACACAGCTGGTGGCGCTGACCACTGGAGGCCAGTTCGCCCTGCCCGCCCTATTCTCCCCGGTAGATGACGCCCTGGCGGTACTGGTAGGCTCGCTTGTGTTGGGCCTGGCTCAGATCTTTACTGGTATGGGGATCAGTATGTACCGCAAGATCAAGCGGGGGGCTGTGATGGAAGCTCTGTGCGGCGAGGGAGCCTGGTACCTGGTCTTTCTTCTGGCCGGCGTGGCCGCCCTCACCGGACAGATCAAGGCTTGTGCCATTGCCATCGTGGTCCTGCTGCTGTTGACCCAGGGCTATGGGAAGAAAGGCATAGTGGGCAAGCTGGTGGGGATCGGCGGGTCGCTATACAACAATATCACCGGCTATTTCAGCGACATCCTGTCCTATTCCCGGCTGATGGCCCTGATGCTGGCGGGGGCTGTGGTGGCCCAGGTGTTCAACACCCTCGGCTCGATCACCAATTTCCTGCCCACCTTCATCCTGATCTCTATGATCGGCAACGCCCTGAACTTCGCTCTGAATCTGCTGGGCTGCTATGTCCACGATATGCGGCTGCAGTGTCTGGAGTACTTCAAATACTACTACGAGGACGGGGGTAAACCCTTCCGTCCCCTGGAGTTCAAGACGAAATACTATCACATCGTGAAAGAATGAGAATAAGGAGGAAACAACAATGAGTTTTCTGGAATCTTTCGGCGGTTTGGCCCTGGCCCTTCTGGGCGCCAGCCTTGCGGTGGGATTGAGCTGCGTGGGCTCCGCCAAGGGCACCGGCATCGCTGGTGAAGCGGGTACCGGCCTTCTTAGCGAGGACCCCAGCAAGTCCGGTAAGGTCATGGTGCTCCAGCTGCTCCCCGGTACCCAGGGGCTGTACGGCATGGCCGTGTTCTTTGTGGCCCTGATCCGAATGGGCTTTATGGGCAACGCTCTGGCGGTGAGCGAGGCGATGTCCGTCCAGCTGGGCCTGCAATTTTTCGCAGCCTGTATGCCTATGGCGATCGGCGGCCTGCTGTCCGCTATCGCCCAGGGCCGCGTGGCTGCCGGTTCTATCAATATCCTGGCCAAGAAGCCGGATGACTGGTCCAAGGGCCTGATCCTGTGCGGTATCGTGGAGTTCTACGCCATTTTGTCCCTGCTGTGCTCTATGATTATGCTGTTCTCCCTGAGTGTGCCGCTTTAATTTCCACCGAGAGGGGACGAACATATGGAAGGAATCGAAAAGATCACGGCCAAGATCATTCAGGACTCTGAGGCGGAAGTGACCCGCATTCTGGAGGAAACGGAGCGAAAGGCCCGCTCCATCGGCGAGGAGGCCCAGGCCCAGGCCGACCGAGAGCGGGAGGAGATTTTGGCCCGTGGCCGCCGGACCGCCGACGAGCGGCTGGAGCGTCTGAAATCCGCCGCCCAGATGGAGCGGCGCAAGCTGGAGTTGGCCGCCAAGCAGGAGGTGCTGGCCGAGGCATTTGACCTGGCCCTGGAGAAGCTGTGCGCCATGCCTGAGCAGGAGTATGTGGCGCTGTTGACCAAGCTGGCCCTGGAGGCGTCTTCCACTGGCCGGGAGCAGCTCATCTTCTCCCCCCAGGACCGCAGTCGGGTGGGCAAACAGGTGGTGGTGGCAGCCAACGAGGCCCTGGTAAAAGGGGTGGCCCCCGAACTGCCCGAAGCGATCACCGAATCCAAGGTAGGAGCCTTCCTGGGCAAGGTGGTCAACACCACTGCCGCCATGGTTACAGGTACCGGCCTGCTTACCCTGAGCGAGGAGACCCGGCCTATCAAGGGTGGCTTCATCATGGTGGACGGGGACATCGAGGTAAACTGCGCCTTTGAGACACTGGTTCGCCTCCAGCGGGAGAAGCTGGAGAAGGAAGTGGCCGGCGTGCTGTTCCCCTGAGAGTTGGGACAGAGTGAAGAGTCAGGGGGAAGAGCGGAGAAATGCCCTTTCCCGCGGGATCTTCACTCTCCACGCCCAACTCTCCACTCTCAAGTAAGGGAGGGAATATTTTGTCCCACCAGATAAAGGATATAGACTACCTGTCCATTTCTACCAGGATCCGGGCCATGGAGAACCGCCTGCTGACAAGGGAGAGGATGGACCGGATGATTGACGCCAGGGAGAACGGGGAGGCTATGAAGATCCTCACCGAGTGCGGTTACCCGGAGGATAGAGGAGGCGGGCTGGAGGGCGTGCTTGCCCAGGCCCGGGCCGATACCTTCCGAGACATCGCCGGGGCGGTACCAGATCCCCGCCTGGCGGAGATATTCCAATTGAAATATGATTATCACAACGCCAAGGTTATTCTGAAGGCCCAGGCTGTGGGCGCCGACCCAGAGCGCCTGCTGCTGGCCGGTGGGCGGTATGACCCCAGAGAGCTGCTGGAGGGATGGCGGCGGGAGGAGCTCCAGGGCTGTTCAGAGGAGTTCCAGCGGGCTATGGCCCAAGCATGGACCCTTCTAAGGGAGAGCCGGGATCCCCAGCAGGCCGATCTGCTTCTGGACCGAAGCTGCTATCAGGAGATGGAACGACTGGCCAAGGCGCTGGGCAGCCCCTTCCTCCTGGGCTATGTCCGGCTGAGTGTGGATGTGGCCAATCTTCGGACCGCTGTCCGGGCGGCCCGAATGGGCAAAGAGGGAGACTTCCTGCGCCGGGTGCTGCTGCCAGGAGGAAATGTGTCTCAGCAGACAGTAGCTTCCGCCCGGGCAGACACACTGGGCGAGGTGTTCCAGTCGGGACCCCTGGCCCAGGCCGCCCAGCTGGGGGCCAAGGTAGCCCTGCCCGGTGGAGGATCTCTGACCGCCTTTGAAAAGGCTTGTGACGATGCGCTTACAGCCTATTTGGCCGCCGCCCGCATGGTCCCCTTTGGGGAGCAGACGGTCATCGGCTACCTCTATGCCAAGGAGCTGGAGTTTACGGCAGTCCGCACCATCTTTGCCGGGCGGGCAGCTGGACTGGACGGAGATACCATCCGGGCCCGGCTTCGGCAGACCTATGTATAAGGGGGGTGGCTGGAGATGTATAAGATCGCGGTGATGGGCGACGTAGCCAGCGTCCTGGGCTTTAAGGCCCTGGGGCTGGATGTATACCCTGTGGCTGGCCCGGAGGAGGGGCACGAGACGCTCCACCGGCTGGCCAGGGAGAATTACGCCATTATCTATATGACCGAGCAGCTGGCCGCCAAACTGACGACTGACATCGCGCGGTATAAGGACGCGCTGACCCCGGCGATCATTTTAATTCCCGGAAAGGAGGGTCCCCTGGGTATCGGCATGGCCAATATTAAGACCGCGGTAGAGCGGGCGGTGGGCGCTGATATCCTATGACGGACCAGGGAGAGGTCCTCCGTCTTGCCTCGCTGGAGGAGGCACCGCGGCTTTTCCAGCTGATCCTCCGACGGATCACTTGGCTGGAGGAGCGGGGGATACGTCAGTGGGAGCGGGACGACTATCTTACCTATTACCCCTTGACCTATTTCCAGGAGCGGGCCCGAAATGGGGCGCTCTATGGCCTGTGGAGGCCCGACGGGGCGCCCAATGTGGTGGCGGTGCTGCTGGAAGAGGATGATCGCTGGCCTGCTGGTGGGTCCGCACTCTATATCCATAACCTGGCCGCGAACCCGGATGCCCCAGGCGCCGGGGAGCGGATGCTAAGGCAGTGTATGGCACTGGCCAAAGCCATGGGGAAGGACTATCTGCGTCTGGACTGTGGACGGAACAATCCAGCGCTGAATGACTACTATGAACGACTTGGCTTCTCCTATGTGGGCCCAATGGAAGTGGGCAGCTACCAGGGTAACCTGCGGCAGCGCCCCCTCCTTTGAAGGCCAGTGGAACAGAGCCAGAAGAAAGAAGGTTTAGCCTATGGGAAAGATCGTCAAGGTCTCCGGCCCGCTGGTGGTGGCCACCGGTATGGAGGAGGCCAATATGGCCGACGTGGTCCGTGTGGGCGAACAGCGCCTCATCGGCGAGATCCTCACCATGACTGGAGACTCTGCCTCCATTCAAGTCTATGAGGAGACCTCCGGACTGGGCCCTGGGGCCGAGGTGGTCACCACCGGCGCCCCCCTGTCTGTGGAGCTGGGCCCCGGTCTGGTGGAAAATATTTACGACGGCATCCAGCGCCCCCTGGAGGAAATCATGAAAAAGGTCCAGGGGAACAACCTGCCCCGCGGTGTGGAGGTCCCTGCCCTGGATCGGGAAAAGAAGTGGGAGTTTGTCCCCACAGTCCAACCGGGGGCCCAGGTGGTGGGCGGTGATGTCATCGGCACTGTCCAGGAGACGTCCTCTATCCTCCATAAGATTATGATCCCCCCGAAAATGAAGGGGAAAATCCTGTCCATTCAGTCCGGCACCTTCACCGTTACGGAGACGGTAGCTGTTCTGGAGCGGGAGGACGGCTCCCAGGTGGAGCTGCCTATGATGCAAAAATGGCCCGTCCGTGTGGGCCGGCCCTATAAGCGTAAGTATCCCCCCGTCATTCCCCTCCAATCTGGCCAGCGTATTGTAGATACCTTCTTCCCTGTGGCCAAGGGGGGCACCGCCGCCATCCCCGGCCCATTTGGTTCTGGTAAAACGGTGATGCAGCACGCCCTGGCCAAGTGGTCCGATGTGGACTTGGTGGTCTATATCGGCTGCGGCGAGCGGGGCAACGAGATGACCGACGTGCTCCGGGAGTTTCCCGAACTGGTGGACCCCCGCACTGGAGAGTCCCTGATGAAGCGGACTGTCCTCATCGCCAACACCTCTGATATGCCGGTGGCCGCCCGTGAGGCGTCTATTTATACTGGTATCACTATCGCAGAATACTTCCGGGATATGGGCTACGCCGTGGCCGTCATCGCTGACTCCACCTCCCGCTGGGCCGAGGCTTTGCGTGAGATGTCCGGCCGTCTGGAGGAGATGCCCGGCGAGGAGGGCTACCCAGCCTATCTGTCTTCCCGTCTGGCTCAGTTCTATGAGCGGGCCGGCTCCGTGG
Source organism: Flintibacter hominis (assembly GCF_014287965.1). Lineage (NCBI taxonomy): Bacteria > Bacillati > Bacillota > Clostridia > Eubacteriales > Flintibacter > Flintibacter hominis. The sequence continues at coordinate 115,374 of NZ_JACOPO010000004.1, read as the reverse complement.
CCTGTCTGGGGTCCGATGGGGACCGCCGGGGCAGTCTGACCGCCGTGGGCGCCGTGTCCCCACCGGGCGGCGACCTGTCCGAGCCCGTGTCCCAGGCCACCATGCGTATCGTCAAGGTGTTCTGGGCCCTGGACTCCTCCTTGGCCTATCGCCGCCACTTCCCGGCCATCAACTGGTTGACCTCCCACTCCCTGTATCTGGATTCCCTGAAGCCCTGGTATGACGAAAACCTGGGCAAGGAGTTCCTGCAGAACCGGGAATGGGCCATGGCCATCCTCCAGGAAGAGGCCAGCCTGAACGAGATCGTCCAGCTGGTGGGCAAGGACTCTCTGTCCCCCAAGGACCAGATCACTTTGGAGACTGCCAAGATGATCCGGGAGGACTTCCTCCAGCAGAACTCCTTCGCGGACATCGACTCCTACTCGGAGTATGACCGCCAGGCCCGCCTGCTGGCTATGATCCACCAGTACGACCAGGAGTGCCGGGGCGCGTCAGAGCGGGGAGGCGATTTGAACGCTCTGTTCTCCATCCCCGCACGGGAAAAGATCGGCCGGGCCAAGTCCGTCCCCGCTGATCTGTATAAAGACTCCTACGCCAACCTGTTGGTGGAGATGGAGGAAGAGATCAGCGCCATTGCCGAGAAGGGAGAGGATGCACTGTGATCCGAGAGTATAAGACGATACAGGAGATATCCGGCCCCCTGATGGTGGTGGACCGGGTACAGGGCGTCACCTATGACGAGCTGGGAGAGATCGAACTGACCGACGGCACCGTCCGCCGCTGTCAGGTGTTGGAAGTAAACGGGAATACCGCAGTGGTCCAGCTGTTTGAAAACTCAGCCGGTATCAATCTGGCGGACTCCAAAATCAGGTTCCTGGGACACCCTCTTCAACTGGGGGTGTCCGGAGATATGCTGGGCCGGGTGTTCAACGGCATGGGGGAGCCTATTGACGGCGGCCCAGCCATCCTGGCCGACGAGTATCGGGATATCAACGGTCTGGCCATGAATCCCGCCGCCCGCAACTACCCCAATGAGTTCATTCAGACGGGTATCTCTACCATTGACGGGCTGAACACCCTGGTCCGCGGCCAAAAGCTGCCTATCTTCTCCGGGTCCGGCCTGCCTCACGCCGCTTTGGCGGCCCAAATCGCCCGGCAGGCCAAGGTGCTGGATGGGGAATCCAACTTCGCCGTGGTTTTCGCCGCCATTGGCATCACCTTTGAGGAGTCGGAGTTCTTCGTCCAGGAGTTCCGGCGTACCGGCGCCATCGACCGTACGGTGCTGTTTACCAATCTGGCCAACGACCCGGCAGTGGAGCGTATCGCCACGCCCCGCATGGCCCTGACAGCGGCGGAATATCTGGCCTTTGAGAAGAATATGCACGTACTGGTCATCATGACCGACATCACCAACTATGCCGAGGCGCTACGGGAGGTCTCCGCCGCCAAGAAGGAGGTCCCAGGCCGCCGGGGCTACCCCGGTTACCTGTATACCAACCTGGCGACCCTGTATGAGCGGGCAGGCCGCCAGCTGGGCAAGGAGGGATCCATTACCCTGATCCCTATCCTGACTATGCCGGAGGACGACAAGACCCACCCCATTCCCGACCTGACCGGCTATATTACCGAGGGGCAGATCATTCTTTCCAGGGAGCTGTACCGTAGGGGCATCAATCCCCCGGTGGACGTACTGCCATCCCTGTCCCGTCTGAAGGACAAGGGCACCGGAGCGGGCAAGACCCGGGAGGACCACTCAGGCACCATGAATCAGCTCTTTTCTGCCTACGCCACCGGAAAGGAGAACAAGGAGCTCATGTCCATCCTGGGCGAGGCGGCGTTGAGCCCCACCGACCTGCTCTATGCTAAATTTGCGGATGAATTTGAAAAGCGGTACGTTTCTCAGGGGACAGATGAGAACCGCTCGATTGAGGAGACGCTGGATTTGGGCTGGGAGCTGCTATCTATCCTGCCCCGGAGTGAGTTGAAGCGGATCAAGCCGGAGTATATCGACAAGTATTTGCCCAAGAAGGACTAAGGGGGGAGTGAAATGCCTTCCACGACCATCAATCCCACCCGTATGGAGCTCACCCGGCTCAAGGGCCGGCTAAAGACCGCCCAGCGGGGCCATAAGCTGCTCAAGGATAAGCGAGATGAGCTGATGAAGCAGTTTATGGACGTGATTCGAGAGAATCGTTCCCTGCGCCGCCGGGTGGAGGAGGGGCTTATGCGGGCCCACGGCTCCTTCACTGTGGCCGCGGCTCTGATGTCTCCAGAGATGCTGGAGCAGTCCCTGCTCTACCCCAAGCAGTCTGTGGAGCTGGATATGACCTTCCAGAACATCATGTCAGTGGACGTGCCCAAATATGAATTCCGCACCAGCAGCCAGGACCCAGGGGAGATCTATCCCTATGGCTTTGCCCAGACCAGCGGCGAGCTGGACGACGCGGTGGACGCTATGTCACAGGTGTTCCAGGATATGCTGAAGCTGGCGGAGATCGAAAAGACCTCACAGCTTTTGGCGGAGGAGATCGAGAAGACCCGCCGACGGGTCAACGCTTTGGAGTATGTGAAGATCCCGGAGATGCAGGAAAATATCAAGTATATCACCATGAAGCTGGATGAAAACGAGCGGGCCAACACCATTCGACTGATGAAGGTGAAGGATATGCTTCTGAAGGAGGCCATCGAGGATCGGAGAGCCGAGAACGCTAGAGCCGCAAAGGTTTTCAGGGCTTCAGGTGAGGCACCGCAAGAGGTTTAAGGCGTATGTTTCCTCACTTTGTCAATGGGACAAGATAAAAAAGGAGGCACTGCCCGGAAAATCCAGGGCAGTGCCTCCTTATTATATTTAACCCACTGTTTTAGACGTATGGAGGAATGGCTCCCCTCCATCAATACCCCATATCCAGTCCGGCTTTCCTGCGGCTGCGGAACTCGGCCGCGGCAGTGAACAGCACATCGGAGGAGGAGTTAAGTGCGGTTTCACAGGAGTCCTGAATGACACCGATGATAAAGCCGATGCCGACCACCTGCATGGCTATGTCGCTGGAGATACCGAACATACTGCAGGCCATTGGGATGAGGAGCAGCGAGCCTCCCGCCACACCGGAGGAGCCACAGGCGGCCACAGAGGAAACCAAACTCAGCAGGAGGGCAGTGGGAAAGTCCACAGAGATACCCAGCGTGTTGGCGGCGGCCAGGGTAAGGATGGTGATAGTGATGGCAGCGCCAGCCATGTTAATAGTAGCTCCCAGGGGAATGGAAACGGAGTACTTCTCCTTATCCAGACCCAAGTCTTCACACAGCTTCATATTCACCGGGATATTAGCCGCCGAGCTGCGGGTAAAGAAAGCCATGATGCCGCTGTCCTTCAGACATCGAAAGACCAGGGGATAGGGATTTTTCCGAATAGCCAGGTAGACGATGATGGGGTTGACGACCAGAGCTACCAGGAGCATACAGCCTACTAAGACCAGAATTAGCCGGCCATAATTCAGAAAGGACTCAAAGCCGGTATCGGATACGGTGGTATAGACAAGCCCTAGGATGCCGAAGGGGGCGCAGCTAATGACCCATCGGATTGCGGAGGACAGCATATTGGAGATGTCGCCCAGTACGGTCTTGGTGCCCTCGCCGGCCTCACGCATGGCTAGTCCAAAGACAACGGCCCACAGCAGCACGCCAATATAGTTTGCTTCAGCGATGGCGGAGATGGGGTTGCTTACGGCGCTGTTCAGCAGATTCTGGAGCACGTCAGCGATGCCGCCAGGGGCAGCCTGCTCGGCCTGCTCGGCCAAAATCAGAGTGGATGGAAAGAGAAAGCTGGTCACCACGGCGCACAGCGCGGCCAGAAAGGTGCCAATCAGATAAAAGACGATCACAGCGGACATGTTGCTCTTAGCTCCCTTTTTATGCTGTGAGAGGGAGTGAAGGACGAGGAAAAAGACCAGCAGAGGGGCCAGAGCCTTCAAGGCATTGACGAACAGAGTGCCCAGGATACCGATGACGGAGGCCTGAGGCAGGAGGGCGCCTAGAGCGGCGCCCAGAATAAGTCCCACGATGATCCGTTTGACTAGGCTGATATGGTTCCACTTGTGTAAGAGTTCCATACTTCCGATTCCTTTCTTTGGTGAAGTAAAGGGGAGCGTAACCCTTTACCACAGGGCTGAATAAGGGACCGCTGACCTGCCCTGAAGGGACAGTGGCTGGGCACGAAAATTCAAAAAGAAAGACACGACATATGTCGTGTCTTTCCACTTGGAGCGAGTGACGAGGCTCGAACTCGCTACCTCCACCTTGGCAAGGTGGCGCTCTACCAGATGAGCTACACTCGCAGCGACAAATGGTATTATAACAGAAAACAGAGCGATGTCAACCCCGAAATTTAAATTTTGAAAAAATATAAAAATGTCTTTGTCATGATTGGTTGACAAATTTGCAACAAAATTTAGTTGAGGAAATTATATTGCCTTTTATTCTGTTCATTGTGACCGCCAAAGGCTGCTTAGAGAATTTTCCATTTTTTGATATAATTGGCTTGCTTTTGTGTAAAGGTAAGGAAAATTTTGATGCGTTACCGCATTCATGGGATCAAGTGAGAAGCCGCCGGAAATATCCTGGAATTGACATATTATAGAGAACGTGATATAAAAAATATAATAATTGGCATGAGAAATGCAGGATTTGCCGCTGGGTACAGCAGAATATTTTTGGGATTGAGCCAGAAGCATGGAGAAGTAGGATATGGTACAGTATTTAGAAAAAATCGAAAAGAACAAAAGCTACAGCACGAAAATCTATCAGCAGATCAAATCGCTGATCATTACAGGCAAGCTGAAAGCGGGAAGCAACGTCAACGAACGGGAATTTGCCTCCATGCTGGGGGTGAGCCGGACTCCGCTGCGAGATGCGCTGACCCTTTTGGAGAAGGAAGGCTGGGTGGAGCAGAACGGAAAAATACGCATGGTTGCTCCTCTGTTGTGGCGGAACATTCTGGAACTGCTGGAGATTCGGGAGCCCATCGACATGCTCGGCTTTGAGCTGGCCTTTTATAAATATACACCGGAGGACTTTGCCCACCTGCATGGCATCCTCCAGGAGATGATGGACGTTACCAAGCAGGATCACGGTTCCTATTACAGCATCATGGCGCTGGATACCAGCTTTCACCGCTATATCAATCGAAAATCCGGGAATAGCATCTTATTTACCTTTTCGGAGGAGATCAACGAAAAGGTGACCCGAGCTTCTATCCTTAGCATGAAATACAGTGGAAAGGACGGCAATGCTTTTGCTCAGGAGCACCTTGCCATTCTGAAGTGCATGGAGAGCGGGGACTATGAAAATGCGTGCCGGTACCTGTCGGAACACTACAGCGCATGGAGGCAGCGAATGCTCTCGTTGCCGGGACACCTTGGCTTTGATCCGGCGAATCTGGATACCAAGCTTCAAGAGGAGTTCGTTACAATAGACAAATAATATCGATAATATTTGGATAATATAGAAAATTCGCATGATTTGGGTTGACTTTTTGGTGTACTTGATGTATAAATAGATTGCTATTTTTGGTATGCCAAACGCCAAATGCCAAATACCAAGTGCCAAGATAAGCAGAAATTGGATTAGATGGTGTAGGGGAAAGAAATGTTTCCGCCATCATAATTAATGTAAGAAAGGAGAATCAAAAATGAAACTAAAAAGGAACCTTGCATCCCTGCTTTCTGCCGTCTTGTTGCTCCCAGTGCTGGCCGGTTGCGGAAGCGGGGACTCCGGCAGCAACAACGAGCCCCGGGTATTAAAATTTACCGATCAGAACTCCGCATCCTCCGACGCCGGCATCTGGGAACAGCTTTTTGCCGACAAGGTATATGAGTACACAAAAGGCGAGCTGGAAGTTCAATGCTACTTTGACAACACCCTGTGCGGCTACGATATGCAGCCGCTCCAAGCTGGCATTGTGGACTTCATTCAGTATGTTCCCTCCTCTGCTGGCGACCTGGATCCCAGGCTGGGAGCCTTTGACGCCCCCTATGTCTATCGGGACGCGGCGCACCAGGAGGCGGTGTTCAACCCCTTCACCTCTGAGCCCCTGCGGGCCATTAACGAGGCGCTGGAGGACGACCATGTCATGCTCCTCACCGCCTTCAACTCTGGTGACCGCCAACTGACCTGCAACTTCCCCATTTACGACCTGAGTGATATGAAGGGTGCCAAAATCCGCGTGGTCGCCTCCGACCTCTATCAGGTGCTGTTTGCCAACGCCTTCGGTGCGGCCGCTACGCCAATGGCCTTCAGTGAAGTGGCGACCGCCCTGATTACCAATGTCATTGACGGACAGGAGAATCCTTACTCGACCCTGGTGAGCTCCGCCCTGTATGAAGTTCAGGCCTACTGCATGGAGACCCGCCACCTGCCCACAAACCTGGGTCTGTGGATCAACCGTGAAACCTTTGACAGCCTGACTGAGGATCAGCAACAGGCCGTGATGCAGGCTGCGGTAGATGCCACCCACGAGATGAATCAGCGCATCGTGGAAAAGGAAGAGGGCTACAAACAGATCTGCATCGATGGCGGCATGACGGTCATCACCGAGGAGAACGGTCTGGACTTGGCTAGCTTCCATGAGGCCGCTGAGACAGTCTACGACTATTTTTCCGACGACTGGGGTGACATGATTGAACTGATTCAGAACGTCGAGAGCCAGTAGACGATTCTTCATCCGCACGTCCGTCGGGCATTCCCTGCTAATTTGTACGAAAGGAGATATTGCCATGTCTGCTTTGGGAAAAATCTGGGACGGGTTCCGCAGCCTTGTTAATTCTGTCTGTGGGATCTTCCTTATCGTCGTCATCGCGGCGCTTGACATTCAAGTTCTCTGCCGGTCTTTTCTGGGCTTTTCCACTACATGGAGCGAGGAAGTGGCTATGATGTGCTTTACCGGCCTGATCTTCTGCTATCTCGCTCAGGCGGAGAAGGAGGAGGCGCACCTGCAACTGGAGATTATCTATCAGATCTGGCCCAGAACTAAATTTTGGCTAATGGTAATCGGCAAGGTGATCTGCTGCATGTACTGCGCTTTTGTCATCTACAGCGAATACCTTCTGATTCCGCCCATTTCAAAGCTGACTACCGCTGCCACTCACATTCCCATCGTTGCGATTCATGCGCTGATCGTTCTGGGATCCGCCATGTGGATTATCCAGAATCTAATTAGTATTTCTGCCCTGATCAAAGAGAGGAGGGCTGAGAGAGCGTGAACATGCTGTTGCTGTTGCTTGGCTTTGTGGCCTTGCTGGGGGTCGGCGCCCCCATCGTGGTGGCTATGGGTCTGCCTGCCATCGCATACTATATCCTGACCGACACGTCGCTGGCACTGGTGGGCTACTCTTTTTATCAGTCCTGTATGTCCTTTTCCCTGCTGGCGGTTCCAGCCTTCATCCTTATGGGCAATCTGGTCAGCGAGCTGGGAGAGACCACCCGCGGCTTTGATTTTGCCCGGGCGCTGGCAAAGGGAAAACGGGGTTACTCCTCCCGCGTAGCGGTTGTGTTGAGCCTAATCTTTGCTGGTATGTCCGGCGCGGCCATCGCTGGTGTGTGCGGCTTGGGCCCTATCTTCGTGGATTCTATGGAGGAGGAGGGCTACGAGCGGGAATACGGCGCGGCGCTGACTATCGCGTCTTCCACCGTAGGTCCCATTTTCCCGCCCAGCATTCCACTGGTGCTTTACGCCACTGTGGCTCAGATTTCCAGCGTGAAATCCCTTCTGGGCGGCGTAGTTCCCGCCATTGTGATGTCTGCCAGCCTGTTTATCTATGTCCTACTGGTGGACAAGAGAAAGCTGGTCAACCCGCCCAAGCCTTCCGTCACGAAGAAGGACGAGCGGCCGCTGGGGATCCTGTTCCTGCGTGCCCTTCCCATCATGATGGCTCCCGTTCTGATTCTGATTACTATGCTCTCCGGTATATTCAGCCCCGGCGAGACCGGCGGTATGGCGGTCTTGTATATGCTGATCCTGGGCTTGTGTCATCACTCCCTCACCTGGAGAGGCTTCCTCAACTGTGTAAAGGAAACCTGCAAGTCTGTGGCATCAATTATGGTCATCATGACGGCTGGCGGCATCTTCACCAAGGCGCTGATGTTGGAGCAGTTGCCAGAAAAAATCATGTCCCTGATGGGCCCCATCGCCCATATGCCCATGGTGGTCATCATCATGATCAACATTATCTTGCTGATTATGGGTATGTTCATGGAGAGCAACTGTGCGCTGATCCTCACCGCTCCCATCGTATTGCAGATCACCGCCAGCTTTGGCATGGACCCCGTCTACATCGGCGTGATGATGGTTATGAACCTGATGATCGGCCTAAGCACTCCGCCTTTTGGCCTGTGCATCTATGCGGTCGCCCGGGTGGCCAACGTGCCCTCTGAAAAGGTCATCAAAAGCGTGGTGCCCATGTATATCCCACTAGGCATCGCCCTGATTCTGACAACATTTTTCCCAGCTCTGTCCACCTTTGTCCCCAATACCGTGATGGCGATGCTGGGGGCATGATGGGGACGGCCGCGCCGTCCTTCCCGACTTTCCCCGAACCAGAAAACATATATCAAAAATTTGAAAAGGAGTATCACAACTATGACACAAGAAGAACTGTTTCAACTGGCACTGACCACTGACCCGGCCCAAATTGGGCACAGTGTCCAGGGCGGATATATGACCGGCATCTTCCCAATCAGCGACCACTTGAAGGTAATCGGTCCTGCCTTTACCATCCGTTTGCCCGGTACAGACAACGCCATGCTGTATTATGCGATGAAGCAGGCCCCAAAGGGCTCCGTTATCGTGATTGACCGAATGGGGGATAAGCGGATTGCCTGTCTGGGAGAGATGGTCGCCCGTTCCGCTAAGGTGCTAGGTATGGCCGGCATTGTGGTGGACGGCCCCAACACGGATACCCGCGCCATCCGCGAGATGGACTTCCCCGTCTTTTCCACTGGCCGCGCCTGCGTAACCAACACCTTTAAAGGGCTGGATGGAGAATATGGCATTCCTGTGAACTGTGGCGGCTGCGTAGTCCGCCCCGGCGACATCGTCTACGGTGACCTAGACGGCGTCGTCTGTGCCCCTGCGGACCAGTTCGAGGAGCTGGTCCTGCACGCCAAGCAGCAGGACGAGAACGAGGTTCTCTGGCGGCAGAATTTTGAGGCCGGTGGCTATGTCGACAAGTTCATCAATCTGGAAAAGCTTGTCAAGATTGGCGCCCAGGGCGCGATTGCGGACCTATGTAAGGTTGACAAGTAATCATCTGCCATGAATTGCAAGAAGGAGGCACCAGAAATGAAGCGGCAGAGCACCTTTGTCCTGGCCCAACTGGCGTCAGACGGAGATCCCACAGTCAATTTTGAGAAGGCTAAAAGGGCGGTTGCCGAGGCAAACGAGAAGTACAAGCCGGATCTGATGGTATTCCCCGAGTGTTTTATGAGCTACTTTTCAGACCACCCGCCCCGTGCGGTATCGCTGGCGACTGCCCAGCATCTGGATGGCGCCTTTGTCACCGGTATGCGTGAGCTGGCCAGGCAGTACGGGCACTGGATCATCTTTGGCATGAACGAGGCGGTGGAGGACCCTGAAGATGACCGCAATTACAATACCATTGTGGTAGTGGACGACAGCGGCGAAATTGTATCCTGCTACCGCAAAACTCATCTGTATGACGCCTTTGGGTATAAGGAATCTGATAACATGAAACCAGGCGACAAATTTTTTGAGCCCATTGACACGCCGTTCGGTAGGATCGGGTTGTTTGTCTGCTATGAGGTCCGGTTCCCTGAAGTAGCCCGTTATCAGCGTTCCAGGGGCGCGGACATTATTATCATGCCAACCGCCTGGGTGCGCGGCGATCTGAAAAGCCAGCATTTCAATACATTGATCGCCGCCCGGGCGATTGAGAATACGGTCTATATGGTGGCCTGCGACAACTGCGGCCCAATGTTCATCGGGGAAAGCGTTGTTATGGACCCGATGGGCGTCACTATAGCAGCCGCTGGCGAGGAGGAAGGGCTGATGTGTGCCCATATCGACCTAGACCGTGTGGAGCGCGTGCGCGCCAAGCTTCCCGCCTATAAAGACCGCCGCCCCGAACTCTATACCATCTGACCCAACCATCCGTATACAAAGGCGGAACCTAAAGTCTTTTGATCATCGTAATATGGCCCTTTGAATATTCAGTTTGGGAAACGTGCTGCGCTAGGTTTCCCAAACTGTTTATTTTATTGGGACGAAAAATCGCAAGAAGAAGCCGAAATGACACACTTGCTTTCCGGGCTTATGCTTGGCCTTTCTGATCATCAGCGTAGCTGATTCATTCTGAGTGAGGAGCTTACAATGGGATTTTTGACTGGCAGTTGGTTGCTACTGTCAGAGGCTTCGTGGTGCTTACCCCTGTGATGGCCCAGTCCATGAGCCCGGTTAGTACCTCCTTGTTACACACATTTAGATTCCTCGGAAATCTTCTGACTAACGATTCCGGCAGAGAGGTGTTCCTTGGAAAAGTAGTGAGTCGCCTAACCGCAACAGGGGCCAGTATGTTGCGTTCCGGTGGGCTTCTGATGCCGGATACGAGTCCTACCCGCAGTTAAATCTGGGATGAAAGAAGTACTGTTCTGTCATCGGACAGGAAAACAGCATGGATAGACCAGCCAATTAACCTTTTAATAGACACATCTGGCATAGTGTAGATGCCCAGTAAAACGAACAGTAAAAAAAGGCCCCTGATGTAGGAAAATAGACTACATCAGGGGGTATTGCTATAAGAAAACGGAATTATACACATATGCAGGAATGTTACCTGCAATAGAAGCGATGGTCCAGGCAGGGAAGACGAAACGAAAAATAAATGAACACTTTGGCTTCAAAGATAATGAATGGAGAAAAAATCAAGGAATGTCTCAGTATATTCCTGGTGACAAAACAGTAGTGAGCCGAAAATGTATTAATATGATGGAATGCCATGAGCACATGCCAAAGATTTGTACATAAGGCGAAGCAGAATGGTAACATGAGAAAAGGAAGGTACACATTCTTGATGTATCTCCCCTGCTCTTTCCCTGGTATGTCAAGTCTCATTCAATCATCGTAAATTCGTGGTAAAATAGTTGCTTTTTACTTGATGAACAGTCCCTAAATACTGTATTTATGAGATTATCAAATTTACTATATTACTATATTTGATTTTGCAATCGTTAATGGGGGACCCTCAGCGCGGCAGAATATCCTCTGGGTCCCAGAGATATCCCCTTTGCTCCATCTCCGCGCTGGACAACAGGGAGAAGCCGTGCTCGCCATATTGGGACAGGTCCAGGTGGTACTGGCTCTCCGGGAGTTGAATGACATTCCAAAAATGGGGGGCGCCGTCCAACGAGCCCTCAATCACCTGACAGGAAATATCCAGCCGGTTATAGACCATAGCTGCCGCCAGGGCGAGCCCCTGGTCGTCGGCCCCCCTCTCCAGCAGGGCATGGTAGGCGGTGGACCCACCCTCTGGATTATATCCGCCGGCGGCATGGATGGCCTGGGCGGCTGCAGGGAGTAATTCCTCCGTAGTGAAGAACTGAGATTGGAGAATCGCCGTCATTTTTTGAACGGTCTGGTCTAGAACTTCCCTGCGGTGAACCAGCTCCTGCTCGTCCAGGTGGTAGTGCAGGCTGATCTCCACCACGCGCTGACTGCCGCTGTCTGGATAGAAGGCCACCGTGGCCTCAGGGAGATCCAGGGCGGTAGCCGGCGTAGCAAAATAGGCTTCCCGGACCAGATCCAAAATGTAGGCCTCATCCCCGTCAAAATAGCTAAGGCGAAGCACAGATTCTGGAGCGAAGGACGCCAGACTCTCCTCCAGTTCGCCACGGATGGCGGCAGCCCCGGTGGCCGAAACGATGGAGGCCACCTGTTCTTTGGTACGGCGATAGATAATCTGGACCTGGGCCTCGGAGTAGGTGACGATAGAGTCCACGCTGTGTTTGATGTACTCCACGGCATAGGCGCCCAAGGGGTCCTCCTGAACCACCTCACGGCAGGCATCCTCCAGGTCTTTGGCCACATCCTCAGAGTCGATATACAGACGGATGGTGCCGTTCTCCGCCCCGGTGCTGACCATGTAGATGAGCACATTGACCAGCTCCTGATAGCTGTCCGCCCGTAGAATGGAGGTATCCCCTTCTGTGGTAGGAGCCGCGTTGTGGGTCGTGATGTCCAGATACTCCCGGTCCAGCATGGAGGAGCACCCGGACAACAGCAGGGCGGCAGAGATGGCCAGACAGGCCAGAGATCGTTGCTTCATCAGTACACAGCCTTTCTTTGGCGGCCGGTTTTACATACCGAGCTCCTGGCCGATCAGTATGACCTCCATATGGGGATGGTTTAGGGGCGGCGCCCACAGGACAGTGAGGACCCGGCAGATTCGATCCGGGCTCTGGCAATCATAGCAGCGGTCGGCCTTCACCGCGCATGGGGTCCTTCTGCCCATACTCTGTGCCCTCTTGGGGGCCGCTACATTCCTAGCCCGCCACAGAGCGGAGTCCAAATCAGGGGCGATTTTATTGGTCCCTGCCACAAAGTAGACCTCCTGGTGTCCAAAGGCGGTAGAGGCTACCCGGTTCCCGTTTCCGTCAATGTTGATGAGCTCCCCGGTTTCTGCCACCGCGTTGACAGAGGTGAGGTACACCTGGGTGGACATGGCGTCCGTCAGGTCGCCCCCCTCCCAGTGCCAGACAACTTGGTTATGAGAGGACAGCTTGGGGTATAGCTCCATGCTTTTCAATGTCATGGAGCCGCCAAAGGCCACTGTTTTGCCGTTGATCCTGCTGTCCAGATAGTCGGCCGCCTCTTGCGGGGTATCAAAGTACCGGACGATGTAGCCCTTTTTTTCCAAATTCGCGGTCAGCTTTTTTAAATCTGTCATCGCAATATTCCTTCCTTTTTCTATATTTCATTTGGATGATAGAGCCGGAAGCCGTGGCCCAGGACCTCATGGGCATCACAGACGATCAGGAAGGCTTCGGGGTCCAGCTCCTTTACCGTCTGTTTGATGGCCACGATCTGCCGCTGCTTGAAGGCGCACATGAGTACCTGCTTCTCCTCGCCGCTCCAGGCGCCCTGACCATGGAGGACGGTCACCCCGCGCTCCAGCTGGTGGACGAGACCGTCCAATACGGGGCTGGACTTTTCAGTAATGATATAGGCGACCTTGGCGCTGTCCATGCCATAGAGTACCTTGTCGATTACTACGGTAGACAGGTAGAGGGAGATGATGCCATACAGGGCACTGTTCAGGCTGCGGAAGGCCAGAGCCACCGCCGCGATGACTGCCAGGTCCACCGCCATCAGCAGCCGACCCATGGGCAGGTGACCGAAGGGCAGCTTCAAGAGCCGGGCAATCAGGTCCGTGCCTCCAGTGGTGGCCCCCTGGAGCAGAATGATGCCTAGGGACAGGCCTATTAGGACACCGCCGAAGACACTGGCCAACATAGGGTCCATGGGCTGGAATGAGTGGATAGCAGCCACGATGTCCACGCCCAGGGAGGTGGCGGCCATGGCGAAGAGAGAGGACAGCAACAGACGGCCGCCCAGGTACTTCCAGCTCAGAAGAAACAGGGGGATGTTCAGCGCTATGACCGCAATACCGATTGGGATAGCCGGGACTGCAGCGTTGATGATCTGGCCGAGACCAGTGATGCCGCCTAGACTGATTTGGTTGGGGACATAGCACCAATTGAAGCCAAAAGAGAAAATGGCGGAGGCAGCGACGATCCAGAAACAGCTTTTTATCGCGGAACCAAGTCCTTTTTTACCCATTCAGATACCTCGTTTGGATTCAGATGAGCTGGATCACAGCAGCGTCAACTGCTCCTCGCCCCGGTCCTCCTCCTTGAGCAAGGCGCCGGAGACAGGCAGGGAGCGGGCACGATACCGGGCGGCATTGACGATGGCAGTGCGATCCAGCGGCAGCACTTTCTCCACCCGGTATTTGGGCTTCAGCGTCATGACATTGACGCCCTGGGTGCTCCTGGTGGTCTTGGGGTTTAGGCTGGCGGTGTGGAAGACCACACACCGCCCCTCGGTGGAGATCACCGCCGCCTCAAAGTCCTCGATGAGCAGGAAGGCAGCCACCAGGGGGGACTTGTCGGAATAGGCGCCTGTGAGCTTCTTGCGGCGGGTCTGAGTTTGATAGGCGGACAGCTCCACCCGCGCGGCCTTGCCGTTTTCGAAGAAGAACAGTAGCTGGCCGGAGTAGTCCCCTGGAATACAGGCCCAGACTGCCCGCTCCTCCGGGTCCATCCCCAGCTTGGTGGGAAGATAGTCCCCTAACACGCTGGCCTTGGTGTCATCAAAGTCGGACAGGCGGGTCTTGTAGCACTGCTGCCGGTCAGTAAAGACCAGCAGCTCGTCCCGGTTGGAGGCCTCCCATTGGAGATATGGGCCGTCCCCTTCCTTGTATTTCTGCTCGCTGGACATCCGCAGGGACTGGGGAGTGATCTTCTTCAGATAGCCCTCCTGAGAGAAGAACAGGTGGACGGGGTAGTCAGGGATCTCCTCCTCCACCGCCATCACCTCATCTGCCTCATGGTCAAAGACGATGTCGGTCCGCCGAGGGACAGCGTACTTTTTCTTTACCTCCTCCAGCTCCCCAATGATGAGAGTCTGGATCCGCTTGGGGGAGTTGACAGTGTCCTCCAGGTCGGCGATCTCGTCAGAGAGTGTGTCCACCTCCTGGGTGCGTTTGAGGATGTACTCCTTGTTGATGTTACGCAGACGGATATCGGCCACATACTCCGCCTGTACCTGGTCGATGCCAAAGCCGATCATCAGGTTTGGGACGACCTCGGCGTCCTCCTCGGTGTCCCGGATGATCTGAATAGCCCGGTCGATATCCAAAAGGATACGCCGCAGACCCTTCAACAGATGCAGCTTCTCCTTTTTCTTGTTCATGGCGTAGTATACACGACGGCGGACCGAGTCCATGCGCCAGGCGGTCCACTCCTCCAGGATCTCCCGCACCCCCATGACCCGTGGCATCCCGGCGATGAGGATATTGAAGTTGCAGGACTGGCTGTCCAGCAGGGGGGTGAAGCGGAACAGCTTGGCCATCAGCTTGTCCGGATCAGCTCCCCGCTTTAAATCGATAGTCAGCTTTAGTCCGGACAGGTCGGTTTCGTCCCGCATATCGGCGATCTCCTTCACCTTACCGGCCTTGACCAGCTCGGTGACCTTGTCCATGATGGCCTCTGAGGTGGTGGAGTAGGGAATTTCGTAAATTTCGATCAGGTTCTCCGCCTTGTTATAGCGCCATTTGGACCTCACCTTAAAGGAGCCCCGGCCAGTGCGGTAGATCTCACCCAGAGCCGCCTCGTCATAGAGCAGCTCACCCCCCGTAGGCAGGTCAGGGGCTTTCAGGGTGGACATGATATCGTGGTCCGGGTTTTTCAAAAAGGCGATGGTGGTGTCGCACACCTCGCCCAGATTGAAGCCGCACAGGTTGGAGGCCATACCCACGGCGATGCCCTGGTTAGCGGAAACCAGCACGTTGGGGAAGGTAGTGGGGAGCAGGGTGGGCTCCTTCAGCTTCCCGTCATAGTTGTCCACAAAATCCACGGTGTCCTGGTCAATGTCCCGGAACAGCTCGGCGCAGATGGGGTCCAGCCGCACCTCGGTATACCGGCTGGCGGCCCAGGCCATATCCCGGGAGTAGACCTTGCCGAAGTTGCCCTTGCTGTCCACCAGGGGGTGGAGCAGGGCTCCATAGCCCCTGGATAGGCGGACCATGGTGTCATAGATGGCCGCATCCCCGTGGGGATTCAACTTCATCGTCTGCCCCACCACGTTGGCGCTCTTGGTCCGGGCACCGCCCAGCAGATGCATCTGGTACATGGTGTACAGCAGCTTCCGGTGGGAGGGCTTGAAGCCGTCGATCTCCGGGATGGCACGGGATACGATGACAGACATGGCGTAGGGCATATAGTTGACTTCCAAAGTCTGAGTGATGGGCTGTTCCAACACCTCGGCCCGCAGACCCATGACGTTGGGATTATTTACTTTTTTTGCCCCCTCATCGGGGACTTTCTTTTTCGCCATTGGTATCAGTCCTATCTTACACTCTTGTTAAGAGGATATTGTGATTGGGAGCTGGAACGCTTCCCGGCCGCCTGCCGCACTGGGATCAGGCTGGCCAGACAGAGGAGAAAAAAGCTCAAAATTTGAGCCAATAGAATAAGATCCTGATCAAACCGAAGGATGTTCCACAGAAGAAACCCCAGGGGGGCCAGGGCAGCGTTGGTCAGAAACAGGATGCCAAGTACCCGGCACCAGCGCCGCCGTACATCCTCGGGCACAGCTTGGGCGGCCTGGGTGGCGGGGAGGCGCTGTGAAACTAGACAGTGGTGACCAAGCAGAGCGGAAGCAGCTGTGATACAGCCGTCCAGGACAGGCAGCATGGGAAACCCGTCCCAGAAAACGAGAAAAGGAAAGAGTCCGGCGGCCAGAGCGACGACCAGGAAGTGGGACGAACGGTTCATCGTTTATCTGCCTCCTTTGGCGTGTATCTCAAGCCAAAGGGGGTGGCGGCTAGACCGCCTTTGCCTGTTTCCCGCAGGGTGTGTGGGAGGGACTGGCCCACCTCACGCATAGCGTCCAGCACTTGGTCGGGAGGCACCCGGCTCTCAATACCCGCCAGGGCCATCTGGGCGGCAGACAGGGCATCCATAGCCCCGATGACGTTGCGCTTAACACAAGGGACCTCCACCAGCCCGCCCACCGGATCACATACTAGTCCCAGCAGGTTCTTCACCGCCATGGCGCAGGCGTTTGCCATCTGCTCCGGGGTACCGCCCTGGAGGTGGACCAGGGCGGGGGCGGCCATGGCGGCCGCGGAACCGATCTCTGCCTGACAGCCACCCTCCGCTCCGGAGATGGAGGCCCGGGCGGCGATGACCATGCCAAAGCCGGAGGCCACATACAGAGCCTCTACCAGCCTGTCCGCTCCCGCTTGAAACTGTCTGGCATAGGGGAGTAGAACAGCGGGCAGCACCCCACAGGCCCCGGCGGTGGGGGCGGCCACGATGCGCTTCATACAGGCGTTGCACTCCCCCATACGCAGGGCTCCGGCCATTACCTCAGACAGGAAGGGGCCGCAGAGGGGTTTGCCTGCCCGAATATAGCGGGCCATTTTGCCCCCGTCGCCGCCGGACAGTCCGCTGTGGGAGCGGTCCGTTTCCTGATAGCTTCTGTCCGCGTCCTCCATGGCCTGAAGCATGGCGGCCATTTTGTCCCAGGACTGTTGTGGGGAGATGCCCTGACGCTGACAGTCTGCCTGACGGATTGCGTCCCAGAGAGGGAGACCGGAAGAACTGGTCTCCTCCAGCATCTGTTGGATAGAAGTAAACTCGATCATTGACGTTCCTCCGACTCAGGCGTATATCGGGTGACCCGCAGGATACCGGGCAGCGCGCGGACCGCCTGGGCAGCCTCCTTAGGAATGGGCTGGTCGCATTCGATGACCATGACTGCGCTACCACCCCGCCCACCCCGGTTGAGCTGAAGGGTGGCCACGTTGATGCCCCGCTGTGCCAGCGCTCCGGTGACTTGGCTGACGCAGCCGGGCTGGTCGGAGTTGTGGACCACCAGGGTAGGCAGGGCCCCGGTAAAGGAGGTGTCCAGCCCGTCCACCTGGAACACCAGGATGCGGCCGCCGCCGGGGGAGGAGGCACCTACTTCCAGTTGTCCCCCCTGGTCCCCCTCCAGACGGATCAGGACGCTGTTGGGGTGGACGTCCCGGAGGTCCCGGGTGGAGAAGGTGAAGGACAGGCCCCGCTCCTCCGCCAAGGCAAAGCTGCCCGGCACTCGGTCGTCGTCCGGGGACAGCCCCAGCAGGCCGGCGATGAGGGCCTGGTGGGTGCCGTGCCCCTCGCCGGTAGAGGCGAAGGAGCCGTGGAGAAACAGCTCGGCCCTCACGGGCTCCTGACCTAACAGTGACCGTGCCATCCGCCCGATGCGTACCGCTCCGGCGGTGTGGGAGCTGGAGGGGCCCACCATGACAGGCCCCAGGATGTCAAACAGGTTCATAGATGATTCCTCCGCTATGAGGTGGCGTGGGAAAGACAGAACAGAATAAGAAGCGGGGTAGATGTTTCGGAAAGAGCCGGAATAAAATACCCAAGCCGTTTAGAAAGACGGCGGCGGTTTTCTGGAGTGTCATCCGCCGTTCTTCGCCAGATATATGCCGCCATTGTTCAAAATAGCAGGGTGCTTGAACAGCGGTGTCAGCTTTGGATAATAGGATGCCCAATAGGAGCAGCCAGATACAAATGATGGCAGCACTCAATGGGATTGCCTCATTTTCTGATACTGCGCCCGCCTCCGCATATCCAGAAAGGCTTAGGAGATATCCGCCAGCTCCAAATATTTATGCCCATTGTCCGCAATGTGACTTTTCCGGCCCGCCAGGTCGTCGCCCAACAGCAGATCAAAGATATAGGCGGTGCGCTCCACATCTTCGGGCATGACCTTGATAAGCCGCCTGGTCTCTGGGTTCATGGTGGTCAGCCACATCATGTCAGGCTCGTTCTCGCCAAGGCCCTTGGAACGCTGGACTTCGCACTTTTTCCCCTCCAAAGAGGCCACAATGTCATTTTTCTCCTTGTCAGAATAGGCAAACCAGGTTTTTTCCTTACATGTGATCTCGTACAGGGGAGATTCGGCGATGTACACATACCCCTCCTGGATGAGGGTGGGGGTGAGGCGGTACAGCATGGTAAGGATCAGGGTCCTGATCTGGAAGCCATCCACATCGGCATCGGTACAGATGACGACCTTGTTCCATCGCAGGGCAGACAGGTCAAAGGCCGCCATGTCCTTGGCGTGCCTGTCCTTTACCTCCACGCCGCAGCCCAGCACCTTCAGCAGGTCGGTGATAATCTCACTTTTGAAGATCTTGCCATAGTCGGCTTTCAGGCAGTTGAGGATCTTGCCCCGGACCGGCATGATCCCCTGATACTCGGCGTCCCGGCTCATCTTGACGCTGCCCATGGCGGAGTCGCCCTCCACGATATACAGCTCCCGCTTGGAGATGTCCTTGGTGCGGCAGTCCACGAATTTCTGTACTCGGTTGGCCAGGTCCATGGTGCCGGTCAGCTTCTTTTTGATGTTCAGCCGGGTCTTTTCCGCGTTCTCTCGGGCCCGCTTGTTGATAAGCACCTGTTCACCGATCTTCTGGGCCTCCTGAGGGTTTTCAATGAAGTAGACCTCCAGCTGGGACCGGAGAAAGTCGGTCATGGCCTCCTGGACAAATTTGTTGTTGATAGCTTTCTTGGTCTGGTTTTCGTAGCTGGTCTGGGTAGAGAAGTCATTGGAGACCAGTACCAGGGCGTCCTGGATGTCGTTAAAGGTGATCTTGCTCTCACTCTTGGTATATTTGTTCTGCCCCTTCAGCCAGCCGTCGATAGCGGAGACAAAGGCGGAGCGCACCGCCTTGTCCGGGGAGCCGCCGTACTCCAGCCAGGAGGAGTTGTGGTAATGCTCGATGACCTGGACCCGATTGGAAAAACAGAAGGACACGGACAGCTTCACCTTGTACTCCGGCTTGTCAGCCCGGTCCCGGCCTTTTCGCTCCGTCTGCCAGAACACAGGCTGGGTCAGTGCATCCTCCCCCACCAGCTCTGACACATAGTCCTGGATTCCGTTGTCATATCGGAAGTCGGTAGTCTCGAACCTGCTGCCCACCTGGTTTTTGAAGCGGAAGGTGACGCCGGCGTTGACCACCGCCTGACGCTTCATGGTGTCCAGATAGTAGTCCACGGGAACATTGATGTCGGTGAACACCTCCAGGTCGGGCTTCCAGCGGAAGGTGGAGCCGGTCTTCCGGCCCCGGTCAGTGGGCTCCTTTTTCAGCCCGCCAATATTTTCCCCCTTTTCAAAGTGGAGGGTGTATTTGAAGCCGTCCCGCCAGATGACAGCGTCAAAATATTCGCTGGCGTACTGAGTGGCGCAGGCGCCCAGGCCATTGAGGCCCAGGGAATATTCATAGTTGTCCCCGTCAAGGTTGTTGTATTTGCCGCCGGCATACAGCTCGCAGAAGACCAGCTCCCAGTTGAACTTCTGCTCTGTCTCGTTCCAGTCCACCGGGCAGCCCCGGCCCTGGTCCTCCACCTGGATCGAGCCGTCCTCAAACCGGGTGACCGTGATAAGGTCGCCGTGGCCCTCCCGGGCCTCGTCGATGGCGTTGGACATGATTTCAAAAACGGCGTGCTCGCAGCCCTCCAGCCCATCGGAGCCAAAGATAACACTGGGGCGTTTACGCACCCGGTCGGCCCCCTTCAGGGAGGAAATGGATTGGTTGCCGTAACTGTTATTTTTCTGGGCCATAGTATTCTGTTCCTCACATTTCAAAGCCCGCCGGTTGTGCCGGCGTCTGGGATTTCATTTTTATAGAAAAGGGCGCAATCATACACTATATATAATATTACCAAAAATTGCGGTGGAAAGTCAAGGAAAGGGGAGGTCATCCTGTGCTCCGGGTGCATAAAGGACATAAGAACGCCAAAGACTGTGAGAAAGGGGGATGGGTATGGAGTGTTTTCAGGTCATCGAGTCGGGAGAGGGCATCGAAGGACGTATCTTGCGAGCCCTCTCGCGGAGAGGCGGTATGACAGAGCGGTATGCGGCGCTGGAGCACCCGGCCCTGCTGGTGGTATCACCCCAGGCGGCGGCCGAAGGCGCCGAGCTCCCAGGCGCCTGTCGGACCATCCTGCTGCCAGGGGACGCGGGAAGGATGCTGGAGGGGCTTCGGGCGGCGAGCGCGGTGAGCTATGGAAGCTCGCCCCGGGACAGCCTGACCATTTCCAGCCGGGAGGGGGACAGGCTGTGGGCTGCCCTCCAGCGGGAACTGGTGACCCTGGGCGGCCAGGTGGTGGAGCGGCAGGAGTTTCCGCTGCCTCTGGGACCAGACGGGAGAGCTATGTCCGACCTGGCGGTGGCCGGTGCGCTGCTGCTGCTGGGCGTGCCTCCGGAAGAACTAGAGGGAGAGGATCGGGGCGAGCGGCTCTGACGCAATTTTTTCTTTTGCCAAACAAACCCAGCCAAAATTCTGCATATCTGACCTGTTCCAGCAGATACTATGCCTGTCACAGTAAATTGAACCGCAGGAGGCAAAATCATAGATGAAAGCGACTGGAATCGTGCGCCGGATCGACGACCTGGGCCGCGTTGTCATACCCAAGGAGATCCGCCGCACCATGAGGATCCGCGAAGGCGATCCGCTGGAGATCTACACAGATAAGGATGGCGGAGTGATCTTCAAAAAATACTCCCTGATGGGCGGGCTGGTGGACTTTGCTGGCCAGCTGTGTGAGACCTTGAACCGGACCACGGGCCGGGTGACAGTCATCACCGACCGGGACAGCTGTATCGCGGTAGCCGGGGCACCCAAGCGCGAGCTGATGGAAAAGCAGGTATCCTCTGAACTGGAACGGCTCATGGAGGGGCGGCAGATCTACCAGCACAAGGGGGGAGAGGCGCCGCTGCCCCTGTGTACCGGAGAAGATAAATTCTGCCTGGACACCGTGGCCCCCATCCTTTCAGAGGGGGACGTGCTGGGCAGCGTAGTATTTGTCGGCCGGCCGGAGGAGCTGGAGGGCGGCGAGGTGGAATACAAGCTGGCCCAATCCATCGCCGGCTTCCTTGGCCGCCATATGGAGGGATAAGGAAAACCGGGAGCGAGAAGCTCCCGGTTTTTTGCGCCTGTCTGATAGAAAAAGAGGGGTTACAACCCGGCCCGGAAGAAATTCAGAGCGTTTTGGTACATGATCTTCTGGACCAGAGTGGGGGGGATGCGCCGTCCGGTCAGATAGTCCCACAGTCCCGCCGCCTTAATGGGACTGTCCAGACAGGGGGGCAGGTCGGCTCCGTCGAAGTCGGAGCCTAGAGCCAGACAGTTCTCCGCGCCAAGGTCCAGAAAGTGGGCCGCATGGCGGTACAGATCTTCCAGGCCGGCGGGGCAGCCGTCAGAGCGAAGGAAGGGGGAGTAGTAGTTCAGCCCGATCAGACACCCGCGGGCGGCCATCTCCCTGATCTGCCAGTCAGTGAGGTTGCGCCGGTGACCGCACACCGACCGGGCGTTGGAGTGGCTGGCCACAAAGGGCTTTTCCGAAATATCCAGCAGGTCTTCAAAGCCCTGGTCGTTCAGATGGGAAACATCCACCAGAATGCCCTGCCGCTCCAACTCCTGAACGGCGGCCTTCCCAAAGGAGGACAGGCCCCGGTCCGTCTCATGGCCGGAGCCCAGCTCGTTTTCTCCGTTCCAGGTGAGGGTCATCATCCGCACTCCGTCCCGGGCCAGCCGCTCTATGCGCTCCAGCCGTCCACCCAGGGCTGCTCCATTCTCCACAGTGAGGATAACCGCCGCCTTTCCACAGTCCCAAGCCTGACAGATATCGTCGGCGGTGCGGCAGGAAAGGACTTGGGAGGACAGGCAGCCCATCTGGCGGATAAAACTGCGCTGGTGGAAGGCGTAGTAGCCCTCGGCCTCCTTTGGGGTCAGACCGTCGGGGATAAAGATGGCGCAGCACTGGCACCAGCTTACCCCCTGGGGAATCTTGGACAGGGCAAAGGAGGAGAGGGGGTCGTCCAGCGTGTCCCGGCAGCGGGTGGGGTCCATAAACGCGGTGAGAGTGTCACAGTGAAGGTCGAACACGGCAGAAGCGGGCATGGGGAACCTCCTTTTGTTTTTTTCATTCTATGCGTGGGACCTGGAGTTATTCTGCTTAGAAACCCGCTTGGGGTTGGAGGGGAACCAGCCCTTAGCCACCCGTTTTTCCTGCTGCTTCAGCTCCAAGATGCTCCAAAGACAGCTGCACCCCAGCACCCCCAGGGCAGAGGCACCTATGGAGTTGTCTACCAGCAGACTGCACCCAAGAAAAACCAGTCCGGCCAACAGAAAGAAGGGCCAACATCGGGCGGACCAGTGGTACTCGGCACGAATGACAATAGGGTGGAACAGGCCGATACAGGCAAAGCACAATACAGCGGTGATGATACCTTCCAGATTCATATCGATCGATTCACCCCGGCTTTTTCATGGTTAGGCTGATCCGCTTTTTCTTCTCGTCTACCTCCAGGACCCAAACGGTGATGATATCCCCTACGGTGAGCAGTTCGGAGGGGTGCTTCACTCGCCGGGGCAGCTTAGAGATGTGGACCAGGCCATCCTGATGTACACCGATATCCACAAAGACGCCGAAATCAATAACGTTGCGCACGGTGCCCTGAAGCTCCATGCCCGGCTTTAGGTCTTTGGCCTCCATAACATCAGTGCGGAGGATGGGGGGCGGCAGCTCGTCCCGGGGATCCCGGCCCGGCTTCATCAGCTCTTTGATGATGTCGGACAGGGTAGGAAGTCCTGCTCCGCATCTCTCTGCCAGTTGGGCAAGCCCGATGGCCTCCGCCCTGGCCTTCAATTCCGACAGTTCCCCTGCCTTCACGTCGTCCAGCGTATAGCCGCACTCCGCCAGCAGCTTTTCCGCGGCTCCATAGCTCTCCGGATGGACGCCGGTGTTGTCCAGCACGCTGCCGCTCTCCGGCACCCGGAGAAAGCCGGCGCACTGCTCAAAGGCCTTGGGGCCCAGCTTTGGCACCTTCAAAAGCTGCTTCCGGGCGGTAAAGGGGCCATTTTCTTCCCGGTAGGCCACTAGATTCTTGGCGGTGGCGGCGGTCAGGCCGGACACCCGCTGGAGCAGGGAGGGGGAGGCGGTATTGGCGTCCACTCCCACCGCGTTGACACAGTCCTCCACCACACCGTCCAACGTTTCACCCAGCCTGGCCTGGGGCATGTCGTGCTGGTACTGGCCTACGCCGATGGCCTTGGGGTCGATCTTCACCAGCTCGGCCAGGGGGTCCTGGAGCCGCCGGGCAATGGATACGGCGCTGCGCAGGTTTACATCGAACTGGGGAAACTCCTCGGCGGCCAGTTTGCTGGCCGAGTAGACGGAGGCCCCCGCCTCGCTGACAATCATGTAGGACACTCCACCGCCTATCTTTTTGATGAGCTCTACCGTCATCTGCTCGGTTTCACGGCTGGCGGTACCGTTTCCGATGGCGATATGCTCCACCCCATATCTCTTGATGAGAGCGGCCAGCTTGGCGATGCACTCCTGCTTCTGCCGCTCCCCGTGGGTGGGATAGACCACCGCCGTGTCCAGCACTTTTCCGGTGCCGTCCACCACCGCCACCTTGCAGCCCATCCGGTAGCCAGGATCCAGCCCCATGGTGACCTTGCCCTTGACTGGGGGCTGCATGAGTAATGGCTTCAAATTTAGGGCAAACATATGGATGGCTCCCTCGTTGGCCTGGTCAGAGAGGGTACTGCGGATCTCCCGCTCCATAGAGGGCTGGATGAGTCGGTCGTAGGCGTCGTCCGCCGCGTTGCGGACGAACTCCATAGCGGCGGCCCCAGGGACAGTGAGGCGGCGGACAGCGACATGGGCGGTCTCCGGGTCCAGTTCCACCGATACCTTCAAAATACCCTCCCGCTCTCCACGGTTGACGGCTAGCACCTGATAGCCTTGGAGGCGCCCTACGGGACACTTAAAGTCATAATAAAGCCGGTACACACTATCCTCCGGCTCCTTGTCCGCCGCCCGTGAGACCAGCACGCCCCGTCGGAGATACAGGTCCCGGAGCTCCTTGCGAATCTCCGCGTCGTCCGAGATAAGCTCGGCGATGATATCGCTTGCCCCCTGAAGGGCGTCCTCCAAAGTTTCCACGCCTTTCTCCAGATCGACAAAATCTGCTGCCGCCTCCTCCGGTGTCACGGCAGGCCCTTTGCCAAACAGCAGCAGAGCCAGGGGCTCCAGCCCCCGTTCTCTGGCTGCGGTGGCCCGGGTGCGCCGCTTTTGTTTATAGGGACGGTAAAGGTCCTCCACCTCGGCCAGAGTTATCGCCCTATCGACGGCAGCCGCCAGGTCTTCGGTGAGTTTGCCCTGGTTCTCGATAGATGCCTTTACCTCCGACTTTCTGGCTTCCAGATTGCGCAAATACTGGAGCCGGTCCGCTAATTGGCGGAGCAGCTGGTCGTCCATGGAGCCGTGGAGCTCTTTTCGATACCGGGCGATAAAGGGGATGGTGGCTCCCTCGTCGATAAGGTTGACCACATTTTTTATGTGTGCTTCGCTGCGGCCCAGCTCACGGGCTAGGGCCTGAATGATAGCGTCCATAGCATTCTCCTTGGTGAAAAATTTTGGGGTGGCGGGGCGTTACGGCTGGAGCGTCGATTTGTAATAGGTCCCAAAATCGGCCAGGGCGTCGATAATGGGCAGCATCTCTTTTCCCAGCTCGGTTAGGCCATACTCCACCCGCGGGGGCATGGTCTGATAGTCCCGGCGATAGGCGAGGCCGTCATCGATCATCTGGCGCAGGCTGTCCGTCAGCACCTTCTGGGAGATCCCGTCCAGATCCCGCTGCAGCTCGTTGAAGCGCCACGGGCGCGCCTTCAAATTGCGCAGGATCAGCAGCTTCCACTTCCCGCCAATTAAGGATACCGCGGTGGCCACTGGACAGGCCGGAAGTTCCTCCTTCGTTTTCATGGCGATACACCTCCGGGCACAGTATAGCACATCGTTTTTCGCGTGTACAGTTATAAAAAGGTGCGTACTTGTAGCCGAGTATGCGGTGGCTGTACACTAAAGGCACGCAAGGCGACTTGCAAACAAGATTTGGAGGTCAAAACCATGACAAACTACACGAAAATCAACATTGGGACTGAGGACCGCGCCGAACTACATGATAAGCTGGGCCTG
Source organism: Flintibacter hominis (assembly GCF_014287965.1). NCBI lineage: Bacteria > Bacillati > Bacillota > Clostridia > Eubacteriales > Flintibacter > Flintibacter hominis. The sequence continues at coordinate 89,541 of NZ_JACOPO010000004.1, read as the reverse complement.
ACCGGCGCGGAGGTCAGCGTCAACCGGCTCCCCGCTGGGGCGGGGGTGCCCTTTGTACATTCCCACAGGCGAAACGAGGAGATCTACGGTATCCTGGCGGGAGCGGGCAGGGCGATCATCGACGGAGAGAACGTCTCCCTCGCCGCTGGGGACTGGCTGCGGGTCGCCCCGGCTGCCAAGCGACAGTTCTCCGCGGCGGAGGATTCCGGCGTCACCTATGTCTGCATTCAAGTCAAGGAGGGCTCCCTGGGCGGCTTCACCGCGGAGGACGCCGTCGTGCACTGAATCAAAGAAGCGGTCAAGGTGGCACAGGGACTGCCCTGACCGCCCCCCTTGACGGGAAGTGATGCGCCTGTGGGCATCCAGTATGGTGCAACAACTCGGCACGCCACAAGTCCTGCTTTCCTTTTCTAAGACGCTGTGCTATAATATTCCCGCCTCAGGTGCCCGGTTTCCGGGAGAATAGGGAAGAGACGTATGTCCACGGTCACGCCGCTGTGAGAGGGGAGCCTACCCCCGATGTGCCGCCGGCATCTGCCGGGAAGGCGGGGGAGCGGGTGGAGAGCCTTGAGTCAGAAGACCTGCCTGGGAGCTTGCTTGCCCGCGCCGCGAGTGACGGCAAGGGCGGAAGGAAAATATTATGAGAAACAGGAAAACCCTGCTGGCGGCCGCAGCGCTGATGATCGTCGCCGCCCTCATGGCCGGCCTCTGGTACTTCACCAGGCCCCAGACCCAGGTGGGCGACAAGACTGTGGTGGTGGAGGTGGTCCACGGGGACGAGAGCGCTAAGGAGTTTACTTACCACACTGACGCCGAGTATCTGGGTCAGGTGCTGGTCGAGGAAAAGCTTGTGAAGGGCGAGAGCAGCCAGTTCGGCTTATATATTACTACAGTAGACGGGGAGACCGCCCAGGAGAGTGAGAACCAGTGGTGGCGCGTCACCCAGGACGGCGAGATGGTGAACACCGGAGTGGACACCACCCCGGTCCAGGACGGCGACCACTTTGAGCTGACTTTGTCTACCTATTGACCATGGGAGAGAGGAGACCCCTCAACGGGGCGAAAAAAGTGGTGCTCTGTGGACTGATGGCCTCCACGCTGACGGTGTTGAAGATGGTCCTGTCCCCTCTGCCCAACATCGAGCCGGTCTCCCTGCTCATCCTGGTGTACGCTCTTGTTTTTGGAAGGCAAGTCCTCTCGATCATCCTTCCCTTTGTGGTGGTAGAGGGACTGCTGTACGGCTTCAACCCTATGTGGTGGTTAGGCTATCTCTATGTCTGGCCCCTGTGGGGCCTGATCTGTACCAAGCTGCCTCCGGGCCGCCCGCTGTTACTCGCAATGGCAAGCGGCACCTTTGGACTGGCCTTCGGGGCGCTGATGTCGGTCCCCTATTGGGTCACCGGCGGCCCCTGGGCGGCCCTGTCCTGGTGGATATCCGGTATCCCGGCGGACCTGCTCCACTGTGGGGGAAATTTTGTCCTGGCCCTGGTGTTGGCCGACCCGCTGTATCAGGTCCTGTGTAAGTTGCGGGACAAAGTGTTCCGCTGAATCATGCCGAAGAAGGAGAACGACCATGGAGGAACAGATCAAAAGGCTTCAGGAGTGGATCGACGGGAGCGAGTCCATTGTCTTTTTCGGCGGGGCTGGAGTGTCCACCGAGAGCGGCATTCCTGACTTCCGAAGCGTAGACGGCCTGTACAACCAGAAGTATGACTATCCCCCGGAGGAGATTTTGAGCCGCACCTTCTTTGACCGAAGGCCGGAGGAATTTTACCGCTTCTACCGGGACAAAATGCTCTGCCTGGATGCCCGGCCCAATACGGCCCACCGGAAGCTGGCCCAGCTGGAGCGAGTGGGTAAGCTCCGCTCAGTGGTCACCCAGAACATTGACGGGCTGCACCAGATGGCCGGGTCAAAGCGGGTGTGGGAGCTGCATGGCTCGGTCCACCGGAATTTCTGTATGCGCTGTAAAAAGCCCTATCCCGTGGAATTTATACGTGACAGCCAGGGGATACCCACCTGTTCCTGTGGGGGGACGGTGAAGCCTGATGTGGTCCTCTATGAGGAGTCGCTGGACAGCCGGGTGCTGGAGGGAGCTCTGGCCGATATCCAGCAGGCGGACCTGCTCATCATAGGGGGCACTTCGCTGGCGGTCTACCCGGCGGCCAGTCTGGTGAACTACTACCGGGGAGACCGGCTGGTCCTCATTAACAAGAGCCCCACGCCATACGACAGGCGGGCGGACCTAGCCATCGCCGGACCCATTGGAAGGATATTGGAACAGATACAGGCAGAAGGATAGAGCACAGAGGGGGCGGGCCCATGGGCCCGCCCCCTCTGTGTTCAATGTGATATCTCAATGGCGCTGGTGGGGCAGCTCTCGGCGGCCTCCTGGACCTGGCCTTCCCACTCTGGCAGGATCTCGTCCCGGGCGGCGGCCACCCCCTCGTCCGTCATAAGAAAGGCGGTGGGGCAGATACCGGTGCACAGGCCGCAGCCGATACAGTTTTCATTTACATGGGCGGTCATACAGGCTCCTCCTTATCATAGAGTTTCCATAGTATGGCGCTATCCCCGTGTTTTATTCTTGATTTGCCTGAAGATCGATTCAAAGAATCCATCATCTTAGCAGCGTATTTGGCCCCTGTGAACAGATCCCTCTGCCTGCATAGACGCAATATCTTTACGGAGGGCGTGGCCTCCAAGGGAAAAAATTTTGCCATTTGCCGAAAAAACAGGGACGGGGAGAGAAAATTTGTGGATTTCACGGCGGATTTTCCTTGACGGGAGGGAGAGAAAATGCTATAATCTCAACTTGCGGTGGTAGGGGCTATTGCGCCCTTTTACCCGATGACTGCTTCTGAAACAGGAGGGAGGAGGGCACCGGAATGCTGAGTGAACTGAACAGCGCCGATAAGGTGGCAGGGGCCAAGCAGGTCAAGCGCGCCCTCAACGACGGGCGGGCTAAAAAGCTGTTCCTGGCCGCCGACGCAGACCCCCGGGTCACCGAGCCGCTGGCGAGGCTGGCCAAAGAAAAGGAAGTCCCGGTGGAGGAGGTCTCCACCATGAAAGAGCTGGGCGCCGCCTGCTCCATTGCAGTGGGCAGTGCAGTGGCTGTCCTGCTGTGATTTGATTTTAATGGAATAAGATTTCCTTATTCTGTTAAAATATATTACGCCCCCTCAGGGGCAGATTTTCAGAAAGGAGGAAAACCATGCCTACTTTTAACCAACTGGTACGCAAGGGACGCCAGCAGGTGACTTACAAGTCCACCTCTCCCGCCCTGCAGCACGGTCTGAACACCCTGAAGAACAAGAGCACTGATCTGCCTTCTCCCCAGAAGAGAGGTGTGTGCACCGCGGTCCGTACTTCTACTCCTAAGAAGCCGAACTCCGCTCTGCGTAAGATCGCCCGTGTGCGTCTGACCAACGGCTACGAGGTCACCGCCTATATCCCCGGTGTTGGCCACAACCTGCAGGAGCACTCCGTGGTCATGATCCGCGGCGGCCGTGTCAAGGACCTTCCCGGTGTGCGTTACCACATCATCCGCGGCACTCTGGATACCCAGGGCGTCAACGGCCGTATGCAGGCCCGTTCCAAGTACGGCGCCAAGCGTCCCAAGGCCGGCAAGAAGTAAGAGGGTTACTTCACACTGAAATTGCATTGTGCGTTTGCGCAAGGCAACCCCGCCTTGCCGAGCGTTTACCTATATATTGTTAGGCAGACCTCGGACAGGCATTACACGGATCGTTTGCGAAACGGTTCGAGTACCTATGATTTCTAATTTTATAAGAAGGAGGGAAGCAAAGTGCCCAGAAGAGGAAATGTACCCAAGCGGGAGGTTCTGCCTGATCCGCTTTACAACTCCGTCCTGGTTACCAAGCTCACCAACAGCATCATGCTGGATGGCAAGAAGGGCGTGGCTCAGAAGGTGGTCTACGGCGCCTTTGACATCATCAAGGAGAAGACCGAGAAGGACCCCATGGAGGTCTACACCCAGGCTCTCGAGAACATCATGCCCTCCCTGGAGGTCAAGGCCCGCCGTGTAGGCGGCGCTACCTACCAGGTGCCCATCGAGGTCCGGCCTGAGCGTCGTCAGACCCTGGGTCTGCGGTGGCTGACCGCCTATGCCCGCAACCGCGGCGAGAAGACCATGAAGGAGCGGCTGGCCGGCGAGATTATGGACGCTGCCAACAACACCGGCGGCGCCGTGAAGAAGCGTGAGGACACCCACAAGATGGCCGAGTCCAACAAGGCTTTCGCTCACTATCGCTGGTAATCTAAGAGGAGACAAAGTATGCCTAGAAAAGTTTCTTTGGAGAATACCCGTAATATTGGTATCATGGCCCACATTGACGCGGGTAAGACTACCACTACCGAGCGTATTCTCTACTACACCGGCGTCAACTACAAAATTGGCGAGACCCATGAGGGTACCGCCACCATGGACTGGATGGCCCAGGAGCAGGAGCGCGGCATTACCATCACCTCCGCCGCCACCACCTGCTACTGGAAGGGAACCAAGGATCAGTTCCCCCAGACTCGTATCAACATCATCGACACCCCGGGCCACGTGGACTTCACCGTGGAGGTGGAGCGCTCCCTGCGCGTGCTGGACGGCTCTGTGACCGTCATGTGCGCCAAGGGTGGTGTGGAGCCTCAGTCTGAGACTGTCTGGCGCCAGGCCGACCATTATAAGGTCCCCCGTATGATCTACGTCAACAAGATGGACATTATGGGCGCCGACTTCTACAACGTGCTCAACATGATCCACGACCGTCTGAAGTGCAACGCCGTGCCCATCCAGCTCCCCATCGGCAAGGAGGAGACCTTCAAGGGCATCATCGACCTGGTGGAGATGAAGGCTGACGTCTACTACGACGAGGTAGGCAAGGATATGCGGGTGGAGGAGATCCCCGACGATATGATGGAGCTGGCCCAGGAGTACCGCACCAAGCTGCTGGACTCTTGTGCCGACATTGATGAGGAGATCATGGAACTTGTCCTGGAGGAGCAGCCTGTTCCTGAGGATATGATCCGTCGCGCCATCCGTAAGGGCACCATCGATAACCTGATGGTCCCCGTGGTGTGCGGCACCTCCTACAAAAACAAGGGTGTGCAGAAGCTGCTGGATGCCATTGTGGACTATATGCCCTCTCCCATCGACATCCCCGCCATTAAAGGTGTCAACCCTGATACTGAGGAGGAGGATGAGCGTCCCGCTGACGACAACGCCCCCTTCTCCGCTCTGGCCTTCAAGATCGCCACCGATCCCTTTGTGGGCCGCCTGTCCTTTGTGCGTGTTTACTCCGGCGTGCTGAACACCGGCACCACCGTTTTGAATTCCACTAAGAGGCAGAAAGAGCGCATTGGCCGCATCCTGCAGATGCACGCCAACCACCGGGAGGACATTGAGTGCTGCTACTCCGGCGACATCGCCGCCGTGATCGGCCTGAAGAATTCCACCACCGGCGACACCCTCTGCGACGAGAAGGCTCCCATCATTCTGGAGTCCATGGAGTTCCCCGAACCCGTGATTCGTGTGGCTATTGAGCCCAAGACCAAGGCCGGTCAGGAGAAGATGGGCATTGCCCTGATGAAGCTGGCCGAGGAGGACCCCACCTTCAAGACCTACACCGACGAGGAGACCGGCCAGACTATTATCGCCGGTATGGGCGAGCTCCATCTGGAGATCATCGTGGACCGTCTGCTCCGGGAGTACAAGGTGGAAGCCAATGTAGGCGCTCCCCAGGTGGCCTATAAGGAGACCATCAAGAAGAGCGTGGAGCAGGATACCAAGTATGCCCGTCAGTCCGGCGGTAAGGGCCAGTACGGCCACGTCCGCATCACGGTGGAGCCCAACGAGTCCGGCAAGGGCTATGAGTTCCTGAACGAGATCACCGGCGGCGTCATCCCCAAGGAGTATATCCCCGCCGTTGACGCTGGTATCCAGGGAGCCATGCAGGCCGGTGTTCTGGCCGGCTACCCGGTAGTGGATGTGAAGGTACACCTGACCTTCGGCTCCTACCACGAGGTGGACTCCTCTGAGATGGCATTTAAGATTGCCGGCTCCATGGCCTTCAAAGAGGCCTGCCGCAAGGCCACACCCATTCTGCTGGAGCCCATCATGAAGGTTTCCGTCATCGTGCCCGACGACTATTTGGGCAATGTCATCGGTGACCTGAACAGCCGCCGCGGCCAGATCCAGGGCCAGGAGAGCCGTCCCGGCGCCACCCAGATCGACGCCCTGGTGCCTCTGGCCAATATGTTTGGCTATGCTACCGACCTGCGTTCCAGCACCCAGGGCCGTGGCCAGTACTCTATGGAGCCCCACAGCTATGTGGAGATCCCCAAGAGCATCGCCGACAAGATCATTGCCGAGCGCGGCCGCAACACCCAGGATTAATTCCGGGTGTGTTGGAAAATAGGGTTGCATTTGCGCTCAGAATAGGATAAAATGTCCCTGATGCGATGGAACCCACGCAAGTTACGTCTATAACTGTAATATAAGGAGGAAATTCCAATGGCTAAGGCAAAATTTGAGCGTACTAAGCCCCATGTAAACATCGGCACCATCGGTCACGTTGACCACGGCAAGACCACCCTGACTGCCGCCATCACCAAGTACCTGGCTCTGCAGGGCAAGGCCCAGTATGAGGATTACTCCAGCATCGACAAGGCTCCTGAGGAGCGCGAGCGCGGCATCACCATCAACACTGCCCACGTGGAGTATGAGACTGACAAGCGTCACTACGCCCACGTCGACTGCCCCGGCCACGCCGACTATATCAAGAACATGATCACCGGCGCTGCTCAGATGGACGGCGCTATCCTGGTTATTGCCGCTACCGACGGCCCCATGGCTCAGACCAAGGAGCACATCCTGCTGGCCCGTCAGGTAGGCGTGCCCGCTATTGTTGTCTTCCTGAACAAGTGTGACCAGGTGGACGACGAGGAGCTGCTGGAGCTGGTGGAGATGGAGGTCCGTGAGACCCTGTCCTCCTATGAGTTCCCCGGCGACGAGATCCCCATCATTAAGGGTTCCGCTCTGAACGCTCTGACCTGCGAGTCTGGCGATGTGAATGATCCCGACTTCGCCTGCATCAAGGAGCTGATGGATGCTGTCGACGAGTATATCCCCACTCCTCCCCGTGATGACTCTCTGCCCTTCCTGATGCCCGTCGAGGACGTGTTCACCATCTCCGGCCGCGGCACTGTGGCTACCGGCCGTGTGGAGCGTGGCCAGCTGAAGGCCGGCGAGACCGTCGAGATTGTGGGCCTGTCCGAGGAGAAGAAGAGCACCGTGGTCACCTCCATGGAGATGTTCCGCAAGACTCTGGACTTCATCGAGGCTGGCGACAACGCTGGCTGCCTGCTGCGCGGTATCGCTAAGACCGACATCGAGCGTGGCCAGGTGCTGTGCAAGCCCGGCTCCATCCATCCCCACACCAAGTTCAAGGGCCAGGTTTACGTCCTGTCCAAGGACGAGGGCGGCCGTCACACCCCCTTCTTCAACAACTACCGGCCCCAGTTCTACTTCCGTACCACCGACGTGACCGGCATCATCACTCTGCCCGAGGGCACTGAGATGTGCATGCCCGGCGACAACGTGGACATGGACGTGGAGCTGATCACCCCCATCGCCATCGAGCAGGGCCTGCGTTTCGCCATCCGTGAGGGCGGCCGTACCGTGGGTTCCGGCGTCGTCATCGGCATCAACGAGTAAGTTTCCTATCAAAAGAGCGGACTTCTGAAGAGGCCCGCTCTTTTTCTATTATGAAACAGGAGGCGAGCGGTGTGGAATATAACTACGAAAAAGTGGCCCAGTCCCTGAGGCTGATGTATGTGGGCAATATGATTATAATTGCCAGTATTCTATGTACGATCCTTGCGTGGATTATCCCGCCCTTGATATTTTTAGTGTCAATGGCGGTCTTGGGGGGGACGGTCATTTCGTTAGTGGGCTTGGTGAAGCTGCGCAATGAGCACCAGGCATATAGGAACGCGGTGATCACTCTGGTCATCGTGTTTGTAGTCGGCCTGTTCGCGAATGATGAAACAATTTTCGGTGCCCTGATGAGCATGGCCCAGGATATCTGCAACCTGCTCATGACTTATTTTGTAATTAAGGGGACCAATGCGGTTTTACAGTCAAGGGGCGCTGCCGGCCAGATGGAGCTGGGAAAAAAGGCATGGAGATGGCAGCTCATTTCCTTTGGGGCAGCGTTCCTGTCCGGGGGGATTACGCTGTTGTGCCTGCTGCTTTCTGGCAGTCTCTTGGATTCTCCGTCACTCATCTTGCCCTTAATCTCGGTGTTTGCAAGTTTGGCAATATCCCTGGTGGCGTTGGTGTATTATCTGCGTTATCTCAAGCAGAGCAGCGAATTTCTTATCTGACCTGGTTTGGGGGCGTTTGACCTGAGGGGAGAACGCCCCCATTATTCGTATGGATGGATAGGACGTTGAAAGCTCCCACAATATTTTTTCAAGAGGGGGGTTGACAAGGAGACGGGGAGCGGCTATAATAATCCCAACAATTAGACAGCGGTAAACCTTTGAGAAAGAGGAGTAGCCGGTGCGGCAAACCTGAAGAGAGTCCCGGAGGGTGAGATCGGGGCGGGGAGCGGCCGAGTGAATGGACTTTCGAGGGCGGCTTGAACGGGAGACCTAGTAGATGCCGACGGGGACCCACCCGTTATCCATCGGGCACGCGTGATGGCGCGTGAAGCGAGCGGACGTGCAAACGTCAATTTGGGTGGTATCGCAGGAGTACAGCTCTTGTCCCATATTATGTGGGATAGGGGGCTGTTTTTTTATACTCTGAAACAAAGGCCGCCGGCAACGGCCCCTCCATCACCCACCCAAACCAATCTAAGCCCAAACCGGGCAAATAATGGAGGTAAATACCATGAAAAAGAACAGCACTTTGAAGAAGCTCCTGGCTGCGGCCCTGTCCCTGTCCCTGGCGCTGACCCTGGCCGCCTGCACAGGAGCCGGAAATGACTCCGGCAGCTCTGGCGCTTCCAGTTCCGATGGGACCGCCGCGGGAGGAAGTTCCGCCTCTGCTGCAAAGACGGAGTATAAGATCGGCTTGGTCAAGTATATGGACCACGCCTCTCTGGATCAGATCGAGAAGAACGTCCAGAAGGAGCTGGATGCCAAGAGCGCCGAGCTGGGAGTGACCTTCAATTACGCCGACTATACCTATAATGGGCAGGGGGACGGCACCACACTCAATCAGATCGCCGCCCAACTGGTGGCTGACGGGGTAGATGTGGTCGTGCCCATCGCTACGCCGGCCGCCCAGGTGATGCAGTCTGTAGTCACCGATGAGGACATCCCAATCATCTTCGCTGCGGTGTCCGATCCTGTCACCGCTAATCTGGTCCAGGACATGGACGCTCCTGGCGGTACCATCACCGGCGTCAGCGACGCCCTGAACACCGAGATGATCATGAAGATGATGCTGGCCGTAGACCCCGACATCCAGACCGTGGGCCTGCTCTACTCCAAGTCTGAGGATTCCTCCAAGAAGCCTATCGAGGAGGCTAAGGCCTTCCTGGATGCCAGCGGTATCTCCTATGTGGAAAAAACCGGCACCAATACTGACGAGGTCAACTCCGCTGTGGACGCCTTGATCAGCGCCGGTGTGGAGGCCATCTTCACCCCAACGGATAACACCGTGATGCAGGCCGAACTGTCTATTTTTGAGAAGCTGAACGAGGCTAAGATCCCTCACTATACCGGTGCCAACTCTTTCGCCCTGAATGGCGCTTTCTTTGGGTACGGCGTTGACTATGACGATTTGGGGGCCGAGACCGCCGATATGGTGGTGGACCTGCTGGTGAACGGGGCTGACCCCGCCACCACTCCTGTGGTCATCCTGGCCCACGAAGCGGCCACCATCAACACAGAAACCTGTGAGGCCATCGGTCTGAGCCTAGATGATGTGAAGGCTGCCTTTGCCACCCTTGGTATCGGCGTGGTGGAGATTACCACCGCCCAGAGCTTCAGCTGAGTCCATTCTGTAAAACCTCGGTCTGGGGACGCCGCCCAGTGCGGCGTCCCCAGTACCGCCATAAGGAGGAATCCCTGTGCCCGCTATTTTATCCCTGCCAGCCCTCCAGACTGCACTAGAGGTGGGGGCGATTTACTCCCTGGTGGCCATGGCCCTGTTCATTAGCTTCTCGATTCTTAATATTGCCGACCTGTCCACAGATGGCTGCTATACTCTGGGGTTTGCCGTAGGGGCAACTGTCACTTTGGCCGGGCATCCCCTGCTGGCCCTGCCCGCCGCCATGCTGGCTGGAGCCTGCTCCGGCTTTGTCACCGCCTTTCTCCAGACCAAGCTTGGGGTGGAGAGCATCCTGGCTGGCATCATCGTCAACACAGGGCTTTACACCGTCAACCTGGCGGTGATGGGCTGGTCCTCCAACCTGTCTATCTACGGCAGTGATTCCCTATTTACGCTGTGCAAGGAGCTTTTTCCCTGGGAGTGGTGGGCTAAGTGGCATGAGCTGGTGGTGCTGGCGGTGATCCTTCTGGTGGCCGCCCTGTTGGTAGTCCTTTTTTTCCGCACCCGGCTGGGCCTGTCTATCCGGGCCACAGGGGACAACGCGGACATGGTCCGGGCTTCCTCCATCAACCCCTCCTTTACCATTACTGTGGGACTGTGTCTGTCCAATTCCCTCACAGGGCTGGCGGGCTGCCTGATTGGACTTCTAAACAAGAGCTGTGACATCAATCTGGGTACCGGAATGGTGACAGTTGCCCTGGCCTCCCTGATCATCGGGGAAAGCTTAATGGGCCGGGGCTCCATTCCCCGCCGGGTGTTCGGAGTCATTCTGGGGGCCTGTCTGTACCGCATCATCATCGCCGTCGCTATCAGTACCAGCATCGTGCCTACCGAGGGCTTCAAGCTGGTGTCTGCCCTGATTGTGGCCGTGGCCATCGCCGCCCCACAGGGAAGAAAGCTGATCGCGTTGCAGCGGCAGAAGCTGGCCGCCAGAAAGAGAGGGGGCGGAGTCAAATGCTGAAGCTGGACCACATCTCCAAGACCTTCAATCCAGGAACGCTGAATGAGAAGAAGGCCTTAGACCAGGTGGACCTCCACCTGGAGCGGGGAGACTTCGTCACAATCGTAGGCTCCAACGGGGCGGGCAAGTCCACCCTGTTCAACGCCATCGCCGGCAGCTTTCTCGTGGATAGCGGCTGCATTCTCGTGGACGGCCAGGATATCACTTTCATGGCCGAGCACAAGCGATCCAAGCATATTGGACGGCTGTTCCAGGACCCCATGCGGGGGACTGCGCCCCACATGACGATTGAAGAAAACCTGACCCTGGCCGCCGGGAGCGGCGGCTGGTTCGCCCCCCTGACACAGAAGGACAGACAGCGATTCCGGGACCAGCTGGCTCTGCTGGATATGGGATTGGAGGACCGAATCAAGCAGCCGGTGGGGCTGTTGTCCGGCGGACAGCGCCAGGCCCTGACCCTGCTCATGGCTACCATGAATCCGCCATGGCTTCTCTTATTGGATGAGCACACCGCCGCCCTGGATCCTGCCACGGCGGAGAAGGTGTTGAAGATCACACGGGAGGTTGTGGCGGAAAACAGGATCACCACCCTGATGGTCACCCACAATATGCAGCAGGCACTGGAGCTGGGCAATCGCACCCTGATGATGGACTCCGGCCGCGTCGTGCTGGACATCCAGGGGGAGGAGCGGAAGGGAATGACAGTGTCTGACCTGCTGGCACGCTTCAAGGCAGGGGTGGGCAGGGGCCTGGACAACGACCGTATTTTGCTCTCCTGAGAGGGCAGATTTCACAGTTTTTTTACAGACTTTTGCCTCAATCTGTGCTATCCTGTCCATAGAGATATAGGGGGCCTCCCCGCCGGAAAGGATTGAGAGTATTGAATGTGATATCTCTGCTGACACCAAAGACAAACGTGGCCTGGCTCTATGAGGACTGGACCATCCGCCAGGGGCTGGAGAAGCTCCGTTTCCACGGCTATACCGCTATCCCAGTGCTGGCCAAGGATGGGAGCTATGTGGGTACAGTCAGCGAGGGGGATTTCCTCTGGTGCCTGTTGGACCAGGGGAGCGGGGATATCCAAACTCAGGAGAAGCAGCCCCTCCGCAGGGTAATCCGCCCCGGCTTCAATCCGGCGGTACGCATCGATGTGGCCCTGGAGGAACTGGTGGAGCGCGCTCTGCGCCAGAGCTTTATCCCCGTGGTGGACGACCGAGGCGCTTTTGTGGGCATTGTGACCCGCCAAAATATCATCAAAAGACTTACTGTCCTGAACGTGGAGCAGCCCGCTGCCCATATGTAACAGGATCTGCTACTGAACCTTCACAGGGCCGCCACAGATGTGGCGGCCCCAAATTTTTTCTTTTGTGGTGAGATTTTTACCGCCTCTGGCGGATATTACTGAATGAAAGGCCTTTCAAACAGAGACTTCCAAGGAGGTGAGCGGCTTTGACCCAGGAAGAGTTCAGCCGGGCGGCTCAGACCTATGGCGACATGATCTATCGGGTGGCCTACCACGCTCTGGGCTGCCGGGAAGACGCCGAGGACGTGATGCAGACGGTCCTGCTTCGGCTTTTTGAGCAGAAAGCAGAGTTTGAGAGCGAGGACCATATGAAGCATTGGCTCCTGCGGGTATCGGTGAACGAGAGCCGCAAAATGCTCCGCTCTTTTTGGCGGCGCACTGCCGTCCCGCTGGAGGAATGGCATGAGCTGACCGCACCCGAGGACCGGGAGCGGGCGGAGCTGATGGGGGCGGTGATGGCCCTGGAGCCGAAATACAGGCTGGTCATATATCTCTACTACTACGAGGGGCTGAGTGTGGCCGAGACGGCCGCCGCCCTGCGTGCCAATCCATCCACGGTGCAGACCTGGCTGCTCCGGGCCCGGGCCCGGCTGCGAAAGGAATTGTCCGAGGAGGAAGAGAAGGAGGGAAGTGTCTATGTTCGACCCCAAAGTGTACCGTAACGCATGCCGGGAGCTCAACGCTTCCGAGGAAAAGATCAAGGAGATCATCGCCATGACTGAAAACAAGGACCGTAAGAACTCCCGCCGAACTATGCGGACCATATTGGTGGCCTGCGCCGCCATCACTATGATGGTAGTGGGGGTGGGGGCAGCCAACCCAGAGGCCGCCCAGGAGATATTCGGACAGATCGTGTCCGTCATCAAGGTGGACCAATACCGACAGGACATGATCATGGATACCGGCGAGCATATTACCACCTTAGAAGTACCCCAGGCCACGGTAGAAAACAGGGATGGACAGGCTATTCTGGTAGTAAACGGGGAGGAAGTGGATATCACAGAGGAGCTTGAGGCAGACGGCAGCTATGTGTACGACAGGACTACATTCGGAACTCATTTGAGAGTCACGGTGGAGGGTAACGTGGAGAAGTGGGAGATGGCCGTGTCCATCGGGGAGGCCGATGGAGAGGAGTACGGGACCGTCTACTATGACAGTGAAACCGTAGAGGACGCACTGGGCGGCTCCTTTATGAACGGGCTTCCTTTTGAACAGGTCGAGGCGGAGCAGGAAGAGGGCATGGTTACCATTATCGGGAACGGTGAGAATGACGCCAGCCCACGGACATCGGGAACACTGAACCAGAAATGACAAACAGCGAGGGCGTGTCCAGTGGGAGAGATAGGGTTCCAAGAAGTTTTTCTGTCTCATATCTTCCAGATGTCGCTTTATCATAGCACTTCCTCTAGGACTTTTCATGTCGGGCTGGTAAGCCTGTGGCGTCAGTCGTGCCAATGAAACCAGCAACTACACAGTTCCATCCATAAATCTTACCCTTGAAATGAGAATGAAGGGGGACATAGTCCCCCTTCATTCCAATTTTTATGCGCCAGATCTCTATATGTATTCTTTTATCTTGTGGCACATAAGATTCCAGACCCTAGATTCAGCTCTTCAGACGACAGTGGCAGCAGATTAACCAATCAGATTGATGAATACACGGATAGCCAACAGAACTGTGACCACAAAGATGACAGCAAAGATGATGTTTAGGTAAAGTCGATTAGCGTGGTCACCCATGAACTTCTTATCCGAGGTGATTCTCCAGATAATGCCGCAGATAATAGGCAGCAACAGACCGTTCAAGGCCTGGGCCATGATGACCAGTTCCGCGGGGGAGGCTCCGAATAGGAAGATGAAAATCAGGGGAATACCGGCACCTAGGATCATCCAGAGACGGCTGCGAGGAGCCTTCATATCCTCTTCCTGATCGGTGGCCTGATTATACAACATAGGTAACAACTCAATGCGGAACAGACCGGAGGAGAAGGCGGCGGCCCATAGGCCCAGAGAGAACAGAATACCGGCATAGCGGCCCAGAATAGGAGTCAGTTGAGCGGCCATGTCGGAGGCGCTGCTGACAGTGATACCTAGGGGGAACAGGTTAGTGGCTGAACAGACAACGATAGCGCTGGTGATTAGGGCGGTGACAATGCAGCCAAACACCAGATCGAAGTGGGCCATCTTCATTTTAGTTTCCTGAGGCAGACCGGCCTCGAAGGAGCCCTTCTTGAAGTAGCGCTGCTTGTGCAAGGCGGACAGGGAAACCGGAATGTCCGGTACCATGGTGGTAGCCAGCATAGCCAGGACTAGCATGTAGTCACCATTAGGAATCTGGAAGGAGAAGCCCTCGGACACCAGGTCAGACATATTGGGCTGAGAACCAATAGCGGTGGCGACGAAGGCGACGACCATCAGAATGACCAGTACCTTGGTAAAGCTTTCCAGAATGCCGTAGCGGGAGGTCCAGGCCAGCACAAACGCCAGCCCAATCATGATAGCCGCCCATGCGATCAGAGAGATTTGAGGGACAAAGTAGTTCATAGCCATAGCGGCGCCGGTGAAGTTGCCCGCCTGGAAAATCAGGCAGCCGAACATGATGCAGTAGTACAGGACCATTGCCCATATTTTACCGAAGCGCATACGCACCGCTTCCATGATGGTGACTTCCTTGGCCAGAGCCACGCGGATAGCGGGCAACTGGTAAAAGAAAGAGGCTAGGGCGGCCAGGATAATGACCCACAGGAGCTTGTAGCCATAGCTGGCGCCCATGGAAGAAGCGGTGGTGACACTGCCGGGTCCGACCACAACGGCTGAGATGACGATGGCGGGGCCAACGGCTTTCAAATAGTCCATCGCGCTGGGCTTTTTCGCTTCGTTCATACGTTGTACTCCATTTCCTTTTAGATTTTGGGGGGCTGATGTTCTCCTTACAACTTGCTGCTGTCTATGTCGCTGATGAGCATATAGCCTGGGGAATGAGAGATCAGAAGGTCAGGTTTAGCCTGAGTGGCTACGTTCTGGGGTGTGACACCGCAGGCCCAAAAGACTGGAACCTCGTCAGGACCGATATCCAGCGGATCACCATAATCAGGGTGGAGCACATCCTTGATACCGATGGCATCAGGATCGCCAATCTGGACGGGAGCGCCGTGGGCGTAGTCCATGGGTTCTGTGATTTTGACAGCCAAGTCCACCAGTTCCTTCTTGACCGGGCGCATGGACACCACATAATTGCCGTGGAACAGCTTACTAGGCTTGCAGGCGATATTGGTATCAAACATAGGAACCCGCTTATTCTCTTCGTAGTGCTTTAGCGGGATACCGGCTTCCACCAGCCTGGATTCAAAGGTGAGGCTGCAGCCAATGAGGAAGCCTACCATGTCCTCATTCCAATAGCCGCTGACATCCTTGACTTCCTCCTCGAATACACCGTTACGGTAGATGCGGTAGAGAGGGATATCCGTAGTGATATCAGCCCCCTCCGCCATCTTGTGAGAGATGGGAGAGCCTTGGTCAAAGACCTCTAAGATGGGGCAGGGCTTAGGATTCTGCTTCATAAATTGGAGGAAATCTTCGCCATAGCGGCGGTGCAGGATAACCAAGTTGCCCTGGATGTAACCAGGGCACAGCCCGGCGGTGGGGAGCACTAACTCCCCAGTGCGGAATTTCGCCCGCAACTCAGCGGGAGAGAGGGAACTGTAGTCTTGCATGATATCCGTCCTTTCTGCCATATCTCTGCTCCGCAGTCATCATTGGGCAAAGTTTTTGATCTGGATGCCTTCACGATGGAAAGCGGCTTTCAAGGCTAACACAAATTCCACTGCGTGGGCTCCGTCACCATGGACCAGAATGCTCTCTGCCTTGATGCCGATATCCTTCCCAGCAGAGGTGGTGACCTTCCCCTCCTTGACCATCCGGATCACCCGGGCCACGGCTTGGTCCGCATCTTTGATCATATCGCCGGGCTGTCCCCGGGGGACTAGTGAGCCATCCTCCATATAACCCCGGTCCGCAAAGGCCAAGGATACAGTTGGAAGCCCCATGTGGTCCGCTACATCCTTCAGGCAGGAGTTGCCGTAGTACAGAATACGGATAGAATCGTCGAAGCTGGCGGTGGCCTCACATACCGCACGGGCGGTATCCATATCGGCCTGGGCTACGTTTCCCAGGGCGCCGTGGGCACTAATGTGGAGCAGAGGGACACCGGCAGCCTTGGTAAAGGCGTAAAGGGCACCGATCTGGTAAGTAATAAAGTCCCGTAACTCTTCCTTTTTCATAATCATCCGCCGCCGTCCGAAACCCTGCAGATCAGGGTAACTGGGGTGTGCACCCACGCCCACGCCGTACTCTTTGGCCAGAGCCACCGTGTGAGCCATAACCACTGGATCACCGGCATGGAGGCCGCAGGCCACATTGGCTGAAGACACATGGCGCATGATCTCGTCATTTGCTTCCAGGGTATAGTTGCCGAAGCTTTCACCCAGGTCGCTGTTCAGATCTACTTGGTACATATGGTTCCTCCTTGCTTCTGTTTTCAGATGAAAATACAAAAAGGCAAAGACATCTTGTCAGGATATATCCCGAAAGACGTCTTTGCCTTTGCCGCCTACAGTATAGACCTGTATCCAAAGATAGTCAATGGGATTTGTGATATCTCAAATGATTCTGTAGCACATTCTAAAAGCCGAGGTCTTACTTATACCTATTTCTATAAGAATCCTAAAACTTTTCAGCTGGAATCTGTGGATCCAAGCGGCCTTTTCATTTTGCTGGGGAAATGCCTACACAGTAAGTGTTGCCATTGACGCTTACCCGGTAGATGGACTTAAAGTCCTGGTCATAGACCTGACGTAACCGCTCATACTGGGCCCTCTGAGCCAGATAAAGTTCCTGCGCCAGATCCAACTTGATCGCTTGGAACCGAATTTTATCACCGGGAGCGCACTGAGCGACCAGGGGGATATCCACCGAGATGATATTGGCGATCTTGGTATAGCCGCCGGAGCCCTGGTGCTCACTCATCATGATGATGGGCTGTCCGCTGCCGGGTATCTGGACTGCGCCCAAGGGAATGCCGTCGCTGATGATGTTGGCATCCGTGCTGTGCTCTACCTTGGGTCCGTTGAGTCGGTATCCCATACGGTCAGATTTCTCATCCACGGTAAAGGTGCTGTTTAAAAAGGTATCCAGTCCTTCCTTAGTAAAGCGGTCGTCCTGGGGACCTAATATGACCCGGACAGTAATTTCTTTGGAAATAGGGGGTTGAGGTGGCAGACGGCGGACCGCCAGATTTGGAATCTGGGCCCTAGGAGAGGCAAAGGGAATGGTATCTCCGGCAGCCAGCTTTCTGCCCTGAAATCCGCCAAGTCCAGATCGGAGCAAGGTGGATTTACTTCCATAGAGAACCGGGACATCCAATCCCCCAGCCACAGCCAGATAACCTCGGCAGCCTGCGCGGGCTGGCCCTATCTGGAGTACGCTGCCTGCCTTAGCTGGCCAGGCCTGCCCTAGTGGGACAGGAACTCCATCCAATGTAGCGCCCATATCAGCGCCAGTTAACGCGAACACATTGTCCTGGGTAAACTGGAGCTTAGGGCCCAAAAAAGTCATTTCAAGAACGCCCTCACCCAGGTCATTGCCTACCAGCAGGTTAGCCAGGCGCATTGAGTGGAGGTCCATAGCTCCCGCGGGGGACATTCCAATGCGCTGGTGGCCAAAGCGGCCTTCATCCTGAACGCTGGTCAGAGGACCAGGAGAGATCACTTTGAGTCCCATGTTACTCACCTACCTTTCTTTCGTAGGTAACCGGTTGATATTCACCGGCCAGGGACAGTTTCCGGATCCTGGCGTATTCCACCTGGTCAATAGGTACGAACTTGAGCCACTGCCCGGACAGGCAAAATGAGGCCGGATCTTTTTTATCATCATAGAGCATTACGGGTGTACGGCCCACCACCTGCCAGCCACAGGGAAGATCGAAGCCATTGAGCACCGTCTGGTCCGCCCAGATGGCAATAGAGCCCTGAGGTATCTTGGTCCGCGGAGTGGTCCGACGAGGAACGGTGAAGGTCTTGACCGGATTGCCCACATAGGAGTGACCGATGGCAAAGGCCTGGAAATAGATGTAGCACAAATTAGCTGAGTGGCGGTGAACAAACTCGTCCCAGGTGATCTTCTCATGAGCCAGCACATCCTCTCGGTCTGGGGCCGTTTCCCGTCCGTCCCAGCCATCATAGTGTGGGGCGTTTGGATCCAGATCCACTTCTCCTCCATAAAGCACCGGCAGTTCGATGACTTGGCCACCAACGCTGGCCTTGCTTTCTGAGAAGTCAGTCAAGGCTAAGATACAGGCCTTCAATTCCTCATATCGCACCACTTCAGGCCTGTAATAGACGATCAGCGTCCGGTATGCAGGCACTGTTTCCACCACACCCGGAATATGGGCGGTGGACAGTGCTCTATCCAGTGCATGGACCTGCTGGTTGACGGCTACACTGATCTCATTTTTAAACTCAGCGCACAGGGCACAGTCGCCTACAGGCTTGATCACAAATTCAGCCATAACTTCAGCATTCTCCCTTCCAATAACAGGGCAGGGGCTCATAACACGCAACCCAACACAATCTCATGGGCACCAGAGTTGCGTCAAGATTGCTAGGCCCAGCAAAATAACTTCCTAATAAACTAATTAGAATGTTAATCCAGGCTCATTTTACTATCTCTGCCACGTTAAAGTAAAATACGAATAAGATTATAGAGTTATCTCAAAAAATATATAATGAATAAACAAAAAATTTTCACTTTCTTTAAGACTGTTTGTGAGTATTTAAGAAATACTTTAATTTGCTAACTTTTACTATTTTATCTTTGCGGCCTATTTTTTAACCGATAAAAAAAGGGCTGCTTCTCTCTAATGAATAAGTCTCATATTTTTGCGCCTCCCTACTTTTCTATCTGCCATGCGGCACATGCCCTTCACATACGCTGTATAGGATCGCCAAAAATAATCGTATCTCAGCCTGATAAGAGTCCTCTTTAAAATGATCTGTCATCCTAAATGGATGCCGGAACAGTCCGTGCAAATGGTAGAGAATGTGCGCTGCGTTTGGCTGTTGTGGGAGAATGTCAACGATGAGAACTTCAATATAATTAATCAACATGAGCTGCTCCGAAGATATCCCAAGGCACCTCTCAGGCGAATAGGTACTAGTAGGGGAATATGTGGGTAATGGGGTTACAGATTCTAACCACAGTCAGCCCAATTCCAGCTATTTCTACACCGTCTCAAACAGGGCGCGGTTAACTGTAAGGTATACAGAGACCCTGAATCTGACCTTCTGCAACTATGGCGATCAAGGTTGTGTTCTAAACCGCTTTTTCCCCTGCCTGGAACCCGGATCATCACCTTTGGTGTTCCCAAGGTGGGCAGTTCCTTTTCCTTGAGATCATCATACCGGGTGAGCGGATTTTTCTCTGTCATAAGTTCCCGAGGAAAGATAAATTGTGAAAATGCTTTCAGGTATATTTGCCCATAGCTTTAAAACACACAATTTTGTGTACAAAACAAGGCATGGGGTAACTGCAGTACAGTTTGCCAACGACTGGGATTTCAGTGTTTCATGATCCATTGCTTATGTACCGGATTGTTAAGTGGACACTGCGGACAAAAGATACAGATTGTCTAGAACTTTATCAGGGAAGTGAAACAAGAAGATGGCAAGCGGACCATTAGAGGCGGAGAAAAAGCAGGACAGCATAGCAATCCACTATGCTGTCCTGTAACCGAATAATTATGTTCTTATGGGTGTACCGCTAAGTCCCAAGCCGCCTATACAAGCTGCTGTGATTCATTTTAGGTCCAACTGAGAGACAACTTTTGATATGAAAACTTGCTCCGTGGCCCCCCTTGTTGTTACCGAGCCAGGTAGGTCTTATAATCCTGATAGTTTTCCGCCAGCAGCCTGGGTGTATCCAGACCGTAGGGACACTTTGATTTACATTGATTACAGTGTAGGCAGTTCTCTATCTTCTTCATCTCCGCCTGCCACTGGTCAGACAGCCAGCTGGCCTCCGGAGCCCGGCGGAGCATCAGAGACATCCGGGCACACTGGTTGATTTCGATACCAGCAGGGCAGGGCATACAGTAGCCGCAGCCTCGGCAGAAGTCGCCGGCCAGCTCCTTGCGGTCGTGGTCGATGATCTGCTGGTACTCCTCGGTCATGGCTGGTGTTTCCCGGACAGCGGACAGGAACTGATCCAGCTCCCACTTATGCTGAACACCCCAGATAGGAACCACAGTGGGCTGCAGAGCCATCCAGGCGGCGGCGGCCGGCCCGCTTCGGATCAGGCCACCGGCCATTCCTTTCATGGCGATAAAGCCCATCCCGACCTTTTGGCACTTGTCCACCAGCTCCTGCTCCTGGGGCCCGGCCAGATAGCTGTATGGGAACTGGAGCGTGGCGTACAGCCCGGAGTCAATGGCCTCATGGGCCACGGCCAGCCGGTGATTGGTGATGGAGATATGGCCGATCTTGCCCTGGGCCTTGGCCTCCAGGGCGGCATCATACAAGCCATCCTCGCCGCCGGGCTTGGGGCAGAAGGCGGGGTTATGGAACTGGTAAATGTCAATGTAGTCGGTGCGCAGGTTCCGCAGGCTGGTTTCCAGGTGCTCCTTTAGCTCCTGGCCAGTCTTGGCGTGGCTCTTGGTGGCGAGGATGACCTTGTCCCGAATCCCCTGAAAGGCGTAGCCGATCTTTTCCTCACTGTCGCTGTAAGAGCGGGCAGTGTCAAAATAATTCATGCCGCCGTCCACAGCCTTCCGCAGCAAATAGGCGGCCTCCTTCTGGGAGATACGCTGAATGGGCAGGCAGCCGAAGCCATTTTTCTCGATTTGGATGCCGGTACCGCCCAGAGTAATCGTAGTCATAGATATTCCTCCCTTTCCTTATGGATTATGCTCCCTGGCCTCTATTAAATGACGGTTTGTCCCCGATGTCAAGTAGGAGGCCCCATTTTATCGGAAAAAGAGACAACGGTAGACACCGACGGGGCCGGGTGCTATAATCGGGAAAAAGACACAGTACGGGAGGGAGCCGTTTGGACAACGTATTTCAGCGGGTCTATGAGATCACGGCCCGGATACCCTATGGCCGAGTAACGACTTATGGACAGATTGCCAGGTTGCTTGGCAATCCCAGGCTGTCTCGTATCGTGGGCTGTGCGCTGAATAGGGCGCCGGCGGACTTGCCCTGCCACCGGGTGGTCAACCGCCTTGGGGGACTGAGCGACGCTTTCTCCCCTTTGGGAAAGGAGAGTCAGCGCCTGCTGCTGGAGATGGAGGGGGTGCCCTTCCGGCTGGATGGCGGAGTGGACCTGACGGCCTGTATGTGGTACGGCGAAGAGGAATAGAAACCTGGTGCAGGGGCTCTCCCACAGGAACATTGACTGTTCAGTATAGGAAAGCAACCGGAGTTCATGCTGTTTCTCTGACTGGCTCGGTCTCTCCCAAAAAGTTGGATGAAAAAAGCAAAAGAGGGGATACCGAAAGCTGGATTGTCTGCTTTCTCAGAGACTATTGAAAAGAAGCTCTGCGGCAAAGTCTAAAAATATATAGGCAGATTTGTAGATACAGTCAGATTTTGTGAAGAGGGATGGCTAACAAAAGCAAAAAATCTGCTCAACTTATATGGCCGTAGAAGTGCGGTGCTCCGCCATGGTCATAGTAGACAGGAAAAGCGGTTCTGTTCACTGACCCTTGGACCGCACATAAGTAGGGAGGGACCACAGCCACGCACCCAGAAAGACCACCCCAAGAGCCAAGTACGCTTGGGTTCCTCTTTACAAAAGGGATCAGACACTCAGTCCGGTGATGATTAGATTGACGGCCATGAGGGGCAACAGGATATAGGCCACCAGTGAGATTTTGTTCTTGTCGATCTTCCGGAACACTTTCAACCCAAGTACGCCGGCTAGCAGTGCTGCCGCTGCGGAGGTGGCTAACATAGGTGCCGCCTCCAACGTGATGTTGTGATAGACAAACAGATGCATGGCGCTCGAATAGAGCCCGGAGAGAAGGAAGCTGAACTCTAGGCTGGCTTTCATATTCAAGGGGGTTTCGCACACATTCATATAATAGACCAAAAAGAAAGGCCCCACAATATTGAACATGCCGGTGGAAATTCCGGTAATCAGCCCGGCACCAACAGCTGTATACCAGCGGTTGGGCAGCACCAGTTGACGGCGGCGCATGATGAAAAAAATAGCGGTTACCAACAGAAGCAGACAGGCTAGGATGATGCGCAGAAGAAGTTCATCAAACTGGTCCAGTAGATACAGGCCCAGATTGATGGTGGTCAGACAGGAGAACACGGGCAACACAATCAGCCGCCACTGCAGTTCCCGACAGAGGGCTAGGGTCATCTGGAGACCAATGACAACCACAGTCACCGCGGAAATGGCGGAACATACAGACATGGGTAGAAAGAGGGGCATCAGGGCCATGGCCATTAGAGCGTAGCCAAAGCCGGCAGCTCCTTGAAAAAAAGCGGCGGCAAAGTTGATGACTGCTACAAGAAGCATAATCTGGGGCTGATTCATGTTACCCTCCTTTTCGTCGAGTTTGGCATTTAAGAAAAGCGGGGCGGCCCAAGGGCTTCCCCGCTTTATCTTACCACCATTTGATCTGTTCGGTCACATGATTTCGAATTGCAATGAAGTCAGGAGCGGTAACATCCCGCGGACGTGGTAGGTCTACCTGCACTTCCTCCTTGATGTGGGCCGGCTTGTTGGTCAGGATTAGGATGCGTTCAGCTAGATACACGGCCTCCTCGATGTTGTGGGTAATGAAAACCACGGTGGTACCGATTTCCTTCCACAAGCGGATAACCTCATCCTCCAGATAGAAGCGCAGTTTGATGTCCATCTGTCCATATGGCTCATCCATCAGCAACAGGTCAGGCTGGAGGGCAAAAGCGCGTCCGATAATGATGCGTTGGGCGGTAGAAACGGACAACTGGTGAGGGTAGCGGTTACGAAACTCTTCTAGGCCTAACAGCTTGATGATATTTTCTACTCGACGATCAATCTCATTTTTGGGCAGCTTCTTGATTTCCAAGCCGAAACGCAGGTTCTGTTCTACCGTGAGCCAAGGCATGGAGGAAGGCTCCTGGAACACCACTGCCAAACTGTGTTTTTTGGGATCGGCGGGCTCACCGTCGATATAGAGTTCTCCCTTTGTGGGCATATAGATGCGGGTGAGCAGATTGAGGAAGGTGGTCTTACCACAGCCTGTGGGGCCTACCACACACAGGAATTCTCCCTTTTTGATATTGAAGGACACATCGTCCAGCACATGTAGGTCCCCGAAGTATTTGGTCAGGTGCTCCACCCGTACTTTATATTCTTGCTCGCTCATAGAGTACCTCCCATATCAAAGCGCCAGATCCGTATTATCGGAAATCTCGGACCGGATGCGCAGAAAATCCGGAGACGTAGTGTTCCGGGGACGCCCCAGTGAAGCCAGATCATAAACCTGCTTTACCCGGGCGGGGCAGTTGCTCAACAGCACAATTCGGTCTGCCAGATAGACAGCCTCCTCAATGTTGTTGGTGACAAAGAGGATGGTGCGCCTTTCTTGCTCCCAGATACGCAGGATCTCTTCCTCCATGGCATACCGGGTTTGGGCATCCAGCTGGCCAAAGGGTTCATCCATCAGGAGAATCTGAGGATTGTTGGTATAGGCACGGGCAATTCCTACACGCTGCTTCATACCGCCGGAGAGCTCATGGGGATAGGACTTTTCAAAGCCTTTCAACCCCACAAGATCGATGTACTTCTGGGCGGTGGCCCGGCGCTCCTCCTTGGATACGCCAGCTACCTCTAGACCAAATTCCACATTGCCCATGACAGTGCGCCAGGGCATCAAATTCAAAGACTGAAACACCATGCCGATACGCTTATCGCTGCCGTGAACTTCCTCGCCGTCCAGATAGATTTTGCCACCGATAGGTTTCTCCAATCCGGCGATCATGTTCATCAGTACGGTTTTACCGCAGTGGCCTGGGCCTAGGATGACCAGAAATTCATTGTCGTAGACCTCGAGGGAAACATTTTCCACTGCATCCTTGACTGACTCGCCCACGACGTAGCTCTGACAGATGTTGTCCAGTTTCAGAATTACTTTCTTTTTCTCGTCCATGGGCAAATCAACCTTTCTGCAATTTGCGTGATAATGGCCAGCATAGCGCCCACGATACCAATGGCGATCATGCCGGTCAGGACCAGGGGCATATCGATAGAGTCCATGCCGCGGGAGATCAGGAAGCCCACGCCTGCGTCAGCACCCAGCATCTCGGCAGCCAAAACCACCATCCAGGCGGCACTGGTAGAGGTACGCACGCCGGCAAAGATGGCGTCCAGAGAAGATGGAATAGCGATCTTGAACAGGCGCTGTCTGGGTGTGGCATTAAAAACGGTACCTACGTCCAGATACATTTTATCCACAGAACTAAGACCGGCCTGAGTGTTGACCACAATAGAGGCCAGAGAACCAAAGATAACGATGAGGACCTTGGGGAACTCACCAGCACCAAACCACAGTGTGATTAGAGGAATCCAGGCTAGCGGAGGGACGGCACGGAAGGCGTTGAATAGAGGGCCAAAGAAGGCACGGGCCCTGGGGCACCAGCCCAGCAGTACGCCAAAGGCGATACCAGCAGTCCAATCGAAGACGAGAGCCAGACCGATGCGCCGTAGACTGACCAAAGCGTGACCGACCAAAGTCAGTTTCTTTACCGGATTGGTGAACAGGCGAACTGTACGATCCCACACTGCCTGGGGAGTTGGGAAGTTGGAATTGGCGCCGGAGGAGGCTAACAGCCAAAGGGCCACCAACAGGAGAAGAGAGACAATAGGGAGGATACGGTAAAGAACCTTAAGCCGTTGTTCCCGAATCTCTGCTGCGCTCATATGCGCGGTTTTCTTTTCCATACTACACATACCTCCATCCTAGGAAGATACGCTCCAGCCTGTTGATGATAGCGGAGATGATGACGCCCAGCACGCCGATGACAACAATCCCCAGGATGATCAGATCTACGCGGGCATAGGAACGGCCCATCAGGATCATGTAGCCCAGTCCGCTGGAAGCGGCCAGCATCTCAGCGGCCACCAGAGTGGCCCAGGCGTTGCCGATAGCAACCTTGATGCCGGCGAAAGTCATGACCAAAGAGGAAGGAATCCCCACTTTTACGAAGACAGTGAAGTAAGAAGCGCCAAAGGTCTTACCTACGTTTTTCAGGACCTCCTTGGTCTGCCGGATGCCGGTATAGGCGTTGATTAGACAGGGGACAAAGGCGGCAAAGAATACGATGAAGGACTTGGCCGGCAGGCCGATGCCCAGCCACACAATGGTCAGCGGAATCCAGGACACTGGGGGAATAGGGCGAATAATCTCAAAGATGGGGCGAAGAAAGCTGTCGGCTCCCCGGTACCAGCCCATCAACCAGCCTAGAGGCACACCGATGACTACAGCCAGCAGGAAGCCCAGAAGGGCCACCTGTAAACTGGACCAGATATGGACCGTCAGCACCGCGCCGTCTGGATTGGGATCAGACAGTTTGGTGACGAAAAGACGAAGGACTTCCAAAACGTCACACAGAATTCTGGAGTCTACAATGCCGGACAGGGCTAACCCTTCCCAAATGAGCAGGAAGAGAAGGATACCGGCGAAAGACAGGGTGATGTTGCGGTAGGTTATCCGGTGTTTTTCACGCTCGACCAGCGCGACACGCTCAGCCGCAGTCATCTCATGAATGGGTTCGCTCAAAAGACATCCCTACTTTCCGAGCTTTGTGTCTCAAATATCAGATATGCAGAGGCGGAGATGCACTCTGAGAACGTTTGGACTGATCTGTAGACAGAAGCCAAATTCAGTTTTCACGTCCGCAAAGCGAATCTTCCTCCCGCCTCCCATGGGGCGGGAGGAAGACTATCGAAGGCATTTATCGACCCAGCATTTCTTTGACAGCCAGAGCGATGGAATTGTCCACCCGCTGATCGTCCAGGAACTGGGTGCGTTGGGCCTCGGTGTAGCTGCCTACGCTGGTGAAGAAGTCAAATCCGGAGAGGATGTCGTTCTCAATTTGCAGTAGGTCACGAGAAGTATACAGGCCAGCTTCGTCGGGTTCAGTTTCAGTAAAGAGTGCGATATACTCATCTACCGTGGGACAGCGCCACCAGTTAATGGTGCGTTCAGCGATGCTCTCGTCACACAGGAAGCCTTCTTCGTCGCAGTGCTCCAGATACCAGGCGGCGGCCTGAGCGGCATTGCCCTCGGACTCGGTAACCCACTCATAGGTCAGATGGAAAACAGCGACTGCAGCAGCCACTAGGTCGGGATTACTCTCCATGATCTCGGTCTGGGCGAAGGTACAGCAAGGGAAGGGCAGGTTCAGCTGGCCAGAGTCAGTGACACGAACATACCCTCTGTCCTCAGCGGACAGGGCGATAGCGTTCCAACACACCAGAGCGTCACCAGTGCCGCCGTTAAAGCCGGTCAGACCGTTGGCATTGTCCATGTTGACACTTTCCACGTCGGAGAGGGTCAGGCCCATGGTCTCGAGATACTGAGCTAGGACCGCCTGACCGGTGGTGCCAGCAGGGTAGACCACGGTAGCTCCCTTCCATAAATCGGGGTTAGTAGGGTCATTAGCCAACTCAGAGTCGGGCCGTACGAAAATGGCCATGTTCTCCTCGTAGTCAGTAACATCTACGAGGGTAAAGTCATAACCAGCCAAGGCAGTGCATACACCGCCCAAACCGCAGGATGCCATGTCCCATTCGGAGTTGGCCTCCATCATGGCGGGGCCACCGGTGAAGCAGCTATACTCCACATCGATGTTTAGCGCGTCGAAGACGCCCAGATTATCGGCAAAGAGGAAGGCATAGGAGAGGGGAGAGCCGGTAAAGAAGCCGATGCGCAGAGTCTGGCGGTCTTCAAAGGGGGTTAGACCAAAGGTCAAATCCTCAGGGGCGGTGGCGCCGTCTATCAGCTCCACTTCGTGGCCGCCACCGGAGGAAGTGCCACCGCTGTTGGCGGAGTTGTTGCCTCCGCTACTGCCATTTTCGTTGCCAGAACAGGCGACCAGAGCGAACATCATGGCAAAAGAGAGGAGCGTTGCAAGGAGTCTTTTTGTGGTTGCTTTTTTCATCTTTACTTCCATCCTTTCTAAACATATATCGACCGGGCGGACTACCGGACGGTCACTATCCAGCCAAACCCTGTGTGATTCCAAAGGGAAGGGCTTTTTAGTCAGCGCAGGGATGGCCACAGGTGCCATCATAGCCCTCGTTCTTCATGCATAGATGAACAGCGCCGATCTTATAGGTCTTAGGCAGAGCCAAGATATTGGGGTTGGGGCCGACAAATTTCTTTTTGGCGTCCTCCAGGGCTTCCTCGAAGGTGGACCGGGTCTTCAGCCCCATAGAGCGGGCAATACCCGGTTCTTGGGCACCCACAATATAGATGGCGGAAGTGTTCATCTCGGCAATGTGACCGCAGCTCATCATGGAGAAGCCGTGGAAGGGGTGGAAGGCGTTGCAGAAGCGGTACTTGCGAATATACTCCTCATTGGTAGCGAAGTACTCGCCATAACGGTCCATGTCGGGGAGAACGTTCATGTAATCATGCTGGAACATCTCGTATAACTCCCTCAGATAGGGCCAACGTTCGTCGTGAAAATAGCCGTTACAGATGCTAGAAACGATGAATACACAGTGATCACTCATGACTCTCTTGTGGCGGATGACCTGAGCTGACAAGGCCTGCATCATCTGGATAGGGTTGGTACCCATGCCATTGCCATAGTGGAAGTCTTGGGGCATGCCGAACACCACTACATCATACTTCTTTTCTGCCCAGGGCACATAAGTCCGTTTGTCGGCGACATCCCAGGACACAGGTTGCATCTCCTTAGCATAGCCGGAGAAGATAGCGATCTGACGGGAGTAGGTGTCTAGTACCGCGTCACAGCAGAAGAAGGAGTGGCCCATCTTCTCTTCCATATGCATACCGATCTCATCGAACTTGGTACGCATCAGATTGTGGCCGGACACGGGGGTGAAGTCATCCCGGTGCATGACCTTGGGGACGTGATGACTAGCAATAGAGCGCCAGTGGGTGATGCCGGTAGTACAGTGCTTATAGCCGCCAGAGTATCCGCCGTAGGGATTGCCTTGGGTGTGTCCGATAAGAATGGGGATATCGCAGTCAAAGACATACTTGTTCATCAGCACCGGATCACCCCGCTGGGTGGTACCTAGATCCACCATGTGGTCGGGATCCTCACTGTCGTGACTGGTGATCTGGTTGGTGTAATAGAACTCATTGAACAGATCATCACCCAGAATCTTCTTCATCTCGGCCACTGTGGCTCGGGGATGAAGGCCGTTAGAAAACAGCAGAAGAATGTCCTCTTTTGCTACTCCAGCAGCGTACAGCTCATCCAGACAGGCCCGGATGGCCACACGACGATGGGAGGTAGGCTGGGTGCCTCCCTTCACAATGTCAGGAATGACGAAGACCACTGTCTTGCCGGGGCCAGCCAACTCCCGCAGAGGCTTCATGCCGATGGGGTGCTGGATAGACTCCAGGGTGGCAGCATACAGGCTGTCCCAGTCTTGGGGCAGACAAGGGGGATCGGGCACGGTTTCACCGGGGATAAAGATATCGGTGCTGTCAGGCAATTCGGCGCTCATAAGGCCTTGGCCGTATTCAAAATCCAGTTTCATGCAGGGAACATCCTTTCTAAACATAAAGTTTGGGTCAAAGCCTGGTCAAGAGATTTTGTCGTAGTGACGACTAAATACCTTATATAGGGCACTGGTATCCTGAGTACCCAAGCCCTGACCATGGGCGATCTCATTGTACATTTGAGCAGTGCCGGCGATCAGAGAGGGGGCGTCGGCATCCTTGGCCATCTGGAGGGCTAGCTTGGTGTCCTTAATCAGTAGGTCCACCGTAAAGGCAGGGGAGTCGTAGGCTTCATTGACGATGCACTTGCCCACTTCACGAAACAGACCGCTGACAGTGGCCGCGGTGGATGAGGCTACAGTATCGTAGAAGACCTCCTTTTTGATCCCTACATGGTCACAGATGGCCATGACCTCGGAGGAGATGGCGTTGATGCAGGAAAACATCATCTGGTTCAGCAGCTTTAAAGCGTTGCCGGCCCCGGAGTCCCCCACCAGTACAGCGTTGGCTGCAAAGCACAGCAACACAGGCTTCACCTTCTCTAACGCTTCACCAGAGCCACCAGTAGGCAGCATCCACTTGCCTGCCGCCGAGGGACGACCCAGGATGGGACAGTCCAGATAGGCTGCGCCGCACTCACCTACCCGGGCGGCCAGCCCCCGGGTAGTCTGGGGATCTACAGTGCTGGTGTCGATGACCACATGGTCAGAGGTAAGGGATGACATCATACCGCCCTCGCCGAAAAGAACATCCTCCAACTGGACTGGGCTGGGCAGGGACATGAGGATGACTGAAGCCTGTTCAGCCACCTCTTTAGGAGTGGGAACCGCCTGGGCACCCAGAGCGGAAGCGGACTGGGCGGCTGTGGGAAATTTATCGTAGACTACAACGCTGTAGCCTTTGGCCAGCATTCCTTCCAGCATACAGCGGCCCATGCGGCCACAACCGATTAGACCGACCTTTTTGATGGGTTTATTGGCACCGGTCCAGGATATCATACAAAACTCCTCCTTCGGCATCTTTGGGTACGTCGATGTTCAATAGCTTACTCAGTGTAGGCGCTACGTCAATGATCTTTGCGGGGAACTTTCGTTCGTACTGGGGCACACCTGGACCAGTCATAATCATGACCGCATGCATATCGTGGAGCGAGGGGAGAGCTAGGTGAACACCAGTGAAGTTGCGGCACAAGCCAGCGGCTTCGTAAAGTTCGGGGTTAGCGATGACCCTTTCGGTACCATCCCGATACTGAATCTTGCTGCGGTAAATGAAGGGGTGGGACATATAACCGGGCTTCCAGGCGTATAGCACGTCGCCCACGCGGTCATAGCCGGGCCCCTCATAGATGCCCAGAGTGCCAGCCTCCTTCTTCTTAATGGCCAGAGCGACCACCTGATCTCCGGTTTCCGGATCCCGCATATTCATCAGGCAACGGATGATTTCCTCCTGGACTTTTTCATAGTCCTCAGGCTCCACGATGCCGTGAGGGTCTCGCCCCTTCAGGTTAATGAAGATGTGGGCGTGACAGGGCTCCAGGGGATGGCACTTGGTGTGCTCCCAGTTGATAGTAAGGTTGCTGGGATCGTCAGTGGTCAGATCCAACACATACTCCAACAGACCGGCACGGGCCAGGTGCTCTTTTACATAAGGGTTCCAGTCCAAATGGGTCATGCCGTGGTCGGAGATCAGGATCACATATGTATTGTCCAAGTCCACAGCATCCAGGATCCTTCCGATGTTCTCGTCCACCTGTCGGTAAGTCTCCCGGATCATGTGCCAGCAGAAATCAGCCTTGTCCGGGTCATATACCCGTGCCTTGGGCTCAATGCCAGCGTAAAGGACATGCTCGATGTGGTCGATAGTGCCTACCCAGGAGAAGGCCATGTCCCACTGCTGATGCTCAAGCACATACTTTGTGGCGTTGCCCCACCAGTTGGCGTGCATCTGCAGCTGGTCCAGGTAGAGTTCTGGAGCCATCCAGCCATCCATGAAGGCCCAGGGATCGTCAACCTCCATATAGGTACCGGCCACGGCCTCTACCTCCTTGCTCAGGGAGGAGGGAACGGAATAAGGCTCGGCCATGTTGATGGCGCTCTGGTACAGTTTGAAGTTCTTCCCGTCTGGGGTGAGTTGGAGGATCTGGAAACGGAAGCGGCCGTCCCGTTCATAGTCCCGAGCCTTGAAGTTTTTGGTAATCCAGGGACCTAGTTCCCCGTGGGTGATGTCGGTGATGGCCTGAGCGGCGTCCTTGGACTCAGAGATCAGCATACGATCATAGCCCGCGTCGGTGGAGGCGTACATCAACACATGCATGGGGTAACCTTCCACATAGGTGGGGGGGACCACAATGTCGAATTCTAGTGGCGGGCGCTTGCTTTCGGGCAGATTAGTCCAACCTTCAGCAGGTCGGGCTTCTAGCTGGACCGCCCGGCCGGGGATCTGGTTGCAGCGCAGCTTCTGGTTGGAGAAGCAGGCGCTGGAAGCCACGTCCCACAGGGGCATGAAAAAGTAGCGGAATGGTGGATTCAAAGAGCCGGCCAGCTGGCAGCCGTCTTCCTCCGAGATAGCGCCCATGGGGAAAGTGACCGGCCAGTTTATGAGGGCCACCTTTTTACCCAAACGCTTGCCCACGTCCCACATGGTTTCGCACAGTACCTCGTTGCGGTCGAAGGAAGTGTGCCAGTGATCTAGGTCCTCGCCCAGGTGTTTCACCATCAAGCTGGGCACTCCGTTGGTGCCGGATCCGGCACCGCTGACGATGGCAGTCCAGGCTGCGGCAGTCAGAGGCGGGAATACTGTTTCCAATCGGGAAAATATCCCCTGCTTCATTAGCTTGGCGGTGTTGGGCATAGCGCCCTCTGCGACAAACTTTTTGACCAAGTCCGGCATAGCAGCGTCCAGACCAAGGAACAAAATTTTCTTTTCCATAATGCCCTCCTTTTCTGATCTGAGGCCTAATTTATATGGCCTCGTAGGTAGTTTATGGGGCAGCCTAAGCTGCCTGTTGATGTGGTGTTACGAAAGTTGCGTAGTGCAACACCTCCAAAAAACGGGCGCAATATTCGTCAAAATGCTTGGTTGATAAAGTTTTAACAATATATTTTCTGTAATATTAACGGATGAGTGGATAATATCACTGTTTTTTTCGTTTTGTCAATGAGAAAAAACGCAAACGTTTGCCTAACGATGCGTTGGCGTTGGTTGCCATCCTGGAAAGTTTGTAGTAAAATAAAACGCATAGTGCGGCGACAGTGTTGAAGCCGATTAGTAAAGGAGCATTTGGATGAGCATTAGAGAAATTGCGCGGCGGGCGGGAGTATCGCCCTCTACGGTCTCTCGCATTGTCAACAGCAAAAATGTTTCGGCGGCCAGCCCGCAGACACAGGAGCGGATCTGGGCAGCTGTACGGGAATTGGGTTATGTCCCCAATCAACATGCCAGACAGCTAAAGCGTCCAGAGCTGGATCAGAAGCCCCAGAATCAAAATCTGGACTGTGTCTATGCCCGTACTATTGGCCCCTATTTGGATCCCTTTTTTACGGTGCTAATGCGGGCAGCGGAGATTACCGCCTTTGATGCGGGGTATAATCTTCGCTATCATTACTCTGTGGCCGATATTCAGGATGGAAAAGCCCCGTTTACCGACACTAACTCTGACTCGGCCGTAGTCCTGGGCCGCATCGAGCCTCGTTCTCTCAGCCTGTTAAAAAAGTGGTATAAAAATATCGTCAATATTGGGCAGAACTCTGCGCCTGATGGGATCTTCGATCAGGTGATCTGCAGTGGTTACCAGGCAGTCCGCACCTGTGTGGAGTACCTGCGTTCGCTAGGCCATAAAAAGATCTGTTATATGGGGGAAACGGACAACGAGCAGCGATTTCAAAGCTATCTGGACGCCATGGCCGATCTGGAACTAGGTGACCTGACCCCCTATGTGGCACGCTGCTTGTTTAACCCAACCGATGGGTATGAGGCTACCAACCGGCTGCTGGACAGCGGGGTGGAGTTTACAGCCATTTTGTGTGCCAACGATATGAATGCTGTGGGCGCTATGAAAAGTCTGCGGGAGCATCGGCTGAAGGTTCCCCAGGATGTCTCTATTATCGGTATCAACGACATGGAAACTGTCTGCTATCTGGATCCTATGCTTACGACCATCCATGTCCCTCTGGAGGAGATGGGACATCTTGGAGTAAAACTGTTGATTGACCGCATTGAGGGCGGACATACATCATCAATAAAAGTGGACGTTCCGTTTACGCTGATTCAACGGGAGTCTTGCGGTCCGGCCAAAAAACGCTATTAATGGAAGAGGACCGGCCGTGGCGCTCTATTGCCCGGCTGCTCTGTATGAAGCAAAGAGGCAGCAATCAACTCCATATGTCTCCTTATTGTCCAGATCGCCTCTCTGCTATAGACTTTCACTACTGAATTTGTACCCGAAATCTCTCCCTGTTCCTGCGCATTATGATCGCCGGCAGGTGTAGGCGGCCGGTAGAACAAACCATCAAATGATAGGGAGAAAAATCATTTCGTTTTAAGAGCAATGGAAAAAGCGTGCCGTTTTTGCGGCACGCTTTTCCTCACTTTCGCCTTTTGATCTCGGTTATTTCACTATAAGATTATCTCGAACAAAGCGGCATACTGAATATACAAAGATTACATCCACACCTGTTGTGGACAGATGATTGGGAAGATCATAGGTTGCGAGAAGAAAATCAAACAGAGTATGAACACTCGGCAGAAGGCTTAAATTCAATACAACGATCTCTCGTATGTATAAGCGCAACTCAGAACGAAACATGGCACACACAGAATCCAAATGAAAAAGCCCCTGGCAGATACCGCATTTGCGGTATCTGCCAGGGGCTCAGACTCCTCGATAAATGTTCCCTTATATCAAGGGGTACCTGTCCGGTCCCAGGGTATATTTCACGCCTGTCCCGCCAAAGCGATGGCCCGGTCAAGGATGCGGCCCGCCGCCGCCTCTTTAGACAGGAGGGGAAGCTCCTCTACCCGGTCCCGTGTGATCAGGGTGATGACGTTGGTATCCACCCCAAAGCCGGCTCCATCCACCTTCAAATTATTGGCGCAGATCATATCCACGTTTTTCTTTTCCAGCTTGACCCGACTGTTTTCCAGCATATCGCGGGTCTCCATGGAGAAGCCGCAAATGATTTGGTCCGGGCGGCGGTGCTCTCCCAGGTGCTTTAAAATATCCTGGGTGCGTTTCAGCGGAATAGACAGATCGCCCTCTCTCTTTTTCACCTTGTCGTCGCTGTAATCCGCGGGGGTGTAGTCGGCCACGGCGGCGGCCTTAAAGATGAAGTCCGCCTGCTCCTGGCGGCTGGTCACAGCCTGGAACATATCTTGGGCGGATACTACCTCCACGACCTCCACAAAGGGGGGGGGGGAGATGGAGGTCGGACCGGACACAAGGGTGACCTGCGCCCCCCGGAGCATAGCCGTTTTGGCAATGGCGTAGCCCATCTTGCCGCTGGAGTGGTTGGTCAGATAGCGGACAGGGTCCAGAGCCTCCTGGGTGGGGCCGGCGGTGACCAGCACTTTTTTTCCCGTCAGGTCATGGGGCAGAGCGATGGCCCGCAGGATATGCTGGATCAGCAGATCAGGCTCAGGCAGCTTGCCAGACCCCACCGCCCCGCAGGCCAGCCGGCCGGAGGCGGGGGAAATGACTTCCCAGCCATAGTGACGCAGAAGGTCCAGATTGTCCTGAGTCACTGGGTTTTCCAACATATGGGTGTTCATGGCCGGAGCGATCAGCTTGGGGCAGATGCAGGCCAGCACCGTGGTAGTCAGCATATCGTCGGCCAGCCCGTGGGCCAGCTTGGCGCACACATTGGCGGTGGCGGGGGCGATGAGGACCAGGTCCGTCCGGTCGGCCAGGGCAATATGCTCCACCTGGTGGGCGAAATTGCGGTCAAAGGTATCCACCATACAGCGGTTGCCTGTCAGCTGTTCAAAGGTCAGGGGCGCGATAAATTGGGTGGCGTGCTGGGTCATCACCACCTCCACATTTGCGTGGAGCTTTACCAGGGCGGAAGCCAGATAGGCGGCCTTGTAGGCGGCAATGCCGCCGGTGACCCCAAGCAGGACGGTTTTTCCCTTCAGCATGGTGAACTCTCCTTTTGCGTTCAAATCAGTGTCTATTATACAAATTTCCTGCCGTGGTGTAAAGAGAAAAGGTCGGGAGAAAACGGAAAGGGACCGGGGGCGTATTCCTCCGCTCCGTCGGACAAAGTCCGTAAGTGCCTCACCCCCGGACCCTGTTATACGGGGGACGCACAGATGGGGGGCGGCAGCCCCTAGAGACCTTTGGCGCCTTTCCGTCTCTGAAAAGGCACCCAGCGGAGGTATGACAGGCTGTCAAAATTTTTCCAAGGCCCATCGGAGATACGGCAGGCGATCACATGGCGCCGCCTCTACAGCCTTATCAAATATCATATAGTCAAATAATTTTAAGCACTAATTATGCACTAAAAATAAATTTATAATAAGTTCAAAAGATATGCTTTGTTTATTAAATCAGAAAGTAGGCAAAGCATATGGCTGATAAAACCCATTTAAGCATCCGAATGGATGAAAAGCTACATGACAAGTTCAGATATGTAGCCGGAGCAGAGGGACGTTCTATGAGTGGTCAGATTTTGTATCTGATCCAAAAATGTGTTCGTGACTTTGAAAAAGAGCATGGCCCTATCCCTGAGGACGAGCTGAAGTGAGGGTGGGCGAGGCACTGCTGGACCTGCTCTTTCCGCCCAAATGCCCCTTTTGCCAGCGGCTGCTGCATGACCCACGGGCTCCCCTGTGTCCCAACTGCCAGGCCAGCCTGCCGTGGCTGACCGGAAGGGCGGGGGAGCGGCGGGTGGACTTTACCCAGGGCTGCTGGTCTCCGCTGGCCTACCAGGCCCAAGTGCGGGAGGCGGTCCAACGATATAAGTTTGCCCCGGCTCCGGCCTATGGCCGGCCCTTTGGCCTGCTGATGGCCCAGTGTGCCAGGGACCAGGGAGTGGAGGCGGAGCTGGTGACCTGGGCGCCCCTGTCCAAAAAGCGGCGGCGCAAGCGGGGCTTTGACCAGGGGGAACTGCTGGCCCGGACCGTGGGGGAATGCTTGGCGCTCCCTGTGCTCCCTCTGCTGGAAAAGAGCCGGCATACAGTCCCTCAGTCCAGTCTGCCCGATGGAGCGGCCCGTAGGGCTAACGCCCTGGGGGCCTATTCTCTGCTGCCGGGAGGGAGAATAGAGGGCGGGCGGGTGCTGCTGGTGGACGACGTGGTTACCTCCGGCGCCACCCTGAGCGAGTGTGCCCGTCTGCTGTGCCAAGGGGGTGCCAAGCAGGTCCTGTGCCTGACTTTAGCCCAGGCGGGAGAGGGTGGGGATAAATTAGAAAATAATAGAAATAATGGTTGAAAAGCCGGCGATCAGCCGTTATAATGATAGACGGCGGCAAATAGGTTTTGCCGATTTGGCTATACTATAATTGACAAAATAACTTGGCCCTGGCTGGCGGTCCGGGCCAGTGATGAATCAAGATAAGGTGGACGAAACTATGGGGCTATTTAGCAAAGATATCGGTATCGATCTGGGTACCGCTTCTGTTTTGGTATACATCAAGGGCAAGGGGGTCGTCCTGCGGGAGCCCTCTGTGGTGGCCATGGATAAGAACACCGGCAAACTGCTGAAGGTGGGTACCGAGGCCCAGGCCATGCTGGGCCGCACCCCCGGCAATATCGTGGCCATGCGTCCCCTGCGGGAGGGCGTCATCTCCGACTATGACATGACCGAGCGGATGCTCAAGGAGTTTATTAAGAAGGTGACCACCTTCTCCCTGTTTAAGCCCCGCCTGCTCATCTGCGTGCCCTCCGGCATCACCGAGGTGGAGGAGCGCGCCGTTGTGGACGCGGGCATCCAGGCTGGTGCCCGCAGAGCCTACCTCATTGAGGAGCCTGTGGCCGCCGCCATCGGCGCGGGTATCGACATCACCAAGCCTGATGGCCACATGGTGGTGGACATCGGCGGCGGCACCGCCGACATTGCCGTCATCTCCCTGGGCGGCGTGGTGGAGTCCGCCTCCATCAAAATCGCCGGTGACAAATTCGATGAGGCGGTTGTCAAGTATATCCGCAAGAAGCACAATGTCCTTATCGGAGACCGCACCGCCGAGGAACTGAAAATGACCATCGGCTGTGTCTTTCCCCGCCCGGAGGAGGTCACCATGGAGATCAAGGGGCGCTGCCTGATGACTGGTCTGCCCCGTGTATTCTCCGTGTCCTCCAGCGAGATGATCGACGCCTTTGAGGAGGTGTCCAGCCGCATCCTGGAGGCCATCCACGGTGTGCTGGAGCGCACGCCCCCGGAGCTGGTGGCCGATATCTCCACCAACGGCATCGTCATGACCGGCGGCGGCTCCCTGCTGTGGGGCTTTGACAAGCTGGTGGAGTCCCATACCGGCATCGAGACCCATGTGGCCGACGATGCCATCTCCTGTGTGGCCCACGGCACTGGCAAGAGCCTGGACAGCCTGGACCAGATGCAGGATGGCACCATGAACCTGTCCCGCCGCAAGCAGATGAACTATTGATGAGAATGAGTGTCCCCGGCCAGACTGGGCTGGCCGGGGATTTTCTAGCTCTTTTTTAGGCGGAGGAAGAGGACCGCGCACACCAGAGCGGCGGCCAACTCGGCGGCGGGCAGCGCCAGCCAGAGTCCCCATACACCCCAGAGGGCGGACAGGAGCAGGGCGGCCGGCACCACCAGGAACAGGCCCCGGAGCAGAGAGAGAAGCTGGGCGGGCAGGGCCTGCTGGGTGGCGGCGAAGTAGGTGGCGGCCATGATGTTGACGCCGGCCAGAGGGGCGGACAGGAAATAGAGCCGCAGTCCCTCCACCGCGGTGGCGGCCAGCACGGGGTCCCCCTCGCTGTTAAAGAGGGCGGCCACCTCCGGGGCGAACAGGGCCAGCAGGATATAGATGACCC
Source organism: Flintibacter hominis (assembly GCF_014287965.1). Classification (NCBI taxonomy): domain Bacteria; kingdom Bacillati; phylum Bacillota; class Clostridia; order Eubacteriales; genus Flintibacter; species Flintibacter hominis. Next base: position 51,458 of record NZ_JACOPO010000004.1, on the reverse strand, counting down.
CGGCCATCGCCAGGCAGGCGGTCAGGCCGTATCCCAGGACACGCCGGGCCAGGTCCGGCCTGCCCTGGCCGTGGGACCGGCTGATGAGGGGCTGGGCCCCCTGCGCCACCCCGGTAAAGACGGCAATGACCACCAGGGCCAGGTTGGCCACGATGCCGTAGGCCGCCACCCCCACGTTGCCCAGCAGGGACAGCATAAGGGTATTGAACACCAGCATGACGATGCCGGAGGACAGCTCGTTGACCAGGGAGGGGAAGCCCAGAGAGCAGGTGGCTCTGGCGGTTTTCCAATGGAGCCGGGTCCGAACCAGGTGGAAGCCGTTTCGACGGCGGAGCCGGTGGAGCAGCAGGATGGCCATACTGATGACAGGGGCGATCCCCGTGGCCAGCACAGCGCCGAAGATTCCCATATCCAGGGGGAAGATGAACAGATAGTCCAACAGGACATTGGACAGGCTGCCCACCAGCATGGCTAGGGAGGCCAACTGAGGCGCCCCGTCGTTCCGGACGAAGGCGAGGAGGGTGTGGTTCAGGATAAAGGCAGGGGAGAACAGGAGAATGACCTTCAGGTAGGTATGGGTCATGGCAAAGACCTGCTGATCCGCGCCCAGGAGAAGGGTCAGGGGACGGGAGAGGAACAGTCCGGAGGCCACATAGACCAGAGCGGCCGCCAGGGCCAGAAATAAGGTGTTGGTGAAGATGGCGCCCGCCTGCTCTCCACCGTCCCGCCCCCGGTGGACGGCGTATTGGATGGCACCGCCCATTCCCAGCATCATGCCGGTGCCCATCACCAGGCTGACGATGGGCAGGGCCAGATTCAGGGCGGCCAGGCCCTGGGTGCCCAGCCCCCTGGAGACAAAAAAGGTGTCGGCCAGGATATAGCAGGACAGCCCGACCATCCCGGCCACGTTCAGGGCGGCGTAGCGGAGAAAATCAGAAAAAAGTTCGGTGGTTTTCATCAGGTACCTCCTAAGACCGGGCCCGGCGGGGGGCACAAAAAAAGCGCCAGCCCCTTCTATCTTCAACGGCCTAACGATAGAAGGTCTGACGCTTACACTCTTCCCCGGCGGCAAGAGCAAAGTTAGATATCAGTGTGCTATGATACCAGATGGGAGGCCCTGTGTCAAGAGCCGGAGCCCGCTGCCCTTACAGCTCGCTTTTTGGGGAAAATTGTGTTATACTGAAACTCCCAGAACGGGAGAGACACCCCTCGGGGATTCTGTGACGAAGAGAGGCGCTGAGTATGGAGAATGTTCAAGAAGTCCTGTCAAACGTCGCCGGCACCTTGAACCTAAAGACCTTGTCCTGGGATGCGGCGCTCCGGGTGGTAGTGCTGGTCCTGGTGGGTATGGCGGTCATCCGTGTCCTGATGAAGCTGGTGGACCGCCTGCTGGAGCGGTCCAAGTCCCTGGCCTCCCTCCACGTGTATATCCGCTCCATGGTCCGTGTTGGGCTGTGGTTCTTGCTGGTGCTGATGGCAGCGGGGTCCCTTGGCATCGACGTGACCTCCATCATCGCCCTGCTGAGTGTGGCCGGACTGGCTGTCTCCCTGGCCCTGCAAAACACTCTGTCCAACCTGGCGGGAGGGATCATGCTGCTGGTGACCAAGCCATTTCAGGTGGGGGACTATGTGGAGGCGGACGGAGTCGGCGGGACCATCGCGGCTGTGGATCTGTCCTATACCACCTTTGTCACCGTGGACAATAAGGAGATCTTTGTGCCAAACAGTCAGCTGTCCGCCGCCAAGATCGTCAATTACTCCGCCCTGGGCCGGCGGCGGGTAGAACTGACCGTCAACGCGTCCTACGACGCGCCTACACAGACGGTCAAAGAGGCTATCCAAGAGGTGCTGGACGCGATTCCCCAGATACAGCCTGATCCCGCCCCGGCCATCTGGCTATCTGCCTACCAGTCCAGCAGTATCCAGTATGTGGTCCGGGTATGGACTGCTGCCGGGGATTACTGGGACGTGTACTACGCCATTCAGGAGGGCCTGCGGGAGTCCTTTACCCGCCACGGGATCGAGATGACCTATGACCATCTGAATGTCCATATCCTGGAGCGATGAACGCCGCTTAGGCCAGCCGCACCCCCAGTCCGCGGGGCCTTCAAGGCATAGCCAGCCCGTGGAGAAAGCCGTCCAGCTGGGGCGAGAGGACCTCGCCAGCGATGATGGTGTTTTTATAGATCAGCAGGTTTACCTGTACGCCGGCTTCTCCCGTCGGGTAGTTGGTGATCTCATAGGTATAACGCTTGGCCCGCTTTCCAGCGTACTTTTCCAGGTCAAAGCCCTGGCCGGACTGGAGGGCGAGGTACTCATTATAGCTCTCGTCCATCTCCTTGGGAATGAGCATCTCCTGGGTAGCGATAGGCTCTGGGGATACCTGCCAGCCAAAGTCGGCCAGATAGGCCACCCGGTCCTCGTTCGTCTTGACCCCTTTGGGGTCTGGGACAGAGGGCGAGGCCACCTCCCGGACGGCGGAGGTGCCCAGATTCAGCACCAGGGCGCAGCAGCAGGCCATAGCTGCCAGGGCCACCCCAAAGGCCAGCTTCCGCTTGGGGACCTTCGCGGTCACGATCAACACAGCGCATTTCTCCTTTCGTCGGCTCGTTCTCCCTTCACCATATGCGCCAAGGGACGAGGTTATACCCGAAAGGAGACAATAAGGGGCCCCAGCTTAGGATAGGGGCCTCCAGAGATTCACAGGACGGCTCTAACCGGCTCTGAGAGGCGGCGAGGCCCGGTACAGCCATAGGGGAGGGGAAGGATATGCCGCTGGAACGGCTGGATAAGATACTGGCCTCCACAGGCCGCTGGTCCCGGCGGGAGGTGAAGGACCTGGTCCGCCAGGGCCGGGTACAGGCGGGGGGGATGCCGGCCGCCCGGCCGGAGGACAAGTTCGACCCCGCCCGGGACGAGATATCAGTGGATGGGCAGGTGGTGGACTGCGCCCCCTTCGTCTATGTGCTGATGAACAAGCCGGCTGGTCTGCTGTCCGCCACAGAGGACCGGCGGCAGAGGACAGTGCTGGACCTGCTCCCGGAGCATCTGCGCCGCCGGGGGCTCTTTCCCGTGGGCAGACTGGATAAGGACACAGTGGGCCTGCTGCTGCTCACGGACGACGGCCCGCTGGCCCATGAGTTGCTCTCCCCCAAAAAGCATGTGGACAAGGTATACTACGCCCGGGTGGAAGGGCAGCTGAATGAGGAGGACCGCAAGGCCCTGGCCTCTGGTATGGTTTTGGGGGATGGATCACAGTGCCTGCCCGCCCTGCTGGAGCCCCTGGGGCGGGGGAACGAATGTCGGCTTACCTTGCGGGAGGGGAAGTACCACCAGGTGAAGCGGATGCTGGCCGCGCGAGGTAAACCAGTGGCCTTTCTGCGGCGCCTGTCTATGGGCCCACTCTCCCTGGGAGAAGAGCTGAAAGAGGGAGAATGGCGCCTTCTGACGGAGGCGGAAGTGGAGGCATTGCAAAGGATTCGGAGCGGCAGTTGAGCCTTTTGGTCGTTTTTCACAAAAAAATAGAGAAAACCTCTTGCCAAACAGGGGGGGCAGCCGTTATAATAGAAGCAGTGTTCAAAGAGATTTTAGGAGGGATCGATGTGTCAAGCAGGATGTTCCAGAGCGTCGTGCTCCAGATGAAGGACAGTGTCAATCGCACAGTGGGTGTCATCGACGCTGATGGGATGGTGGTCGCTTGCAGCGAATTGACCTGCATCGGAGAGCATTGGTCTGGCGCTGTGGTCGCCGTGAATGGGGCTGACAGCAGCATCGCCTATTTTGAGGGGAAGACCTTTAAGCCTCTCGCGGGCTGGGGAGCCCAGTTCGATTACGCTGCCTTTGTCAAGGGAGAGGACGAACTGGCCGCCTCCCTGTGCGCAATGGCGGTGGTGGCCTTTAACGGCGCAAAGACTTACTACGAGGAGAAGCATGACAAGGCTACCTTTGTCAAAAATATCATCTCAGACAACATTCTGCTGGGGGACATCTATACCCAGGCGAAGGAGCTCCACTTTGTATCTGAGGCGCCCAGGGCCGCTTTCCTGGTTCGCCAGTTGGGGCCTGCCGATGTTACCACCATCGACGTGATCCAGGGCCTGTTCCCCGATAAGCAGACCGACTTTGTCATCTCTATCAACGAGACGGATGTGGCCCTGATTAAGCAGCTGCCTGAGGGGGCCGATGCCAGAGAGCTGCAGAAAATCGCCAAACAGATCGCCACTGCCGTTACCCAGGAACTGGGTATCAAAGTGGTCATCGGCATCGGAACCGTGGTCAATCACATCCGAGATCTGGCCCGCGCCTATAAGGAGGCCGGGGTGGCTATTGACGTGGGTAAGGTCTTTGAGAATGAGAAGACCATTATTAACTATGAAAACCTGGGCATCGGCCGTCTAATCTATCAGCTGCCCACCATCCTGTGCCAGATGTTCCTCCAGGAGGTCTTTAAGAAGAACCCCATTGACGCCCTGGATCAGGAGACTCTGTTGACTATCAACAAGTTCTTCGAGAACAACCTGAACGTGTCTGAAACGGCCCGGAAGCTCTTTGTCCACCGAAATACCCTGGTGTATCGGCTGGAAAAGATTAAGAAGCTTACCGGACTGGACCTGCGGGAATTCGACGACGCTATCACCTTCAAGGTGGCCCTGATGGTCAAAAAATATCTTATTTCCCGGGGCATTGAGTCCTAAGAGAGCTGAGATAAAAAGCCGGGACCGACTTTTGTCGGTCCCGGCTTTTTATCCAATTCTTGCCCCACATGGGGCGGACGAAGAGTTGGGAAAAGACCCTCAAAAAATGCGGGGATAACCAGTCGGACGGGAGAGAAAGAAAGAAGAACTTTACTGATTTTGTCATTTACATAACACAGGATTTGTGGTACACTTTACTTTGATTACAACAGTCAGGGATGGAGATGGCGTTGCTTTTTTCTGTCGACTCTTGACAGGGAAAGGTTACAAGTGTAAACTATGAAGCGCGTCCCAACAAAATAGGCTGTCAAAGGTCTGGTAAAATATCCTCTGGAAAGAGGAGGAGCGGAGATAACATGATACGTCTGATCGATGTACATAAAGAATATGACAATGGAACTAAGGCGCTGAAGGGCGTGAATCTGCGGATTGACGACGGGGAGTTTGTCTTTCTAGTAGGGCCCTCTGGGTCGGGTAAGTCCACGGTAATCAAGCTGATCACGGCGGAGATTGCGGCCACTGAGGGGCGGCTAATGGTCAATGGCTACAATTTGAATAACATCAGTCCACGCCAAGTGCCCTATATGCGCCGGACGCTGGGCATCATCTTTCAGGACTTCCGCCTGATTGAAAAAAAGACAGTCCACGAGAACCTAGCCTTTGCCATGCGGGCCATCGGTGCCTCCAATCGGGAGCTGCGGCGGCGTATCCCCTATGTGCTCCAACTGGTGGGGCTGGAGCAGAAGGCTGACCGCTATCCTGGACAGCTCTCCGGCGGCGAGCAGCAGCGGGTGGCCATCGCCCGGGCGCTGGTCAATAACCCCAGCATGATCATTGCCGACGAGCCCACGGGTAACCTGGACCCCCAGCGATCCCTGGAGATCATGGTGCTGCTGGAGCGCATCAATGAGCTGGGTACTACCGTTTTGGTGGTTACCCATGAGAAAGCGTTGGTCAACCGCTTTGCCAAGCGGGTCGTGGCCATCGAGAACGGACGTATCATCAGCGACGAAACGGGTGGGTACTACAATGGCGAGAAAGTTTGACGCGGGATATTATTTTAGCGAGGGGTTCCACTCCATTTTCACCCACGGCTTCATGTCCTTTGCCGCTGTGTGTATGATCGTGGCCTGTCTGCTGATTATGGGCTCCTTCTCTCTGCTGGCGGTGAACCTGGACCATATGCTGGGTGACCTGGAGGCGGAGAATGAGATGCTGGCCTATATTGACGAGAACTATACGGAGGAGCAGGCTCGGTCCATCCAGCCGGAGATCGAGACACTGCCCAATGTGACAAAAGTCACCTTCGTCAGTCGGGAAGAGGCTCTGGAGGATTACAAAGAGGGACGGGAGAACAACCCCCTGCTGGACGACCTGCCTGACGAGGTGCTGCGGGACCGCTTCCGCATCCATGTGGAGAACCTGGAGCAGATGGAACAGACTGAAGCCGCGGTAGAGCAGGTCACGGGCGTGGCCAACGTTCGAGCGGCAATCGATATTGCCAACGGCTTTGTGCTGGCCCGGAATATCGCCACCGGTGTAGCTGTTGTGCTGATCGGGATTCTGTTGGTGGTGTCCCTGTTTATCATCGCCAATACCATCAAGTTAGCCACCTTCTACCGCCGGGAGGAGATCGCCATCATGAAGATGTGTGGCGCCACCGATGCCTTCATCCAGTGGCCCTTCGTAGTGGAGGGCCTGATCTTAGGCCTGACAGGGGCTCTGCTGGCCTTCTTTGCCCAGTGGGGCATTTACCAGCTGGTGGCAAAATTGATTATCCAGGGCAACGGGTTGTCTCTGGTGACAATGGTCAGCTATACCTCTATGATTCGATACATTCTGGCCATTTTCTGCGGCACCGGAGCCCTGATCGGCGTATGCGGTTCTCTGCTGGCCATCCGGAAATTTTTGCAGGTCTGAGATAGGAGAGAAACTTATGAAGCATCAGAAAAAGCAACGTATCATGATGGGGGTACTGGCCGGTTTTTTGGCCCTGATGATGCTGTTGCCAATCTTGGCTCAGATATTGATTCACTGAGCGGATAGACCTGGGAGGAAATACTGTGAATAAGAGAAAGACCGTATTTCGCCGGGTGGTGACACTGGCGCTAGCGTTGGCTATTCTGCTGCCCCTTACAGGGCCCTATTCGGTGCCTGAGGCGTCGGCCGTTACCCAGGATGAGATCGACGACCTGAAAGAAGACGCCAGCGCCCTGGCAAACCAGAAGAAAGATTTACAGGCCCAGCTGAAGGACGTTCGGGCGGACAAGAACGCCGCCCAGCAGCAGAAGGACCTGATCGAGCGGCAGATCAACGTGATTCAGGAAGAAATAGACAACATGACTGCTCAAATCGAGAAATACGGCCAGCTCATCCAGGAGAAGGAGGTGGAGCTGGCCCAGGCGGAGGCGGACGAGGCGGAGCAGTACGACCTGTTCTGCCGCCGTGTTCGCTATATGGAGGAGGAGGGCGAGGTGTCCTACTGGTCCGTCCTGTTTTCCTCCGCTGACTTCAGCGATTTGCTGGACAACTTCATGATGGTGGAAGAGATCATGGAGTATGATAACAAGGTCATGGACGACCTGATTGCCATCCGGGAGCAGATAGAGGTGGACAAGGCTGAACTGGAGCAGGCCAAAGCCGCCCAGGAGGAAGCCCGCAAGGAGCAGGAGGCCGCCAAGAAGGAGCGGGAGGCCCAGGAGGCAGAAGTAGATAAGCTCATTGGCGAGATCAGCTCCCAGGAGGATCAACTGGAGGCCATGGAGGCAGAGCTGCAAAAGGCCGCCAATGCTCTGGATGCGGAGATCAGAAGAAAAGAGAAGGAGATGGCCGCCCAGATATCTGGTGTGCAGAGCGAGTCCGGCTTCCTGTGGCCCCTGCCTGGGTACACAACGCTGTCGTCCCTCTTCGCCGGACGCATCCACCCCATCACCGGCAAGAGGCACAATCACACGGGCATCGACATCCCAGCGCCCAAAAATACCAAGATTCTGGCCTCCAAGAGTGGTGTGGTCACCACCTCCACCTATAACAGCTCCTACGGCAACTATGTGGTGGTCTCCCACAGCGATGGGACTAGCACCCTCTACGCTCATATGAATAAGCGGGGCGTCAGCGAGGGGCAGACGGTGAAGCAGGGAGATGTGGTGGGCTATGTCGGTACCACCGGTTCCTCCACCGGCAACCACCTACACTTTGAGATCCGGGTCAACGGCACCCGAAAGGACCCGGTCAACTACTTTAAGGATATCCCCCTCTATGTCCGGTCCGGGGGTACCACCAAACGGTTGAACTGACAATAAAAAGCCGCCTCCCGGTATCGGGAAGGCGGCTTTTTAGCGGCGCCGTGGAAAAATGGAAATTTTCCTTGCGCCTGGGGCCCCTATCCTGTATAATACCAACGATAAAATGGGAGGTACAGGGGACTTTATGGTCCTGTGGGAGCCATCCCAGATACGAGGTGGACAAACTATGCTCCTTGCCATAGATATCGGCAATAGCAATATCGTCATCGGAGGTATTCAGGACGACCGCATCGCCTTCGAGGCTCGGATCGCTACCGACCACATCAAAACCTCGGACCAGTATGGGGTGGAGATCAAAAATATCCTATCCCTCTTTGATGTGAAGCCGTCGGACATCGACGACTGCATCATCTCCTCCGTGGTGCCTCCAGTGTTCAACTCCGTACGAACCGGTGTGGTCAAGCTGATCCGCAAACAGCCCATGGTGGTGGGGCCGGGGATCAAGACCGGGCTGAATATCCAGATGGACGCCCCCGCCCAAGTGGGCAGCGACCGCATTGTGATCGCCGTGGCTGCCCTGGCGGAGTACGAACCTCCCCTGACCCTGCTGGACCTGGGCACCGCTACCACCATTGAGGTGGTGGACCGGGGCAATACCTATGTGGGAGGATGTATCATCCCCGGCGTTCGGGTATCTTTGGAGGCGCTGACCTCCCGCACGGCCCAGCTTCCTGGAATCCGGCTGGACCGGCCCAAGAAGGTCATCGGCAAGAACACAGTAGACTGTATGCGCAGCGGCATTATGTACGGCACCGCCGCCATGCTGGACGGGATGCTGGACCGGGTAGAGGAGGAACTGGGCTATTCTACCACCGTGGTGGCCACCGGAGGCATGGCGCAGTTTATCGCCCCCCTGTGCCGCAGAGAGATGACACTAGAGAAGGATCTGCTGCTGAAGGGGTTGAATATCCTCTACAAAAAGAATCTCCAGGAGCGGAGAAAAGGAGAGGAATGAGGTAGAAGGTCCCGACCGATTAAATTCTATGAACCTAGCGATGTGTGGCTGGGAGGGAGGCTTGTGTCAGCCACTGGCATCTCTACCAACGGGGGACCACTGCGAATCCGAAGAGAGCAGGATAAAGCGCCTCCCTTCGTCAAAGTGACGAAGGGAGGCGCTTTTTTACGCGAACAGATCGATAAAGTAATGTTTATTATACTTCTCTGATTGGAAAATATAAATAGCCTTTTCCTGTTGCTGGGTCAGTATAATCGTGAACTGCTCCGACCAGAGAAATGCCCTCCTGATTCATTTGTCCAATGATTTTTTCAAACACCCCCCTATGGTTTTCAGCAACTATATACTCATAACTTGGTATTGTCCATTTTACCCATCCATCAGGTGCTTCTGCGCTATCAACACATTCTACCCCTGCCAGATACAAGCCTTTACGAAAGCCATCTTCCCACGGCTTAAATGAGTGAGAAATATCAGACATAGCACCCCATATTCCCACAATACTCCCATTTGCGTCTCTCTTTGCCAGATGCGCTACCTCACTAAAATTACTATTTGCATCATTCCACAATTTTTGAATAAATCCTTCGCCGTCTAATGTTGAGCCCTCTTTTCCAATGACAACAAATTTTTCCTTTATTACTTTCATCATTCTGTATCTCCTCAGATTCAAAGTTATTGGCAAAACAATTCCATCCTTTGAATATCTGCGATTTTGATTGCCTCGCAACTGATAGGAATGGAGCTATTTTCATAAAATCCATTGCGTACAGAACCATCTTTGAAATATACTCTTACAAACTTGCCATACATATCTGCATATTGCTCATGGAATGCTTAATTTCAGAAATAGATTCGCGTCCAAATAGAGGTTTATCTTTTTGGTTACTTTATCATATTTTCCTGTTTTATTCAATTCATAGTGAAATCGACGGAGTCAGGTCCCATTTGTCCAAAGGGGAATAGGGATGAGAGAGCAGGCCCCTTGACAGATGGGGAGAAATCCCATATAATAGGGCCCAACAAAAGCGATGCGGAAGAGAAGTATCCGGGTAGAACGGTGCAGAGAGGGCGCGGCTGGTGAAAGCGCTCCGGGAACCCCGGTGAAGTGGCTTCCAAGCTCCGCCCCAGAACGGTAGTAAGGGGCGGCGGTCCCCGCCGTTATGGGATCGAGCGCGGGCGCTGTGCCCGAACTCAGGTGGTACCGCGGTTTTTGATCGCCCTGAGCCAACGGCTTGGGGCGTTTTTATATTCCGAAAGGAGCAGAGCTACGCATATGAAGATCACCAATGAGACTGTCTATGACTGGGGAGCTTATGTGGCCATGAACCGCATGGTAACCCGGGCCACCCACAGGGGTCAGAGCATCGCTCTCCGGGTCCTGTTCGCAGCTCTGGCCCTGCTCCTCCTGTTTGCCGCACGCTTCCAGTTTACCGGCATCCTCCAGGTCCTGCTGGCCCTGCTGGGCGCTGTAATTCTGCTGTGGACCCTGTTTTTAAATCAGCTGAGGGCCCTCCTCATGGTGAAGCTCATTATGAAGGGAGTGAAGGTGTTCACCAACACCTTTGACCAGGAGGGGTGGACCGTCGCCGGCGTGGGCGGCGGCGAGCAGCGGATGTCTTATGACGACATCGCCTCCATCCTGGAGGGGGACCGCTACTTCATCCTCCTGGAGGACAGCCGCCGGGGCTATATTCTGGACAAGAGGACCTTCGCCAGCGGCGAGCTGGAGCGATTCCGTTCCCTGATCCAGAGCAAAACAAAAAAGACCATTCAGAATGTCTGATTTTAGAAAGTAGGAGAAACGCTATGAGTATTGAACTGCCCAAGGTCTACGAGCCCCAGGAGGCCGAAGGCCGCATCTATGAGAACTGGGAAAAGGCGGGGTGCTTTAAGGGCCGCCGGGACCCGAAAAAGAAGCCGTTTACCATCGTCATGCCGCCCCCCAACGTGACAGGACAGCTCCATATGGGGCACGCCATGGACTGCACCCTTCAGGACATCCTCATCCGCTTCAAGCGGATGCAGGGCTATGCCGCCTTGTGGGTCCCTGGCACGGACCACGCCGGCATCGCCACCCAGATCAAGGTGGAGGAGGACCTGCGGGAGAACGAGGGCCTGACCCGCTATGACCTGGGCCGGGATAAGTTCCTGGAACGGGTGTGGGACTGGAAGGAGAAGTACGGCGGCCGCATCGTAGCCCAGCAGAAGAAGATGGGCTCCTCCTGCGACTGGGACCGGGCCCGGTTCACTATGGACGAGGGCTGCTCTAAGGCTGTCAGGGAGACCTTCTGTGAACTGTATGATAAGGGCCTGATCTACAAGGGGAGCCGCATCATTAACTGGTGCCCCCACTGTACCACCGCCCTCAGTGACGCGGAGGTGGAGTACCAGGACAAGCCCGGCCACCTATGGCATATGCGTTATCCCCTCTCTGACGGGTCCGGCTATTTGGTGGTTGCCACCACTCGGCCGGAAACCATGATGGGCGACACCGGCGTGGCCGTCAACCCCAATGACGAGCGGTACAAGCATTTGGTGGGCAAGACCTGCATCCTGCCCCTGATGGACCGGGAGATCCCCATTGTAGCCGATGACTATGTGGAGATGGACTTCGGCACTGGCTGCGTGAAGATGACCCCCGCCCACGACCCCAACGACTTCGAGGTGGGCCTGCGCCACAATCTGGACACCATCCGGGTGCTGGATGACAACGGTGTGGTCAACGCCAACGGCGGCAAGTACCAGGGGATGGACCGGTACGAGGCCCGGAAGGCGGTCATCGCCGACCTGGAGGCCATGGGCCTGTTGGAAAAAGTGGAGCCTTACTCCCACAACGTTGGCACCTGCTACCGCTGCCACAACGACGTGGAGCCTATCATCTCCGCCCAGTGGTTCGTCAAGATGGCCCCCTTGGCCAAGGAGGCCCTGCGGGTAGTCAACGAGGGTGAGGTCAAGTTTGTCCCTGAGCGATTTGCCAAGACCTACACCAACTGGATGGAGAATGTGCATGACTGGTGTATCTCCCGCCAGCTGTGGTGGGGACATCAGATCCCTGTGTGGTACTGCGATGACTGCGGCCACATGACCGTCAGCCGGGAGGACCCCACCGAGTGCGAGAAGTGCCACTCTAAGAAGATCCACCGGGACCCTGATGTGTTGGATACCTGGTTCTCCTCCGCTCTATGGCCCTTCTCTACCCTGGGATGGCCGGAGAAGACCCCCAATCTGGATTACTTCTATCCCACCGACGTACTGGTCACCGGCTATGACATTATCTTCTTCTGGGTGGCCCGGATGATCTTCTCCGCCTGTGAGCAGACCAAAAAGCCCCCCTTCCACACTGTGTTTATCCACGGCCTGGTCCGGGACGACAAGGGCCGAAAGATGTCCAAATCTCTGGGTAACGGCATCGATCCTCTGGAGATCGCCGAGAAGTACGGCGCTGACGCCCTGCGCTTCAATCTGGTCACCGGCAACAGCCCAGGCAACGATATGCGCTTCTACACTGAGCGGTGCGAGGCTATGCGGAACTTCGCCAACAAGATCTGGAACGCCAGCCGCTTCCTGAAGATGAACCTGACCATTGACAAGTGCCAGTTGCCCGACAAGCTGGAGCTGGAGGACAAGTGGATCCTGTCCAAGCTCAACCGGGTCATTCCAGATATCACCGACAACATGGACCGGTATGAGCTGGGCGTGGCCGCCCAGAAGATCTACGACTTCATCTGGGACGACTACTGTGACTGGTATATCGAGCTGACCAAAACCCGCCTTCAGGGCGAGGACCAGGACAGCAAGGTCCGGGCCCAGCAGGTGCTGTGCTATGTGCTCACCCAGATGCTGAAGCTGCTTCACCCCTTCATGCCCTTTATCACCGAGGAGATCTGGCAGGCGCTGCCCCACGGAGACGAGGTGGAGGAGGGTTCCTTCCTGATGCTCCAGTCCTGGCCCGAGCACAGGGATGAGCTGGACTTCCCCGACGAGGAGAAGGCCATGGAGCTCATTATGGATGCCATCCGGGCTGTCCGTACTCGCCGCAGCGAGATGAACGTGCCCCCCTCCAAAAAGGCCCACCTTACCGTAGCGACCGATGAGGCGGAGGTATTTGAGCTGGGCGTGCCCTTCCTGAAAAAGCTGGCCTACGCGGGTGAGGTGACCATTGTTCCCGCGGGCCAGACCTCTGAGGGAGCGGGACAGGTCACCGTAGTCACCCATGCCGCCCAGCTGTCCATGCCTCTGGCCGAGCTGGTGGATATGGAGAAAGAGAAGGCCCGCATGGAGAAGGAGCGGAAGAAGAACTTTGATGAGCTTCAGAAGCTGAATGCCAAGCTGGCCAACCCCGGATTTGTCAACAAGGCTCCTGCCCATGTGGTGGAGGCGGAGAAGGAGAGGGCTGTCAAGCTCAACGAGCTGGTAGCCAAGCTGGAGGAACAGCTGAAGAATATGTGAGAAAAAGAGCCGGACAGGGATAACTGTCCGGCTCTTTCTTAGATGGTTATGGGCTGATGCTGGGCGGTTTTTCCATTCTGGGAAAGGGAGCGCCGCGGAACCGGGAACGAATCGAATAAAGATACATCTGCCAACCATATCCCAGGACTATTCCGCATATCCTCCCACATAAGAGGTGAGGATATGATCGGACAACTGGTATTCGGCTCAGGCGGACCCAGACAGGGAGAGCGGGAAAAGCTCTACGGCCTGCCGGTGCTGCGGGTGCGCGCCGATATGGACAGCTTTTGGTGGGAGCGGCGTGTCAAGAAAGCGGGAAGGGCACTGTTTCGGGGCGGAGCCCGCCGGGTGCTGGTCCCCAGAGGGTTCCCCTGTTGGCCTCTGTTGTCGGAATATGGGCTAGCTCCAGTGGACCCAGGGCCTTTCCTGCGGGCCCAGTCACCGGCGCTGGCACTGGCGCTGCTGGAGCGGAGGGGAGCGGCGCCGGATCGGTCCACCGTGGTTTTATGCGGGGCGCGGGCAGACTGGGAGATGACCCGTGTCGCCGTAACGCTCTGTTCTCAAGTCCGGAACCTGGTCATCGACGCGCCCAAAGGAGGGGAGGAGCTGGCCCGATGGCTGCGCGGGGAGTTCGGTGTGCCTATCCTGCCACGGAGAGAAGGGGGGCAGGCGGCTCTTTGCTTTCATCCAGACGGGGCCAGGGGAGAGGAGCCTACGCTGGAGCTCTACGGACATGCACCGGATCTGGCGGGCCTGTCCCTGTCAGCTCCACATCTGGGGGAGGGAGATCGGGAGGATTTGGACCTGCTCGCCGCCCTGTATGAGTTCGGACGACTGAACAAAGAAGAGCTAAAAATCACTTGACAGCGGAGAATGGAGCACTTATAATGACACATACTGCATCAGTGTGCCCATTTCTTTATTATAATGTATGGCGGCCTGATAAGCTCGGAGCCGCCATTGGAAAGGTGTGCGAGGTATCATGGCAAAAGAGTATCGTTTGAGCCCGGAGCGGCTCAAGGAGCTACAGGATGAGATGAGCTACCTGAAGACCGTCCGGGAAAAAGAGGTGGCGGAGCTCATCAAGGAGGCCCGCTCCTTTGGCGACCTGTCTGAGAACAGCGAGTATGACGAGGCCAAGAACGAGCAGGGAAAGCTGTACTCCCGCATGGCTGAACTGGACGAGATCCTGTCAAACTATGTGGTCATCGAGGAGGAGGAGGACGGCGGCGATTACATCCGCATGGGCTCCTCCGTCACCGTGCTGGATAAGGAGTTTGGGGAGGAGGAGACCTATAAGATCGTGGGCTCCCAGGAGGCTGATCCCATGAAGGGCACTATCTCCGAGGACTCCCCCTTTGGCAAGGCCCTGCTAGGCAAGAACGCCGGGGATGAGATCACTGTGGACGCCCCCGCCGGTCCGGTAGAGTATAAGATCCTGAAGGTGGAGCGGTAATTTTCCAAGATACAGAGGATAGGAGTTGGCGATATGGCCGATCAGAATAACAAGAACAACCAGAGCGCCCCCCAGGAGGAGAACCTCTCCCAGCTGCTGAAGATCCGCCGGGACAAGCTGAAGGAGCTCCAGGAGGGGGGGAACGATCCCTTCCAGATCACCCGATTCGTAGTGGATAACGACTCCGCCAACATCAAGGGCAACTTCGACGCCCTGGAGGGGCGGCAGGTGGCCATCGCCGGCCGCCTCATGTCCAAGCGGGGGATGGGCAAGGTGTCCTTCTGCGACCTGCAGGACAAGTCCGGCCGCATCCAGCTCTACGCCAGGAAGGACGAGATGGATGAGGCGGAGTATAACCGCTTTAAGAAGTATGATATCGGCGATATCGTAGGAGTCCACGGCGTAGTTTTTCGCACCCAGCGGGGAGAGATGTCCGTCCGTGTTGTGACTGTGACGCTGCTCTCTAAGTCCCTGCTGCCCCTGCCGGAGAAATTCCACGGCCTGACCAACACCGAGCTGCGCTACCGCCAACGCTATGTGGATCTGATCGTCAATCCGGAGGTGAAGCGCAACTTCATCATTCGCTCCCAGTTCATCAAGCATGTCCGGGACTTTATGGACGGCCGTGGCTATATGGAGGTGGAGACCCCGGTGCTCAACACCATCTCCGGCGGCGCCACAGCCCGGCCCTTCATTACCCACCATAATACCCTGGACATCGATATGTATATGCGCATCGCCACTGAGCTGCCCTTGAAGCGGCTCATCGTAGGCGGCATGGACCGGGTATACGAGATCGGGCGCATCTTCCGCAACGAGGGGATGGACCCCAAGCACAACCCTGAGTTTACTACCATCGAGCTGTACCAGGCTTATGCCGACTTCAACGACATGATGGACCTGTTCGAGGATCTGCTTACCTCCGCTGCCCAGAAGATCCTGGGTACTTACCAGGTGGAGTGGCAGGGAGAAAAAATCGACCTGACCCCCGGCTGGCCCCGTATGCCGATGCACGAGGCCGTCAAGAAGTATTGCGGCATCGACTTTATGGCCATTACCTCCGACGAGGAGGCCGTAGCCGCCGCCAAGGCTATCGGGGTGGAGTTGCCTGAAACGGCGGACAAGACCTGGGGTAACGCCCTGTATGAGGTCTTTGACCAGCGGGTGGAGGAGAAGCTCATCCAGCCCACTTTCATTACCATGCACCCGGTAGATGTGTCCCCTCTGGCTAAACGTTCTCTTGTCGATTCCCGACTTACCGAGCGATTTGAGCTGTTCATCTGCCACAGTGAGATGGGCAACGCCTTCTCCGAACTCAACGACCCCATCGACCAGCGCCAGCGATTCCAGAAGCAGGTGGAACTGCGGGACAAGGGGGACGACGAGGCCGGCATGATGGACGAGGATTTCCTCACCGCCCTGGAGTACGGCATGCCCCCCACGGGTGGGCTGGGCATCGGCATCGACCGCTGTGTCATGCTGCTGACGGGCTCCGATTCTATTCGTGAGGTCATCCTGTTCCCCACTATGAAGCCTTTAGAATGAAACTGCGGCCGGCATACCAATGGGATTTTCCCATTGGTATGCCTTTCTGCACCTCCCGGCGGCCATAAGGCACGCCATAGAGAGGCGTCAACTGGGAAAAAGGAGCCGTTGTGAGTGTATATCCTGGCACAAAAAAAGCTAAACCCCACCCGATACATTGTCTTGGGCTTTGGGGGTATCATTTTGTTGGGGACGCTGCTGCTCCGGCTGCCCATCGCCGCCTGGGACGGGCAGGCCACTCCCTGGCTGGTGTGCCTGTTTACCGCCACCTCCGCCACCTGTGTTACGGGGCTGGTGCTGGTGGATACAGCGCTGCATTGGACGCCCTTCGGTCAAGGGGTGATGCTGGTGCTGGTGCAGCTGGGCGGCCTGGGCTTTGTCACCCTCATGTCCCTGGTGCCCTTCGCGCTGCACCGGAGGATCGGACTGTCCCAGCGGATGATGATGGCTTCCTCCCTCAATATGAGTGGGGTAGCCGGAGTGGTCCGGGTAGTGCGCCACGCCCTGATGGGCACCTTTCTGGCCGAGGGGCTGGGGGCGGCGCTGCTGGCCACAAGATTTGTCCCCATTTTCGGACTGGGTAGGGGGCTGTGGTTCTCTGTATTCCACAGTGTTTCTGCCTTTTGTAACGGCGGCTTTGATCTGTTCGGCGGGTACAGCGGACCTTACAGCAGCCTGGCGGCCTTCCGGGGGGACCTGCTGGTGATGGTGACCATCATGGCCCTTATCATTGTGGGGGGCCTGGGCTTTTTTGTATGGGAGGACCTGCTGGATGCTAGGTGCTGGCGTAAGCTGCGGCTGTATTCCAAAATGGTGCTGGGGATCACTGTGGCGCTGATTGGGCTTGGGACCCTGTTCTTCTGCTGTGCCGAGTGGGACAACCCAGCTACACTGGGGGCGATGCCCGTCTGGGAGCGGCCGCTGAACGCCCTCTTTCAGTCGGTGACCCTGAGAACGGCGGGGTATGCCACCTTTGACCAAGCCGGCCTGCGGGACAGCTCCGCGGTGCTGTCCATCATCCTGATGCTGATAGGCGGCTCATCGGGCTCCACGGCCGGAGGACTCAAGACGGTCACAATGGGGGTGCTGCTGCTGGCCCTGCGGGACGGCCTCCGAGGGCGGGAGGAGGTGGTGTTCCGCCACAGGACCATTCCACAGCGGCGGGTGATGGATGCCATGACCCTGGCGCTGACGGTGTTGCTGCTGTTCCTGACCGGTTCCATGGCGCTTTCTCTGATGGACCGGGTGCCCTTTGTCCAGGCGGCCTTTGAAGTGGCCTCCGGCATGGGGACGGTGGGGGTGACTATGGGAATCACCCCGTCGCTGACGGTGGGAAGCGCCCTGCTGATGGTCGCCCTGATGTTCCTGGGCCGGGTAGGAATCCTGTCCTTCTCCATCGCCTTCCTGACCAGGAAACAGGCAGAACATAAGATTTCGTACCCTGCTACTGACGTGATGATCGGGTAAGCGGGGAGGAGGGCCGCATGAAAAGTTTTCTGATTATTGGATTAGGCCGCTTCGGTGCCTCACTGGCAGTGGAGCTATGCGCTCAGGGCCACGAGGTGCTGGCGGTGGATATTCAGCCGGAACGAGTTCAGGCGGTGGCAGACCAGGTGACCCACTGTGTCGTGGGGGATGCCAGGGACCCGGAGGTGCTGCGAAGCCTGGGGGCTCGGAATTTTGACTGCGCCGTGGCAGCCGCCAGCGCGGATGTAGGGGTCAGCGCCCTCATTGTGCTGAACCTGAAGGAGCTGGGGGTCGCCCGCGTGGTGGGCAAGGCGAACAGCATGGTCCACCGCAAGGTGCTGGAGAAAATCGGGGCCGATCTGGTGATCTTCCCGGAACAAGAGATGGCCATCCGGCTGGCGCGGAGCCTGGCCAACGGTGATATTTTAAACTTTATCGAGCTGTCTGACGAGTTCTCCATTGTGGAGCGGCTGGTACCGGAGGACTGGGTGGGAAAGTCCATTCTGGAGCTGGATATCCGGGCCAAGTGGAGGGTTACCGTAATCGCGGTGCGCCGGGGAGAGCGCATGACCATCTCACCGGGCCGGGACTATGTGTTCCAGGCGCAGGATGACTGTATGGTGATCCTGGGGAGCAATGCGGATATCGACCGGTTGGAGAGAAGATGATGGAGCGGATTACGAGCCGGAAGAACCCCCTGCTGATGAAGATTCGCCGCCTAGCCTCTGGCGGGCGGCGGGAACGGCAGGCGGAGGGAGAATATCTGGGAGACGGGATCAAACTGCTGGAGGAGGCACTGCGGTGGAGCGCGCCCCTGACTGCGGCAGTGTTCGCCGACGGGGTAGAGCCCCCTGATCTGCCCAAGGAGGTCCGGGCGGTGCAGGTGCCTGGAGATGTGATGGAGAGCATCTCTCCAATGGCGGCGCCCCAGGGCGCGCTGTTTTTGGCCGCCCTGCCTCCGGCGGACCCGCCAGAGCAGCTGAAGGGGAGGCGGTATCTGGTTCTGGACGGCGTTCAGGACCCTGGTAACGTAGGCACCATCTGGAGGACCGCGGACGCCCTGGGAGCGGACGGCCTGCTGCTGGTCAACGGATGCGCGGACCCCTATGGGCCCAAAGTCGTTCGGGCCTCCATGGGGGCTTGCTTCCGTCTGCCGGTCTTTGAGGTGACCCCGGATGGGCTGGCCGGGCTGCTGAAAAAGGCGGAGCTGCCCCTGTACGCCACCGCCTTGGGAAAGGATACGGTGGACATCAAAACGGCGGACCTGAGCCGGTCCGCCGTGGTGATTGGAAGTGAGGGGCGGGGAGTGTCCCGTCCTTTGCTGGAGCGATGTGAAAAGACACTGAAGATACCCATGCGCCAGCGGTGCGAGTCCCTCAACGCGGCGGTGGCGGCCTCTATCGTCCTGTGGGAGATGGGGCGGTGATCTTCTCAACGCGGCGGCCGGCCGCCGATCCCCAGACAGTGGTAAATGACTTGGATGATCAGGGCCGCGGCCGCCAGGGTCACAGCAAAGAGCGCATAGGCCGGCACATAGCTGCCAAACCGGTCTGCAAGGATGCCGGGCAGGGGGCCAAAAAGAAGGACCCCCGCTGTATAGGACATGGTGATGGAACGCACGTACTTGCCATAAGTGCTGTCCGAGGACAAATCAGCGGCCCACACCGAGGGGGACACAGCGGAAACAGGTAGCCCCATTCCCAATAGTGTGATGGACAGAAAGGGGAGGGCGAGGCCGCCCAGAGGGGCCAGACAGCAAAGAACAAAGGCTCCCAGAAGTGAGCCGAAGGAATAGTAGTTACCCCACCGGCTGCCCATCCGGTCATAGACCTGGCCACAGAGAATCTTGCCGATACAGATGGCCAGTCCGGCATAGGACATTAGAGCGGCGATGAGGGCCTGATCGTAGCCCTCGCTGGTGTAGAGCACGGTCAGATGGGAAAAACCGGGGCCCCCAGGGCCGCCTACTAAAAAGGCGGCGAAAAGGATCAGGAGCAGATAAGACCGGCGCATCCCTCGGGGGGCCTGTCTGGGCGGGGGCGGAGGATCGTCCTCTCCCCCCAGATGATAGGGCTCCAACCCCAGTTCTGCCGGGGTGTTTCGGATCAGCTTCCAGGCCAGTAGAGCGGTGATAAGGATAAAGGCCCCCTCCCACAGAAAGGCGGCCCGCAGGCCCTGATGCTGGATGATCCAGGTGATGATGACAGGGGCAAAGATGGTGGATACCCCGCTGCCCGCGGAAGCCAGCCCCAGGGCCAGCCCACGCCGGTCTCGGAACCAGGCGCCGATGACCAGAGAGAGGGGGACCATGCCCCCATAGCAGTAGCCAAGCCCGGTCAGGGCGGCGGCCAGACAGTAAGTAAAAAAGCTGGTGGCCAGACCAAAACAGAAGTAGGACAGGGATAGCAGCACCACCCCCAGGGTCATGACCAGACGCAGTCCGAGCCGCTGACACAGCTGATTGACTGTCAGCAGAGCGGCCAGGATGAACAGACTGCGCGTGGTGGTGATCCAGGAGCCCTGCGCATTGGAAAAACCATTGGCCAGGATGATCTCGGGCTGGTAGATGGTGAAGACATTGACACCCAGTCCGATGGTGGAAAACAGGACCAGGGCGCTGCCCAGACAGACCATCCAGGCGTAATGTGGACGTTTCATGAAAAAACTCCCTCCCCTGCCTATACAATAGCGCCGGAGAGGAGATTTGTAAAGGGAAAGTTCCGGAGTGAAGGAGATGAGAGAATGTCGGCCTTGAGATACTGGATCTGGCTTACCACCCGCCATGATCTGGGCCCAGCGGGAGTGCTAGGGGTGTTGGAGCACTTCATCACTCCAGAGCGGGCCTATTACGCAGACCCGGAGGAATATGACTTTCTTCCTCTCCCCGCTGCTGCTAAAAGGAGCCTGTTGGACAAAGGCACGGACCGGGCGGAGGAAATTTTGGCGGACTGTGAGCGGCTGGGCGTACGTATTATGACATTGCAGGACGCCGACTACCCCGGCCGCCTGCGGCAGATCGCTGACCCGCCCGTGATCCTCTACATTCGTGGGCGGTCCTTCCACTTTGATGAGGAGGCGGCCATCGGTGTGGTGGGCGCCCGGGAGGCTACCGCCTATGGGACGCTGTATGCCGAGCGGTTCGGGATGGAGCTGGCGGCGGGCGGCGCTCTGGTGGTATCCGGTATAGCTGAAGGCATAGACTGCCATGCTGTCAAGGGTGCCCTGAAGGGCGGGGGACCGGTGGTTTCCGTGCTGGCCGGCGGAGTGGATGTGCCCTTTCCGCGGGAACACCGCTATCTGTATGAGGATGTGGCGGCTGCCGGGTCCCTGATCTCTGAGCATCCTCCTGGCACACCCCACAAGGGAAGCCACTTCTCACAGCGCAACCGGATCATCAGCGGCCTCTCCCTGGGTGTGCTGGCGGTGGAGTGCAGGAAAAAGAGCGGCACCATGCTCACGATGAACCACGCCATGGAGCAGGACAGGGACATCTTTGCTGTCCCCGGCCCCCTAGATGCCCCACTCAGCGAGGGGACCAACTACCTGATCCAGCAGGGGGCCAAGCTGGTCACCTGTGGCGGCGACATTCTATCCGAGTATTGGGCCCGCTTCCCCAGAAGGCTGGCGGCCTCCGCCCCGCTGACGCCAGAGGCCGCGCAGGCCCGGCTGGACAGTCTGGCCCAGGACAGGGAGGAAAAGCGCCGCACTGAGCCCGCCCTGGAGGAAGTACCCAGCCGGGAGTTTATCCCCCGGAGCGGGCAGCGGGAGCGGTTCACCGACGATGAGCTGTCCCTCCTCAACGCCCTGGAGGACAGGACCCTGTCGCCGGACCAACTGGTGGAGCTGACCCAGATCCCGGCCAAGCGGGTGCTGTCCGCCCTGACCATGCTCCAGATACAGGGGGCGCTGGAGGAGCGGCCAGGCAGGCGGTATGCCTCCCTGGTGCGGCTGGAGGAGTAGCCCCCACCCTGATTCCATGTGACCTTCGGGAGCGGAATGTTCCCTTGATTTTTCCATCATCTAATTTGGAGGTATTCCAATCGTGCCAAATAAAACGGATCTAGTGATCGTCGAGTCCCCGTCCAAGGCCAAGACCATCGGCAAATACCTGGGGCCGGGCTATGAGGTAAAGGCGTCTATGGGCCACGTCCGGGACCTGCCCAAGAGCAAGCTGGGCGTGGATATCGAGAAGGGCTTTGTTCCCGACTACCAGCCCATCAAGGGCAAAGAGGATGTTATCAGTGACCTGAAAAAAGCCGCCAAGAAGAGCGGCCGTGTCTACCTGGCCACCGACCCGGACCGGGAGGGGGAGGCTATCTCCTGGCATCTGAAGGAGCTGCTGGGCATCCCGGATGACAAGACCTACCGGGTTACCTTCAACGAGATCACCCGGAATGTGGTCAACCAGTCTATCGCCGCCCCACGGGCCATTGACCAGGACCTGGTGGACGCCCAGCAGGCCCGCCGCATCCTGGACCGGATCGTGGGCTATGAGCTGTCCCCACTGCTGTGGAAGAAGATCCGCCGGGGTCTGTCCGCCGGGCGGGTCCAGTCCGTGGCCACCCGGCTGGTGGTGGAGCGGGAGGAGGAGATCCGGGCCTTCGTCCCCCAGGAGTACTGGTCCATCGAGGCCGATTTGGCCCGTGTCGCCCCCAATTTGGGCAGCTTTAAGGCCCAATTCCACGGCCGGGACAAGAAAATGGAGCTCCACAGCCGGGAGGAGGCCGAACAGGTGCTGGCCACTGTCCGGCAGGGCAGTTTCTCCGTGGCCAAGGTAAAGCGCCAGGAGAAGTCCCGCCAGCCCGCCCCGCCCTTCACCACCTCTACCCTCCAGCAGGAGGCGTCCCGCAAGCTGAATATGTCCCCGGCCCGTACTATGTCCATTGCCCAGCAGCTGTATGAGGGCGTGGAGCTGTCCGGACAGGGGGCCGTGGGCCTCATCACCTATATGCGTACCGACTCCCTCCGCCTGTCGGAGGAAGCTCTGGCTGCCGCCAAGGACTTTATTCAGCATCGGTACGGCGGGGAATATTATCCCGCCCAGACCCGGCGATTCAAGGCCAAGGGCAACGCCCAGGACGCCCACGAGGCCATCCGCCCCTCTGATGTCACCCTGGTCCCGGACGAGATCAAGAAGGACCTGACGAGCGAGCAGTACAAGCTGTACAAGCTGATTTGGAGCCGGTTCCTCTCCTGCCAGATGGCAAACGCCGTCTATGACAGCCTGTCTATCGACGTGGAGAACAGCGGATATATTTTCCGGGCCAGCCACTCCAGCCTGAAGTTCTCCGGCTTCACCGCCGTCTATGAGGAGGGGAAGGACGAGGACGAGGAGGAGAAGACCTCCCCCCTGCCTGACCTGAAGGAGGGGGAGCCACTGGACTGCCGGGGGCTGAAGGAGGACCAGCACTTTACCCAGCCCCCCGCCCGCTATTCTGAGGCGTCCCTGATCCGGGCCTTGGAGGAGAAGGGTATCGGCCGGCCCTCCACCTACGCTCCCACCATCACCACCATCCTCAATCGGGAGTATGTGGTCAAGGAGGGCAAGGCCCTTCGTCCCACCCCTCTGGGGGAGGTGGTCACCGGGCTGATGAAAGACAAGTTCAACGACATTGTGGACTATGCCTTCACCGCCCAGATGGAGGAGCGGCTGGACAAGGTGGAGGAGGGCGATGTGAACTGGAAGGCCCTTCTGAATGACTTTTACGGCGATTTCTCCGCCGAGCTCCATAAGGCCGAGCAGGAGCTGGACGGGGAGCGGATCAAGGTGCCAGACGAGGTGTCGGAGGAAATCTGTCCCCAGTGCGGCCGGAACCTAGTGGTCAAATCCGGCCGCTTCGGTCGATTTCTGGCCTGTCCCGGCTGGCCGGAGTGTGACTTTACCATGCCTCTGGTGGTGGAGATGCCCGGCAAGTGCCCCAAATGCGGCGGCCGCCTGCTCAAGCGGACGGGAAAGAGCAAAAAGACAGGCAAGCAGTACACCTACTACTGCTGTGAGTGGGTGAACAGCAAGGACGAGGCCCGCAAGTGTGACTTCATGACCTGGGATGTGCCGGTGAAGGACAACTGCCCAGTCTGTGGCTGGACCATGTTCAAAAAGCCAGGCAAGGGCGCCAAAAAGCCCTATTGCATCAACGAGGTGTGCTCCAACTTTACCCCGGAGGAGAAGCGGGGAGGCTGGAAGCCCAAGCCGGCCGACTCCGCCGACACCGGGGAGGAGAAGGCGGAGAAGAAGCCGGCGGCCAAAAAGACAGCGGCTAAGAAGACCGCCGCCACAAAAACGGCCACTGCCAAAAAGACAGCCGCGAAGAAAACAACGACAGCGAAGAAGTCTACGGCCAAGAAATCTGGGGCTGAAAAAGCCGAAGGATAGGCGTAGAAGTGCCCCCCTCAGCCGGCATAGCCATGACGGAGGGGGGCAGCACACCGCTATCGAAAGGATAGACAAGCACCCAGGAGGTACCCATGGAATCTGTTATTGTGATCGGCGCCGGGCTGGCGGGGAGCGAGGCGGCCTGGCAGCTGGCCCGGCGGGGCATCCCCGTGGAGCTGCGGGAAATGAAGCCCCAAAAAATGACCCCCGCCCACCATACGGAGTATTTTGGGGAGCTGGTGTGTTCCAACTCTCTGCGTTCCGACCAGATGGAAAACGCGGTGGGTCTGCTGAAGGAGGAGCTGCGCCGGTGCTCCTCGCTCATCATGTCCTGCGCCGACGAGCATCGGGTGGAGGCGGGGGGTGCCTTGGCGGTGGACCGTCACGCCTTTGCCCAGGCCATCACCGAGAGGATCAAGAGCCATCCCAACATCACAGTGGTGGAAGGGGAGGTCACAGAGATCCCGGAGGCGGGGAACGTCATCCTCGCCTCCGGCCCATTGACATCAGAGGCCTTATCGGAGGCCATTTCCCGGCTGTTTCCCGGCAGCAGATACCTGAATTTCTTTGATGCCGCCGCCCCCCTGGTCACCTTCGAGAGCGTGGATATGGACAGCGCCTGGTTTGCCTCCCGGTATGACCGGGGGACCCCGGACTATATCAACTGCCCCCTGACGGAAGAGGAGTACGACGTCTTCTGGCGGGAGCTGATCCACGCCCAGGAGGCGGAGGTCCACGGGTTTGAGGATGCGGGCGTGTTCGAGGGCTGTATGCCCGTGGAGGTCATGGCCCGGCGGGGGAGGGATACCCTGTGCTACGGTCCGCTGAAGCCTGTGGGGCTGAAAGACCCTAAAACGGGGAAGGAGCCCTTTGCCGTGGTCCAGCTGCGCAAGGACAATGCCCAGGGGACCATTTATAACATCGTGGGCTTCCAGACCCATTTGAAGTGGGGGGAGCAGAAGCGGGTGTTCTCCATGATCCCCGCCCTGAAAAACGCCGAGTATGTCCGCTATGGCGTGATGCATCGGAACACCTTTTTGGACTCGCCCCGGTTGTTGGACCGGTACTACCGGGTCCGGGGTCAGGAGCGGCTGATGTTTGCCGGACAGATCACCGGGGTGGAAGGCTATGTAGAATCCACCGCCTCCGGAGCCCTGGCAGCCATCGAGCTGGCCCGCCGGCTGGAGGGCAAGGAGCCTGTCAACTTCCCCCGTGAGACGGCCATAGGCGCTCTGGCTCTTTACATCAGCGACCAAAGTGTGGTAAACTTTCAACCAATGAATATCAACTTCGGACTGATCCCCCAGTTGGGCTACCGGGTAAAGGGGAAACGGAACAAAAACGCTGAAATTTCCAAACGGGCTCTGGAGGCACTGGGGAAATTGGATTTAGAGCCGTGACCGCTTGTCCTGCAAGCGATCAGCGCACCGAAGGGGCTCGTCTCGCCGCCCATCGAAGGCTGCGTCATACCCGGCGGACGGCCAAAGTGTTTCCGCTTGGGCGAGGGAGGACTGATACTCCCCGTCGCGGCCGAAATCCAGATGGGCTTGGTCAGTTTCCCAATTATAGAGATTCTCCAAGTATTGATTCATAATGATGCCACCATTAAAATGCTCATAGAAATATAATAATGCTAAAAGATATATTTTGCCAAGTGGGGAGCCCATGCTTCATAAGGACATTTTTTGCATAAGAGTGAAGAAGCTGAGAAAAGGCCGTGGAGAACAGCAAAAGGATCTGGCAGAGGCAATCGGAGCGGCACAGGTTTCCATCAGCGATATAGAAAATGGCCGTAAGGCGACCTCCTTTGACAAACTGGCCGCCATTTGCAGGCATTACAATGTGTCCGCGGACTATCTGCTGGGCCTTACCGACGAGGCCAGACCACTGGACCCGGAAAAGAAAGAAGGTACTGTATGAAGATCATCGTAGACGCCATGGGCGGCGACAATGCCCCCAAGGCCCCTGTGCTGGGCGCCATCCAGGCCAACCAGGAATACGGCGTGGATATTATCCTGGTGGGCCGCGGGGAGGAGATTCTGAAGGTGATGGAGGAGAGCGGGATCAAGGACCTGCCCGCCGGGGTGGAGATCGCCCACGCCAGCGAGGTAGTGGAGATGTGCGACAACCCGGCCACCGCCTTCCGGGAGAAGAAGGACTCCTCTCTGACCCAGGGGCTGAACCTGCTGAAAAACGGAGAAGGAGACGCCTTCGTGTCCGCCGGCTCCACCGGCGCCCTGCTGGCTGGAGCCACTTTGGTGGTCAAGCGCATCAAGGGTATCCGCCGGGCGGCCCTAGCTCCCGTGGTACCCACCGGAAACGGGGGAGCTGTCCTTATCGACTGCGGGGCCAACGCCGAGTGTCCCCCGGAGTACCTGCTCCAGTTCGCCTACATGGGCTCCTATTACGCCGAGCATGTGCTAGGCCGTCCAGAGCCCAAAGTGGGTCTGCTGAACATCGGGGCGGAGCCCTCAAAGGGCACCTCCCTTCAAACCACAGTCTATCCCATGCTGGAGGAGGCGTCCAAGGCCGGCCGCATCAACTTCGTAGGCAATGTGGAGGCTCGGGAGGCAGTGGAGGGCGCGGTGGATGTCATCGTGTCCGACGGCTACTCGGGCAACATCTTCCTCAAGACCATGGAGGGCACCGGCCTGTTCCTGGCCAGGGAGATGAAGCGGATGTTTAAGAAGAACCTGGCCACCAAGCTGGCTGCCCTGTTGGTCTCCGGAGGGCTGAAGGAGTTTAAGAAGATTATGAGCTCCGACGAGGTAGGGGGCACCGCCCTGCTGGGCATCTCCCGGCCCGTTATCAAGGCCCACGGCTCCTCCGACGCCTACGCCATTAAAAACGCCGTCCGCCAGGCCCGGCAGTGCGTATCCTCCGGCATCGTGGACAACATTTCCGCCAACGTGGATGTGATGCGTCTGGAGGCGCCGGCGGTCCACGGAGAAGAATGATTTTACACAAAGACGCACAAAATGGGAAAACCCTATTGACAGTAAGGAAGTTTCTGCATATAGTAAGGACAGAAAAAGTGCCTGGGGCACGAACAAAAGGAGCACCGAGATATGATCTTTGAAAAACTGTGCGCGCTCATTGCGGAGCAATTCAATGTGGATGCGGACACTATCACGATGGAGACCTCTTTTGCCGACGATTTGAACGCCGATTCGGTAGATATCGTGGATCTGTCCATGGCCATGGAGGAAGAATTCGGCATCGACGAGCTGGGGGAGGAGGAAGCTGCCTCCATCACCACGGTTGGAGATCTGGTTCGGTTCCTGCAGAACAAGGTCGACTGATCGAGAAAACGCGAAACTCCGCCGAAGGCGGAGTTTTGCCTTGTAACGGGCCAGAAAGACTGACCCCTTGAAGGAGTTTGGAATGAAAAGTTTGGAGGAAAAGCTGGGCTATACCTTTCAGGACCGGGGACTGCTGGACAACGCCCTGACCCACAGCTCCTGCGCCAATGAGAGCCGGGGAAAGCTCCAGAGCAACGAGCGGCTGGAGTTTTTGGGGGATTCCATCCTGGGGATGGTGGTGGCTGACCACCTGTACCGCAACCACCCGGACCTGCCGGAAGGGGAGCTGACCCGGACACGGGCCGCCCTGGTATGCGAGGAGAGCCTGGTAGAGGTAGCACAGGAGTTGGGCCTGGGGGAGTATCTCCGCCTGGGTCGGGGGGAGGAGAGCGGCGGAGGCCGCCGCCGGCCGTCTATCCAGGCCGACGCTGTGGAGGCGGTGCTGGCCGCCGTCTATTTGGACGGAGGCATCGGATCGGCCCGTAAGATCATCCAAAAGTATATCCTAAGCCGGGAGGTGGCCGGGCTGACCAAGCCCAGGGACTACAAGACCGCCCTCCAGGAGCTGGTCCAGCGGGAGAGTGGACAGGTCCTACAGTATCGGCTGACCGGCCAGGAGGGCCCTGACCATGACAAGCGGTTCTTCGTGGAGGTGGATCTGAACGGCGCCCCTCTGGGCGCTGGCACCGGCCGGAGCAAGAAAGAGGCAGAGCAGATGGCGGCCCACGCCGCCATCCAGGCCTTAAAAAAAGAATGAGAAACGAGGCAGCGAGAGCTGCCTCGTTTTTCTATTGTTTCCAATTCCGATGAAAAAATGGAAGCTCATTTTTTGAACAGCTTGAGGGCCTTTTTCAATAGGCCCTTCTCCTGTTTAGGAGCCTCCTGTCCAGAGGTCCCCTTGGCAGAGTGGCCTTTTTCCAGCCGCTCCTTGGCGTCCTTACTTCCACCGTCCGCGGCCTGGTGATACAGCTCCATGGCCCGGGACAAGTCCTTGGCCACGCCCTGACCGTGCTCGTAGCACTGGCCCAACAGATACTGGGCCCTAGCGTTGTCCTGGTCTGCGGCCTGTTGAAACAGCTCCGCGGCCTTGGTATAATCCTGCTTGACAGAGATGCCGTGGTAGTAGAAGAAGCCCAGGTTGCACTGGGCCCGCGCGTTGCCGTGGTCGGCGGCCTGGCGGTAGAGCTGGGCGGCCCTTCCCTTGTCCTCCTCTACGCCTCGGCCTAATTCGTAACACAGGCCAAGAGAACAGGTGGCGGCTGCGTTTCCTCGCTCATGGGCGCTGGTATACAGCTCCACCGCCTTGGTGATATCCCGCTCTACCCCGTAGCCATTTTCATAGCACTCGCCTAGCAGCATTTGGGCTCTTGGGTAGTCCTGGTCCGCGGCCTTTTGGAACCACTGGGCGGCCTGGCTGTCATCGACCGACACGGAGATGCCATGGTAGTAGAAGAAACCCAGATTACACTGTGCCCTGGCATCTCCGCAGTCAGCGGCCTGGCGGTAGAGCTGGGCGGCTTTGGCCTTGTCCTGCTCCACGCCCCGGCCCATCTCATAGCACAGGCCCAGAGAGCAGGTGGCTGGAGGATAGCCTCCCTCATGAGCCTTGGTATACAGCTCCACAGCCTGGGCCATGTCCCGTTCGGTACCATAGCCGTTTTCCCGGCACTCTCCTAACAGCATGACCGCCCGAAGGTAATTTTGCTCGGCAGCCTTCTGGAACCATACAACAGCCTGGCTGTCGTCCATCTCTATGCCAATGCCTTGATAATAGCAGAAGCCCAGGTTGCACTGTGCTCTGGCGTCCCCCTGTTCAGCGGCCTGGCGGTAGAGCTGAACAGCCTTGGCCTTATCCATCTCCACGCCGGTGCCCAGCTCGTAGCACAGGCCCAGGGAACAGGCGGCGGAGGGATAGCCCGCCTGCTGTGCCCTGGTGTACAGCGCTACGGCCTGTTGCTCGTCCCTGTCCAGGCCATAGCCGTACTCATAACACTCTCCCAGCAGGTAGACGGCCCGGAGGTAGTCCTGGTCGGCGGCCTTCTGGAACCACTCCGCTGCCTGCTTGTCGTCCGCCTCCACGCCGATGCCCTGGTAATAGCAGAAGCCCAGGTTGCACTGTGCCCTGGCGTCCCCCTGCTGGGCGGCCTGGCGATAGAGCTCTACCGCCTTGACCTTGTCTATCTCTACCCCTGTCCCTATCTCGTAGCACAGGCCTAGGGAGCAGGCGGCGGGGGGATAGCCGGCCTCGTGGGCCTTGGTGTATAGCTCTATGGCCCGATTCACGTCCTTCTCCAGACCATAGCCGTATTCATAGCACTCGCCCAGCAGGTAGATGGCCCGGCGGTAGTTCTGGTCGGCGGCCTTTTGGAACCACTCCGCCGCCTGCTTGTCGTCCGCCTCTACGCCGATGCCCCGATAGTAGCAGAAGCCCAGGTTGCACTGGGCGCGGGCGTCCTCCTCCTCGGCGGCCTGGCGATAGAGCTGGACGGCCTTGGCCTTGTCCACCTCAACGCCTGTCCCCACCTCGTAGCACAGGCCCAGGGAACAAGTGGCGGGAGGGTGTCCGGCCTCATGGGCCTTGGTATACAGCGCCACCGCTTTCGCGGCATCCCTATCTATTCCATAGCCATTCTCATAGCACTCACCCAGCAGCATCATTGCCCGCGGATACTCCTGGTCGGCGGCCTTTTGGAACCACTCCACCGCTGTTTTGTCGTCCGTCTCTACGCCGATGCCCTGGTAGTAGCAGAAGCCCAGGTTGCACTGGGCGCGGGCGTTGCCCTGCTGGGCGGCCTGGCGGTACAGCTCCACCGCCTTGGCCTTGTCCTGTTCCACGCCGGTGCCCAGCTCGTAACATAGGCCAAGGGCACAGGTGCCGTCACTGTAAGAACGATGGTGGGCGGCCTGATAGAGGGCCACCGCCTTTTCCAAGGACTTCTCAACGCCATAGCCAAATTCGTAACAGTGTCCCAACAGGTACTGGGCCCGGGGATACTGTTGCTCCGCGGAGCGGGAGAACCAGAGGACTGCCTGTGCCAAGTCCTTCTCTACCCCGATGCCCCAGTAGTAGAAGAAGCCCAGATTGCATTGTGCCCTGGGGTCCTCCTCCTCGGCGGACTGAAGATAGAGGCGCGCGGCGCGCTCCTTGTCCTCCTCTACGCCTTTGCCCAGCTCATAGCACAGGCCAAGAGAGCAGGTGGCGGGGGGATACCCTCCATCGTGGGCTTTGGTATACAGCTCCACAGCATGGGCCATGTCCGCCTCCACACCAAAGCCCAGGTCA
The DNA here is from genome assembly GCF_014287965.1 of Flintibacter hominis. NCBI lineage: Bacteria > Bacillati > Bacillota > Clostridia > Eubacteriales > Flintibacter > Flintibacter hominis. Next base: position 20,626 of record NZ_JACOPO010000004.1, on the reverse strand, counting down.
TAGCATTCGCCCAGCAGGAACTGGGCCCTTGGATACTCCTGTTCAGCGGCCTGGGAGAACCAGTAGACCGCCTCGCTGTCGCTTTCCTCCACGCCGATGCCCCGGTAGTAGAAGAAGCCCAGGTTGCACTGTGCCCTGGCGTCCCCCTGCTGGGCGGCCTGACGGTAGAGCTCGGCAGCGCGCTCCTTGCTCTCCTCCACCCCGGTACCCATCTCGTAGCACAGACCAAGTTCACAGACGGAAGGGAGGTAGTCCTGATCTGCGGTAGAAGTGATCAGCTCCAGTCCCCTGGGGATATCCGCTTCCGTTCCGATGCCCCGCAAGAAGCACACCCCCAACTGGTATTGGGCGGCGATGTGGTCACCGTCTGCGGCACGTTGGAACCACTGAAAGGCAAGCTCCGAATCCTTGGAGGTGCCACGGCCATTGGCGTAGCTGAGGGCCACCTGATAGGCGGATTCCAAATCGCCCTCCTGGGCGGCGGACAGCAGCTCCTGAAAGTTGGCCGCCTTTTGGGCGGCTACGTCCGCTAGCCCCTGCATCAGATGGGGATCTATGTATACCATGACAGCATCCTGGTCAAAGGACTGCCGGTCCTCATTTTTTTCTTCTATCATTTCCATTCCCCCTCTATGAAAGATTTTAGTGAAAAAAAGCCATGAGGACGCCTGTGGGCGCCCTCATGGAACCACAATCATCGAAATGAGCCTTGGCTCAACGCGGCTGCCAGCACCAGGAGGACCTGGGAGGGGCTGCGGGACGGTGCACTTCATCCCAGCTTTGGAGCGGAGCGGCGAAAGCGCTTTTTCCAATCTTACAATGAAATGGAGGTTTTGTCAAACACAGATATCGGGACGCCGTTTTACCCTTTAGACCGATTTAGGATAAAACAACCTCCCTTCGCCAAAATAGCGGAGGGAGGTGCGCCTTCATGCGGACAGCCCAATAAATTAGAAGTTAGCTTTCTAAACAGCTTATGATTTCTTCTATTTCCATACAAGCGTCCTCAACCCTGATCTCTGTTTCTTCGTTAAAGAAGCGACTCCCTCCTGCTAATTGGTCAATCAGACTAATTAACGCTTCAACATCACAATTCAAAACAAACCCTTGTGTTTTCCATTTTGGTGTTTCAATTAAAATTTCATTTTTAATATCTAAATATTTCTCTTCATCAAAGGTGTTTTCACATCTTAACCTTACAAGAAACCCATCTTCTGCATTGATTAAGTCACTTAATTTTGACATCATAAACTCCCGTCAAATTCCAGTTTAACTTTTTGTTCACTTTATCATATTTTTCTGTTTCATTCAGTGCACAGCGAAATTAACAGAGTTGAAAATAATCAGTCAAAAAGTAAAAAGGAAATGGCGGGGCGCCTCCACTCACGCGCCCCGCCGATGGTGTTTTAAGGACCGCTGAAAACCGGTCAGTTTAAAAAGTCCTTCAGCTTCTTGCTCCTGCTGGGATGGCGCAGCTTTCGGAGGGCCTTGGCCTCGATCTGGCGGATGCGCTCCCGGGTGACGTTGAATTCCTTGCCGACTTCCTCCAACGTGCGGGTCCGTCCATCTTCAATGCCGAAGCGCAGTTTGAGCACTTTTTCCTCCCGGGGGGTGAGGGTGGACAGCACCTCTACCAGCTGTTCCTTCAGTAAGGTGAAGGAGGCGGCCTCGGCGGGCTCGGAGGCGTCCTCATCGGGGATGAAGTCGCCCAGATGACTGTCCTCCTCCTCGCCGATGGGGGTTTCCAGGCTGACAGGTTCCTGAGCGATTTTCAAGATTTCACGAACCCGCTCCACAGGCATATTCATCTCGGCCGCGATTTCCTCAGGGGTGGGGTCGTGGCCCAGTTCCTGGAGGAGCTGGCGGGACACCCGGATGACCTTGTTGATAGTTTCCACCATATGAACCGGGATGCGGATGGTCCGGGCCTGGTCGGCGATGGCACGAGTGATGGCCTGGCGGATCCACCAGGTGGCGTAAGTGGAGAACTTGAAGCCCTTAGTGAAGTCAAACTTCTCCACAGCTTTGATAAGACCCAGATTACCCTCCTGAATCAGGTCCAGGAATTGCATCCCACGGCCCACATACCGCTTGGCGATAGAGACCACAAGACGCAGGTTGGCCTCAGCCAGCCGCTGCTTGGCCCGCTCCCCCTTCTTGATGGCCTGAGTCAACTCCACCCGGACCTCGTCGGGGATATCCTCACCAGCTTTCTCTAACTCAGCCAGCTGCTCAGAGGCCGCGTTTCCCGCCTCCATGATCTGGGCCAGCTCGATCTCCTCGTCGGAGGTGAGCAGATTCACCTTGCCGATCTCCTTCAGATACATCCGCACTGGATCGTCGGTGCCAAGGGAGTCGGCCATGGAGTTGGGGTCTACGATTTCCTCCTCGGGCAGATCCTCGATGGCCTCAATGGTTGGCTCGACGTCATCGGGCAGGTCGGGGATGTAGTCCTCGCCCACAGTGTCAATACCCAGGTTTTCCAGCGTGTCGTAGATCTTGTCCATCTGCTCGGCGCCCAAGTCCATATCCTCCAGCACATCCATCAGCTCGGAGGAGGAAAGATTGCCTTTTTTCTTGCCCCGCTCGATCAGCTCTCCCAGCTTTTCCGCGCCGGGTATGCCGCCCACGACCTTCATGACCTCGACCTTGCCCGCCTCCATGCGGGACTGAATGTCGGGCTGGGAAACGGCAGCTTCCTGATTCTCCACCGCTTCAGCGGTCTTGGGGCTCACATTCTTGTTGGTGTTCATGGTTTCTCCTCCATATATGCTTTCTTTTCCTGATATTTTCTCTGTGCCGCCAGCAGCAGGGAGTCCTCCTGTCCGGCGCCGCGCCGGAGGGCCTCCCGCTGGATGACGGATATGTAGTCCCGGATGGACTGTTGAGAGTGGGCCAAGGACTCCGGCTGACTGACCACATAGGCCAAATGGTCCATCTCCTCCCCACTCAGATGGCCGGAGAGGGCGGAGAGCTGGGTGGACAGCCCCTCATTAGCTCGGCGGAGGAGCAGGTCAAAGACCTTGCCCAGCAGGGGGGAGGAAAATCCCTCCCCCGTGATCCCGCCCATCTGTCCCGCCAGGGATGGGTCCAGCAGCAGCAGGCGGACAAGGCCCTCCTCCGCGCGGGCGGAGCGGATATTGTCATATCGGAGCGATCTGGCCTGGGGCTGGAGCTGGCTGGCCGGAGACAGGTCTATACGCTCCTGGCGCTTTTTCTCCTTGCGGAGCCGAGCTGAGAAGGCACGCTTGATTTCCTGAGCCATGGCTTCCGGGGTGATTCCGGCGGTCTGGGCGGCGTGGCCGCCGTAGATCTCCCGCTCTACGGCGCTGGACAGAGAAGCGATAAGCTGGGCCGCCTCCTGAAGAAAAGCCACCTTCTGCCCATCGTCGGTCAAATCATATTTTTTTTGAATCTGAGCCAGGCGGTAGTCCACCTGGTTCTCGCTGCGCTCCAGCAGCTTGGCGAAGGCCTCCCTGCCAAAACGCTTGATAAACTCGTCCGGGTCCTTGGCGCCCTGCATCCGCAGTACCTTTACTTTCAGGCCGGCCTTTTCCAGCAGGGGGATAGCCCGCTGGGCGGCCGCCACTCCGGCCCCATCGCCGTCATAGGAGATGATGGCCTCCTGAAAATACCGGGCCAGCAGTTGGGCGTGCTCACTGGTGAGAGAGGTGCCCAGAGAGGCCACAGCACAGTCAAAGCCTGCCTGGTGAAGGGAGATAGTGTCCATATACCCTTCGGTGAGAATGACCCGCCCGGCCTTGGAGGTCTTGGCAATATTCAGGGCAAAGACGTTCCGGCTTTTGTTGTATACCGGTGTGTCCGGGGAGTTGAGGTATTTAGGGGTGGAATCGTCCATTACCCGGCCGCCAAAGCCAATGACGTTTCCACGGACGTCAATGATGGGGAACATGACCCGATTGCGGAATCGGTCATAGATGCGGCCGTCCTTGTTGTTGACGGCCAGACCGGCGTCCAGCAAATCCCGCTTGTCATAGCCCTGATCGGCCAGGGCCTGGATCAGGGCGTCCCAGCTGTTGGGAGCGAAGCCCAGCCCGAAGTTGGTCAGGGTGGAGCGGGACAGCCCACGCTTTTGCAGATAGGCCAGTCCCTCCGCCCCCTCGGGAGCGTACAGCCACTTGTGGAAGGTCCGGGCGGCCTGCTTGTTGAGTTCCAGCAGTTTTTCCCGCCGCTCCCGCATCCCGGCGGAGGGGCCGCTGTCTGGCACCTCCATTCCGACCCGCTTGGCCAACACCTCCACCGCCTCTCGAAAGGAGAGGTTGTCCAGCTCCATCACAAAATTGATGGCGCCGCCTCCCTTGCCGCATCCAAAGCACTTGAAGATGCGCTTGTCAGCGGATACGGAGAAGGAGGGAGTCTTTTCACTGTGGAAGGGGCACAGGCCCCAGTAGTTCCGGCCCTTTTGTGTCAGCCGGACGGACTCGGACACCAGATCTACAATATCGGTGCGGTCCAGAAGCTCGTCCAAGAATGGTTCTGGAATGGCCAATGCGCTCCTCCTCTCTCGAAAAATAGGGGAATCCCTCTATTTTTAACCCCTTTTTATCAGAATTATCCCTCTGGAGGCCCAGACAGAGAGCAAGTCCTAGAGAACAGTCCAGCCTTTTGGAATGAAGAGCTCCTTATACTTCTCTACCGCGAAAGGATCGGTCATTCCGGCGATATAGTCGCATACGGCCCGGTCTACCCCATCCTCCAGGCGGATGGTCTGGAAGTCGGAGGGCAGTTCATCTGGATTTCCCTGGTAATACTGGAACAGGGCCTGAAGCATATTCTGGGCCTTTCCTTCCTCCCCCTTGGCCAGGGGATTGGTGTATACGCTGGCGAACATAAAATCTTTCAGAGCCAGCATGGCCTCCTCCACCGGATGGGACTGGACAATATGATCCTGTCCCTGGCTGGCGGTGATAGCGTCATGAACTAGGGTGTTGATCCGGTCGCCGTGGGTGAAGCCCAGAACGTTGGATACCTCCAGGGGGATGTCCATGGGAAAGATGACACCACCGCGGAGGGCGTCCTCGATGTCGTGATTGATATAGGCGATGTGGTCGGCCAGACGGACCACCTGGCCCTCCAGCGTAGCGGCCGGGGTGCCCTTGGTGTGGCAGAGGATGCCGTTGCGGACCTCCCAGGTTAGGTTTAGTCCCTGGCCATTTTTTTCCAGCCGGTCCACCACACGCACGGACTGCTGGTAGTGGGCAAAGCCCTCCGGCATCAGCTGGGCCAGCATTCGCTCCCCAGCATGGCCAAAGGGGGTGTGGCCCAGATCATGCCCTAGGGCAATGGCCTCGGTCAGATCTTCGTTGAGATCCAGGGCACGGGCAATGGTCCGGGCGATACGGGATACCTCCAGGGTGTGGGTCATCCGGGTCCGGTAGTGGTCTCCCTCCGGCTGAAGAAAGACCTGGGTCTTATGCTTCAGACGGCGGAATGCCTTGGAATAGACGATCCGGTCGATGTCTCGTTGGAAGGGAGTGCGGATATCGCACTCCTTCTCCTGCCGTGCCCGTCCACGGGACTGGGCGGAGCGGCAGGCAAAAGGGGAGAGGAGGCTGTCCTCCCGGCGCTGTGTCTGTTCACGCAAGGTCATCCCACGGCCCTCCTTTTTCTCTCTCTTTCTGGTCGATGGAGCTGATGGGTGTACGGGGACATGAAACCCCTTATATATAAATACGAAATTTCTCCTTAAATTCCTTCTAAAAGGTCAAAAAAATTTCAAATATTTTTTCCTGCTTCTGCTGATTTCTGCTAGGCGGCGCAAACCCGCATTATATCTCACTTTCTCAAAATTAAGCGTGGGCAACTTCAAACGTTAAGGACTAACTTTCAGCACAAATAAAGACCAAGCAAAGACCAAAAGTAAAGGCGCGTTTCCATACAAGATAAGGCAGGGGACCGACTAGAACAGTCGGCCCCCTGCCTCTTTATTCCTATGCCCCGCAGGGCATCAAAGCGACGCAATTCCCACGGGCGGGCGGCAGAGGTCTGCGCCCAGGTCGCGGCGAGGGAATTGCATGGAGCGGAACCAACCTTGTTCCCCGCCCTTTGCCCGGCCCCATCACCCGCCGAGGCTCCGCCCGTGGCGGGCCACCTGGCCTTCAAAATAGATGACGGCTCACTCTAAACAACAAAACCCGGAACTTGGCAGCAAGACCGCTTCAAGCTTCTGGGTTCTTCTTTGGCTTGTTATCATCAGGAGAAAAACTGATTATGTCGGAAAGGTCACATTCTAATATGTTACATAAGGCATTGAGTGTGTATGTTGATACTGATTGGTCACTCATCAAGCGTTGGATAGTCTTGCTATCCATATTATAATCTCCGCACTTATTTCGTAAAAAATAGGTGCTGATTTTTCGTTCTGATAGTAATTTGCGAAGTGGTGCAAAGGAAATCATGGACAAGGCCCCTTGACTTTTTGTCCATTATCACATAGAATTACGAATGCGAATATGAGGAATATTCCTCATATATCTTGTGAAGCAGATATGGAGGAAAGGGTTATGGGGAATTGCACTGGTGGCGGCTGGGATACTGCCATAGAAGCTCAAGACTATGTACCTGGCGGCGGGACACCTCCCAAAGGGAGAAACAGTATTTTTGTAGACCAAAGCGAGAGTATTGTGTCCACGATTGGCACGAACTATTTGCAGAATTTCCTCTCGGGTGGAGCGGTGGAAAAAGGTGTCGGAGTTTTGACACAGAAGCGGTTTTACTATAAAGGGAAGAATTTCAGTGGGGCCGGGAAGGACACAAAATCTGCCACCGAGGAAGGTATTGTTTCTATCGAAGATATTACATTTACCAAGTTTACCCACTTTCGTCATACTGGCTTTTTGGCTTTTGCGGTTTTATTGACCGTGGCGGCCCTTGTGTTGATGGTATTCCCTGCTCTGCCGCTATCTCCTATCTTTTTTATTGCTGCGGTACCTTTCTATATCCTATATTTTGTCAAGCGGGAGAGCATGTTCCTGGTGGCCTTTCCTGGTGGCGGCTTTGCGTTTGATATTCGCTGGTATCCGATTTCTGATATTCGAGATTTTCAGCGTCAGCTTCATCTTTTGAAAGCTCACAGCAAGGAGGATTGTTCAGAATGATGGAAAAATATCCTTTTTTCCGGGAAGAAGATGAACGGACGCAAGCTGTTATTGGCGAAGATGCGATTGCCTCTGACTTAGAGGGAACTTATCAAAAACCCTATGCGGTTTTAACGCAAAAAAGGCTTTATTGTAAAAATGAGCAAGGAAACTATATTATTGATACGCGCTCTATTGCTTCAGCAACAAAAGAAACCGTAAACATACATAGTAAGATTTTTTGGATAACTGCAATTGTTTTTTTCGTGCTATTCATTTTGATTTACTTCACGAAACAAGTATATGTTAGTTATGGATATGAAGTGGAAAATTTGATGGATGAATATGGTCATGCTGAAATTATTGAAGGGATTTATGGATTTAGTATTTCAGATATTAACGGCATGCTAAGAGGTTTCCGTTTTGCTAATACAATATTGATATTATGTGGAGCAATATTTGTTCTATTTTTGGTGCTTGGATTCAGGAAACTCCACAAATGTGCTTCTCTTATAGCTTCTCTAGGCGGTGCAGTCGGTTCGGCCTGGTATCTTCTGGAATCACCTTTCTTTAAACAGTGGCCAAATTCAAAAATTTTTGGATATGTTTGTTTGGTTTTTTCGATTGCTGTTCTGTCATTGGGGTTGATATATTTTCTACAAAGTCGCAAAATATTTAATACGTTCAATATTTATCATTCAACAGGTGTTTTTCCATTTCGCTCTACTTTGTACTCTGTGGAGGAATTGAAAAATTTTGAAAGACAAGTAAAGGCTCTTCGAGGTAGTAAAACATGAACGGAAAAGCTACCTTTTTACTGCCTGGGTATTTCTGTTCTTGTACTCTGTCCGAAGCAGTCATAACTATTACCGGGAACTACTACCGCTACGACCTCCACAAGCGGCGCAGGGTGTCCGGGACTGTTACGGTGGACTTGCTCAATGTGCTGCGGGTTGGGCTGACAAAGACGTATTCCCGGCTGGTGTTTCTATTCCCTATGTGCTTCGGCTTCGCCGCCTTGAGCATTCGGGCGCTGCCCTCTGTCGGATACGAGAAAGAAATCATAGAGGACGTGTATTCCGTAGGCTTTACCCTTTGGAATGTACCGTTTCAGGAAACAGCCTGGAAGCTGTGCGCCGTACTGTGTCTGCTCACCATTCCCCTCTATTGGCTGAGTTACCACAACGACCTGGAAATCAATACAACGAAAGGCCGTTTTCTACTACCCCGCAAGGGCATGAAGGCCCAGGATATAGCGAACTTTCAGCAAGCATTTAGCGCACTCAAGGCGGAACGACTAAAAGCCTCAAAAACTTAATAAAACAACGCCATAAGCGGCGGGTGAGCTAATAGTCACCCGCCGCTTTTTCTATCCCTTCAAGACTTAAAGAGTGTCCAGCTCAGAATACATTACTTGCTCGTAAATGTCCTTGTGGTGAGCCGCTTGGTCACTATCGTCATAACCGTCTAAGAACTGTTCGGCTCGCTCACCCAAGGCACAAAATTCCGCGTATACAAGGCTTTTGGAAAGGACTTCAAAATAAGAAATCAGCCGTTCCAGGTCTGATAAACTGTATTGCACCTCTCCTGCCTCTATCTGCCCTTTTATCACATGAAGGACCTCTTGGTGCTTGAGTACCATGCGCTTAAACTGTTCCGCCACATGGCGGTCCTCTGTGATTCTTAGCACGGCTTCATCCTTGGTGTGTGTGAGCAATACCAATATTTCACGGGTGCTTATAAAATCAGTTTTTCTTAGTCCGTTTTTTCTGGTGCTGGTATAAATCACGCCTTGCTGCTTCGTGGTCACGGCGGATGGCTTCTTAGTCCCACAGCTCCCTAAACTGCTTAGTGCCTCCCAGCGTGGACTACAACAGTCAAACAAAAATGTCATATAATTGTTGTATGATACAAGCCCCAAATATCTGCCGTTATATGTAAATATATCATCTACAAAACGGCTCCAGGTCTTAAACTGAACTGTGTCCGAAAGCGGTTCCGGGGTATCAAAAAACAGTATGCTCTCCGGCCTAACTTCTAGGATTGACGATAGGATTTTTAGCTTGTCGGCATAGATGTAGGCGTCTCCCTTTTCGTACTTTTGAATATCTGAAACAGAGAAACCTTTCTTGCCAGGGGCAGTTTTAGCATAGACACAGCTTGCTTTTTCGGACAACTTTTCAACGGACAAATCGGCCCATTTGCGGGCCGATTTTAGTTTATCGGCGTCAATCCGATATTTCTTCCGCTCGCTCATGTGAACCCACTCCTATCTTTCAGTACATTTTTTCGTACTTCGACCTATCACTTTTCAGCGTGTAAAATTGGCATTGTCCCTGAGTTGCAAGCAACCCGAATCGGCGGAGGTCGGTACACCCTCTCGCCATGCTCGGAAGTCTCAAATCGTGTCCGGGATGATTGGAGGCTTCCGTGGAAAGGAGGGCACATATGCCTAATAAGTTCAACCTCAAGCTAAGTGCTGAGCAAGCCACAGGAACACCAACCCCAATCGTGGGAGACGTCAAGGACGACGTAGCATGGGAGACCGGTACGGATGGGAAACGTCACCCCGGCCCGAGGGTGGGCACCTGTTACACGGTACTCATGCAACAGAGCGGGCTGGCCCCGCTCACCGTCAAGACCCCGGAAGCCGTACCTGCCGTCAGCGCGGAGGAAGTTGCGGCGGCCTGCCTCTCCGGGCAATTCATCCGGGTGCGCTTCGAGGGCTTCACCGCCGACCCATACCAGGGCAAAAACGGCCTGGGTATCAGTGCCACCGCAGACAAGGCTGTGGTGGTGTCTGCCCCCTCCGGCGTGAAGAAGGAGGGGTAAGGCATGGAACTTTGGAGTAGAACGGTGGAGTTCCTTACCTCGTGGTGGAATGTCCTCTGTGTCCTCTGGGCGCGGCACTTTTACGTTCGGGCTGTGCTGACTTTCCTTGCCCTCCCCGTGGGGATAGCCGGGGCACTGGTACTGTTCTGGACGCTGTTCGGGCTGGCCGTTGGCTTTCTGGCCCTCCACTGGGCGGACATAGCCTTACTAGTCGGCGTCCCGGTCTGCTTCTTCTCTTGGCTTGCCACACGCAAGCCGGGGGAGGAAGTGACGGGGAAGAAGCCCCTCCCCCACCCTGATAAGCTGGTGCTTGAACGAGCCAAGCAAGGTTTGGTGGCCCTGGCGGAAATCGTGTGCGCCGTCCTCCAGGACCTAGCGGAGTATATGCCAATCGTCCGCCCCGGAAGTTTGAGCAAGCTGTACTGCCCGACCAAGAGCCAGTGCATTGAAGTAAGCAACGGGGTCGCCGTGATTTCCTTTATGGTCTACTTCAACGCGGACAACAGCGGCAAGCCGTTCGATAGCAAGGAGTTCGTGGAGATGTTCAATCTGCGCATGGGCCAGCGGCTGGACGCGAGGGACCTTCCGGGGCAGCCCGCCCCCCTGTTCTACGATTCCAGAAACAATCCCCACACCTCCATCCAGGCCATTGGGTGCTTTCCCTGCGGAAAGTATTTCAAACTGGACGTGGTGCGCGTCAATGAGAAAGCCGTTGAACTCATTGAGGCAATCGAGCTTGCCAAGACCGACGACGACGGCACCCCGCCCGCTCCGCCCGTCAGCCCCTACTTTTGAGCCGATGGGAGCGCCGAAGATACCCTTCCTGCTGGACCGCCGTATGCTTGCGTACGGCGTCCAGCGTTGGATTGAGATTGACCTCACCATGCCGGGGGTCCTTATTGTTGGCCCCTCGGGCTGGGGAAAATCGACTGCGGCGGCCTCCGCCGTCGGGACCCTAGCTGTCCTTTACCCGGACGTGCGCGTGTGGGTGATGGATGGAAAGGGAGACCCGGCCTTTCGCTTCTTGCATGATGTGCCGGGGGCGCGGTACTACCCATACCGGGCGGCGCTGGACGGTCTACGGGAGCTGAACCAAATCTTGCAGGATAGAATGGCCGGGACCATTCCGTTGCCTCCATTTTGCTTTGGCTGGCTCGACGAGTTGATGGGGTTGTTGCTTCTGCTCCCGAAGAAAGAGCAAGAGGAAGTCAAGGGTATGGTGACCTCCATCCTGCTCCAAGGCAGGGCTATGGGGGTGCAACTGCTCCTGTCTGTTCAGAGGCCCGACGCCTCCATGTTTGCCTCTGGCGGCGCGGCTCGGGAAAGTCTCAATCACACTCTGGTTCTCGGCCCCATGTCGGCGTCCATGGCCTCCATGGTCGGGGATATGGACACCGCCCAGCTTATGCCCATCCCCGCCGGGACTGTAGGCGCGGGCCACCTCCTGACGGCTGGAAACAATCTCCGAGCGGTCCAAGTGCCGATGGTTCGAGACTGGAAAAAGCTAGAGAAGGCCCTTATCCACGCTGTTACCAACTGACAGCGGAAGCACGGGGGCGGGGCGGCGACGCAGATCGCCGTCACGCCCCGGTTGCCGCCCCGCAGGGGTGGCAACCTATTTGATTTAATATATATGTAACTTTGACAGAAAGGGTCACGATGGAAATTAAGCGAATACCTGATGTTCGGCCAGAGACACCAGACACGGAAGTAACCTTAAAGGTGGCCGGGAACGTGAGCGAAATCCGCTGGTCCCGTTCCGCACCAAGTATACCAGTCCGCAAGCTAGATAAGGACCACGGCTTGGACCTCCGCACGGGCGAGGTCATAGACTACGAGCATATCACCAACCGGGCCGAGGACACAGCAAGTGTGAAGAGGTCCCTCCTCAAGCTCCGAGACCTCATTAACGCGAACCTAACGAACCCGGAAACTGCGCTGTGGGTCACACTGACCAATGCCAAAAACGAGGTGGATGTTGCCCGGGTATATGAGAACTATCGCCGCTACTGGCAACGGCTCCGTTACTACCTGGGCAAGCGCGGCCACCCATCCGTCGAGTACATAGCCGCCATAGAACCCCAGGGCCGGGGAGCATGGCACTTTCACTGTTTGTTCTTTTTTCCTGGCAAAGCCCCCTTCATCCCTAACGACGAGATGGCGCGGATATGGGGCCACGGCTTCACCAAAACCCAAAGCCTCAAAGGGGTGGGCAACCCTGGCGTTTACCTCACCTCGTACCTGGATGGGCTAGAGTTGGCCGGGGCGGTCAGCGCGGGTGTACTCGACGGCGGGCGGCTGACGGAGGTAGAGGGCCGCGACGGGACCCGGAAAGCGGTTGTCAAAGGCGCACGGCTCCGACTGTACCCACCTGGGCTAAATATCTACCGCCATTCGCGGGGGGTAAAGCTCCCGGAGGTGTTCAAGACCACCGAGGGGGAAGCCATGGCCGCTGTGGGTGACGCACCGTTGACCTACGAAAAGACCATCTCCATCACCGACGAGGCCGGAGAGGTCAAGAATATCATCAATTATAGGACATTTACAAGAGGAGTGCAAGACGATGAACAATCAGAGAATTAGGAAACTGGACCTTGCGGACCTGGGGCGGCGGTGCCGCCCGTATACTGGCCCGGAAGCAATGAAGAAGGTCCGGGATGCAATTACCGGGGGCGGGTGTGCCTATTTCGGCGTGGTAAAGGAGCAAGGCAAGCTCCGCCTGATTTCGGCTGAGGTGTCCCAGGAGGCTGACTTGCTCCATCTGCTGGACCGCATGGAGCTTTTCAGAGTGTACGCCGAGGGTGGACTGTCCCCCAGGGAAACGGGCCTGACGGCCTCCCAGGTGATGGACTTAGTTTGCTATGGCTACGGCTTCGCTGTGCTGCTGGACATGGAGGACCGAATGGTCTACACCTACTATCTGCCCAAGGAAAGCGACAGTCCCGTCCGGTGCGTGAAGAAGCTCCCTATGGGGGCCGCTCCCCTGGGCTGTGCGTAGGAGGAGACTATGGATAAGACGAGTAGAAAGCCCCGCCTTTTGACCTTGAAAGAGGCGGCGAAGCTGATTGACGGCCTGAGTGAATACCGGGTGCGTATGATGTGCATAAAGGGCAAAATCAAGTATCACAAGTTCGGGAATAAATACATGATTTCGGAACGCGAAATACTCAAATATTTCGATGAAATCGCTTAAATAATCGAAAAATGGCGCTGTTTTCCTTGTGTTTTGATACCTTTTGTGGTATACTTAACACATGGAAAACGCGCCGTTTTTAATGCAGGAGGAATTAAAAATGGCAACGATTACAAAGCGCGGCAATACATATAGAATTAGAACGTCCTGCGGGTACAGCGTGGACGGAAAGCAAGTCGTAAAGTCCATGACATATAGGCCGCGAGAGGGTATGAGCGAACGGCAAATCGAAAAGGAAGTCAATAAGCAGGCGGTCTTGTTCGAGGAAAGCTGTAAGAAAGGCCAGACTGTGACGGCGGCGAAGTTTGAGACCTTCGCCCGTGAGTGGTTCAAGGACTACGCCGAGTTGAAGCTAAAGCGGCTCACCCTCTGCGCCTACCACAACATGGAGAAGCGCACATACGCCGCCCTGGGGCATATCCGGGTTGACAGGATTTCACCCCTGGACATTCAGAAGTTCGTGAGCACGCTCAACAGTGACGGACTGGTGCCGAGCACCGTCAAGAACTATGTGCGGTTCGTCTCTGTCATCTTGAACTATGCTGTCAAGAAACGTATCATCACCTATAACCCGTGCGTTACCGTGGACTATCCAGAGGCCCAGGAGGCCGAGCGCGAGTTCTACACCATAGAGGAGGTCAAGAAGCTGTTAAGCCTCCTGTGGGCCGCTGACGAGGCCAAGAGGCCCTTTGCGGTGTTCTTCACACTGGCGGCGTACCTGGGCTGTCGCAAGGGTGAATTGTTGGGGCTGGAATGGAAGGACGTAGACTTTCGGAACAATGTTATTTCCATTCGGAGGGCTTACTATTACAGTTCCGCCGAGCATACTTGTTACACCGACACGCCAAAGACAAAGAGAAGTCAGCGGAGCTTGAAGGTGCCCGACAATGTGATGGACGCACTAAGGGCGTTGAGGGCGTGGCAGGACAGACAGCGGGCGGTGTGCGGTAGCTCCTGGGTGAAATCCGACAGGCTGTTCACCAAACTAGACGGCTCGCCAATGTCCACGACGGCCCCGTACAACTATTTACAGACCTTCACCAAACGTATGGGCCTGCGCAAGGCTACCGTCCATTCCTTCCGCCACTTCAACGCGAGCGCGTTGATAGACGCCGGGGTGGACGTGGTGACGGTACAGACGGCGCTAGGGCATAGCACGGCGGCAACGACCTTGAACATCTATTCCCACGCTTTCAGCAATGCCCAGACCCGCGCTATGGAGGCCATAGCAAGCGCCATCAACTTTTAGCAGATTGCACCGCCTCCCGCTAGGCCCTACTAGAAAATCTGGACCAAACAAAGACCAAAACGGGAGGTATGGGTTAAGGCAATACGCAAAAAAGCCTTACACCGCAAGGATTAGCGGACACAGGGCAGAAAATATAAATAATTTTCAAAATATTTTTTCAATAGGCAAAAAAGCAGCCGCAGCCAGAGCTACGGCAGCTTTTTTTCAGTATGATGCAGTGGGAGAAGATCAACCCTTTGCATTCTTGCCGGCCCCCACCAGGATGTAGACGATTGAGGCTACAGCCAGCAGATAGGGGTAGAACAGGTTGGGAATGATCTCAAAAGCGGAGATGCCGGAGGCGGACACCGCAATCAGCATCTGGGCGCCATAGGGAATGATGCCCTGGAAGATGCAGGAGAAGGTGTCCAAAAGAGAGGCCGACTCCTTGGGGCTGATGCCATATTCCTCACTGATCTCCTTGGCAATGGGGCCAGCCATAACAATAGCTACAGTGTTGTTGGCGGTAGAGATATCCATGGCACCCACCAGCAGGCCTACGCCCAGCCGGCCGCCCACACGGCCCTTGAATACCCGGCGGATGAAGGCCAGCAGGGCCTCAAAGCCGCCATTCTCCCGGATGAGGGCACACATAGCGGACACTAAAACGGTGACCAGGATCGTTTCGAACATACCAGAAGCGCCATCCCGCATGGCTTTCAGCAGCTCCAGCACATCCGCGCCAGTAGCGATGGTGCCAGCGGCCAGACCGGTGCCTACGGTGATGGCCAGGCCGGATATGATGCCTATAATCAGTACCACAAATACGTTGACGCCCAGAAGGCCGCCAACCAGAACCAGCACATAGGGGATGAGGAGCAGCAGATTGATTTCCGGAATCTCGATCTGTCCCACGCCGGAGTTGAAGGATACCGCCAGAATGACCGCCAGGGTGGCGATGGCGGCGGGAAGGGCAATCTTCACATTGGCACGGAACTTGTCACGCATCTCACAGCCTTGGGTGGAACAGGCGGCGATGGTGGTGTCGGAGATGAAGGACAGGTTATCCCCGAACATGGCGCCTCCCATGACTGTGCCTACACACAGGGGCAGGGAGAACCCGGACACCTGGGATACGGCCACGGCAATGGGGGTGATCAGGGTGATGGTGCCGGTAGAGGTGCCCATAGCGGTGGACACAAAGCAGGCGGCGACGAACAGAACCGCCACAGAGGCCCAGGCAGGGGCGATGGACAGCAGAAAATAGGCCACGGCCTCGGCGCTGTTCCGCCCGGTCACGCCCACAAACACACCGGCGACCAGGAAGATGAGGATCATAGTGATAATATTTTTGTCGCCTACGCCCCGGCCCATCAGAACCAGCTTCTCGTCAAAAGAGAGCTTTTTGTTCTGTAAGCACGCCACCAACAGGGCAACCATGAAGGTGACTACGATGGGGATATCATAGAATGCCATGTTGATGCCGATGCCGTATTCAAAAATCAGTCCCATACCCAGATAAAGTACCAGAAATATCAGGATGGGCAGCAACGCGCTGGGGTTGCTGTTCAACTTTTTCTCCCTCAGTTCCACAAAATGACCTCCTTTTATACACAAGCCTTATTGTAAAAGATATTTCGCTCTGTGTCAACGATGTTTCTATGCGGGGGCACCCGGAAACGGCCCGGAGCATAGGATGGAGCGTCCCCGGTTGGGGACGCAGAAGCGAAGGAGGGCATATGGAACTTGATCTGACCCAACAGTTTTTGACAGAGAATGACTGCTATCAGGCAGGGCGGACCATTGTGCCCAAAGGAATTATGGTCCACTCCACCGGGGTAGCCCAGCCGGACCCGGAGGTGTTCATCCGCCGGTGGAACAAGCCGGGCGTAGAAAAGTGCGTCCACGCGTTCGTGGCACGGGACAGAGCCATTCAGACACTGCCCTGGATCATCCGGGGCTGGCATGCGGGTACAGGCACCTCCGGCAGGAGCGCGAACAACACTCATATTTCTTTTGAGTGCTGTGAGCCTGCCGGACACACCTACCGTGGCGACGAGATGGTGGGGTATGATGTAGCGGCCAATCAGGCCTATTTTGATGACATCTATCACAACGCGGTCCAGCTCACTGCCCTGCTGTGTCGCCAGTATTCTCTGGACCCCCTGGAGCCCGGCGTGGTCATCTGCCACGCCGAGGGCTACGACCTGGGTATTGCCAGCCAGCACGGCGACGTGCTCCAGTGGTGGCCCAAACACGGGGTAACTATGGACCAGTTCCGCCAGGACGTGGCCGAGGCCATGCTGACTGACGGCGAGCATGAGGAGGAGCCTATGACGCAGGAGCAATTTGACCGTATGATGGACGCCTATCTGGCTAAACGGGCCAGATGGTCTCCTAGCGACTGGTCGGCCCAAGCCCGGAAATGGGCGGAGGAATCCGGCATCGTGGCCGGAGACGGAGAGGGCAACCAGCGATACCAGTCCTTCACCACCCGGGAGGAAACCGTACAGATGCTGTACCGCCTGGACCAGATATGGTCCGGGGCAGGCGGCCAACCTGAAGCGGAGTAAACACAGGGACCGGCCCGCAGCGGGCCGGTCCCTCCTGTTTATGTGTAAAAATTTGTTGGACGAGGCAGAAAAGATATTGATAATAGTTGCGGTTTTCCTGCTTCTATTATATAATAATCTCAAAACAGGACGAAAGCGGGACCCGCTTTCTGTTTGTCCCCCCAAAGGGGACAAACATTTCCCTTGCCCCGGGGGAGCGGACCCGCCTCCGACTGTATTTTTAGGTAAAGGAGAATCGGATGTGAAGCGAAAAATTTTATCCTCGATTATGGCTCTAGTGATGATAGTGTCGATGCTTCCCTTCTCTGTGTTTGCGGAAGAGGGGGACACATGGGCGGAGAGCGCCAGCACGGAGTGGTATACAGGAGATGGGGACGAGTATACTATCTCCTCTGCCGCCGACCTGGCGGGTCTGGCCCAACTGGTCAATGGGGGGACTTCCTTCCAAAAAAAGACTATCAAGTTGGGGGAGAATATCGACCTGGAGGGGAAGGAATGGACGCCCATCGGGAGGAATGGGAAGCCATTTCAGGGGACCTTTGACGGCCAGGGGAACACTATCTCCAATTTGAAAATCACAGGAAATAGCAGTGATGCCGGCCTGTTCGGATTTACAACAGGCGGCGAAATCAAAGACTTTACGCTGAACAACGCACAGGTAGAGGGCTACCTGGATGTTGGCGCTGTGGCCGGAACGCCCCATACCTCAAAATACACCAATATCAACGTGACCGGCCTGATTCAGATAGACGGCTATTCCTATGTGGGCGGCGCGTTCGGGAAGAATGCCTATGCGAATATCACCAATGTGGATGTGACTGGCGGCGATGGCAGCTATGTAAAAGCGGAATCCGAGGAATACCGCACCTATGTAGGCGGCCTCGTCGGCTTCATGGGTGAGGGTAACATTACGATCAGCGGTTGTGATGTGAAGATCGACGTCATCGGCTCCACCTCTGACGTGGGCGGGCTCCTGGGCATCCTCCACTACGGCAACACGATGACGAACTGCACCTACGAAGGAAACCTGACCATAACAAACCCGGACAGCGAGGTTGGCGATGAATTTGGCGCGCTGGTCGGTACGGCTATGAATAGCGCTGCGGGAAAGACTACGATTAGCGATTGTACAGCGACTGTGAATCAGGCCCTTTCAGGCGGCAGGGATGTCACAGATTCGATTACCCCTCATGGCGATTTTTACAATGATGTTACGACCAATAATGCCGGTACAGTTGATATCCAGGCGACTGTCAATGATAAGGAAGTTACTGTTGACAACAGCGTGGCGTATGTGGGCGACAACAAATATGTGTCCCTCGCAGAGGCGCTGGAGGCTGTCACCGCCGAAAGCGACAACAAAACGGTCACCATCACCCGCTCTGGTACATATGAGCCCTTCTCCATTGCGGTGAGCGGCGTTACCGTCCAGACTGCCGATGGCGTGACCGCCACAGTCAAGACCGACAAAGACAGCAAGGTGGCTGTGACGGCGGCGGATGTTACCCTGAAGGGCCTCGACTTTGTGTCCGAGGACGGGACCGCGGTCATCAGCGGCGGAGCCTGCGATGGACTTACCTTGGACAACTGTTCTTTTGAAAATAAAAAGGACGATTTGAAGGATACGATTGCCTTATACATCCATCAGCCCAGCATCACAGTTCAAAACTGTGACTTCACCAACTGGGAGCGGGGCTATTACACCTGTGGCGACAACAGCGCGGCGGGAGCCATCACCTTTGAAGGAAACACCTTCACCAATGTCCGTGTGCCCTTCGACGGCTACTGGGGCAAACCCGCCACAGAGGAGACTGATATTCAGATCACCGGCAATACCTTTGATTCCGGCGACTGGGACGCCGCCTATATCCAGCTGTGGGACTATGCCCAGTATCAGTACTGGCTGGACGGCGAAAATTCCAAGCTGAACCCCGAGGGGAAGTCGGCCCTGAAGGCCACGATCAGCGGCAATACATATAAGGGCAATGTGGTCATCTACAAGACCCACTGTGACTGGAATACCGCAAGCGCTGTGACCATCGAAGATACTGACGTAAAGGTGGTCAACCGCAACTTGATCGTGCTGGACGGCCTGACCGAGAATGACAAGGTCACCGTGACCAAGGCGGACGGCAGCCCCATTACTGCGTTCAACGATTTTGATACAGCGGTCAAGAAGGGGGAAAAATATGTCATTTATTCCCTGTCCGAAGGGGATTATACCTTCCATGTATCCCAAAAGGCGGACAACTCTAGTGATACCATTGTAACAGAGATTCCCGTTACTGTTGCCCCTCCTAAGGTTGGCGAGGTACAGGAAGTTGAAATTGTCCCCATTGCTGAGGAAGAGAAATTTGTTGCCCAGGTAGAGGGTGGGGAGAAGTACACTTCTGTGAAGGCCGCCATCGATGCTGTTGGTGAGGAAGGTACTGTGAAATTACTGCGGAATGTGACCCTCGGTGATTCGCTCTCTGTCGGAAAAACCATGACCTTGGATTTGAACGGCCGGACCATCACGGCCCCCGAAGGAAGCCATATCCTGCTGGTCACGGCAAATACCTTTACCCTGAAAGACAGCAGCGGCAGCAATGCCGGTAAGCTCACTGGAGGTGTTGGCAGCAATGCCCGCGGCGGCGGTGTGACGATACAAGGCGGCGCTACCTTTGTTATGGAGGGCGGCACGATCACTGGAAATAACGGTAGCAAGAAGAGCGCTGGCGGTGTCCACTTGATCGGCAACGCAAAATTTATCATGAATGGCGGCGTGATTACTGGAAATACTTCCGGGACCCTTCGGGGTGGCGTCTACGCCGATATGGGAAGTGTCCAGGTATCCGGTACGGCCACCATCCTCGGCAACAAAGGAACCGATGGAGGGAAAGGGATCAATTCCGACCTCTGGCTCAATACAGTCTCCAATGTCCTGCTGACCATTGGAGAAGGGGGACTGTCGCAGGATGCAAAAATCGGCATCTATATCAACTCCTCGCCCGAACTCAGTAAAGAATTTACCGCTCCCTATGAGAGCGGAAGAGCGTCTGTCAACAACTTTGTTGATAACCGGGCGAAATATCAGATTGTAGAACAGGATGCAGAAGACGGACAAAAACAACTGGTTATGATGCTGCAAAAGGCCGCGGCCCCCGTTGCTTCTCCGGCGGCGGGCACCTATATTGGTACTCAGACCGTAGAGTTGTCTACCACAACTCTGCCTGAATTTTCCAAGATTTATTATACTCTGGACGGCTCTGATCCCACCGCATCTGACACGAGTCAGGAATATACCGGAGCCTTGACGATTAGCTCCAGCACTACTGTAAAAGCCTATACCAAGGGCCTGTATAAAGACTCTCTTGACAGCGATGTGGCGGAGTTCGTCTATACGATCAATAGCGCTGGCGGCGGTGGAGGCGGCGGCTCCAGCAGCTACTCCATCAGCGTGGACAAGAACATTGACAACGGCAGCGTGACCGTGTCCCCCAGGAGCGCCTCCAGCGGCCGGACGGTGACCATCACCGTCAAGCCCGACGAGGGCTATGAGCTGGACGAGCTGACCGTCACCGACAAGAACGGGGACGAGATCAAGCTGACCGACAAGGGCGACGGCAAGTATACCTTCAAGATGCCCCGGTCCAAGGTGACCATTGAGGCCTCCTTCGTGGAGATCGACCACCAGGATACCTGCCCCTCCGCCGGCTTCCGG
>NZ_JACOPO010000003.1:0-360665 GCF_014287965.1 Flintibacter hominis | reverse complement strand
GCCTCCTCCATCTCCAGCTATGCCGTGAAGGCCATGGACTGGGCGGTAAACGCCGGTCTGCTGTCCGGCAAGGGGAACAACACCCTGGCGCCTACCGCCGGGGCCACCCGTGCCGAGGTGGCGCAGATCTTTATGAACTTCTGTGAGAATATCGCAAAGTAAATATAGGTACTGCAAGCGGGGCGCCCTATGAGGCGCCCCGCTCCTGTTCTTGCTAGATATGCCTTTTCCAACATTCAGTGGGGAAAAGGCCCGGAGGAAGGGCAAAAACAGGTGACCGGAACAATAGATTGGACTTGCTTTTTTCGGCCAGACGTTATAAACTACTTTCATGGCAGAGTAGGATCACACGTGCTGGCCGGGTTCCGGCCTTTAGTGTCGGCGGGACGGGGAGTTGTCCGCCGGACGAACAGCGGTACCGCGCAAGCGGCCCGCGGCAGTGGGTGGTCCGCATCCCGCTGCCGCATATCGGGGTAAAATTGCTTCCTTTGTGCGGCGTTCCCTTCCGGGGCTGCCGAAAAACAAAAGGAGGTATTTTTATGCCACAGACACAAAGTGTTGACCAACTCTACCGTACCCCCCTTACCCCGTCCTATTGGCGGCAGGCGAGGGCGGCTCTGTCCAGCCCTAAAATGCTGGTCTTTGCCGCGCTGATGGTGGCCCTGACCCGGGCCCTGTCCATTCCACCCAGCATCCCTATCGGGCACACCAGTCTGTCCTTCGGATTTTTGGCCCGGTCCCTCTGCGCCTTGGTATGCGGCCCTGTGCTGGGGCTGGCCTTTGGGTTTGTGGAGGATATTCTGGGCTTTATCCTAAAGCCGACCGGCGAGTTCTTTTTCGGTTATACCCTATCCACCATGCTGGGGGTGCTCGCATACGCCCTGTGCTTTTACCGGGCAAGGATCACGGTGTGGCGGCTGGTGCTGGCCAATCTGCTGGTCAATCTGCTGGTCAACGCCGCGCTGGGGTCGGTGTGGACGATGATGGTCCGGGGCGGAGGCTACTGGGGCTGGTTTGTCCCCAGTCTGGGGAAAAATCTGCTGACCATCGTTCCGAAGGCGGTCCTGCTCTATATCCTGTATCAGGCCCTGCTGCCCATTCTGCGCCAAATGAGGATCATCCCGAACCAGTTGGGGCCAAAGGGATTGATCTCCTTCTTCTGACCCCAAGCTGATTCAAACGAAAGGGAGGGCCGGACCATGCGGAAATTGGCGATTCTGGCCTTTTCCTTTTCCGGGGCTGTTTTTGCGGCCGCCCGGCTCCTGCCAGAGAATTGGCTTCCTGCCGGTGCTGTGGCTGCGGGATTCCTGTTCCTTGCCCTGCTGGTTTTTCGTCGTGGGCTGGGGGATAGTGGACTGGCCCTCCGCCTGGTCTGCGCGGGCTGCGCCTTGGGGCTGGCCTGGACAGCCGCTTATATTCAGATATTTTTCCAGCCAGCCAGAGAACTGGATGGGCAGACTGTCCTTCTTTGCGCCGAGGCGGCCGATTGGCCCCAGGAGGGGGACTACGGCTGGTCCGTGCTGGTAAAGCTGAAAACGGACAGGGGGATATCCCTGTCCACCGTTCTCTACCTGGATGAGCAGGGAAGCCAGGTCAAACCCGGAGACCGGCTCTCTACGGTGGCCCGCTGCACCCTTGGGGACCGGACTCTGACAGGGGAGGAGATCACCTACTATACCGCCAAAGGCATCTTTCTCCGGGCACATGCATATGGACGGCTGGACATTCAACGTCCGGAGCGAGTCCCCATCCGGTACTGGTCCGCCCTCCTGTCGAAGGAGCTGAAGGCGGGGATCAGCGCCGCCTTTCCGAAGGATACCGCTCCCTTGATCCAGGCTCTGGTCACCGGAAACCGGGATGGGCTGACCGATCAGTTTACCACATCCCTCCAGCGCACCGGGCTAAGTCATACGGTGGCGGTCTCTGGAATGCATCTGGCCTTTTTGTCCGGCCTTTTGACGCTCCTACTGGGCAGGGGAAAGCGGTCCACCGCTGTTGCAAACCTCGTCTGGGCGGTGCTGTTCTGTGGGATCGCGGGCAATACGCCCTCGGTGCTCCGGGCAGCGGTGATGATATCGATGCTCCAGTTGGCCCCTCTGTTCCGCCGGGAGAGGGACGGGGCCACCGCACTGGGATTGGCCCTGATGGGTCTGCTGGCCTGGAACCCTTTTTCCGCCGCCCATCTCGGCCTTCAACTGTCCTTTGGCGCGGTGGCCGGGATATTACTGGTATCTGATCGTATCCAGAATGGAATGCGGAGGCTGCTTCGATTGGAGGGCCCTCGAAAGAGTCCTGTGACCAGGTTGCTTCTTGTGGTCCCGGATTTCCTGGTGTCCACCTTATCCGCCACACTGGGTGCGTCCCTGTTGACGGTACCTCTGGTAGCCGTCTATTTTGGTTATCTCTCCCTGATCGCGCCCCTGGCGAATCTGCTGACCCTTTGGGCGGTAGCCGTCCTCTTTGTGGCGGGGTTGTGGCTTGGCGTTTTTGGGGTTATCCTTCCGGGGGCGGCGGCTGTTATGGCAATACCCTTTACAGCATTGGCTCGCTATTTGGATTGGGTGGTGGATGGACTGTCCTCTCTTTCCCTGGCCGCCCTGCCTATGGATTCTTTTTATTATCGGGCCTGGGTCGTCTTTCTCTACCTGATGCTGGGAGCGGCGCTGCTGATCCGGGGGAAGAAGCGGATACTGGTCCCGCTGTGCGCCGGAGCGGCCACGCTGGCCTTCTGCCTGCTTTGTTCCGCGCTTGCCTTTCGGGCGGGGGAGCTGACTGCCGCCGTTCTTGACGTGGGCCAGGGGCAGAGCGTGCTCCTTCGGACCGGGGACTATCTAACGCTGGTGGACTGCGGCGGAGAGGGACAGCGAGACCCAGGGGATGTGGCCGCCGACTACATCCAGGCCCAGGGAATGGCCCGGCTGGATCTGCTGGTAGTGTCCCATTACCACACCGACCACGCTAACGGCATCCCCCAGCTGCTGCGCCGGATCCCCGTAGGGACAATTGCCCTGCCCGACGTGGAAGAGGGCGATCCGCTGCGGGAGGAGATCATCTCTCTGGCCCAGGAGCGGGGAATCGAGCTGTATTTTGTCCGCCAGGATACCAATTTTGACCTGGGTGAGGGGCGCTCCATAGAGATCTTTCCACCTGTGGGCCAGGGTGGGCAGACAAACGAGCTGGGACTGACTGTGCTGGCCTCCTCCGGCGGCTTTGCGGCCCTCATCACCGGGGATATGAGCGGGGAGTCGGAGAAAGAGCTGCTGGCCCACGCGGACCTTCCAGACATTGACCTGCTGGTGGCGGGGCACCACGGCTCACGGGATTCCACTACAGGAGAGCTGCTGGAGCGGGTGCGGCCAGAGCTGGCTGTCATCTCTGCGGGGAAGGGGAACAGCTACGGACATCCCGCCCCGGAAACGCTGGAGCGTCTGGACGGGGTGGGAGCCCTGATTTACCGCACGGACCTCCAGGGGACTGTGGTGGTCCGGGCAGATGGGCACGCTCCCGCCGAGGGGTGAACCAAACAGAAGAACAGGAGGGTGCGCCATGCCGCCCAAGGGAAAGCCGGATACTGCCGGCTACAAGAAATTTTTAAAAGATCTGGAGAGCGGAATTTTCGGTCAGCTCTATCTCTTTCACGGGGAGGAGACATATCTTCGGGACCACTATTTGGGCCAGTTGAAGGACAAACTTCTGGCTGGTGGGATGGGGGCCTTTAACCTCCATGAAATCGCCCCCAAGGATATCTCCCCTCACGCCATGGAGGAGGCGGTGGACTGCCTGCCCATGATGGGGGAGCGGACTGTCGTGCTGGTGACGGATTTTGACCTGTCAAAAACAGGTGAGAAGGACCGGGAGGACTATATCCGCATTTTTTCGCAGCTGCCGGAATACTGCTGTGTCGTGCTGGTCTATGACTTAATTCCTTACAAGCTGGACGCCCGGACCAAGCTCGCCTCGGCCATAAAGGAGCACGGTACTGTGGTAAACTTTGTCCGGCAGGAGGAAAATGAGCTGGTAAAGTGGGTGACCCGCCGATTCCGTGCCCTGGGCAAGCGGATCGACAGCCGTCTGGCGTCGGAGCTTATCTTTCTGTGCGGCGATCTGATGCACAACCTGGTGGGCGAGATCGAGAAGGTCGGGGCCTATGCCAAGGGGGAGCAGATCACCCGGCAGGACATTGAGGCGGTGGCCACTCCCCAGTTGGATACCGTGGTCTTTCGCATGACCGATGCCATTGGGGAGAAGAATTTTGACCGGGCTGCGGGTGTGCTGGGGGAGCTGTACCAGATGCAGGAGACGCCCTATGTCATTATGGCTTCTCTGGGCAGACAGATGCGGCAGCTGTACTCGGCCAGGCTGGCTCTGGAGCAGGGGAAAGGGGCCTCCTATGTGGCGGACCTGTGGAAGCTGAAGCCGTACCCGGCCGACAAGCTGATGACAAGCGCCAGGCGGTTTTCCCTAAAGTGGTGCCGGAAGGCCGTGGTCCGCTGCGGTCAGACCGATCTGGCGATGAAGTCCACTGGACAGGACGGCAAGGAGCTGCTGACTACCCTTCTGTTGGAACTGGCCGATCCGGCCTGAGAAACGGGGGCAGAGAGATCCATGCTTCGTATCAGAGAGGCCATCGTGGTAGAGGGCCGGTATGACAAGAATACGCTTTCCCAGGTGGTGGATACCCTGATTTTGGAGACCGGCGGCTTCCGGATCTTCAAGGACCCGGACCAACTGGCCCTGCTTAGGCGGGCTGCGGAAAAACGGGGGCTTGTCGTCCTCACTGATTCCGACGGGGCGGGATTTGTCATTCGAAACCACATCAAAAGCGTGATTCCGGGCTCTCTGCTGAAGCACGCCTATATCCCGGATGTGTATGGCAAGGAGCGGCGGAAGCGCCAGCGAGGGAAAGAGGGCAAGCTGGGAGTGGAAGGGATGCCGCCCCAGGTTCTGGAACAGGTCCTCCGCCGAGCGGGGGCGACCTTTCTGGATGAGGGAGCGCGTTCGGAGGAGGCGGGGCCGCCGCTGACTAAAGCGGATCTGTTCGCTGCCGGGCTGTCCGGAGGGGCAGACAGCGGAGCCCGGCGGCTGGCCCTGCTGAAAAGGCTGGAGCTGCCGGAGCATATGTCCGCCAACGGACTGCTGGCCGTCCTCAACGGCTGTTACAGCCGGTGGGAGGCGCTGGAACTGTTGAATCAGAAGGAGTGACAAGGCTGTGACCTTTATAGGTCACAGCCTTGCTTTTTCTTTATTGCACCATCTCCGCCAGCAGGTCCAAGTGGTCGGACAGCTTCTCCACCCCGGCGTAGCAGAACACCGCCACCCGGCCGCCACGGCCCACCGCCGCCATCTGCCAGGGGTCGTCCTCCACGGTGGCCAGGATGACAAAATCGGTGCCCGGCCAGTCCACCTCCTCATAGCTCCAGTACAGGTTGACCAGACGGTAGAGATCCATCTGGGCCCGTGCCACCGGCTTGGCCAGAGGGGGGAGGGTGTGGAAATAGGTCATGTCCAGGTTGGGGGAGTAGGTGTACTCGCCACCGTGGGGATCGGGGGAAAAGGTGGACGGTTTTCTCCCCGGCTGGAGGGCGTCCAGATCCTGGCTGACCTCGTACCACACCGGGGACAGCAGAGAGAAGTACCGCTGGGCTACATTCTCACTGCTCAACCCGGAGTTTTTCCGGTATACGGTCTCATAGGGGCCCAGTGGGACCTGTTCCAGATCGTACAGGGAGATATAGGGGGCTGTAAACTCCTCCACCGGTCGGAGGGTCAGCCGGCTGTCGCCAAACTGATTGTACAGAACAAGGGCCACTAAAATAGGGCCCAGCACCAGCGCGGCGATGTTTTCCCGGACGATCCGCCTGCTGGGCCCCGGTGACGGAGGCGGCGGAAGCCCATCCTTCAGGGCGTTGTAGGTGGAGAACAGGGCCTTGCGGTCCCGGCGGTCGATAGGGCGGGAGTAGAAAAATATACCGGCCAGAAAGAGCAGGAGAATCGGATCGAAGGCGTAAAGCAGGATCAGGGGCAGGCGGACGAAGTTGTCCGGCTGTACATCGTATTGATGGCCCAGGAACAGGGCGGCTAGGAACAGGATACCCAGCAGGCTCCACAGCACGATCTTCCGTCTGTGGTAGGAGCGAAGGCTGTTGGCCAGCCGGTCGAGGGAGAGCCCCTGGCTCTGGTAATCGGAAAACAGCTCGGGTGTATGGGGGTCCGTAGTGTAAAACAGGAAATAGGCCCGGCCCACCCGGAAGGCATATTCCCACCCGGCCTGCCGGTACAGCTCCAGCTTTTCCTGGGTAGGCTCCAGCCCCTCGCCGGCCCGGTTGGCGAAGGGGTCCAGCCGGAAGCGGGTGCCGGGTACGCCCCGGTCCTCGAAGGTGGCCCAGGAGCCTAGGTGGGTAGGGAACAGCCCCTGGTTTGCCTGGCCCTCCAGCCACTGCTCCAGTCCGGGGATATCATAAAGGGAAAAGGGGATGATTTTTCTGATGGTTGACATAAAATTCACTCCCGATCAGTTATATTATATCAGACGGACGGTCAGGGCCCTTTGCCCTCCGCCATTTTGATAATATCCTCCAGATGGCCGGACAACTCTCCGTGTCCGGTGTAGCGGACCAGGACGACCTTATCCCCTATGGCCACAGCGGCGGTTTGGAACAGGGTCCCCTCCTTGCGGGCCGTGGACAAAAAATTCACACGGGAATCAGAGTGCTTTGACACCTGCCAGGTCCCGCCCTCCGGATCGGTCCACCAGATATCTTCATCTAACCGCATAGCTTTGGACAGCAGTTCATTGGCCAGGGGGACGGAGAGGAAGGACAGGGGGGCGGGGATGTCATACCAGTCGATCTGCATCCAGTTCAGCTTTCCAGCCAGATCCGGCTGTCCGGCCTGAAATACCTCCCACTG
The DNA here is from genome assembly GCF_014287965.1 of Flintibacter hominis. Classification (NCBI taxonomy): domain Bacteria; kingdom Bacillati; phylum Bacillota; class Clostridia; order Eubacteriales; genus Flintibacter; species Flintibacter hominis. Next base: position 353,756 of record NZ_JACOPO010000003.1, on the reverse strand, counting down.
GTTCCAGCACAGCAGATAGTGGTTCTTTCGGCTGTAATTGAAGTAGTCCGATTGGTCGTGATTCTCCGTTTCATAAGGGCGGTAGCCCTTCCCCTCCACCTGCGCCAGAGAGAGGGGAGAGAAGTCCGACACCTGGCTGACGGGCCTCATGTCGCCCCCCAGGAAGGGCAGGATGTAACGGGGAAGGATCAGCAGGACGATCAGAAGGATGCATAGAGTGAAGGACAGCAGAGGGACGAGCCGCCGCCGGGAATAGGGGGAGTGGTGGTCCATCGGCTCACCCGCCTCCAGGCGGCGCGCCAGTCTGGACAGGTTCCGCACATCGGCCCAGGCGGCGGGCAGGGCGCACAGCTGGTACAGCGCAAAGAGGAGCAGGGGGACGGCGGAGGTGGTCAATAGATTGAGAATGGGAGTGTCGTTCAGCAGAAGGGCGGTCAAAACAACTGCCAGGACAAGAAATGCCACATTCCCCACAAAGCCCCGGCGGGCGGAACGGTACAGCCTTTTCCACCGCTGGCTCTGGAGCTTCGGATCAGTGTGGAGCTCCGGGGCGTCCAGGTCCTGAGTGGAAAAAATCAGCATGGAGTTGTCCACCGTGTCTATATAGTCCCAGCCGAAGTCCTGGTACAGCTCCAGCATAGAGCGGGGCAGGTCGTCATCCAGGCGGAGCCGAAAAGGCTCCAGGCGGTAGCGGGTCTTTTTTGCCGGGCCGGGGGTAAAGGTGCAGAACAGGGGTCGGAACTTCTTGAGATAGAGCCCCTGCAGGGCCATGTCCTCCAGCCAGCTCTCCAATCCCTCCCCGTCCGCGGAAGACACCGGGGTGATCTTTCTGAGATATTTCATAACAGGGCGCCTCCTTTGGTGCTTTCAGGGGTCCAGCTGGGCCAGAAACAGCTCCAGACATTCCGCCTGGTCGGGGACGCCCCGGCAGAGCAGGCGAAAGACCTGATTGCCCCGGCGGCCCAGGTAGATGTGGTTGAGGGGATCGTCGTCGTATTGCAGGATTGTGTATTCCAGACTGTCCAGGCCGGGGAGAGCCACCGCCTGGAGGGGCTGGTGAACCGTGAGGACAGTGGGGTGGATGAACTGCTCCTGATTTTTCCGGAACTGCTCCGGCTCATGGGCTTCCTCCGTTCGCAGGGAGGAAAACAGCCACTCTGCCGCCCAGTCTGTCCTGGTTCGATAGAAGTCCACGGCGACGATGGCATTACCGCTGTATCCATCGGAGCGGACCTCTCCGGAACTCCACCAGTCGTACTGCTCCGGGCACAGGAGGGAGGCGGTTCTGGTGTTATACCGGGTCATCATCTGGGGAGTGTCCAGGGTGATGTCCGCCTCCCCGTGGAAGGCTTGCTCCAGGGTGACATGAGGGAAGGTCCACTCCTCCGGGCCGGACAGCTTATGGACGGACTGGGCGCTGACCACACCCACCAGAATGGGAAGGGCAAGGAGCAGAGCGGCAGCGCACCAGCTCGTCACCACCCAAGGGACCCGGTTCCGGCGGCCCTCCTTCAGGGGAACGCCGTCAGCCAGCTGCCGCCGCATCCGCTTCCAGCGCTTCATCATATTCGTCTGAGGCAGCAGGGAGAGTATGGCCCAGCCGGCCAGCAGGATCATCAGGGTGAGGAAAATTTCCGTTTCCAGTACCACATACTGCCCCAGCATCCAGGGCTGGGTGGCAATTTTTACCAGAGTCTTGCGAAAGCAGAAAAGAAGCCATAGCACCAGCAGGAAACGGCGGCGCCGGATTCGGCGGATCAGGGGGGTGAGGGTTTCGCTCTGGGTCACCGGGTCGGTGTGGAGGGGCGGGGCGTCCGCTCGCTCTGTCCGGTAGACATAATACAGATTAGAGAGGGTGGTCACGTAGGTCCAGCCCGCCTCCCCATAGGCCGCATTGCGCTCCGGATCGATGCCGTAGAAGCCGGCGATCTCCAGACCAAAGCGGACGCCGGGGGTTGGTTCTCCCCGTCGGAACCGGGCGGTTTCCGAGGACAGCTTTACCAGGTGGAGCCCCCGGGCCGCCATGTCGGCCAGCCAGCGCTCCAGACCGGCCATGTCATAAATCTCCACAGGGATGATCTTCCGGACCAGCTTTTCTCTCTGTTTCATATGGATGACCTCCTTTGGTCCAAGGCGTCAAAGGGCTTCCAGCATTTCCGCAAACCGAGGGAGAAATTGGGTCAGATCCTTGGAGCCCTCGTACTCTACCCGCATGACGAGGCCGCCTTTGCGGAGGACGAGGTAATAGAAGTCGGGGTTTCGTTCGCTCTGATAGTACCAGATTTCCTCCAGGCCGTGAGCGGGCTCCAGAGCCCGATAGTTCTCATGTCCGCCCCAGGACCTCCACTCCCAGGCCCGCCGCTCCGCCACGGCGGGGAGGAGATAACGGGTAATGTTGATTTCCAGATGGGGGATGTCAGCCAGAGAGCCGCCGGAGCCAAAGACCCGGTTTGACTCCCACTGCCGGTAGTACCATTCCTCCGGTGTGAGGGGGGTGTCGCCGTGGGAGATGTAATCCATGTTGAACATGATATCCCCGGTGGGTCGGAACTCCGGCCCCTCGATCTCAGTCATGGTGACAAAGTTGGAGTCGGCCAGGTCATAGGGGAAATAGCCGTGGGTAAAAAAGACGAATACGATCTCCACCGTCACCAGCGCCAGGGGCAGGATGGAGAGGGAGGTCAAAACACCGCCCAGCCGACGGCCGGGGGCAGGGGAGAGAGGCAGACCCTTTTGACTCCGCCGGTGGAGCCGCCAGAGGGTGAACAGGCCGAGCAGATAGGCCAGGTCCACCAGCAGAAGGCCCAGCAGGGCCAGCAGCCAGGGGAGGGGGCCGTCCGCCAGCGCCTCCGCCCAGAAGTAGCGGAGATCGGACAGAGAAAAGGCGTTGGAAAAAGGATATAGGAATTTGTATAACAGAAAATTGACGATTGCCAAACCTATGCCGCCCAACAGCTTCTGCTTGAAAAAGCGGCGGATGGCGTAGTCCAGCACATCGGGGTCTGTGTGGGCCTGGGCCGCCCGGTCGGCGGTGGCGAACACAAAGAAGTTTTTACGGAAGATGCCCAGATAGCTCCAGCCCGCCGCCCGGAACAGGTCGGTCAACTCCGGGTCCTCCTGGTCTGTCTTGTTGTGGGCGGGCTCCAGATGGAAGCGGAGGGGAGCGGACTCCTGTCGGGCAAAAAGGGTCAGAGGGCCCGCCGTACAGTCAAACACCAGACCCTTGCCAGCCATTTTTTCAAGCCAGATTTCCAGCGCCGGGATATCATATCCACCCACGGGGCAAAGGCGAAAGACAGTGCCGCTCATGTTCTTCTCCTTTCTGATTCAACCAATATGTCTGCGTACAGGTCCAGCCGGCGCTCCAGCCCTTTGAAGTCGTACAGGCCGCAGGGAAGATGCTTCTTGATGCGCTTATTCATCGTTCTTCCTCCTCTCCGTCCAGAACACAGGCCCGAAGCCGGTCCAGCTCCTCATGATAGGCCTGCCGCCCCTGATCTGTCAGCCGGTAGGTGCGCTTTCGTCCATCGACCTCCGTTTCCTGAATAAAGCCCTCGTCCTGAAATTTAGCCAGCAGGGTATACAGCGTGCCGGGACCCAGCCGTACTCTGCCGCGGGTACGGCGCTCGACAAATTCAGTGATCTCGGTCCCGCACATATCCCGGCGGAGAAATGACATCAGGACATAAAACATGGGTTCGGTCAGAGGGCCTCTTTCCTTACCGGCCACAGTAACATCCCCTCTCAATATTGAAATGCGATATCGACTATCGATATTATATGGGAAAAGAAGAAAAATGTCAATGGGAGAGGGGAGGGAAAGACGGTTTTCCGCAAATTCTTTCAACCGAAATCTGACCGGTTTTTTCCGGTCAAGCACCTATAATAGAGTCTGTCGCCCGCCTTTGGACAGGCGGAACTGGAGAGAGGGGAGCGGTCCGGCGTGACGGTCATCTATGTGGATACCCTGTTTCTGCTCAATGGGATCATTGACTATCTGCTGCTGCTGGCCGCCGCCCGCCTAGCGGGGGAGCCACTGCGTCGGCTGCGCTTCGGAGCGGCGGCCGCTCTGGGTGGAGCCTATGCTGTGGCCATCTTTCTGCCGGGCATGGCGTTTCTGGCAGGTCCCTGGTGTAAGTTGGCCTCCTGCGTTTTGATGCTGGTGGTGGCCTACGGCGGGAGCCGGAGGCTACTCCGCCAGGGGCTCATCTTTGTGGCTCTGGCCTGCGCGTTGGGAGGTGGAGTAGTGGCCATCGGGCTGCTGGACGGCCGGAGCCTGAGTTTGGGGAGCGGAGTGTTTTATTCCTCCCTGGACCTGAAGATGGTGCTCCTCTCTGCTGCGGTCTGCTATGTGGTCCTCACAGCTGTCTTTCAACGAATTGGCAGGCATAATTCCTTGACAGGAGAACTCCTTCAGGCGAAACTGCGGCTTGGGAAACGGACGGCGGAGTTCACCGCCCTGGTGGATACTGGGAATACCCTGACAGACCCGGTGTCGGGACGGCCTGTGATGGTGGCGGAGGGAGACAGTGTGTCCGGTCTGTTTCCAGAGTGCCGCAGGCCGCGGGCGGCCGACCTTATGGATCCAGCCGGTGCTATGGCCAGGCTTGGAACCGGGGAGTGGAAGGGACGTTTTCGCCTGTTACCCTACCGTGCGGTAGGGGTGGACAGAGGACTGCTGTTGGCCTTGAAGGTGGACAGCCTGAATCTGGGTGGAAAGGAGCGTGGGCCGCTTCTGGTGGCCCTGTCCCCCACTCCTGTGTCAGACGGAGGAGGGTACCGGGCTTTGATCGGGCCCCTGGATGGAAAGGACGAGTGCACATGAGCATGAGAGAGATTATTTGGAAACTGCGGGACCGTTTGGAAAGCCTGCTGACTAGTCTGGGGCTGTCCCTGCCCGGCAAGGTGATGTATATAGGGGGGAGCGACACCCTGCCCGCCCCCTTGGAAAGAGAGGCGGAGGCGGAGCTCATCGCCCGGCTGGAGCGGGGAGACCGGGGGGCGAGAGACCTGCTCATTGAGCACAATCTCCGGCTGGTGGCCTATATCGCCCGCCGGTTTGAGAATACCGGCATCAATATTGAGGACCTCATCTCCATTGGGACCATTGGGCTCATTAAGGCGGTGGGCACCTACCAGCCGGCCAAAAGCATCAAATTGGCAACTTATGCCAGCCGCTGCATTGAAAATGAAATCCTGATGTATTTGAGAAAGACAGCGAATCAGAAGACAGAGCTGTCCTTTGACGAGCCCTTGAATACCGACTGGGACGGAAACGAGCTGCTGCTGTCCGACATTCTGGGGACCGATGGGGACCTGGTCATGCGGCCCATCGAGGCGGACGTGGACCGCCAGCTGCTGCGCCAGGCCATGGACCGGCTGGAGCCCCGGGAGAGGCAGATTATTACCATGCGCTTTGGGCTGGACGGCCGCCCAGAGCGGACACAGAAGGAGGTGGCGGACCAGCTGGGCATCTCACAGTCCTATATCTCACGGCTGGAGAAGCGGATCATCGCCCGGCTGAAGAAGGAGATCGTCCGCATGATGTGAGGGCAAACTGTACAGAAGCTGGCTGCTTATCGTTGACCATTTTTATAAATTGTGAAAAAACCTCTGGTAAAAGTCGGAGAGATGTGGTATAGTAAGGCCGAGAAATATCCCAGGAGATCTGAGGGGCGGAAGACTTTGATTTCCTGGGATATGTTCTGCTTCGCGCAAATTATGACAGGAAGAGAGAAAGGGAGATGTCGTTATGTATGATGCGTTCGCGGGCCTGATCAGTCAGATCAGCGGTTTCATGTACAGTTACCTGTTGATCGTCATGCTGCTGGGCGTAGGCCTGTACTTCACCTTCCGGAGCAAGTTTGTCCAGCTGCGCCTGCTGCCGGAGTCGATTCGCGTGGTAGGAGAAAAGACGGGGGATCAGCACTCGGTTTCCGCATTTGAGGCGCTGATGGTATCCACAGCCAGCCGAGTGGGTACCGGAAATATTGTAGGTGTGGCCAATGCCATCGCCATCGGAGGCTATGGCGCCGTGTTCTGGATGTGGCTGATTGCCATTGTGGGAGGCGCGACTGCCTTTGTAGAGAGCACGCTGGCCCAGATCTATAAGAAAAAGGACCCGGAGGGCGGCAGCTATGGTGGTCCGTCCTACTACATTCAGGCGGCTCTTAAGAGCCGGGTGTTGGGCGTTGTCTTCGCCATCGCCCTCATCGCCACCTATGCCGGTGGTTTCAATATGCTGGCCTCCTACAACCTGATTAGCAGCTTTACCAGCTATGACTTCTACGCCAGTGCCGGCACCTTTACCCTGGGCGGCAAAGAGTACAGCGTTGTGGCCGTGGTGGGCGGCGTGATCCTGGCCATCCTGGTGGCCATCTGTGTACTGGGCGGCGGCAAGCGGATCGTCAAGGTTACCGGCGTTTTGGTCCCTGTCATGGGTGTGTTGTATATCCTGATGGCCCTGGTGGTCATGGTGATGAATCTGAATATGATCCCCAGTGTCCTGGGCCGCATTTTCAGCGAGGCATTTGATTTCGGAGCCATGTTCGGCGGTGCCGTGGGCTTTGGTTCCTCGGCCATCATGCAGGGAATCAAGCGTGGCCTGTACTCCAACGAGGCCGGTGTGGGTTCCGCCCCCAACGCCGCCGCGGCCGCTGACGTATCCCACCCCGTCAAGCAGGGATTGGTCCAGATGCTGTCCGTCTTTATTGACACCATCCTGGTCTGTACCGCCACGGCCATGATGTGCCTGTGTACCGGCATCGATATCAAGGGCGGACTGGAGGGTGCGCCCCTGGTCCAGGCGTCTCTGGCTACTACCTTCGGCGCGGTAGGCCCCTACTTTATCACCTTTGCGCTGCTGCTCTTCGCTTTCACTACCCTGCTGGGCAACTTGTTCTACTGTGAGGGCTGTTTGAACTACATCGCTAACCGCAAGCTGGGAAGCGTGCCGATGACTGTGTTCCGGTTTATCGCTTGCGGGCTGGTCTTTGTAGGGGCCCAGTTGTCCTTTGACTTGGTCTGGGACCTGGCCGATGTGCTCATGGGCATTATGGCCATCATCAACCTGCCGGTCATTGTCATTTTGGGCCGTACAGCTATGCGGGCCCTTCAGGACTACATGGAACAGCGCAGGGCGGGCAAGAACCCTGTATTCAAAGCCTCCATCATCGGCCTGAAGGAAAAAACTGATTTTTGGAACTGAATCTGGCAGGCTTTCTGCCAATAAAAGGCCCAGGGACGACGAATCGTCCCTGGGTCTTTTGAGTCGTAAAAGGATTTGACACAAGGGGGGGCAATCAGGTAAACTATATAAAAACATCATATCCAGTGGCCTCCGCTGTATAGGGGAGGTTGTGCAGATGAGGCGAAAGCTATGAAACGAAATACCCGAGTATCAACGGCGGTGATACGCCGCCTGCCCAGATACTACCGACAGCTCTCAGAGCTTCAGGAGTCCGGCGTTGTCCGGATATCCTCCAATGCCTTAGGGAAATCTATGGGACTGACCGCTTCTCAAATCCGCCAAGATTTGTTCTGCTTCGGTGGTTTTGGGCAGCAGGGCTATGGATATAAGGTGGACAGCCTGAAAGAGGAGATCGGTGATATTTTGGGCATTAATCAGGGCCATACCATTGTGGTGCTGGGGACCGGCAACCTAGGCCGGGCTATCATAGAAAATTTTAAATTTTCCAGTAACGGCTTTCAGCTTTTGGCCGCTTTTGACGTAAATGAGCGGGTGGTGGGGACCAGAATCGCTGGGGTGCCTGTCTATCATGCGGATTCCCTGGAGGCCTTTTTGGGGGAAAACCAAGTGAGCGTAGGCCTGCTGACAGTGCCCATCGCCGCTGCCCAGGAGATGGGGGACCGGCTGGTGGCCGCCGGAGTTCGCGGCATCTGGAATTTTACAAACTATGAGATATCCTGTGTTCGGGATGATGTGGTGGTGGAATCGGTCCATTTTTCTGACAGCCTTTTGGCTCTGAGCTACATGATTACCCAGCGGGAGGATCGGGAGGAAGAGAAGAAGGGGGAGCCACAATGAGAAGGCCTGTGATCGGCCTGCTGTGCGGTGTGATGCTGCTGGGTATGCTGGCCTGCGGCGCTTATGCCCTTTCGGGGGGCGACAGCCTGATCAGCCTCAGCTATCTGACCGGGACTTTTGTGCCAAAGGCTGTGTCTACTGGAAACGAAGCTGCGGAAAAAGCCTTACAGGGCACTTACGAGGAGAGCAAAAAAGGCCTCGATAACCTGCATCAGGGCTATCTGGCGCAACTGGCCGGCGAAGAGAGCGGCGCATACAGCGCCACGCTCCAGGCCAGAGATTGGTCGGATGGCGATGAGATGACACTGACCACTGGGGCTGGAGTCATGTTGATGAACGGAGCCGCCTCCGTTTCTCACGACGGGGCTTTCATAGATGTGACAGACGGAATAGAGCTGGCCTCCGGGGCCCGCCTGACCTCCGGACACCGCTACCTGGTGGGAGAGAATACTGTGGCCAGTGTAACGGTCCTGTCCGGGGCGGCCCAGTTGGGGCTCCAGGGCGTCTATGCCCTGGAAGACGGCAGAGAGGATCCGACGCCCTTCTATGATGTGTGCCAGACGGATTGGTACTACGCTCCCGTAGATTATGTGTACCGAAACACACTGTTTTCTGGGATGGACGAGCACCACTTTGGACCGAGTTCAGCTATGAACCGAGCTATGCTAATGACGGTGCTCTACCAGATGGCTGGAGCGCCGAAAGAGGAACTGGAGCGCGCCAGTGTCACCTTTGCCGACGTGCCGGAGAGTGCCTGGTATGCCCCTTATGTGAAGTGGGGCGCGGAGCAGGGAATTACAGCTGGAACAGGAGCAGACACCTTCAGCCCGGAGCAGCAAGTGACCCGCCAGCAGGTGGCGGCGCTGCTGTACAGCTTCACCACGAGTTACCTTGGGCTGGAAGCGGCTGAGGGGGCCGACCTGTCCGGGTATCAGGACCTGGGGCAGGCCAGCGACTGGGCTCATAATGCCCTGTCCTGGGCTGTGGCGGAGGGAATCATCAGCAGTTCTTCTGCCGACAGCCTGACGCTCAGTCCACAAAAGAGTGCTAACCGGGCTGAAGTGGCCACGATGCTGCGTGCCTTCGCGGAAAAAATTATCTGACATAGGCAGAACCCATCCGCCCCCTCCGCATATGATGAGATTGAGAGCGGCAAACAGCCCCTCTCAGAACTTCATATCAGGAGGTACTTCAAATGGGGTGCTGCAATAACGGTTGGGGCGGCGGAGGCTGCCTGTGGATCATCATTCTGATCATCATCCTGTTCTGCTGCGGCGGCTGGGGCAATAGCTGTGGCTGCAACAATGGCTGTGGCTGTAACAATAACAACGGCTGCGGCTGTGGCTGCTGACCAGGCGATCCAGATTGATTGGGAGGCGCGGACCTGAGAGGGCCCGCGCCTTTTTTATGGTCAACGCGGACAAGCCTGTGCCTGGGGTGCGGCTATGGAAGAGAAGAAATGCCGGTGGGGTGAAATCCTTTGGGAGAGGGGGAAGAATGCTCGGGAAACAGGTCGTTTTTTTCGAAATCAATCTTGCAATTTTTCCATAAAAGGTGTATGATAAAGCCCGCAAGCAGAACCGACGGACTTGTTTTACAGGAGAAACGGGGTCCGGCGGGTTTTGTCGTGCGTCCGCTGAACTCGGACGCCGCGGGGCATGGGTATGATAGAGGGGCGGGGTCCCCCAGTGGTTTCCAGTTCCTGTCAGGAGGGAAGAGGGGGACCGTATAAAATGCGTGTCCAGGCTCCACAGTTCCAGCGATTGCAGTATAGGGAGGTCGAAATCTGAATGAGTAAATTTCTCAAACGTTCCGCGCAAGGTGCGGGAGTCCCTCATGAAAAAAGGACTTCCAACCTTGAAACGGTAGTGATGCCGCTGCCGTCTAAGATCGTTCTGTCCATGGGACAGCACATTGGCGCTCCGGCTGCCCCCGCCGTGGCCAAGGGCGATCAGGTGTATGTAGGTACCGTGGTAGGCAAGGCCGGAGGCTTCGTGTCCAGCGACATCCACTCCGGCGTATCCGGCACCGTGGACAGCATCGTCACCATTACCGCTCCCAATGGCGCGGCCCAGACCGCCGTGGTCATCATTCCAGACGGGGAGCAGAAGGTGGACCCCGCCGTGGCGCCCCCAGTGGTGACAGACCTAAAGTCTTTCCAGGACGCCATCCGGGCCAGTGGCCTGGTTGGACTGGGCGGAGCCGGCTTCCCCACTGCGGTCAAGCTGGCGCCTAAGAATCTGGATGAGATCGACACTCTGGTGATCAATGGCGCTGAGTGTGAGCCGTACATCACTTCTGACAACCGCTGCCTGATCGAGGACACCCACTTCATCCTGGGCGGTATCAAGGCAGTCATGAAGTATCTGGACATCAAAAAGTGCGTCATCGGCATCGAGGGAAATAAGCCCCAGGCAATCGCCAAGATGAAGGATGCCATTGATATGCCCGGTGTCGAGGTCAAGGAGTTGCCCTGCCGCTATCCCCAGGGCGCTGAGAAAGTCCTGATTGAGAATTGCACCGGACGGGAAGTTCCCTTCCCCGGTCTGCCCTCTGACGTGGGGGTTATCGTCATGAACGTTACCTCTGTGGCCTTTGTGGGCAAGTATCTGGAGACCGGCATGCCTCTGGTCACCAAGCGCCTCACGGTGGACGGCGACATCGTCAAAGAGCCCAAGAACGTCGAGGTCATCATCGGCACTCCTGTCCAGGAGCTGCTGGATTTCTGCGGCGGCTTTACCGACGAGCCCGGCAAGGTGCTCTATGGCGGCCCTATGATGGGCAACTGCATCGCTGATCTGTCCCAGCCGGTCCTGAAAAACAACAACGCTGTTCTGGCCTTCTCCAAGAAGTGGGCCCACATCCCCAAGGCCACAAACTGCATCCACTGTGGCCGGTGTACCAACGCCTGCCCTCTGGGCCTGTCCGCCAAGGAGATCGTCCAGGCCTATAACGACGGCAACGTGGAACTGCTCCAGCAGCTCAACGCCGACCTGTGCATGAGCTGCGGCACTTGTTCCTTTGTCTGCCCCGCAAAGCGGCCTCTGGCACCCTCCATCGCCCTGGCCAAGATCATGATGAAGAATGGAGGTAAGAAGTGATGGCCAACAAACTGATCGTCACCGCCGCGCCCCATATCACCAGCGCGGACTCCACCCAGAAGATCATGCAGCGGGTCTGTATTGCCCTGGTGCCCACGCTGATCGCTTCTGTGTTTATTTTTGGAATTAATTCCCTTATCCTTACCGCTATCACCGTAGCCGCCTGTGTTTTCTTTGAGTGGGGCTACTGCAAGATGGTGGGCCGTGAGGTACCCATCGCTGATTTCTCCGCCGTCGTGACTGGCCTCCTGCTGGCCTTTAACCTGCCCGCCAGCCTGCCTTGGTGGATGGCTATCGTGGGTGCCTTTATCGCCATCGTTATCGTGAAGCAGCTCTTCGGCGGCATGGGCTACAACTTCGCCAATCCCGCCATTGTGGCCCGTATCGCTCTTGCGGTTGGCTTTGCCAGCCGTATGGCCAGCTACCCCAAGCCTGAGAATGGGATTGACGCTCTGGCCTCCGCTACTCCTCTGGCCGTTTTTGACCAGCTGGGCTCCAGTGAGTATGTGACTTTGCTGCTGGGCAATCACGGCGGCGTCCTGGGCGAGACCTGCGCCATCACGATTCTGATCGGCGGCATCTATCTAATCGCTACCAAGGTCATTAGCCCGGTCATCCCGGTTACTTATCTGGCCACTGTGGCCGTCCTGTCCCTGGTCGCTGGCCGGGACCCCATCGTGCAGCTGCTCTCTGGCGGCCTGATGCTGGGCGCCTTCTTTATGGCCACTGACTATGTCACTTCCCCTACCACCAACAAGGGCAAGATAATCTTCGGCCTGGGCCTGGGCATCATCACCTGCGCGATCCGCTTCCTGGGTACGATGAATGAGGGCGTGTCCTTCGCCATTCTGCTGATGAATCTGCTGGTCCCCTATATCGAGGTCAACACCCGTCAGGATAAGCTGGGTATCGCCAAGGTGAAAAAGGGAGGTGCCGCGAAATGAGCAACTGGAATCGCGTATTTAAGCCCATCGTGGTGCTGGTGGTCATCTGTATCATCGTCACCGGGGCTCTGGCCGCTACGAACAAGGTAACAAAGCCCATCATTGACGAGGCCATCCGTGTGGCACAGGAGCAGGCCAGGAAGGAGCTGCTGCCTGACGCGGATAACTTCACCAAGGTGGAGGGTGTCGCGGTGGAGAACGTGTCTGACATCTACACCGCGGATAATGGAGTGGGCACTGTGATTACTTGCTCTGCCAAGGGCTACGGTGGGACGGTCACTGTCATGGTGGCCTTCAATCCCGATGACACCATCAAGCAGATCAAGGTCACCGAAGCCGCCGAGACCAAGGGCATCGGCAGCAATGTGACGGAAAACAGCGAGTATCAGGCCAATTACAGCGGCCTGCCTGCCACTCAGGCCCTGGTCCTGGGTACCGATGTGGACGCCTATTCCGGCGCCACTATTTCCAGTCGTGCGGTGAACAACGCTGTGAACTCCGCCATCGACGCCTATAACCAGATTCCTTGAAAGGCGGTGAGTCAAGATGAGTAGTAATAATAAACTTCATATTTTAACCAACGGTTTTTTGAATGAGAACCCTGTTCTCCGGTTGGTCTTGGGTACCTGCCCCACTTTGGCCACCTCTACTATGGCCTCCAATGGCATCGGTATGGGTCTGGCGGCTACCTTTGTGCTGCTGTGCTCCAACGTGGTTATTTCCGCTCTGCGGAAGGTCATCCCTGACCAGGTCCGTATCCCCTGCTATATTACTGTTATCGCCGGTTTCGTGTCTGTGGTGCAGATGTTGGTCAAGGCATTCGTGCCCGATTTGGATAAGGCGCTGGGTGTGTATCTGCCCCTGATCGTGGTCAACTGCATCATCCTGGGTCGTGCCGAGATGTTCGCCTCCAAGAACGGCATCGTGGACTCCGCTCTGGACGGTATCGGCATGGGCATCGGCTTTACCATTACCCTGACTATCATGGGCTCTATCCGTGAGATCCTGGGTTCCGGTACTTGGATGGCCGGCTTGGGCAGCCTGATTCCCGCTCTGGGCGCCGATTTTGCCATCCAGGTGATCCCGGAGTCCATCGATACCTTCTCTCTGATGACCAGCGCTCCCGGCGGCTTCTTCGTCTTTGGTGTCATGATGGCCGCCGCCACCTGGCTGACCACCCGTCCTAAGAAGGCCGCCGCGCCCGCTCAGGTCGAGGAAGGGGGTAATGCGTAATGGAAATGGCTCTGAAATTGGCCAGCATCTTCTTTACCATGATCCTGGTCGACAACTACGTTCTTGCTAAGTTCCTGGGTATCTGCCCCTTCCTGGGCGTCTCCAAGAAGCTGGACAGCGCCGTAGGCATGTCCCTGGCCGTTACCTTCGTCATGGTGGTGGCCACTGCCGCCACCTGGCCTATCCAGATGCTCCTGCTGACCCCTGACAGCGGGGCCTGGGACCTGGGCTATCTACAGACCATCGTGTTCATCCTGATCATCGCCATCCTGGTACAACTGCTGGAGAACTTCTTGAAGAAGTTTGTCCCCGCTCTGTATAAGGCACTGGGCGTATATCTGCCCCTGATCACCACTAACTGCACCATCCTGGGCGTCACCATTTTGAACATCGACAACGGCTACAACTTCATTGAGTCCATCGTCTGCGCCGCCGGCGCCGGCATCGGCTTCTTGGTAGCTATGGTCTTGTTCTCCGGCGTCCGCCGCCGTGTGGAGCAGGCCGTGACTCCTGCCTGCTTTAAGGGCCTGCCCATCACTCTGGTGGCTGCTGCCATGACCTCCCTGTCCTTTATGGGCTTCGGCGGTATCGTGGAAGCCATCTTCCGTGTCTGATAGGAGGGGGAGAGTAATATGGATCCAATTATCCTTGCAATCATTGTCGTCACCGTGATCGGTTTGATCGGCGCGGTGATCCTGGTGGCCGCCTCTATCTTCATGTATGTCCCTGTGGACGAGCGTGTTGAAAAGATTACCGCCGTTTTGGCTGGTGCCAACTGCGGCGCTTGCGGATGTGCTGGCTGTGCCGACTACGCCAAGAGCATCGTGGAGGACGGCAACGCCATCAATAAGTGTACCCCCGGCGGGGCGAAGTCCCTGGCCGCCATTGCGGAGATTATGGGTGTGGAGGCCGGTTCCGCCACTCCCATGAAAGCGGTGGTCGCCTGTTCCGGCACCTGTGAAAAGACCTCCAAACGCTACGAGTTCGAGGGCATCCACAGCTGCCAGGCCGTCAAGGGCCTCTATGGCGGCGATGGTATGTGTAAGTATGGCTGTCTGGGCTATGGGGACTGTACCCGTGCCTGCGCCTTTGACGCCATTCACATCGTGGACGGGATCGCTAAGGTGGACCGTGAGAAGTGTGTGGGCTGTGGCGCCTGTGCCGCTGTCTGCCCCAATGCGGTCATCTCTATCATCCCCGAGCATAAGCGTAAGCCCGTGGTCCTGTGCCAGAATAAGGATAAGGGCGCCGATACCCGGAAGGCCTGTACTGCCGGCTGTATCGGCTGCATGAAGTGTGCCAAGGCCTGCCCCAAGGAGGCTATCACTGTGGAGAACAACTTGGCACGCATCGACCAGGACAAGTGTATTGGCTGTCAGCTGTGTGTCAAGGAGTGCCCTGTGGGCGTCATCCATGTCCCGGCTGCCGAGTAATCATAAGAAAAGAGCCATCCCGTCCGGGATGGCTCTTTTTATAGGCTTCGGTCCTTTAACCAACTGGGCAGCGCCCTCGCTTTTACACTGGAAACAAGGCCCAGGGCGGCATACAAAGTGACAATGGAGGAACCGCCGTAGCTGATGAAGGGGAGCGTCAGTCCCATGACAGGCAGGACAAAGAGACACATTCCCACATTCAATATGATTTGGACCAGCAGCATCCCGGCGACACCGATACAGACATAGGCGTCAAAGGGAGAGCTGGCGTGGCGTCCCACCCAGAGGCACCGGAAGACCACGGCGCCTAAGATCAGCAGCAGGAGCAGACAGCCTGCCATCCCCAGTTCCTCACCGCACACAGCGAAGATGAAGTCGTTGTACCGCTCGGGGAGGGCATCGCTGTTGGAGGCGTGGGTCTGGATGCCCTGGAGATAGCCCTGACCGAAGAGTTGACCCGAACCAATGGCCAGGATAGAGCGGCTCTGTTGATAGCCCTTTCCTAACGGGTCCAGGTCGTGGTCCAAGACCACCCGGAAGCGCATAATCCGGTAGTCGGTCCATAGGCTGGTTTCGGGCAGGACAAAGAGCCACAGAATGACTACCGCGGCCAGCAGGCCACCGCCCACAAGGAGAAACCACCGCAATTTGACGCCTGAGGCCCAGGCCATAAACACGAAGATCATCATATAGATGACGCACATTCCCATATCTCCACAGACAACGGCAATCAATCCTAGCATAAATACTGTGTGACCGCCGATTTGGATGAGAGAGGGGAGGGAACTAATGTCGCGGCCTTCCTCTTGAATCTGGGTGATCTGTAGCGAGAGGAGAAGGATGAAGGGCAGCTTGACGATCTCGTTTGGCTGAATATCCACCGGAAAACCGGGGATAGACAGCCAGTTTACATTTCCCATTCCATGGTCTGTCCCGAGGGGAGTGAGGAGCAGGAGGATAAACAGGACATTGAAGGCCAACAGCAGCCGCCAGTTTTTTTCGGTGAACAGCCGGAAATCCACAAGGGTTAGCAGCATATAGGCCACCACGCCCAGAAAAATAGCAGCTGTCTGCACCAGCATGAACCGTATAAACCGGTCATTGTCCAGATATTGAGTAGCTGAGTAGATCAGCAGCAGACCGTATCCGCTGGCTAAAAGGGCGAAAAACAGGAGCATCCGGTCTCCCTTTTTAAAAAATTCTCGAATAGGGGAAAAGAGAAGGGACAATGCCTCACCTCCTGCCAAATAATGTGACAATATATTCTAGCACATTTTAGTGGAAACGCAAACCATATCATGGTATAATCTTTTTTGTATGTGAAAATTTTTTGTGAACAGGGAGAGGTAAGCAATGGCAGAGCAGTTCGTGTCCAATTCAGAGGAGGAAACCGAGGCCCTGGGCCGTCGGCTGGGCGAGATACTGGACCAGAGCACTGTGGTGGCGTTTACCGGTGACCTGGGCGCGGGAAAGACCGCGTTTACAAGAGGGCTGGCCAAAGGACTTGACATTCCGGACCGAGTGACCAGTCCTACCTTTACCATCGTAAACGAGTACGAGGGGGGGCGCCTTCCGTTGTTTCATTTTGATATGTACCGGTTGTCCTCTGCCGACGAGCTGTTCGACATCGGTTGGGAGGACTACCTGGCCCGAGGCGGCGTGTGTGCCGTGGAGTGGAGCGAGAATGTAAGAGAGGCTCTGGATCGTCACACCATCTGGGTCGAGATCCGCCGGGGAGAGAGCCAGGACCAGCGTGTCATCCAGATCAAGGGGGTGGACCTTTGAATATCTTAGCGTTGGAATCCTCTGCCACGGCCTGTTCGGTGGCCCTGTGCAGAGATGGTGAGCTGGTGGCCCAGTCCTTCCAGAATAGCGGCCTCACCCACAGCAGGACGCTGCTGCCAATGGTACACGATCTGCTGAAGAACTGTGGAGAGAGTTTGGACAAGGTTGATGTGATTGCCGTAGCGGCCGGGCCTGGTTCATTCACGGGGCTTCGCATTGGGGTGGCTACGGCCAAAGGACTAGCCTGGGGCGAGGACAAGGACTGCGCTCCCTGCTCTACCCTGGAGTCTATGGCCTGGCCGCTGGCCCATATGGAGGGCGAGCTTATCGTCTGTGCCATGGATGCCCGGCGTGATCAGGTATACAACGCCCTATTTTTGGCGGAGGGAGACAAGCTGAGGCGGCTGTCTCCGGACCGGGCCATCTCCTTGGAGGAACTGGGAGAAGAACTGAAAAATTACAACAATTCGAAAATTGTCGTTGGAGATGGAGCCAAACTGTGCTATAATATCTTGACGGAAGCTGGTCTGACATTAAAATTGGCACCCCGGTATCTGAGAATGCAGTGCGCCTGGGGTGTGGCACGAGCGGCGGAGGAGTTAGCGGCTCAGGGCGCCCTGGTCAAGGGGCGGGAACTAGAGCCGGTATACCACCGACTTTCCCAAGCGGAACGGGAGCGTTTAGAGCGGGAACGTCAGACCAAAAAATAAAATGAAGGGGATCCTGCCAATGTTTAATGAGAAAGTACATATTCTAGACCACCCTCTGCTGCAGCACAAGGTAGCTATTCTCCGGGACGAAAATACCGGCGTTAAGGAGTTCAGAGAGATCGTATCCGAGATCGCGGCTCTGGAATGCTACGAGGCCACAAGAGACCTGCCCCTGGAGGACGTGGAGATCAAGACGCCCATCGCTACCGGCACCTTTAAGCAACTGGCCGGGAAGAAGCTGGCCATCGTGCCTATTCTGCGGGCCGGTCTTGGAATGGTGGATGGTATCCTGGATTTGATCCCCTCCGCCAAGGTGGGCCACATCGGCCTGTACCGTGACCCTGAAACCCATCAGCCTGTGGAGTATTACTGCAAGATGCCCTCTGACATCGCGGAGCGTGACGTGATCATTCTCGACCCCATGCTGGCTACCGGCGGCTCTGCCTCTGCGGCGATCACATTTATCAAGGGATACGGCTGTAAGCATATCAAGCTAATGAACATTATCGCGGCGCCCGAGGGTATTGCGGTCATTCAGAAGGATCACCCTGACGTGGAAATCTATGTGGCCGCGGTAGACGAGAAGCTAAATGACCACGCCTATATCGTGCCAGGACTGGGCGACGCCGGCGACCGTATTTTTGGAACAAAATAAAGATAGTCCGTTAGATTCAGAATGAATTGGGATAACGGATATTTAACGGCTGATAAACAAGGCTTGACCTTGCTAAATTGCCGGAAACAGTAAGATCAACAAAGGACGCAAGCGGTGTTTCCGTTTGCGTCCTTTTGTCCCTCTATAAAGACAGATGGAAAAGAAACTTTGGAGAGAGAAGCGCAATATATGATCCTTTTCGCCAAGAGATACCACGCTTTTTTCAAGGCCTGTCTTGTGTATTTGGTCCAGGTGTGCTAAAATAATCCATTAGTGTATAAAATGTCATAAGTATGTCTACTGACCAAATGAGGTGTTTGATATGAAGATCGTGGTACTGGCCGGCGGCCTGAGTCCGGAGCGGAACGTATCCCTGTCCTCCGGTTCCAAGGTGTGCCAGGCCCTGCGGGACCGGGGACATCAGGTGGCCCTGGTGGACCTGTTTTTTGGGCTGGAGGATTGGAGCGGCAGTGAAGAAGAGCTGTACTCAGCCCCGATCCCGGAGAAATTCAAGAGGGTAGCTCGGCAGGCCCCTGACCTGAACCAGGTGCGGGCCAGCAGAAAGGATCAGGGCCCCTCCGCGATTGGCCGAGGTGTGCTGGAGCTATGCGCCCATGCGGATGTGGTCTATCTGGCCCTCCACGGGACCTGTGGCGAGGATGGTCGGATCCAGGCCGCTCTGGATCTGCTGGGAGTCCCCTATACCGGCTCCGGCTGTCTGGGCTCGGCTATTGCGATGGATAAGGATCTGACCAAGCGGCTGGTAGCCGATAGGGTAACCACGCCCAGTTGGAGGACCGTCACGGTCACGAAAGAGAATATTGGGGCACTGGTTGAGGAGACTTGCCTGCCTGTGGTGGTCAAACCCATCGCCAGCGGTTCCTCCATTGGCGTCTATATTGCCCATGACAGGGAAGAACTGGAGAAGGCGCTGTATGACAGCCTGAAACTGGGCGGCCGAACAGTTTTGGAACAGTACATTCAAGGCCGTGAGATCCAGGTGGCAGTATTGGATGGAAAGGCCCTGCCCTCCATTGAGATCATTCCCAAAGAAGGCTTTTACGACTATGAGAACAAATACCAGCCTGGTGCGGCAGAGGAGATCTGCCCCGCCCATATTCCAGAGGAGTGGGAGAAAAAAGTAGGAGAGGCGGCCCTGGCTGTGTTCCAGACTATCGGGCTGGCGGTATATGCTAGAGCCGATTTTATTGTCACGGAGGACGGTACTCCCTATTTTCTGGAGATCAATACACTTCCTGGCATGACGCCAACCAGTCTGGTCCCCCAGGAGGCGGCCGCTGTGGGGATCGATTATCCCTCATTGTGTGAGATCATTATCCAGAGATCTCTGGAAGCCAGAAAGGAAGGAATGTGATGGAAACCATCACTTTGGGCCAGCTGCTGGAGGCAGTGGGTGGAACGTTGCTGGGTGAATTTCAGGACCGGGAGGCCCTGATCCAACGTGTAGATACAGACAGCCGGAATATCCATGAGGGAGCCCTGTTTATCCCGCTGATTGGCGAGCGATTTGATGGGCACGCCTACATTAATGCCGCGCTGGAGGGAGGGGCAGTGGGCTGTATTACAGCCCGGGAACGAGAGAATTATCTGCCTGGAAAGTTCTATGTCAAGGTTTCCAATACCCAGAAGGCCCTGCGTGATCTGGCGGCATGGTACAAGGGAAGATTTGATATCCCATTTGTAGCCATTACCGGCAGTGTTGGCAAGACAACCGCAAAGGATATGGTGGCCGCTGTATTGGGTACAAAGTATAAGGTGCTGAAGACTGAAGGGAACTTCAACAACAATGTGGGACTGCCCCTTACCCTGTTGCGGCTCACCGGGGAGCATCAGATTTGTGTCCTGGAAATGGGCATGGACAAGGCCGGGGAGATTGACTATTTGGCAGAGATTGTCAAGCCGGACGTGGGAATCATCACCAATATCGGAGATGCCCACATTGAGCGCCTGGGCAGCCGGGAAAATATTTTTAAGGCAAAGTGTGAGCTTCTGCCCCATGTAAAGGGAAATGGTCTGCTGGTATTGAACGGAGATGATGAGCTGTTGTCCACTCTCCGGGGGCACACTACTGTGCCGGCGGTCTTTTACGGCAAAGAGGAGGGAC
This sequence comes from Flintibacter hominis, assembly GCF_014287965.1. Taxonomy (NCBI): domain Bacteria; kingdom Bacillati; phylum Bacillota; class Clostridia; order Eubacteriales; genus Flintibacter; species Flintibacter hominis. Next base: position 333,723 of record NZ_JACOPO010000003.1, on the reverse strand, counting down.
TGGAATATCAGGCCCATATCACAGGAGGCGACAGCGTCAGCCATATTCTCTGTCGGCTGACCACGCCGGCTATGGACCGGGAAGTCCGCATCCCAGCACTGGGAGAACATATGATTTATCCCACGCTGGCCGCCACCGCTGTGGCAGAGCGATTTGGGCTGACTGCCGACGAGATCGAGCAGGGGCTGACCCAGTTTGTACCGACCCGCATGCGGATGAATGTCCTGCGCCGGGGAGAAGGAATTACCATTTTGGACGACACCTATAATGCCAATCCCCAGTCCATGCGGGCGGCTGTCAGCGTGCTGGCGGACAGTCTGGGGGAGTGGAAGGTGGCTGTGCTGGGTGATATGCTGGAGCTGGGCCCCTTTTCCCCCGCCCTCCACAGCGGCGTAGGCGAGTGTCTGGGCCGGGCTGGGATCCAATGCCTTGTGGCGGTGGGAGAGGAATCGGAGCATATCGCCCAGGGCGCCAGGGACTCTGGAGTTCCTCTGGTGTATCACTGCGCGGACAAAGAGGCGGCGAAAGTGGTGCTAGAGGAGCTGATCCGTCCCAACAGCACCTTCCTGGTCAAAGCGTCCAGGGGGATGAAGCTGGAGGACCTGACAGCCTTCCTGTTGGAGCATACCAAAGAAGCGTAGCATAGAGTTCTACCAAACCGAATCGGTCTGGTGGAGCGGAAATAGATAAACTAAGAGGATGTTATGATCGACATTTCGGTATCTAACCTGGTCAAGGAGTTTGAGGTTGGAAAGAAAATTTTAGATGGGCTCACCTTTCAGGTGGACTCAGGAGAGCGGGTAGGCCTGCTGGGCCCAAATGGGTGCGGCAAGACTACCCTGCTCCGCATCCTGACAGGCGTGGTAGACTGCGACGAGGGAGAGGTGGTCACTGCCCCTGGGAAGCGGATAGGGCTCATCTCCCAAATTCCGGTCTATCCAGTGGGATACCGGGTGGAGGATGTGCTAGACACCGCGTTTCAATCTCTGCGCGACATGGAGGAGGAGATGGCTTCCATCGCCCAAAGAATGGCGGCCGGAGACCATGATCCTGCCCTGCTGGCCCGCTATGACAGGTTGAGCGCCTCGTTTCAGACAGGCGGCGGCTATGAGATGGATACCGCAAAAAATAAGGTGTGTAACGGCCTATCTATTCCACGGGCGATGCGGGAGCAGCCCTTTGACAAGCTGTCTGGAGGGGAAAAGACCAGGGTAAACCTGGCCAGACTGATTCTGGAGGATACAGACATCCTCCTGTTGGATGAGCCCACCAACCACCTTGACCTACGGGCCACCGAGTGGTTGGAGGAGTACCTGGAAAAATTCAAGGGTACGGTCCTGGCTGTATCTCATGACCGCTATTTTCTGGATTCCGTGGTGGACCGGGTCATCGAGATCAAAGAGGGAAAGGCGGAGTTTTATTCTGGAAACTATTCCTTCTACGCGGTGGAAAAGGAGCGGCGCTATGAGGAGCAGCTCAGGCAGTATGAGAAGGAGCAGGCCAAAATCGAGCAGTTGGAGAAGGCTGCCCAGCAGTTGCGTATCTGGGCCTATTCGGGCAACGACAAGATATTCAAACGGGCCCAGTCCATGGAGAAGCGCATCGAGCGGATGCGTACCACCGACCGCCCCAAGAAGGAGCGGAAAATGGAGGTCCGCTTTGGGGAACGGGAGTTTCGAGGGGATGAGGTGCTGTCCATCAAAGGGCTGGAAAAGTCCTTTGGGGAGCGAAGGCTGTTTTCTGATGTAAATCTGGAAGTGGAGGGCGGCGAGCGCGTTGCTCTGCTGGGGGACAATGGAACCGGAAAATCTACCCTCATTAAAATTTTAATGGGGGAGGAGACGCCCGACGGCGGAAAGTTCCGCCTGGGCCCCACGGTACGGATTGGCTACCTTCCCCAGATCATCCATTTCAGCCACCCGGAGCGCAACCTGGTGGATACCATGATTTACGATTTGGACTGTACTGCTCAGACCGCCCGGAATCGATTGGCCGCCTTCAAATTCCGAGGGGAGGACGTGTTCAAGCCCGTGTCCGCCCTGTCCGGCGGGGAACAGTCACGGCTGCGGCTGTGCATGCTGATGGACTCCAAGATTAATCTGCTGATCCTGGACGAGCCCACCAACCATCTGGATATCCAGAGCCGGGAGTGGATCGAGGAGGCGGTGGAGGAATACGAGGGAAATCTTCTTTTTGTGTCCCACGACCGCTATTTTATCGACCGATTTGCCACCCGTATCTGGATGCTGGAGGGCGGCCGCATTACCGATTTTAAGGGCAGCTATCAGGAATTCCAGGCCGTCAGGCAGCGGCAGAAGCAGTCTGGTCAGGCAGCCCCGCACCATGCTCCAGTTCCAGAGGAGGGGGCAAAAGAGGAGAAACCCAAGCGGACAGGGGGCACCAAGGAACTGGAAAAGCAGGTCAACGCCGCGGAGCGTGCCGTAGCCAAGGCTGAGGAGAGGATGTACGACCTGTCCATTCAGATCGAGGAGGCCGCCGCCGACTATTTGAAGCTCCAGGAGCTGTATGAACAGCGGGAGGCCTTGGAAGAGGAGATCTTGAAGCTATACGGGACCTGGGAAGGTCTGTCCGCACAGCTGGAGGAGGCCAGGGGATGAGGGCGAGAAGGTCCAAAATAGAGGTAGCCAGTTACAAGGGCAAGCGTTTTGGTCCTGCCCTCAAAGTGATATTGGCTCTGATGCTGGCCGGAGCGCTCACCTTTGCCGCTCTGTTGGGGGCGGTTCTCTCCGGGGCCTATGACCACATCAGCGGCGAACCACAGGTGATGATCGTCCTGGGCTGCCAGGTGAAGGAGGACGGGCCCTCCATTCTTCTCCGAGATCGGTTGGATGAGGCCCTGAACTATTTGGAGGACCACCCCGATCTGACGGTGGTAGTTTCCGGCGGCCAGGGTCCAGACGAGCCTACAAGCGAGGCCCAGGCGATGGCGGACTATCTGATCGCCAATGGAGTGGACGGGGAAAAGGTTCTGTTGGAAACGGCTTCTCATAATACGGCCCAAAACTTTGCTTATTCCAAAAAGCAAATGGATGAGGCCCAGATAGATTACTCTGACGGGATTTTGGTCGTATCCAATGGGTTCCACCTGACACGGGCCAGAATGCTGGCCCAGCGAGCGGGTTTTGGGGAGGTATATACTTTGGCCGCGCCTACCAGCCATCTGCCTTCTAGGCTGCATATGTATATCCGGGAGCCTCTGGCCCTTGTAAAGTCTTTTGTGTTTGACCGATAAGGAGTGACCTCATGCTGGACAAGCTTACCGCCATTGAGGCGAAATACAGCCAGATCGAGGCGCGGCTGGCCGCGCCGGAAACCTATGACGATCCGGCCCAGGTGGCGAAACTGAATAAGGAGCAGTCGGAGCTCCAGCCTCTGGTGGAGACCTTCCGTACCTATCGGCGGACCCTAGAGGCCCGGGACCAGGCTCGAGAACTGATGTCGGATTCTGAGATGAAGGAACTGGCCCAGGAGGAATATTCTCAGGCGATGGAGGACATCCCAAAGCTGGAAAGGGAGCTGCAGATATTGCTCCTCCCAAAGGATCCCAACGATGACAAAAACGTTATTGTGGAAATACGGGCCGGGGTAGGCGGAGAGGAGGCCGCCCTCTTTGCCCACTCCCTCTATCGGATGTACTCCATGTATGCCGAGAGCCAGCGATGGCACTGTGAGGTGGACTCGGCCAGTGAGACAGAGCTTGGAGGCATAAAGGAAATAACCTTTACGATTGAGGGGACAGGCGCTTTTTCCCGCCTGAAGTTCGAGAGTGGCGTTCACCGGGTCCAGCGGGTGCCCGAGACCGAGTCTGGAGGACGGGTCCATACCTCCACGGTGACAGTAGCGGTCCTGCCGGAGATGGAAAGTGCGGATGTTCGACTGAATCCGGCGGACATCGAAATGCAGGTTTTCCGCTCCTCCGGGGCCGGGGGCCAGCATGTGAACAAGACCTCCTCCGCTGTCCGCCTGATTCACAAGCCGACGGGGACCGTGGTGGAGTGTCAGCAGGAGCGCAGCCAGTTCCAAAATCGGGACAAGGCCATGCGTATCCTGGCTTCCCGACTGTATGAGGCCGAGCAAGAGAAGATATCCTCCGAATATACGGCACAGCGGCGCAGCCAGGTGGGCTCCGGCATGCGGAACGAGCGCATCCGTACCTACAATTTTCCCCAGGGCCGTGTTACGGACCACCGCATTGGGCTGACCCTCTATAAGATAGACAGCGTGATGGACGGCGGCCTGGACGAGCTGATCGATGCGCTGGCCGCCGCGGACCAGGCAGAAAAATTGAAACAACAAGAGTAGAAAGCAGGAGAGAGGACTATGGAACTGTATATTCACTATACCAGCCTTCCCCAGGATAAGGAGCTGCCCGATGTGGTGGAGGAACTAAACGAGGTGCTAGAGGAGGGCGGCGTCGTGTGCGGAGGGGAAGACGGCCGCATCGATCTGGAACTGGAGGATGAGAGGCACAACCCTAAATATGCCCAGATGGCGGTGAAGGCCTATCTCCAGCGGGCCGCGTTTGATAAAAATACCACCGTGGAGATCGGCGGCATGGAAATCGGCATTTACGAATGAGGAGCGAGCCATGTTTCACAATGTGATCTTTGATCTGGATGGTACGTTGCTGGATACTATTGACGACCTGGCTGACGCGGGCAACTACGTCTGCCGCCTCCATGGCTGGCCCACCTATACAGTGGAGGAGTACAAGCGGTTCGTGGGAAACGGGATGGCCAAACTGGTGTTCCGTTTTGTTCCGGAGGAGTGGCGCACGCCGGAGGGGGTGGCGGCTATCCTGGAGGAGTTTATGCCCTACTACGATGCCCATAAGGAGGACAAGACCGCGCCCTATACCGGACTTCCAGAGGTGGTCCGGAAGCTGAAGGAGGCGGGCGTTTCTATGTCCGTACTGACCAACAAGGCGGACGAACTGGCAGGACCTGTGGTGGAAAGCTACTATCCGGGTGTCTTTTCTATCGTCCAGGGAGCCATTCCCGGTTATGAGCCCAAGCCGGACCCTGCCCTGCTCCAAAGGCTTATGGAGCGGATGGGAGCAGAGAGGGGAAATACCCTGTTCGTTGGGGACAGCAACGTGGATATCCGTACCGCGAAAAACGGTGGCCTGACCAGTTGTGGTGTCCTGTGGGGATTCCGTGGACGGGAGGAGCTGGAGAAAGAAGGAGCAGATCAGTTGGTTGAGGAACCTCAGGAGTTACTGGAAGTGATTCTCGGCCATGGATAAAACGATTTTGGAGACAGAGCGGCTCCTCCTCCGGGAGATGGGGGACAAAGACTTCCCGGCGCTGTGCCGGATGCTCCAGGACCCAGCGGTGATGTATGCCTACGAGCACGCCTTTTCAGATGAGGAGGCCTGGGAGTGGTTGCGCCGCCAGCAAGAGCGTTATGCTAGAGATGGGATTGGCCTGTGGGCGGCGGTGGAAAAGTCCAGTGGTAAAATGGTGGGCCAGTGTGGCCTGACTTGGCAGGACCGAGGCCAGGGAGACTTGGTAATGGAGGTTGGCTATCTATTGGAAAAAGCCGTCTGGCACAGGGGATATGCCACGGAGGCGGCCCAGGCGTGCCGGAACTATGCCTTCCAGAAGTTGGGCCAGAGAGAGGTTTTTTCCATCATCCGGGACAATAACTTGCCTTCTCAGGAGGTAGCCAGACGAAATGGTATGGAGATCCGGGGACAGTTTATCAAGCATTACTACGGAATAGACATGCCGCATCTGATCTTTTCGGTCAGACGGAAGGCTGAGGATGAGGAGTTTTTGCATTGAACACCCAACTTTTAAACGAGAAGGATATCCAACAGGCCGCCGCTATCCTTCGGGATGGGGGATTGGTTGGGATTCCCACAGAGACCGTATATGGCCTGGGCGCCAATGGACTGAATCCCCAGGCAGTGGCCCGTATTTTTCAGGCCAAGGGGCGGCCCCAGGATAATCCTCTGATTTTACATATTCCATCGATAGACCATCTGGACCGGTATTGCAAGGGGATTCCCCTTACAGCCTATCGGTTAGCAGAACGTTTCTGGCCAGGCCCGCTGACCATGATTCTCGCCCGGCGGGATGTAGTGCCGGATGTGGTCACCGCCGGCCTGGACACGGTGGGAATGCGTTGCCCCGCTCACGCTCTATGCCGGGCTATCCTCAGAGATGCGGATGTCCCCGTGGCCGCACCCTCAGGGAATACCTCTGGGCGGCCCAGTCCCACCTCCGCCGCCCATATGTGGGAGGATATGGATGGAAAGATTGATGCCATTGTAGACGGCGGTCCCTGTGCTGTGGGGGTGGAGTCCACCATTGTGGACTTGTCCTGTGACTCGCCCCGGCTGCTGCGGCCGGGGGGCGTCACCCTGGAGCAACTTGAGGCTGTCCTGGGGGATGTGGAAGTAGACCCTGCGGTGACCCGCTTGATGGGGGCGGGGGAGAAACCCCGCGCCCCCGGCATGAAGTACCGCCACTACGCCCCTAAGGCACCAGTGACGGTAGTGGCGGGGGAGCCGTCCAAAAGTGCTGGGTACATACTGGACCATGCCGCCCCGGAAGACGGGATTATCTGTTTTGACGAGTTTGTGCCCCTGTTCACGAAACGGCACGAGATGAGGCCTGTCATGAACCTGGGCCCCTCTGCGGATAAGGCGGAGCAGGCCCGGCACATCTTCGACGCCCTGCGTTCCTTTGACCATACAGCGGTGAAGGCCATCTGGGCCCAATGCCCTGACGCTGCGGGCATCGGACTGGCTATCGCCAACCGTCTGAACAAGGCGGCCGGCTTCCATATCATTGAAGTGTAAGAGAAAGGTAACTTTATTTTATGCAATCTCAAATCATCAACAAAATTCCCATACTACGGAGCCTTGAGAGTCACATTACCAGCGGCCCCGCAGCCATGGATGTGATTGCGTCCCTGCGCTATGAAACGGGGGCCAGCGCTGTTGTGTTATACAAGGACTGTCTGGACGAGTCCTTCTTCCGCCTGTCCTCCAAGCTGGCTGGGGAGGTCTTACAGAAATTTGTCAATTACAAAATGCGTCTGGCCATTGTAGGCGATTTCTCCCATTACACCAGCAAGCCGTTGCGGGATTTCATTTGTGAAAGCAACAAGGGCAGTCAGGTAGGCTTCTGGCCTACTGAGGAGGAGGCCCTGGCATGGTTAAACAGATGACCGTTCTAGGCATCACCGGCCCCACTGGAGCGGGTAAGACAACCCTTCTGAAAGAGGTGGAGAAGCTAGGCGGTGCGGTCATTGACTGCGATGCCGTGTACCACGATCTGCTGGAAAGGGATGGTGCCTTACAGCATAGCTTGGAGAAAACCTTTGGGCCGCTCCGGGATGAGCGTGGAGCAATCGACCGAAAGAAGCTGGGTACCATCGTCTTTGGCGACCCGGAGAAGCTGCGACAGCTCAATATCATTGCTCAAACCGCCACAGTTAGGCGCACCCAGGAATTGCTGGAGGGATACCGCGGCAAGGGGATAGCTCTGGCCGCCATCGATGCCATCGCCCTGCTGGAGAGTCCGCTGGCCAAGCTCTGTGACGTTACCCTGGCGGTGGTCGCACCTGCGGAGATACGGGTAAAACGGATTATGGATCGGGAGGGCATCACGGAGGAGTACGCCTGGTTACGGGTAAAGGCCCAGAAGAGTGACGAATATTTTGTGAAAGGGTGCGACCGCACCTTGGTGAACGACTGTGACCAGGTGGAGGAATTTGCCCTCCAGGCCAAGGCGTTGGTAGAATCGATTTTACAGGAACACATACAATAGAGGTACAAAGGAGGTTTTCCCAATGGATGAAAAAAAAGAACTGACACGGGGCGAGCAGCTGCGCCGGGCCCTGACCTATCAGAAGAAAAACGGCTATGACCGGTTACAGACCGGTGAGCTGGAGGCCATAGAGGCTTACTGTTCCGGATACAAGCAGTTTCTGGACGGAGGCAAGACCGAGCGGGAGTGTGTGGACCGTACCATTGCACTGGCGGAGACCGCCGGCTTCCGTCCCTATGTCCGTGGCATGGAGCTCAAGCCTGGGGACAAGGTGTACCAGTCCAACCGGGGCAAGGCTGTTATGCTGGCCGTTATCGGCCGAAAAGATCTGGACCAGGGCGTCAACATCGGTGCGGCTCATATCGACTCCCCCCGGCTGGATCTGAAGCAGAACCCTGTGTATGAGGCGGAGGAGCTGGCCTTTTTCAAGACCCACTACTACGGCGGCATCCGCAAGTACCAGTGGGTGACCATTCCTCTGGAGCTCCATGGGGTGGTGGCCTTGAAGGGCGGTAATGTGGTCCGGGTATCCGTAGGAAACGGAGAGGGCGACCCCCTGTTTACCATTGATGACCTGCTTCCCCACTTGGGGGCAGAGCAATCTAAAAAGCCCCTGGGGGAGGCCATTCCCGGTGAGAGCCTGAATATTCTGATAGGCAGCCGCCCCCTGGCTGATGACGAGGGCAGTGACCGGGTGAAGGTGGCTGTGCTGGAGCTGCTCAACCGGAAGTACGGCATCGTTGAGGAGGATTTTATTTCCGCCGAACTGTGCGCTGTCCCTGCCTTCCGGGCCTCTGATATCGGCTTTGACCGCTCCATGATCGGAGCCTACGGCCACGACGACCGGGTGTGCGCCTATGCGGCCCTGGCCGCCCTGCTCCAGTTGGATACCCCGGAGCGTACAGCGGTCTGTATGCTGGCTGACAAGGAAGAAATAGGCTCTGAAGGAGTTACGGGCATGAAGTCTGCCTCCTTTGACACCTTTATGGCGGACCTGTGCGCCGCCCAGGGGGTGCTGCCCAGAGCCTGCTATGAAAAATCCTTCTGCCTGTCCGCCGATGTGACGGCGGCCTATGACCCCAACTTTGCCGATGTATATGAAAAGCGCAACAGCGCCTTTGTGAACTACGGTATGGGGCTCTGCAAGTATACCGGAGCCCGAGGCAAGTCCGGCGCCTCTGACGCCTCCGCCGAGCTGGTGGCTTATGTCCGAAAGGTGTTGGACGGCGCCGGTGTGGCTTGGCAGATGGCCGAGCTGGGCAAGGTGGATGCCGGCGGCGGTGGGACCGTGGCCGCCTATATGGCCGAGCGGAACATCGACACCCTAGATGCCGGGGTTCCTGTCTTGTCCATGCACTCTCCCTTTGAAACGGTTGGCAAGCTGGACTGTTATATGACCTATAAGGGCATGAAGGCCGTCTTCGAGGCCTGTTAGCCCCAAAAGCAGATGAAAAAGACAGGGACCGCCAGAGGGCGGTCCCTGTCCTGTCCTAAGGAGGTATCTATGAAATTGGATGAAAAAGCCTGGATGGCCCAATTTTGCCAAGCGGTGAAAGACGAGTTTGGAGGCCGGATCGTCTGTATCGGACTGCAAGGCAGCCGTGGGCGAGGTGAGGAGAGGGAAGACAGCGATATCGACATGGTAGTCGTACTGGACCGGGTGGAGCTGGAGGACTTGGACAGGTATCGCCGGGTAGTGGCTAACCTGCCCTGCCGGGAGCTGCTTTGTGGCTTCGTATCTGGAAAGGAAGAGCTGCTGGCCTGGGAACCGGGCGACCTGTTCCAGTTTTATCACGACACAGCCCCTGTTGTGGGAGATTTGGAATTTTTACGGGGGACATTCGCCAGAGAGGACACCAGTCGGGCAGTCCATACTGGCCTGTGCAATTTATACCACGGCTGTGTCCATAATTATCTTCACGAGCGAGATGAGGCGCTGCTGGCCGCGCTTTATAAATCCGCCGCTTTCACCCTTCAGGCGATATATTGGCTGAAAACCGGGGTGTACGTCAAAAAACATCGAGAGCTGTGGCTGGAGCTAACTGGAGAGGAGCGGTCGGTGCTGGAGCGGGTTCTGGCGTTCCGGGCCGGAGAGGGGCCTGATCTGGAAAAAGACAGCGCCCTCCTGCTTCAATGGGCGGGAGCAACATTGCGAGAGGGCGTGAAGCAGTACTAGACAGCCCTAAAAATGGACCTGCTCATTACGAGTGAACTGTGTTGCCTTCGTGCCTGGGTTGTTTTGCCTGGTCTGGCAGTTATCAAAAAGGACAAGTCTCCTATTCCGGAAGGGAGATAGCAAGGTTAAGTGAGCTGCCTGAAGCGGCAACGCTGAGGGAAACCTCCCCATTATAAAAGAGCTCTCCAAGCGCAACCGCATTTTCCATGGCAATACCAAGGGTATCATGTACGCTCTGAAACCCGGCTTCCTGGACCGCTTGGAGGTAGGCGTCAACCTCGGCCTCACCAATATCATCCAGATAGACGGCAAAGATTTGATAGCCGGCTGAGTTGCCCTCGGAGACGGCGGTCACGGTGCCAGAGGAAGGTTTGGGTATGGATTGGGTAAAGCGGTTGTCCGGCCATTGATCGGCGGGAGTCAAGGTGGGAGGGGAAGTGGCGCTGCCAACAGTCTGTTGACCACAGGCGGCCAGCAACAGGATGGCCAGCGTCGATAAGGGGACAAGTATGGCTCGTATCCAATTTCTCATTTCAATTTCCTTTCTAATTTCCAGACTCGGAAGGCCAGAATAATACAGAGGACCAGAAGCAAAGTGGGCAGCCCGATGGACAGCCAGGTGGGAAGGGGTGCGGAGGACACAAAAATAGAGGTGGGGCCATCCACCCCGCCGATGTGTCCCATGTGGGAAGTCCCTGTGGCAAAAAGCTTAGATCCCGTGAAGAATAACTCCAAGGCAAGCGCCAGTTGAGTCAGAGGGCCGACAGCGCATATTGCCGCGATGGAGGTCAGCAGCCAACGCAGCAGCTTCAGATACCGGCGGGCGGTGATCCTCTGGGACTGGTCCATAGCCTGAGAAACAACAGCCTCCGCTTCGGCAGCTGTCAAGCTGTCCCTGGGGTCTTTTTCTCCTCGTATCAGTTCCACAAGTGAGATGCCGAGGGCCTGGGCCAGAGGTTCCAGAAGCTTTACATCAGGAAACCCCTTTCCAGTCTCCCATTTGGACACGGCCTTGTCTGTGACATTGAGCCGGTCTGCCAACCCTTTCTGGGTCAGGCCCTGTTCTTTCCTCAACTGGGCCACAAAGGCCCCAAAGCGTATGTTATCCATGGGATGACCTCCTTGATCTTTCTCTATTATGAGCATTGCCGCCGCAAAAAGCAACCTACGAAAAGTAGAGAAGCGGTTTTTGACTAAGAAAGGCTCTTCCAGTACAACCTAGAAAGGAGTTTTCATAGGAGGGGTGCTTATTATGGATGAATCTCAGGAGAAAGAGGAACAGCAGACGAGCGAACCGATCATACAGCCGATCATAGATCTGGGGGCCTCCCTGATCCAGACGGACAAAGGGACCATCTACGTGCTGACTATCGTGGGACAGATCGAGGGCCACCAGATGCTGCCCCCCAGCAGCAAGAGTACGAAGTACGAGCATGTTCTCCCTCTGCTGGCCACAGTGGAGGAGAGCCCCCAGATAGATGGACTGCTCATCTTACTGAATAACGGCGGGGGAGATGTGGAGGCTGGGCTGGCCATTTCGGAACTTATCGCCTCTATGTCTAAGCCGACCGTTTCCCTTGTGCTGGGCGGGAGCCACTCAATCGGGGTTCCGCTGGCGGTTTCGGCCAAACGGTCTTTCATTGCGCCCTCGGCTGCTATGACGATCCACCCAGTTCGGCTCAACGGCTTGGTCATCGGTGTACCCCAGACGTTCTATTATTTTGAGCGCATTCAGGATCGTATCACACAATTTATAACCGCCAACAGCGGGATCAAGCGGGAGGCGCTGACCAAACTGATGCTTCAGACAGGGGAACTGGCCGCCGACGTAGGCAGTGTGATCTACGGCGAGGAGGCGGTGGAACTTGGGCTGATTGACCAGATTGGCGGGCTGTCTGACGCGCTGTCCTGCCTGCATGGGATGATAGAGGATAGAAAGCAAGCAATAGAAACAGGCGGGCGGGAGTGATCCCGCCCGTTTACATAATGCAAATGAAAAAGACTGGAATTTCCTGTCCTGTTGTGTTAATATAGTATCAGTGATTTTATTGGCTTCTTGCCATTTAGGGGGTAAATACAGTGACCTATCCTATGTCCGCTATTCTGGGGTTTGTCCAGGGTGTAGCCGAGTTCCTGCCTATCTCCAGCTCTGGGCACCTGACCTTGTTTCAGCATTTTTTTGGCCTGGCGGAGCCAGATAATTTGTTCAACGTGCTGCTCCACTTTGCCACTCTGCTGGCTGTGTGCATCTACTACTTCCAGGATGTAGTGGAAATGATCGTTGAGTTTTTTCGAGGGATCGCGGCTCTTTTTTCCCGCCATCCTTCTCATGGGAATCCACCGGAGGCGCGCCGGCTGGTCCTCCTGGTCATCGTCGGTACGCTGCCGCTCTTTGCGGTGCTGCTGATCAAAAATAAGGTGGAGGCTCTTGGATCCAATCCTTATTTTGTCAGCTGTGCTCTGCTGGTGACAGGCTGTATCCTCTTCTGTTCTGACCGAATGGCGGGCGGAAGGAAGAACGCCCGAAACGCCACCCTGAAGGACGTATTGCTGGTGGGCGTGGCCCAGGGCTTTGCCACCATCCCAGGGCTGTCCCGCTCCGGTTGTACCATCTCCGCCGGTATGGCCAGAGGATTCGACCGCAAATTTGCCGTGCGCTACTCTTTCCTTATGTCTCTGCCCGCGGTGCTGGGCGCGACGATCCTGGAGGTCAAGGACGTTCTGGAGATGGAAGGCGGTCTGCCGGAAGGGAGACTACCCATATACCTGATGGGTATGGTCATCGCCGGCGTGGTGGGCTATTTCTCCATCGGACTGGTCAACCTGTTGGCATCCAAGGGCAAGTTTGGCGCGTTTGCCTACTATTGCTGGGGCGCCGGCCTGCTCTCTCTGGTCCTATGCGCCATGGGGTGGACGCTAACGTCGGGTACGATCTGATTTTCCTGGAAAGGTAGGAACCTTTAAGAATGGCAACGACACAAAAGAGATCCGGAGGGGGACGGTCGGCCTCCTCCGGCGGAAAACGGACTACTTCAGCGGCAAGATCCAAGCCAGCGGCCAAGAGTAGCCGTGCCGACACTTCCTCCCACCGCCCGTTCCGGCGTGAGGTAGGGGCGGTGGTCTGCCTGCTCCTGGCGATCTTCTCCTCCTTTGGATACTTCAAAATGGAGGCGATTTTCATCACCTTCTTTGTGGGGCTGGTCAAGGGACTGGTAGGCTATGGCTTTTGGCTGGTCCCTCCCGCTTTGCTTTTGGGAGCCTATATCCTGGCGTTCCACCGTGGACGGCCGGTCCGTCTAAGGCTGACCTGCGCCCTCCTCCTGCCCCTGATGGTGGCGGGCGTATTCCATGGTATGCTGTCAGATCCGCTTCCTTGGAACGGTGCGCTGGTCAAGGAGTTGTGGAACAGCGGCGAGGCGATGAGATCCGGTGGTGTGCTGGCCGGTGTGCTGGCCCAGGCCTGTGTATCCCTGTTTACCAGCTTGGGCTCCACGATCATCTTTGCCATGGGAGCGATTCTGATGGGACTGGCCGCCTTTGACCGTTCTCTGGTGGATGTGGCGGACTGGGTCTTTAACCGGCCAAAATATGAATATGAGCCAGAGCCGGAGCAGCCACGCCGGAGCCGGACTGAGGAGCGCCAGGGAGAGAGGGCGGCGGAATCGCTGTCCCAGACCCGGACGCGCCGCTCTGAAATCGATATCCCTGTGGATGAGGGACCGTTGGTGGGGAAAGAACCGCCGGCCCCCCAGGAGAAGAAACGGCTGGGATTTTTTGACCGCAAGGCCCGTGTGCCTGCCCCCGACCAACTGCTGAAGGGGTCTACAGAGCAGGAGAGCGTTCCCCCGGCAGCAGAGCCCGAGGCTGTAGAGGAACAGCCGCCTGCCCCCGCGGCAGAGCGGCCCCGGCCGATCCCGGTGGTCCCGCCGGTCACTGTGGCGCCGCCGTCCGTACTAGAGGAGCGGCCTGCGGTGCCGCCCACTCCACGGAAGGACGAGCAGCCACAAAAGGTGACCCGCCAGGAGGCGGAAGAAGCGGCAGTTCAGGTGGCACAGGATATCCAGGAAACCATGGACCAGGGCAGCCCGCCTTACCAGTATCCGCCTCTATCCCTGCTCACTGAGGGGACAGGGGATATTGGTGGCGAGGCGCTGGTGGAGCTCAACGCCAACAGGCAGCGCCTCGCTGATACGATCCACTCCTTTGGAATCGACGCCAACATCGTCAACGTGACAAGGGGCCCCTCTGTGACCCGGTATGAGCTGGAACTGGACCAGGGAGTCCGGCTGAACAAGCTGACCAATCTGGCGGACGATATCGCCTTGGCGTTGGGCGCAACAGGGGTCCGCATCGCCCCAATCCCAGACCAGATATCCATGGTCGGGATTGAGGTGCCTAATAAGCTGGTTTCCCCGGTCAATATCCACTCGGTCATCGGCTCTACCGCCTTCACAAACAGCGCCTCTAAGGTATCCTTTGCCGTGGGCAAGGACATTGGAGGAAACTGTATCGTCGGAAACATCGCCAAGATGCCCCACCTGCTCATTGCGGGTACGACAGGCTCCGGTAAGTCGGTGTGTACCAATTCTCTGATCATCTCCCTGTTGTATAAGGCCACTCCAGAGGAAGTCCGTCTGATCATGGTGGATCCCAAGATGGTAGAGCTGGGCATCTACAACGGGATCCCCCATCTGTTGATTCCCGTGGTCACAGATCCCAAGAAAGCGGCGGGCGCCCTTCAATGGGCAGTCACGGAAATGATGAAGCGATACCGCTCCTTTGCCGAAGTTGGCGTGCGGGACCTGGCTTCGTACAATGCTAAGGCCGCAAAGACCGAGGGAATGGAAAAAATGCCCCAGATTGTGGTCATCATCGACGAGCTGGCCGACCTGATGCTAGTGGCGGCGAAGGAAGTGGAGGAGTCTATCTGCCGGGTGGCTCAGATGGGCCGTGCCAGCGGTATGCACCTGATTATTGCCACCCAGCGCCCCTCTGCTGACGTCATCACTGGTCTGATGAAGGCCAATATACCAAGTCGGATCGCCTTTGCCGTGGCCTCCAGCCTGGAGTCACGCATTATTTTGGACATTACTGGCGCAGAAAAGCTGGTCGGCCGGGGGGATATGCTCTATTTCCCGCTGGGCGCCGGGAAGCCAACCCGTGTACAGGGTTGCCTGATTAGCGACCAGGAGGTCGCTTCCGTAGTAGAGTTTGTCAAACGCAGCGGCTCCGCCCAGTATGATGACAACGTCATGCAGGAGATCGAGCAGCACGCCGCCGAGAAGGAGAAGGGAACAAAAGGTGTAGGCGGCTCCGCTCCGGATGAGGTCAGTGACGAGTATGACGAGCTCATCGATGCGGCGGCGGAGGTTGTGGTGGAAACAGGGATGGCCTCTGTTTCCATGCTCCAGCGCCGACTGAAGCTGGGCTATGCCCGTGCTGCCCGCCTGGTGGACCAGCTGGAGGAAAAGGGGATTGTAGGTCCCTTTGAGGGCAGCAAACCCCGCCAGGTTTTGATTACTAAGGAGCAGTGGCAGGAGCTGAAGTATCGGCAGGGGGTCGGGGCGCCTCCTCCTCAGACAGAAGCGGAAATACCAGATCGAACCGATTTAGACAGCACCCAGGTCGATCCGCCCTTTGACGTGGAGGAGTCTCTGGACCGAGCGGAAGAGGATACCCTATAACCCAGGATACGGACAGCAGACCGGATGACAGGCGGTGGACTGAATAGAGGGAGTGGGAGAGATGGAACCATCGAAAAAGCGGGCGGTCCGGCTGTTTACCCTGGTGATCGCCCTTACCGCTTTGGCCAATGGCCTGGGAAGCAGTATTTTTTCCAATTATTTTAATGAGGTCTATCATATCGATTCGATCCAGCGCGGATTCATTGAGATCCCCAGGGAGAGCCCCGGGGTACTGTGCATGGCACTGGTGGCGGCGCTGGGATCTCTGGGCAGCCTGTGGATGTCGGTAGTGGCGCAGCTGCTGCTGTTGACCGGTTTGGTTGTCATGGGTCTGTTTAGCCCCAGCTATGGGGTGATGCTGGTTTTCCTGTTTATCCATTCCTTGGGAATGCACCTGTTCATGCCTTTGAATGACGCCATCTCAATGGATCTGGCGGAAAAGGGGAAAGTGGGGACAGCCTTTGGAAAGTTCAAAGGAGTCAACACATTCTTTTCCATGGCGGCGGCGCTGATGGTCTTTTTAGGATTCCGGTCCGGCGTGTTCCACTTTGGGAAGGGCTTTATCCTGCCCTTTGCCATTGGGGCGGCGGCCACAGCGGCAGCGGTAGTATTGCTGGCCAGGATGGCAGTTAGTATACCCCGGCAGAGCGGCCATGTGAAAAGTCATAAACTTTTATTCCGGCGTGCCTATATGCCCTATTACATGGTTACTTTGGCCTACGGCTGCCAGAAGCGAATCAAAATTGTCTTTGCGCCATGGGTCATCATCAACCTGCTGGGTCAGGGGGCGGATACGGTCGCCCTGCTAACCATTGTGGTCCACTTTGTGGGGACCTGGTTTGCTCCCCTGATTGGCCGCCTGCTGGACCGGATGGGGGTGCGCAGGATGCTCTGGCTGGAGGCCGGGTATATTGTCCTGTCATTCACCGCTATGGGCCTGCTGGCGGGGCAACTGGCTGGTGGAGCTTTCTCTTCCGGCGGCTGGCAGACCTGGCTGGTGTTCGCGGCCTATATCCTCTGTGTCCTGTTTGAGCAGTTCAATATGGTCCATTCTTTTATGATGCGTTCCATGGCATTGGACCCGGGGGAGGTGACCCAGACCCTGTCTGTGGGACTCAGTGTAGACCATGTGATGGCCATTGTCGCCTCGCCCATCATGGGGCTGATCTGGGAGGGCTGGGGAGTCCAGTACGTCTTTTATCTGGCGGCGCTGTCCGCCATCCTGCAGCTGGCTGCAGCCGGTATGGTGGGAAAAACAGAGCTGTCTAGGGTATAAATATTTCATTTTTATTAAATTTGCCTTGTGCCCCTTTACAGGAGCGACTTTTTAGAGTAGACTATTATTAGGTTTTTAGACAGGAGGTGCCCAGAATGGAAGAAATGGATTTTACCAGAAAATTTAGTCTGGGGGACCAGCGGGACCTGGAGATCAAGGCCATCTTGGCCTCTGTCTATCAGGCGCTGCAGGAGAAGGGGTATAACCCCATTAACCAGATTGTGGGCTATATTTTGTCTGAGGACCCCACCTATATTACCAACCACAACAATGCCAGAGCCTTAATCCGCAAAGTGGACCGGGATGAGCTGCTCCAGACCTTGGTCAAATATTATCTGACACACTGATGACCGCACAGCGGCCCGCCGACTGGCGGGCCGCTTTTTTGATAGAAAAGGAGGGGGCATGATGAAGGACTTTTATAGAACCTATCCTCAAGTAGCGTTATGTGGCCTGAACTGCCTGCTCTGCCCTATGAACATCGGAGGCTGGTGTCCCGGATGTGGCGGGGGAGAGGGAAATCAGAGCTGTCCCCGTGCCCGGTGTGCCCGGGAGCGAAATATCGGTGATTTCTGTTACCGCTGTGAACAATACCCCTGTGAACTCTATGAGGGGATGGGGGACTATGATTCTTTTGTGCCCACACGGCGCAGGAGCGCGGACCTGGACAGAGTCCGTGAACTGGGGCCGGAAACCTATGTGCGGGAGCTGGAGGAGAAGCGGGCTATTTTGGAACTGCTAGTAGGGGAATGGAACGACGGACGGAAGAAAAGCTTTTACACCACAGCGGTCTACCTGTTGGAGCTGGATGACCTGCGCCATGCTGTCCAGCAAGTGACTTCCCTTTCCACAAAAGAGATGTCTGAAAAGGAGCGTGCGGCCTGTATGACACAGGCCCTTCAGAAAATCGCAGAGCAGCAGGGGTTAGTACTGAAGCTGAATAAAAAACAAAAGAGAAGAAGTAGAGGGAAGCATTTATGAATATTTTGGTGAGCTACTGTTTTTTAGGGGAACCCTGTCGGTATGACGGCTGCAGCCGTCTGGACCGCCAAGTCATCGAACTGCACAAAGCGGGACATACGCTGGTCCCGGTGTGTCCTGAGGTGCTAGGAGGTCTGGACACTCCCAGGGCGCCGGCCGAGGTGCAGGCGGATGGTAGGGTCATCACCGAAGATGGAGAGGATGTCACCGACGCATATCGGGCGGGGGCAGAGGCGGCCCTTAAAATCGCAAGAGAGCATAGCTGCACGGTGGCGGTGCTCAAAGCCAGATCTCCGTCCTGTGGCTGCGGCGAAATCTATGACGGCAGCTTTACCCACACCATCAAGGCCGGATGGGGCATCACGGCCCGTCTGTTGGCAGAGGCGGGCCTTCGGGTCATGGACGAGGAAAATTTGGAGAGTTGGCTATATGATCCGACGGCGTGGCCATCTGAGATGTAACTGTATCGTACATCAGAGCAAAATCCATCGAAAAGGGTCAGACGATAAAAAATTTAAGGGCCATTGACCCCGTATGAAACCCTCCGCCCCGGAGATACTGGAAACACAGTATCACTGGGGCGGGAGGTTTTTATATGCAGCACAAGGTGGAAATTTGCGGTGTTAATACATCAAAGTTAAAGGTGCTGAAAAACGAGGAGACCCGTGCGCTGCTGTTGAGAGCGAAGGAGGGAGACCAGCAGGCCAGAGAGGAACTGATATCGGGGAATTTACGTTTGGTCCTGTCTGTGATACAGCGATTTTCCAACCGGGGCGAGAATGCTGATGACCTATTTCAGGTGGGCTGCATTGGGCTGATGAAGGCTATCGATAACTTCAACACGGACCTGGATGTTAAGTTTTCCACCTATGGAGTGCCTATGATCATCGGAGAGATTCGCCGCTACTTGCGGGACAACAGCACTATGCGGGTATCCAGAGCGATGCGGGATACGGCCTACAAGGTGTTGCAGGCCAAGGAGGCCTATATCGCTCAACACCAGAAAGAGCCCACAGTGGAGGAGATCGCCAACATCCTGGACATCAAACGGGAGGAGGTGGTCTTTGCGCTGGACGCAATTTTAGAGCCTGTGTCTCTCTATGAGCCAGTGTACTCCGACAGTGGGGATACCATATGTGTGATGGACCAGGTCAGGGACAGCAAAAATACAGATGAGATGTGGTTGGAGCGCATCGCACTGAAGGAAGCGGTGTCGCACCTGTCTGAACGGGAGAAAAAGATTTTGTCTATGCGTTTTTTTCAGGGCAAGACTCAGATGGAGGTGTCCGCTGAAATCGGAATCTCGCAGGCGCAGGTATCTAGGCTGGAAAAGAATGCATTAAGGCAGATACGGAAAGAGATGTAAAGAGGCCGCCTGACAGATCCTGTCAGGCGGCCTCTTAAAAACAGTTGTGGAGAAAATACGTTTAGACAGTGGCGGGGTTGAGTACGTCGTTTTTACGCATGACCCATTCACGCCAAATAAAGATACCCAGGAACAGGGCGGCTACCAGGATGCCCAGCGGGTAGGCCAGGGTGGTGGACATATTCAGACATTCAGGAGCCTGGACAAAGTAGGTCACAGAGACAGCGGACATAAAGGTAGCGGGTAAAGCAGCCATGAAACAGGCTACAGGGGGGAAGCCGTTGCGATGCAGATAGACGGCGCCAGCCCACAGGACCATCATAGCCAGGGTCTGATTGGACCAAGAGAAGTACTTCCAGAGAGTGGCGAAGTCACCCCACTGGGTGATCAGGGCTCCTATGCCCAGCACAGGGACAGACAGGAGCAGACGGTTCTTCCAATTGCCCTGATCGATTTTGAACCAGTCGGCGATGGTCAACCGGGCGGAGCGGAAAGCGGTGTCGCCGGAAGTGATGGGACAGGCGATGACACCCAGCAGGGCCAAGACACCGCCGACAGGGCCCATCATAGAGGAACAGATGTTCTCGACAACAACGGACTGACCACCAGCCAGCGCCTCGTTCAGAGCAGCCACATTGCCATAGAAGGTGACACCAGCAGCAGCCCAGACCAGAGCGATAGCGCCCTCAGCGACCATGGCGCCGTAAAATACCTTCCGCCCCTCTTTTTCAGAGGTCATGCAGCGGGCGACCATGGGGGACTGGGTAGCGTGGAAGCCAGAGATAGCGCCGCAGGCCACAGTGACAAACATCTGGGCCCAGATAGGAGTGTTGGTGGGGTGCCCCATCCCTTCCACGCCGATATACTGCCACATTTCAGGCATCGCGGCGCGGTAAGAGGGGTCAATCAGCATTACACCCATGAGGCCAAGGGCCATGATGATGAGGCAGGCCCCGAAGATGGGGTACAACTTGCCAATGACCTTGTCAATGGGCAGGAAGGTGGCGATAAAGTAGTAAATCAGCACGACAGCCAGCCAGAAGTTGGCATCCAGTGTTTCAGGAGTCAGAATAGCCAAAAGCTGGGCGGGGTTCTTGGAGAAGTTGACGCCGACCAGGATCAGCAGGACTACCGAGAAGACACGCATGACCTGCAGCATGAATTTGCCTAAGTAGATGCCCACGATTTCAGAGATAGAGGCGCCGTCGTGGCGCTCGCTCATCATGCCGGACAGGAAGTCGTGGACACCGCCGCCCAGGATAGTACCAAAGACAATCCACAAATATACACGGGGCCCCCAGCAAGCGCCGGCCAGAGCACCAAAAATAGGGCCAAGACCTGCGATGTTCAAAAGCTGGATCAGGAACAGACGCCAAGTTTTCATTGGGGTGTAGTCCACGCCGTCCGGATGGGCGACCGCCGGGGTCTGCCGGTCATCCACACGGAACACCCGCTCAATGAGACGGCTGTACAGTGCGAATCCCACCACAAGGACTACGAGGGAGATCAGGAACGTGATCATAAATTTCTCCTCCTCTTAATTTGCTTTTCCATGACGAAAGACATGAAAAAGGCCTTTATTTTCCACTAAAGGTCTGGGAAGCAAAGGAAACTTTGAGCTATCCCTTAAAAGGCGGCTTCATTATATCACGCTTCTTGAGAAAATCAACCCCCAAATCGAAATTTTTACTAAAATTTTGTGAACGAGGATTTTGTGAAAAAAGTGGGTCAACAGCGGACTTAGCCAAGAGCCACATCCAGGATCATCATAATGAGAAACCCTGCCATGACGCCTAGAGTGCCGGTATGTCCCCCTTCGGTGAGATTAGCTTCTGGGATGAGCTCCTCCACCACGACATAGAGCATGGCGCCGGCGGCAAAGGAGAGCAGCCACGGGAGCAGAGGCTGGATCGCCCCGGCAGCCAGTACAGTGAGCAGGGCAAAGATAGGCTCCACCACGCCGGAGGCCGCCCCGATGAGAAAAGCCTTTCTACGGCCCATTCCCTCCTGATGCAGGGGCAGGGAGATAGCGGCCCCTTCCGGAAAATTTTGGATGCCAATTCCCATGGCGAGGGCGGTAGCAGCGGGTAGGAGGGAGGGATCGCCACTGTGGGCAGCCAAAGCAAAGGAGATGCCGACCGCCATCCCCTCCGGGATGTTGTGCAGTGTTACGGCCAGTACCAGGAGGGCGGTGCGGCGGCGGGAGGTTTCGCCCTCTTTGCAGTGGAAGGATTCCGGTGTGAAGTGGGGGAGCAGATAGTCCATGGACAAAAGGAAAACGATGCCAAGGACAGATCCACCAGCGGCGGGCAGCCAACCGGGCATTCCCATGGCCTCCGCCTCCTCAATGGCTGGGATGAGCAGGGACCACATGCTGGCGGCAATCATCACGCCAGCGGCAAATCCAAGTAGGACGCGCTGAAGAGAGCGAGAGGACTGCTTGCGGAACAGAAAGACCATAGCGGCGCCGGAAGCGGTCATCAGGGCAGTGAACCCAGTTCCGCCGGCAGCCCATAAAAGTGCTTGTGTCACGATGTAATTTCCCTTTCTGAAAACGGCGGCGCGATGTCCGGAGCCGGTCCGCGCCTGTGCGGGTGCTTCCAGAATAGGCTATGCGCCGGATCAGAGAGGGGTGAGCCGGGTGACTGATATTCACCCGGCGCTCTATTCAAAAGACCGCCAGAAACACCTTGGCCATCCAGTAGCCGATGGCCATACAGCCAGGAAAGGTAAGGGCCCAGGCGAGAGCGATTTTGCCGGCAACGGACCAGTCCACAACACCGCCCCCCGCTGCTCCCACACCGAGCAGAGCGGCTGTGCGGGTATGGGTAGTTGAGACGGGAAGGCCCAGCAGAGTGGCGGTCATGAGGCAGAAAATATTGCCCAAATCGGCAGACAGCCCTTCTCGCGGGCCAATCGACACCATTTCACGCCCGACTGTTTCGATGATGCGCCTGCCCCCCATAAGGGTACCGGCGGCCATAAAGCCAGCACACAAAATCATAAGCCAGATAGGGATGAGAAAGGTCTGTTCATCTCCGCGACCCTGGGCCAATGCCGTCCCCAAGAGAAATACACCGAGAAACTTTTGACCATCTTGGGCACCGTGAAGAAAGGCAGTTCCTGCGGCTCCGGGAAGCTGGGCCAAAAGAAATGTATGGTTGGAAGCCTTTACAGGTTTTAAGGCACTTTGAAACAACTGTCCAGCCCAGAATCCGGCGGCGGTGGACAGAATCAGACCGAGGAGAACCTTGGCCCAACTGTCCCAGCGGATACAGGAGAAGCCACCCTCCAGAGCCACCGCGGCGCCAGAGATACCAGCAATCAAGGCGTGGCTCTCACTGGTAGGAATGCCAAGTAGCCAGGCAGCCGCGGCCCAGAGCACGATGGCGGCCATGGCGGCACACAAAGCGGTAAGAGCCGCGCGGGAGCCGCCGCCAAAGCTGGCGATAGAATAGACGGTCTCCGCCACAGAAGTAGAGACAGCGGTGACACAAAGCACTCCCAGAAAGTTGCATACAGCCGCCAGCAGGACAGCCAAAGGGAAGGGGAGTGCTCCAGTCACCACTACCCCGGCGATGGCATTGGGTGCGTCGGTCCACCCGTTGACCAGCAGTACCGCGAGGGTGAGGAGAACAATCAGTGCCAGAGCTGGATCGCCCGTCAACTGGTCGAGGAAAGCAAAAAAAGACAGGGGCATGGGTTCACCTCCATGCCCCTGTTGTATGCTACTCCTCCTCCAGATATGACCGGGAGCCTCCAGGCGGGGGCGCATGGCCGCTGCCGCCGGCGGCCTGGGTGGAGGAGGCATGGGAGATGGAAGATTTTCCGTACTTGGCCCGAATGCTATCCATTGTTTCCTCCAGCTTTTCCAGCCGCTCTCTCTTTTTGTCCTGGCCGAAGGCCAACAGATCCAGCTGGGCCGAGACCTCCTCCTCCGGGACCAGAGAGAGTGCTGTTACAGTGAGGGCTCGGACGGGATGATCCATATTCCAGCAGCTTTTGGCCAATCCCATGGCGGCTTGACTGATTTCTCGGGCCAGATTGCTGGGGGAGTCCAGCCGCTGCTGCCGGATGATATCCCGAAAGGCAGGGTCCCGTATGGCAAGTGAAATACCATTACATTTCATGTGATACCGACGAAGGCGGGCAGCCACTTGGTCCGAAAGGCGGGTGATCCCAGCCTGTATATCTTCCTGCCCCCGCAGATCGTGAGAAAAGGTGAGACCATTGCCCACTGACTTCGGCGGGACGTACTGGGCGGCGGGTGTGACGGGGGAGCGGTCCTCCCCACTGGCAAAGTCATGGAGCTGGGCGCCATTTTTACCCAGCAGAAGAAAAAGTTGCTCCCGATCAAAGCGAGCCAGGTCGCCGATGGTGTGGATATCAAAGCGATCAAAAGTCCGGGAGGCGGCCCGCCCGACATAGAGCAGGTCGGTGACCGGCAGAGGCCATACAATCTGTTTAAAATTTTCCCGGGTGATGAGCGTGGTAGCATCTGGCTTTTTGTAATCGCTGCCTAATTTGGCAAAGACCTTGTTGAAGGACACTCCCACAGAGATGGTCAGCCCAAAGTTGCCCCGCACATGCTCTCTAAGCTGGTCCGCCAGCGCCTCCGGATCCCCGCCGAAGAGATGGAGGGTGCCAGTGACATCCAGCCAGCTCTCATCAATCCCAAAGGACTCTACCAGGTCGGTGTAGTCCTGATATACCCGGTTGATCTGCCTGGATAGCTCACGGTATCGGTCATGGTGGGCGGGAAGAAGGACCAGTTCGGGGCATTTTTTTCTGGCCTGCCAGATGGTTTCAGCGGTCTTGACGCCAAAAAGCTTGGCAGGCTCATTTTTTGCCAGGATGATGCCGTGGCGGCTGTTAGGGTCTCCGCATACCGCCACCGGCAGGTGACGCAACTCCGGATGGTCCAGCAGCTCTACCGAGGCGTAAAAGCTATTTAAATCACAGTGAAAGATGACCCGTTCCACCGGACAGCGCCTCCTTTTCATTCAATAAAAAAATTATATTCCAGGCCAAGAAAAAAGTCAAACTAATGTTCGAATTTTCTTGACAGGAAAGGGGAGAGACTGGTAGGATAAGAAAAAAGGAGGGGAGAGGACATGGAATATATACCGGCTAAACATCTGCTCCATAGAAATAGAGGTACGGAGTGGTTTGGTACCGACCATACCATGAATATTTACCGTGGATGTTGTCATGGCTGCCTCTACTGTGACAGCCGAAGCAGCTGTTATCAAAATCCAGATTTTGATACCGTGAAGGCAAAGGCTGGGGCCCTCACTATTTTGCGGGATGACCTGGCCCGAAAGACGCGTCCGGCATTTATCAATATGGGTTCCATGAGCGACCCCTATAACCCCTTCGAGGAGGAGCTGGAACTGACCCGTCATGCCCTAGAGTTGATAGACGCCTACGGATGTGGGGTGGCGGCTGCCACAAAAAGTGATCTGATCGTCCGGGATATCGACCTGTATCAGTTCATTCAGCGCCATTCCCCAGTGATCTGTAAACTGACGGTGACTACGACAGACGACGCGCTGGCAGCCAAGATCGAGCCGGGGGCTCCCTCACCCAGCCGCCGTTTGGCGGCGCTGAAGGAGCTGGCGGGAGCGGGGATCTTTTCCGGTGTCCTGCTTATGCCGGTCCTGCCCTGGCTGGAGGACAGCGTAGAAAATGTGCTGTCGGTGGCGGAGGCGGCTGCCGAGGCGGGAGCACGATTCGTCTATTCGGCCTTCGGTGTGACCATGCGGGATGGGCAGAGGGAGCATTTTCTAAACGGACTGGACCGGGCTTTTCCAGAACAGGGGCTGGGGGAGAAATACCGCCAGCGGTATGGAAACCGGTATACCTGCTCCAGTCCCAGAGCGGGGAAGTTGTGGGAACGATTTTCCAAACGCTGCGGGGAGCTGGGGCTGTTGTGTGAGATGCGCTCTATCATTTCCGCTGCCACCCGTGGATATCAGGATCGGCAGCTCACCTTTTTTGACTGATTTTTCCCCCGGTTGCCGGTTGGTTGCTGGACTTTCTCCTTCTGGTCTGCTACTATTTGACCAAGGAGGTGGGAAGAATGCCATTGGGAGAACGCCTGAAAGCACTGCGGAACCAAATCGGTTTTTCTCAGGAGATGGTGGCGGAGCGAGTGGGCGTGAGCCGCCAAGCGGTGACCAAATGGGAGTCAGGGCAGACGATACCCACCGGTGAGAATCTGGCCGCGTTGGCGGAGCTGTACGCCATCTCACTGGACGAACTGATGGAGGACCGCTCCGGCTGGGTAAAAGATGGGGAGGACAACCCTATCCTGCGGGAAAACAGAACTGTGATAGCTATTTCTGCCCAACTGGGCGCACTCTATGCCTGTGTCTGGACATTACAGGATATGCCGCATGGAGAGCAGCTTGGGGGCGGCTACCTTTTGCCCCTGTTCGGAAATATCGTGATGTTGGCACTGTGCTCTATGTGGATGGTGTGGAACCTGTCCTTTGAACTGGATTTGGACCGGCGGCGGAACAATTTGAAAATTGAGTTGCGCTATATGCTGGCACAGCTCCTTTTGACCGTCTTAAGCTTCTATTTTCATCTGGGCTTGGCCGGATTCCTGCTGTCTATAGCCATTCTGCTTTTTTATCTGCGTGTGATAAATCCCCGATATATGGGGAGAAAGCTGTGGTGGAAGAAACCAAAAAGAGCGGTCTGTAAGATGAAAAAGGGCTCAAGGGATGGCTCTTAATTGAGGTCCATCCCTTGAGCTTTTTTTGTTTTACCAACCAGGAACAAGCCAGCGCACAGGGCGGTAAAGGGAGCGACTGTTACCAGACCGAAGGAGCCGATGACGGTATGGATCATCTCGGCGGCTACATACTTATAGTTCAAAATATTGGAGATTGGAGTGCCCTGGGCCATAAATACCATCAGCAGTGCCACATAGCCACCGGAGTAGGCGAACAGCAAAGTGGTGGTCATGGTCCCCATGGCCGCTCTGCCTACGTTCATCCCGGATTTGGCCGCCTCCCACCAACTAAGGTCAGGTCGTTTCTCCACGACTTCGTGGACTGCGGAGGTGATATCTACGCTCAAATCCATGATTGCTCCGGAGGCCCCGATAAAAATAGAGGCCATAAAGATTCGGGTCAGATCCAGATGCTGATAGCCGGCATAGAGCAAACTTTCCGAGTAGGACATGACCGCCCCGTGGACCTGAAATAGGTCAGTGAACAGGATGCCCATGATACAGGTGACCAGAACACCCAGAGCGGAACCGGATGAGGCGGCCCAGCATCTCCGGTCGAAACCATAGACCAGGGCGATGATAAGCAGAGTGAGGGCCAGTGTTATGGCAAGGCCGACCCAGATAGGATCCCAGCCTTTGAGATAGAGCGGGACCATCACCTTCCATATCATCAAGACAGTAAGGAGAAAGGAAAGCACAGCCCTTAGACCAGTCTTTCCTGCAAAGAGGACCAGCAGGAGGACAAATAGTCCGCCCATCAATAATTCCCAGGGCATCCGGTAGTGATCGATCATGGATACACTGAGGATCTGCTCCCCTTGGAAATTGATACGGACCAGAGCCTTATCGCCGACAGAAAAGATCTTATCCTGTTCCAGAGAGCCGTTCAGGGTGTTTTTTCCCTCTACCGTCTGCCCCTTGAACTGTCCTCCTAGTATCTCAAGCTGGCAGCTCTGCTCGCCGGACCGGACGAGCCCGGTGTCAATGACGGTTGACTCATCGGTAGACAGTACCAGAGCCGGTTGAATATCAGATTCCTGAAAAACGATGTTATCCTCATATCCCGTGGGCAGGGCGAGCAGGACAACGGTGAGAAGAAGGCATACCCATACAGGGGCATGGTAACGAAGAAAATCAGCTTTCATTTGCTTTAACATATAGTGTTGCTCCTTGAAGAGAGAAAGTACCCGTAGCTGGAGGGGGGCGGAGGAGGAGAAAGATGAAAACAAATTCGCCCGGTGAAAGGCGGATATCCGAAAGATGCGGGGGTACCACCAGATGAAAATGCAGGGGTAAGCCCGCTCCAGCCGGATCTACTGGAGCGGGCAGTTGATATCGTGTTCTCAAGAGAGGGTTACCGAACCGCCAGCATCTGGGCCAGCTTATCGTAGATTGCAGTGTTGTCGTAGTAGCCCTTGAAGAGTTCAGCGTTGACGCCATCCGCAAATACCGCCACGGGGAGTCCAGTGTGGCTGTACGAGGTAAAGGAAACGCCTGATTTGTTGTTGAGGATGTGGGTGATGGTGACGGACAAGGGTTCATAGGTGCCGTAGGCCACATATTCCTCCTGGTCGGCAATGCCGGTATCCTTCTCGTTGACAGATTTCTCATAGGCGGTCTTCAGCAGGCCCAGCTCATAGTCGGTGAGCACCAGACGGTCGCCCGCCTCACCGTTGACTTTCAGGCCAAAAAGCGTTTCAATGTCCTTCAGAACAGTTTCAAAGGGAGTCTTATTCGCTTTGTAAGCGGCCACATAATCGCTGTCATACTTGGCATAGGAAATAGTTTGGCTGTTGAGCTGGCTGAGATAGGTGTCGTAATCAGTCCCGGCGAATCCAATGGACAAGCCGCCGGTCTCATGGTCTCCTGTGACCAGAATCAAAGTTTCTTCGGCGTGGTCCTTGGCGAAGTCGATGGCTACCTGTACCGCGTCGGCCAGGGCCAGGGTGTCATGAATCGAGGCGGCGGCATCGTTGGCATGGCAGGCCCAGTCGATCTTGCCCCCTTCGCACATCATGAAAAAGCCTTTGTCGTTGTCCAGTACCTGGATACCCTTTTTTACATAGTCTGCCAGGGACCACATATCGTCAGTCCTGTCCAGCTCATAGGCCATGGCGTCAGAGTCGGCCAGATGCTCATCCACGATGATAACGGGGCCGGAAGTGACCTGCTCCGCTTCCGCCTGAGTTTTTACCACAGTATAACCTGCCTCTTTGGCCAAATCATACAGGTTGTCCTTATCACCGTCTGCTCCGTCTGGCTTCAACAGGGCGCCGCCGGCAAAGTAATCAAATCCTGAGTCTATCAGCTCCAGACCGATTTCATAATAGCTGTTGCGGCTGGCCTGATGGGCATAGAAGGCGGCTGGGGTGGCGTGATTCAGATTGACAGAAGAAATGACGCCCACCTTCATACCAAGCTGCTCATGGACCTTTTCCGAAATAGTCTCATAAGAGATGGTAGCAGTTTCATCCACATTGATAGACCCAGAATAGGTCTTATGGCCGGTAGCAATGGATGTGGCTGTGGAGGCAGAATCAGGGGCGAAGGAGTTAGAGTCATAGGTCACAGCAGAGCCAGCTACGTCAAAGCCCATAAAATTCAGAGCGACAGGACCGTCCAGAATCGCGCCCTGGTTGTCATCCAGACTGGGCTCGGCCAGCAGGTAATCAGGATCGGCCATGGAGCCTAGATAGTCGGATGCGGCCTGGAACTGTGGATAGCTCATTCCATCACCAATAAACAGAAAGACATATTTCGGAGATTTTACAGCAGTGGTCGACATGGGAGCGACCTGCGTGACCCCACTGGTTTGTACTGGGCTGCCTGCGGCATCCCTTGAAGATGTGCCGGAGCAGCCAGCCAAAGACAAAGCTGCCATGGCCAGCGCCAACGCGGCGGAAAAAAATCGTTTCATACTGTTTTCCTCCTGACTGTTTACACTTATTCTTGACATTGGGGACAGGTCTATTCTAAGGTCCGCCTGTTAAAACGGCTACAGCCTTTGGGTGAAAGATAGGTAAAAGATAGCTATGAAAAAACAGCGCGCTGCCAAGAAGCAGCGCGCTGTTGCTGTATCTTACATCATAACGCTCCCTTTGAGGAATGGGAAACGGAAAGGAGGGATCATCTTTTCTTCTTGGCCTTTCCGGAGAGATCATCCATATCTACCCGCCACACGGACGTGACAGAGAGGCTGTGCTGGATAGCGGCATTGAAAAGGCCCTCTGTCATATACTGTGGGGTGAGCTTCTGGCAGAGAGCCCGCAAGCCGTCGATCTTTTCCTGATCGTCCTCCACCAAAACTACAGTCCCGGTAACGATGGCGGACTGAAAATAGGTGGTATAGTTATTGGGCGCCTCAAAATTGGGGGCGTCCTGGGCTACAAAGGTAATACATATGCGGGGACATCGTTTCAACAGCTCCACCTTGCGCCCCTCACGGGCACAGTGAAAATAGAGGCTGTTACCCACACGGACAAAGGAGAGGGGAAGACAGTAGGGAGTATCCTCCCCGGTTGTCAGAGCGGCTACCCCGTGGGTGCAGCGGTCAATAACGGACAGACAAAAGTCCCGGTCCTGTGCGCGGTCTGCTCTTCTCATGATGACATTTTCTCCTTTACGAGTTTTGTGATCCATTCCGCTGGGTCAACAGTTGAATGATCTGCCGATAAAAGTCTGTGGGCTCATCCTGAAAGCACTGGGCCATGGTGTCCGCCTGTTTCCGTTCTGGGACCAGCAGCTCCAGATGGAGAAGCGGTGTGGTTTCATCATTGAAGTCAAGCTTGAGCGTACAGGTCCCGTCTTGATTCTCCGACACCTGGGAGCGGACCTGGGCTTCTCGGCGGAGAGCTTCGTTGACCTTGACCAGATTCTCGTCACAATGCATTCGGACCGAGTAGGGGAGGCTGCTCTCACAGATCTGACTGTTTCGCACCCCCTTTTCGGTGATAGAATAGCGGTCGCCTTCTTTGGACAACTGGCCGGTCTCCACCATATGTTCCACAGCCTTGGTCAGAGAAAAGTAGTCCACGCCCGCGTCGCACAGGGCCAGCTCCAGAAGCTGAAGAAAGGTAATGGGCCCGGCAGTCCGGGCCATGATATACAGAACTAAGAACTTCAGATCCAGCTCATTTTGAATAAAGCCGATGGGGGCCATGGTGTCCACTCCTTTTGCAAGAGGCATTAAGGTACACTCCATTATACCCGATTCAGAGGAAAGCCGCAAGAGTGGGATAGAAAAGAGATGGAGCCGCACAAAATACGGAGCGCCTCATAAGATGGAATGTAAGCGAAACCCAAAGGGGCGGCTTTGACCGTCCTTACCATCCAAATCTAGGAGGGAACCATATGCCAGAAAAGGTCGTGCCCGGCCCCGTCTGCGAAGACCGCAGTATCCGGGAGGCCGTGTGCATACACACGAAAAAAATCTTTGACTCCTGCAAAGACAAAGATTGTATTGAAGACATCCGCGTCTATCCTACCAGAAGTTCTCAGGCGGTCATCGACCGGGCCCAGTCGGTAAAAGCGGGGACTGCTGAACTACTGTATGCGTACATCGATGTGGAGCCCATCAATTTCAACCGGGGCTTCTATACGGTAGATGTGCGGTACTTCTACCGCATCACTGCTGACGCCTTCGTGGGAGCCGCCCGCCCGGTGGAAGTGACCGGGCTGGCCATCTTTGACAAGCGGGTTGTCCTCTTCGGAAGTGAGGGAAGCTCCAAGATATTCTCGACTGGAGTAGTAGGAGAAGGGCCAGAAATCCAAAACCTGCCTCAAACTAATCTGCCCAGCGCGGTAGTAGAGGCGGTAGACCCCATTATCCTAAACCTGAAGTTGATGGACGCCTGTAACTGCCACTGCTGCGACAATAGTTATCTGGATATCCCACCCGCTATTACCGCTGTCTTCCAAGAGGATCTGATCGTAGACGGCGATATACACAGAATGTTCGTAACACTGGGCCAGTTCTCCATCATCCGCTTGGAGCGGGATACCCAACTTCTGATTCCAGTCTATGACTACTGCCTGCCGGAGAAGGAGTGCACCTGTGGCTGCGGCTGCGAGTGCCAGGAGGACCCCTGCGAGATGTTCCGTAAGGTTCAGTTCCCCTTCAACGAATTTTTCCCACCCAACAGCATCCAGAGCAAGGGGAATACCACCTATCAAGAGGTACGCTCCGGCTGTTGTAGCTAAAGCGGCAGGGTGCCGATAAAAAGGGCCGCCGCCACTCCAAACAGGAGGGCGGCGGCTCTTCCGCCTTTTTATTCTCACATCAGAGGAGCAAAGATACGCAGGATGCTGCGGTAGAGCTGGAGCAGGATGTTCAAATGTTTGAACCTTCGTGGAGTAATTGGCTCTGAACAGGTCAACGTCCGTTCAAAGTCCGCGCGGATATCTCGGATACAGGGCGCTTCGCACAACCAGACACCGTCCTCAAAGTGAAGAAACAGGCTGCGATAGTC
Organism: Flintibacter hominis; assembly: GCF_014287965.1. Taxonomy (NCBI): domain Bacteria; kingdom Bacillati; phylum Bacillota; class Clostridia; order Eubacteriales; genus Flintibacter; species Flintibacter hominis. The sequence continues at coordinate 302,228 of NZ_JACOPO010000003.1, read as the reverse complement.
CAGATTGACGGTGCCAACGGTAGCAAAACGGTCGTCTACCACAAAGTTTTTGGCGTGGATAAAGCCGGGGGTATACTCATAAATCTCTACTCCCGCATCCAGCAGAGGGGGATAGTGGGCTCGGGTCACCTCAAAAACGTAGCGTTTGTCCGGGATATGGGGCGTGATGATTTTTACGTTTACCCCTGACTTGGCGGCGTTGCACAGGGCGGTGTTGGTCGCCACATCTACCACCAGATAGGGGGTGGTGATATAGATGTAGTTTTTGGCCTTGGAGATCATATTGAGATAGACGGCCTGTCCCACCGCCTCACGGTCCAGAGGGGTATCCGTGTAGGGCTGTACATAGCCGGTCCAGGGCCGGACAGGAGAGGCCGGGGGACGAAACCGGTCAAAATTTTCATCCCAGCCACAGCAGTAATCCCATAGGGTCAAAAACATGACGGCCATAGACCAGACCGCGTCTCCCTCCAATAGGATCGCGCTGTCCTTCCAGTGCCCGAATCGCTTACGAATGTTGATATACTCATCAGCCAGATTGAGTCCACCGGTGAAGCCAACCTTCCCATCAATTACCATCAGCTTCCGATGGTCCCGGTTGTTCAGACGGAGGGACATCACCGGCAGGAAGCGATTAAATACCCGGCACTGGATTCCCTTCTTCATTAACACCTGGTCATAGTCCCGGGGAAGGGTGAACATACAGCCCATATCATCATACATCACACGCACTTCAACGCCCTGGGCCGCTTTTCGTTCCAGGATGGCCAGGATGCTGTCCCAAAAAATACCGGGCTGTATAATGAAGTATTCCAGAAAAATATAGTGCTCCGCCTTTTCCAACTCCTCCAGCATACGCGGAAAGGCCTGGTCCCCCAGAGGGAAGTATTCTGTTTCTGTATTCGTGTAGGAGGGACAGGCGGCGTATTGCTCCATATAGTGGGCCTGGCTGGCGGCGTCGCCGCCAAGGGAGATAAGGTCGTCGGACTTAAAGTCATCTTGTAGGGCAAGGGCGGATTTTTTCAAGATTCCCTGCATCCGCTTTTGCGTCCGGCGGGGGATGGTGCCTCCCCCCACCAGCAGGTAAAAGATACCGCCAAACACAGGAAAGGGCAGAATCAGGATCAGCCAGGCAATTTTGTAGCCAGGCTCCATCCTGCTGCAGATGATAGCTAAGGCGGCTAGGATGCTGATCACGATACAGCACCAATAGAAGGACTCTGTATATTCGGAGAAAACGACTACCATAATGACTAGCGTGGCAAACTGGGCCAGCAGGGCCAGACAGACAAAAACAGAGCGGTGAAACAGAATATAGAGCAGCTTTTTCACTTGACAGCCTTACCTCCTTTACGGCTAAAAATCAGTTTACAGGAAATATCTCACAGTGGAGAGTTCCATCCTTGATCTCAATAAACCCATAGCTGGAACGACTGGAACCCGGATTCATGACCCAAAGCCCGTCCTCCAGCTGATGGCACAGGGAGCGGTGGGTATGCCCAAAAAGAAGCACATCGACTTGAGCTGCTTTGGCGTCGGAAATTGCGTGGCTATATCCACTTTTTACACCCCACAGGTGGCCGTGGGAGAGAAGAAACTGTTTGCCGGCCAGAGTGATCTGGCGTTTCAGAGGCTCGGTAGTCCAGCCATCACAGTTACCGGGCACACGACAGATCGGGAGGCGCGGATAGATATCCGCCAGCATTTCAGCGTCCTGGAGCAGATCTCCCAGGTGAATGACCTGGTCTGGGAGATGTCTGTCAATGGCTGAATACATCCCGGACATGGACCGGTGGGAGTCGGAAAACACGAGAATTTTCAAATTTGTCACCTTACCATTCTAGCCGCATATACTGGAATGAAATCAAATCGGGAGTGAGCGATTGTGAATTTAAAACAGGGTCAAGACAATCTGAAAAAAGGGACTACTGCCGCTGATCTGGTGAAAAACCGTGAAGTGATCTCCAAACTGGCTAAATCCAGCGATGCCCAAAAGCTGATGTCGATTTTGAACCAGCAGGGAGGGGTGAAGGAGGCGGCCAAAGCGGCCGCTGACGGGGACCCCAGCGCCTTGATGTCTATGATGGACCGGCTGATGAGGAGCCAGGAGGGGGCGGAACTGGTAGATAGAATCGGACGCAAGGCAAAAGAGGCGGGGCTGGAATAGGAGAAACCACAGCCGGGTAGAAAGGTGGCGAGACCGTGGCCGAATTTGAGGAAAAATTGAACTCGATCCTGGGGAATGAAAAGGCCATGGGGCAGATCATGGCTCTAGCCCGGTCGTTATCAGGGGAGAACGGGCCCCAGGGGGATGGGACACAGAGCGCGGAAGAGGTCCCCGCCCAGTCTCCGGAACAGAGCGGCCCGTCCGATGGATCCTGGGACCTGTCCTCGCTGCTGGGGCAGATAGACCCGCGGATGCTCCAGATAGGGGTGCAGGTGCTGCGGGAGTATCAGAGTACCGATGATAGAAACGCGGCTCTGCTATCCGCGCTGCGCCCATTTTTACGAGAAGAACGGCGGGCCCGGCTGGACCGAGCCCAGCAGATAGCACGCATGACCCGCCTGATCCGGGTGGCCCTGACCGCTATGGGCAGGAAGGAGGAGGAGGGGAGTGTATAACCGCTACATATCAGAGGACACACCTTATGTCCCTATCCAGGAGGCCGAGCACCCCCAAGGAGGGGGCAGATCCAACAGCGGAACAAAGGGCCATGGTCCGGCCTCCACAGGGGGCTTCAGGTTTTCCTCTCTATTTTCCGGAAAGGAGGGGCTGGGCGCTCTATTGGGCGGAAAAGAGGGGGCGGGAAGCCTCTTTTCATCTGGAGACGGCAGCGGGGGGCTATCCGGGCTATTGAAAGCCCTGAAGTTAGAAGACATCGACCCGGGGGATATCCTTCTGCTGCTTATCATCCTGTTTCTTTTGGTGGAAGGAGACGATCTGGAACTGGTGATAGCCCTGGGGCTGGTCCTGCTCATGGGACTTGGAGATCGGGAAGGTGAAGATTGAGGTATCAGGATGGGACGGCCTCCGGCCGTCCCATATTTTACCTGGTATATAATATGTCACCATTGGGCAGAGCGAAGGAGGCCTCCGCTGGACAGGGAGATATAACAGTACCGTAGGAGGTCATCTGATAGACGAGCGCCCCCTCCTTTTCCAGCTCCGCGCAAATCAAAAGGCCGCTCTCCACGCTGACCCAGTATCTCTCCTGATAGGCAGGGTCTTCACGGGCCACTTCTACATAGACACAAGGAACTCCCTCACGAAGCTCATAGCCGGCGTGGGTGATCTCATCAGGATCTAATTCGGTCACGACCTCATAGGTCGGGATCCGCTGTGTCAAATCATGGGACAGGCTGTCCGCGGGAGTGGACTCCCAGCGGGAGGAGCCCTCATACCAGTAATAAAGAGTGCCATCCCCCACCAGATCGTGCCTGACCGCGCCGGAGGGAAGCACCTGTCTGCTGTGGGACCAGCCGCCGTCTACCCAAGTCTGTACCGGAATAGAGGAGGAACCACCGTCCCAGAAGGTCGTGATGGTGAGTTCTCGGTAATAGCTGTCTTTGCGGGACAGAGTCCGAATCACGCTGCCAACAGTCTGAGGTGTGACCTCCACCGCCTGGTATTGTTCTAGACCAGTTTGAGGACCGCTGACATCGCCAGTCTGTCCGTCGCCGTTCACATTGGGCAGGACGACCGACGGAGTATTGAGGGCAAAAAGATTGCGCCCAAAACTGGTGAACATAGCAGCTACGATGAGGACGATCACAGTGATTGCGATTAAAAGACGATTTTTAGGTTCCACGTCCTCACCTCCAAGATTTTTTGGGATTAATAGAGCAGATGAGTCAAAACAGACTCAAATCAAAAATTCGTCCGGAGGCTCCTTGCGCTGGCCGAAGTGCCACTGGATAGCGTCCACAATCCGGCGGCAGGCCTGGCCATCTCCATAGGGATTGACGGCATGGGCCATCGCGGCGTAGGCGTCTGGGTTTTCCAGAAGTTCCTCGGCCATCGCTGTGATGCGGCTGTAATCCACGCCGGCCAGTCTAGCCGTGCCCGCCTTAACGGCTTCAGGTCGCTCGGTCTCCCGGCGGAGGACAAGAACGGGCTTACCAAGAGCGGGAGCCTCCTCCTGAAGACCGCCGGAGTCAGTCATGACCATATAACACCGGGCCATCAGATTGTGCATCTCCTCCACATTTAAGGGGGGGATCAGGTGGGCGTTTTCAACACCGTCTAGATGCCGATGGGCGCACTCCTGGACCACAGGGGAGAGGTGGACAGGGTAGACCAGAGATACCTCGGGATGAGTCCGGGCAATATAGGCCAGAGCAGCCATGATATCCTCCATGGGCTGACCATAGTTTTCCCTCCGATGGCAGGTAACTAATACAACTTTTCGTTTTTCATACTCCAACTGGTCAAGGAGCCTTTCTGTAAAGGAAAAATCCTTTCTCACTGTAGTTTGAAGGGCATCAATGACCGTGTTACCTGTGAGAAAAATCCCGTTCGTAATATTTTCACGGGTTAGGTTGTCCCGGTTTGACACAGTGGGGCAAAAGTGCAGATCGGCGATAGATCCCACCATTTTTCGGTTCATTTCTTCTGGAAAGGGAGACCACTTGTCATAGGTTCGAAGGCCGGCCTCCACGTGGCCTACTGGTATCTTGTGATAGAACGCGGCCAGAGCCCCCGCAAAGGTAGTGGAAGTATCCCCGTGGACCAGTACAAGGTCAGGCTTCGCCTCCTCCAGCACCTGCTCCATGCCCAGCAGGCATTTAGAGGTGATAGTGGATAAGGTCTGTCGGGGCTCCATGATATTCAGGTCGTAGTCAGGTTTTAACCGAAAAATATCCAGTACAGAGTCCAACATCTCCCGGTGTTGAGCTGTGACACAGCACAGAGCGTCTATGCCGGGGCGCTTCGATAGCTCCAGGGCCAGAGGGGCCATTTTGATGGCCTCCGGCCGGGTGCCGAAGATCGTCATAACTTTCAGGTCGCTCATTTTTCAGACTGGTCCTCCTCACCAAAGAAGTTGTCGTTGCCAGAAATCTGTGTCTTGTGATGCCTTCCTGGGTCCTGAGGCGTATGCCTCCCGTCATTGTGTGTCAGAAACAGGCCGGCAGCCAGACCGCCGGCCGCGCAAAGCGCGACCAGAAACAGCATGGCTTTGAATACCCCACTGGTGGTCAGCACTACGGCGGACAGGCCTAGGATCGCACTGATGATATAGAGCACAGCGACTGCCTGCTTTTGGGAAAAGCCCATGTCGATCAGCCGATGGTGGATGTGCCCACGGTCTGGAGTCATAGGGGACTGCCCCTTGGATACCCGACGGAGGATTGCGAAACAGGTGTCAAAAATGGGCAGACCAAGCATGAGGAATGGGACCGCAAAGGAGATGATCATGTGGAACTTGAACAGCCCCTGAATGGACACAGAGGCCAGGATAAAGCCCAAAAAGGTTGACCCGGTGTCCCCCATAAAGATTTTGGCGGGATTCAGGTTATAGGGCAGGAAGCCGATGCAGGCGCCGGCCAGGGCGGCCATCAGAAGGGCCACATCCGGCTCAGATACAGTCAAAGCGATGACCAGCAGAGTCATGGAGCTGATGGTGGAAACTCCGCAAGCCAGTCCGTCCAGACCGTCAATCAGATTGACGGCGTTTGTGATGCCCACGATCCACAATACAGAGATGGGGATAGACAGCCATCCCAGCTCCCAGTAAGGCTCGCTGCTGAAAATATTAGGGTTCGAGAGAAACTCGATCTTATTCCCCGCCCACACGGCGACAAGGGCAGCGGCGATCTGTACCAAGAATTTAGGTTTGGCGGGGAGGGCATAGATGTCGTCAAAAATTCCTAGTATGACGATGATGACACCGCCTAAAAGCATTCCACGCAGCTGCTCCGTCAGCGGGACAAATAGGAGGACGCTGAGCATGAAGCCAAAAAAGATGGCCAGTCCACCCATACGGGGGATCGGGTGGTCATGCATCCTCCGCCCGTCCTTTGGGATATCCACCGCGCCGACACGAAAGGCCAGCGATTTCACAACAGGAGTGGCAATCAGAGATACCACCGCAGCGGTTAGCAGGGCGGCCAAAGCCATCCCCACCACAGAAAGTTGAATCGGCATATCAAATCCTCTTTTGCGTTTTTCTGACCAGCTTTGCCCTTCGGGCCAAGCCGCAGAGGCGGATGAAGTGGCAAAATAGAGTCAGCGGGCCACAAAGCCTACCTTTTTATAGACCTTACGAAGCGTCTTGTTCGCTACATAGGATGCCTTCTGGGCCCCTTCGGTGTAGACCTTCTCCAGATAAGCCTTATCCGCCAAAATGTGGGTAGCCTCCTCCCGGATGGGGCGCAGGCACTCCACGACTGCCTCGCCCACAGCGGGCTTGAATTTGCCATAGCCTAGGCCGTCAAACTCGGCCTCAATCTCCTCAAAGGTCTTACCAGTGACGGCGGAATAAATGTTCATCAGGTTGGCCACTCCTGGCTTGTGCTCCGGGTCGAAATGGACGCATCGCTCCGTGTCGCTGTCGGTGATAGCCCGCTTGAACTTTCTGGCGATGTCCTCCGGCTTCTCCATCAGGAAGACACAGCCCTCTGGGATGGACTTAGACATCTTGGAATCAGGAGTAGTCAGTCCCATAATACGGGCACCGGCCTTCGGGATATAGGGCTCCGGCATTTTGAATACATCACCGTAAATCCCGTTGAAACGCTGGACAATGTTCCGGGTCAGCTCCACGTGCTGCTTCTGATCCTCTCCAACGGGGACAAAGTCGGGCTGGTAGAGGAGAATATCGGCCGCCATGAGAGCGGGATAGGTGAACAAACCGCCGTTGATGTTGTCCTTATGCTTGGCGGATTTGTCCTTGAACTGAGTCATCCGGGACAGCTCGCCAAACATAGTGTAGCAGTTGAGTACCCAGCCCAGCTCCGCGTGGGCAGGGACATGAGACTGGATGAAGAGAGTGTTTTTTTCAGGATCCAGGCCGCAGGCGATGTACTGGGCCAGCTGCTCCAGCGTGCGGCGCCGCAGGGCGGCGGGATCCTGCCGGACTGTGATGGTGTGCATATCTGCCATAAAATAGTAGCAGTCGAACTCCTCGGCCCGGGCGGCCCAATTTTTGATGGCACCCAGGTAGTTACCCAGGTGCAGATCTCCGCTGGGCTGGATGCCGGAGAGCATTACTTTTTTTTCGTCCATCTGGTGTTGCTCCTTTATTTTAGGGCACAGAGGATAAGCGCCCATATAATATCATTTTATTTTAACACTTTATAAAAAGAATGGCAATAAAAGATTGAACGAAGAGGGATGATTTCCTTGTAGATGTTTTATTTCTGTGATAGACTTTTTCTGGAAAGAAAAATATTGGAATCGTTTTCTTCTGATACCGGCACATCCCATTTTTTCACTATGATTCAGCAAGGGGGGAGAGGAGTGTCGTGGTTTGTTTATATCCTCCGCTGTGGAGATGGGACACTGTATACTGGGATCACCGACGACGTAGACCGCCGCCTAGCCGCTCACCGGGCGGGCAGAGGGGCCAAATATACCAGGGGGAGAGGCCCGCTAGAGCTATGCTACACAGAGGCGCAGCCAGACAAGCCTGCCGCCCTGCGCCGGGAGCTGGCGCTCAAAAAGCTTCGCCGGGAACAGAAAGAGAAATTAATCCAAACATGGCACAGGAGCGCCAGATAACTGGCGCTCCTGTGTGACTTATGCCTTGGGCTGGGTGATAATAGCGGTGAGGCCATCGGCTCCGCCGATGACGCCGATCTGCTCACTGTCCAAAGGGCTGAAAGATGAGTCCGCGGGCTGGGGGGTAGTGTCGGTGGGGCTATCAGCTTCGCCGATGACGTCCAAAATGGCCAGGGAATAGCCGTCCAGAATACTGCTTTGGCTCCCTTCGGCGGCCACCGCGTGGTCAATGGTGACCAGGTCCCCAACATTCAAGGTGACTACCTCACGGTTCTGAGCGGCGGAGATGGAGTAAAACACGTCCTCTCCCTCCAGACGGACGAAATAGTAGGTGTTGCCCTCCAGCACAGCACTCCGAATTTCTGCCACAATGCCGCTGACCTGCGTCTGGGGAAGCTCTTCCGCCTGTGTTACTCCCTTTTCGGTGAGCTGACGGATATAGGCCTGCTCACAGGCGGTGACTGAGTTTCCAGTCGCCACGATATCATATCGGGCCACATTGACCATAGCGTAACTCTTTACCAAACTGGCTGCATCCTTAAGGGGGATGAAATAGGTGGGCTCTCCAGCGATGTTCAGCAGCAGGGGGAAGGTAGCCTCATATCCCAAGTCCTGGACCACGCCCTGTGCAGAAGCCATGGCGGCATACTCTGTAGCGCCGGGAGCATCATAAAATTTGGTCTCCTTGGTCCTCTGGTTACTGAGCAGGAAGCCTAGGTTGGACTGGTCAGCGTTTGCGGAAGTAATACCAGTATACACATACACGTCATCGTTGAGAGCGATATAGTTATACCCCTCGGTGGTGACAGTCACACCCCGCTGGCCCAGAATGGAATTGATGAAGCCGTTGACCAGGGTTCCATGGTAATCGTACTGCTCCATGATCAGGGCGGGGGTATACACATTGTCTACCCAGGTTGGGACTTCGCTGATGTCGTAATAGACGCTCTCCCCGGTAATGGCGTCGCACAGTACGGCCCCCTGGATATCCCGGCCACCGAACAGACCGATGGTCTTGACCACTCGGGGAGCGATCCACCAGGGGTGTCCATCCTCGTCAATCTCAAATTGGGGGGTGTCAAAGAGAAAAGTGGGGTACTGGAAACGGAGATGGCGCATGATGTTCCGGTTCAGGGGCTCGGAGAAGGAGTACTTCATGCCCTCAGTCAAGCGAGTAACTGTGGCCTCCTGGGTGACCATATCTACCAACACATAGGCGGGCAGGCCCTCGCTCCGGTTGGTGAACCACTTGATGAGATCAGCGTAGGCGATAGGAGCCACCCGGACAGGCCGCCCCTGGTAGTTGATCTGGGTGGAGTCATTGGAGTATTCAAACTGACTGACCATATCGCTGAGTGTACCCATCTGACGGTCGCCCAGATACTCGGCGGACTCCCGATCTAGAGTGGGGATCTTATCAAAAGAGATTTGGCTGATGTCTTCCGTGAACTTACCATCCTCTACTGTGAGCAGATCCCGGTAAGAGGACGCGCGGAAGATGGGCAGGGAAATAATCTGCCCCACCAGCGCGACCGCCAATACCACCACGAACAGGATGCCGACCGGAAGACAGCGGCTCTTGACAAACCGGACCCACTCCTTCAGCTTTTCAGCCGGGGTGCGTACCACGTTGTCTCTGGGGGCACCGGACAGCAAAAACACACAGATCACATAGACGACACATAGAAGGGCGAGGAAGGTGTAAAAATCACTGGACTGGGGATTGATGGCAGGCAGACTGACATAAAAGTAGAGGAAGCCAACCACCGCTGTGATGACCAGACTGAGAAGGGTGCGCCCAAAGCCTGTTTTGAGGAAAGGGGACCCAGACCGTTCTTTTTTCAAATTAATTCTCCTTTTATCATAGTTCTGAGGGTGCTGAAAAAATATCATAATATATCATAGACGATTTTTTAAAAAAAAGCAATCAAGAGCGCATTAAAATTGGATAAAAACGGAACCGCTGGAAGAAATGAGAAAATAAAAAAACAGGGTTGACTTTTACGCAACGTCAACTGATACAATGCAGAGCAAGGAGGGAAAGCGATGGAATATTCGATTCAGGAAATGTCGAAGCTGGCTGGCGTGACCACCCGCGCGCTGCGCTGGTACGACAAGATCGGCCTGCTGAAGCCGAGCCGTACCGCTGAGAGCGGATACCGTTATTATGGCCCGGCTGAGGTGGACCGACTCCAGGATATCCTGTATTACCGTGCCCTCGGGGTGGAGCTGGCGCGGATACGGGAAAGTCTGGACGACCCCTCCTTCGACCGATTGTCTGCCCTGCGGAGTCATCTGTCCACGTTGATGGAAGAAAGGGCCAGAATCGAAAAGCTGATAGGTTCTGTAAAGGAAACTATCCTGTCATTGGAAAGGAATGATGTTATGATGGATGAACAGAAATTTCAGGCTTTTAAGCGGCGTGCCGTAGAGGAAAATGAGAAAAGATATGGGGCGGAGATCCGCCAAACATACGGTGACCAGGAGATGGACCAGGCCAATGCGTCTGTGATGGGGCTGACACAAGAGCAGTATCGTCAGTGGGAGTCTCTCGGTCAGGAGATACGCTCCAAACTTCGGCAGGCTGTAGAAATGGGTGACGCCCCATCGGGAGAGAAAGGGGAGGAGCTGGCGGCTCTCCATCGTCGCTGGCTTACGATCTCCGGAAATCAGTATGATGTGGACAGGCATAAGGGACTGGCCGAATTATATGTGGCAGATGAGCGGTTTACCGCTTACTATGACAGAGAGACAGATGGATGTGCACAGTTCCTGCGAGATGCCATCCTGCATTGGGCAGGTAAGCTGTAAGGAGAAGGAGGCGGGCGCCCGATCTGTTCGGGGCCCGCCTCCTTAAAAAATCCTTGACAAAAGCAGGTTACAGTTGTAGACTTATAAAGGGTTACAAGTGTAGACTGCTTTAGGAGGTAGGTACCATGCAGGACATAGCGGCCAAAATATCAGATTCAGAGCTGGAAGTGTTAGAGGTGCTCTGGGAGGCAGAGGAGGCCCTGCCCATCGCGCCCATACGAAAGCGGCTGGAGGAGCGCCGTGGCTGGGACAGCTCTACAATCAAGACTCTTTTGCGCCGCCTGTGCGAGAAAGGGGCGGTAGAGGCCAGAAGGAGAGAGTCCTTTTATTATCGCCCTGTCTTGAACAGGGAGGATTATCAGCGATGGTCTACCCGCTCTCTGATTCAGAGGGTTTACCGGGGAAGTGCCAAAGATTTGGTGGCCAGCCTGGTGCGGGGAGATCAGCTGACCGATCAGGACTTAGATGAGCTGAGGGCTCTGCTGGACCGGGAGGGGAGCCATGGCTGATCACTTGCTGCTGCTGATGTCGCTGGCCCTTTCAGGAAGCCTGATGGCTGTGACAGTGGCATTTTTCCGCACCCTGTTAAAGAAACGAACCCCGAGAACCTTTTGGTATTATCTTTGGCTATTGGCACTGCTCCGGTTCCTGTGCCCTCTGGGTACCCAGCAGAGCCTGAGTGACCGGCTGATGGAGCGGCCGGCGGAGCTTTGGGTGACGGTTTCTGAAGCAGGGGAGGGGCGGCCTGTTCCAGAAAAGGAAGGGGCCATCACGATTGCTGGAGAGGGAGATAAATCGGAAACGAAATTTTGGCCTTATGTACTAGCTGCCCTTTGGGGCTTAGGCGCTATCACCGCGCTGGCGGCCCGCTATTTTGGCTGCCGCCGCCTCCGGCAAGAGCTGGACAGAACGGCTTACCCAGCAGACGAATGGGAACAGGCGGTCTATCGGCAGTTGGCTGGCAGGCGAAAGGACGTCCCACTCCTCTTGCGGACAGGGGGAGTCGAAAGCCCTGTGCTGATCGGCCTATTCCGCCCCATCATTTACATTCCAGAGGAGAAGCTGGAACGAGGTGCCTTGCTCTATGCCCTCTCCCATGAGCTGGTCCACTGGCGGCGCCGGGACCTGGCCTATAAACATCTGGTGGTATTGGTGACCTCGCTGTACTGGTTTGATCCAGTTGTCTGGCTGATGGCAAGGGCCATAGACAGGGATAGTGAGCTGTCTTGTGACCAGGAGGTGGTCAAAAATATGTCCCTGCACCAGCGGACAGACTATGGAAGGACGCTATTGTGGGCGGCGGAGCGCCAGGGCAGGGGAGTGCGTCCTCTCTCTGCACCCTTTGGAAGTCAAAAAAGCTGTTTGAGAGAAAGGATTGAGGCGATTATGAAGGTAAGAAAAACATCAAAGCTGACAAAAGCGGCCCTTTGGGTGGTGACAGCCGCCGCGGCGATCTCTTTCGTGGTGGTAGGGGCCTACGCGGGCGGAGAGCGTACCTCCTCCGCGGCGGAACCGACTGTAGTACAGGGGCCTGTGCCGTCGGAGGAGATGTCCGTCCCTGCCGAGTTGTCCTGGCCCTTTGATGGGGGGAAAGAGGTCAAGATCAGTGCCCTGTTTGAAGGCAGAGTCCACCCGATTACCGGGAAGCGATCGGAGCATACGGGGATCGACTTCGTTTTGGAGAAGGAGACCCCCGTGCTGGCTGCCGCCCAGGGCACAGTGACCGAAGTGGGCTATAACACGGAGTACGGCAATTATGTGGAGCTCTCCCACGGCGGAGGTCTAAGCACCAAATACGCCCATCTTGTGTCTGGCGATTTCTGCCAGGAGGGCGATCAGGTCACAGCTGGTCAACAAATCGGGGCGGTGGGAAAAACAGGAAAAAGCACCGGATACCACCTCCATTTTGAAACGATGCTGGATGGAGTTTGGGTAGACCCTATGGACTATTTCCCAGAGGCGAGGGTGACCAACGGGGCGGCATAGGAAAGAAAATTGAAAGCTGAACCATCTGCGGGGCCGTTTTTCGGCCCCGTATTTTTAAAAATGAAACAAAATAGAGAAAACCCTTGAAAAGGGCTGGAATAGCGGCTATGATAAAAAAGTTGTGTGTTTTATTATTGAGGAGGAGAAAAGATGACTGATTTAAAACCCCAGCTTTTTCGATGTCTAAAGGGCTATTCCAAAGATCGGTTTTTGAAAGACCTGACCGCAGGAGTGATCGTCGCCATTATTGCCCTGCCGCTCTCCATTGCTTTGGCTCTGGCCTCTGGTGTATCTCCGGAACAAGGCCTCTATACAGCTATTGTGGCTGGATTCTTGATCTCTGCCTTAGGCGGGAGTAAAGTGCAGATCGCAGGTCCCACCGCGGCCTTTGCCACCATTGTAGCAGGTATCGTGGCCCGCAGCGGAATGGCTGGACTGGCTACGGCTACTTTGCTGGCCGGCGTCATGCTGGTACTGATGGGGATTCTTCATATGGGCAGTATGATTAAGTTTATTCCTTATACTATTACAATCGGATTTACTGCCGGTATCGCAGTCACAATCGTCATTGGCCAGCTAAAGGATTTCTTTGGGTTGACCTTTCAGCAGGCCCCTGTGGAAACGATGGAAAAGCTGGAAGAAGTGGTTCGAACCTTCCATACCGTCAACCCGGCTGCCATGGCGGTTGGGATACTGTCCCTGTCGATCCTGCTCCTCTGGCCTAGGGTTTCGAAAAGGATACCTGCCTCACTGATTGCGGTACTGTTGACGGCGGCGGTGGTTGGACTGCTGGATCTGCCGGTCAATACGATTGGCGATCTCTATGTCATTTCCAGTGCGCTGCCTGCGTTCCAAATGCCCGATTTGTCCTATGAGACAGTGTCCGCGGTCCTGCCGGACGCCTTCACCATCGCTGTGCTGGCGGCCATCGAATCTCTGCTGTCCGCAGTTGTGGCAGATGAGATGATCGGCTCACGGCACAATTCCAATATGGAACTGGTGGCCCAGGGGGTAGGAAATAGCGCCTCGGCCCTGTTCGGAGGAATTCCGGCGACCGGTGCCATCGCGCGTACCGCCGCCAACATCAAAAACGGCGGCACATCCCCTGTGGCCGGCATGGTACACGCTCTGGTGCTGCTTCTGGTTCTGGTCCTTCTGATGCCTTATGCGGCACTGATCCCGATGCCCTGCATAGCGGCCATCCTATTCCAGGTGGCCTACAATATGAGTGGCTGGCGTACTGTACTGAAGGTAGCAAAGACTTCACCCAAAAGTGACATCGCGGTTTTGGTCCTCACTTTCATCCTCACAGTAGCCTTTGATCTGGTGGTGGCCATTGGGGTGGGGTTGTCCCTGGCCTGCCTGCTGTTTATGAAGCGTATGGCCGACGTAGCGGTTGTCAAGGAGTGGGAGTATGTGGAGGACATGGGAGATGAACAGGGCCGCCTGAAGCCTGTACCGGCCTATGTCATGGTATATGAGATCAGCGGTCCCATGTTTTTCGGCGCCGCCGATAAGATTCCGCATATGGAGCGGGACAATGGATGTCGGGTTCTGATTTTGCGGATGCGGTCAGTCCCCGCTATGGATATCACAGCTTTGAATGGTCTGCGCCGCCTTTATGACGAGTGTGTAAGAAAAAATATTAATGTAGTATTTTCCCATGTGAACGAACAGCCCATGTCAGTCTTTCGAAAATCTGGTATGTATGATTTGGTAGGAGCGGAAAATTTCCAGCCGAATATCGATGTAGCGCTGGAACGAGCTATCTCAATAGGGGGTATGCCTGTATGAGAAAGGTTATCCTCTATATTGCCGTGAGCTTAGACGGTTTCATCGCAGACCGCCAGGGAGGGGTGGACTGGCTGGAACGGGCATCCAATGGTGAGGAGGACAGCGGCTATGACGAGTTTATCCAAAAGGTCGATACTGTTCTCATGGGATATAAGACCTACCATCAGGTGACCACACAGCTCTCTCCAGATCAGTGGCCCTATCAGGGGTTGACGACCTATGTATTGACCCACCGCCATCTGGACGATCAAAAAGGCATCCATTTTTTTAACGGGCCGTTGGATCAGCTGTTAGACTGTTTGAAGGAAGAAAAAGGGAAGAATATCTGGTTGTGCGGAGGGGCAGAGCTGGTCCGCCAGGCGGCAGAGGCCGACCAAATCGACCAGATTCGTTTGACCATCCTGCCTGTCCTGCTGGGGGGCGGAATCCGCTTGTTCGGAGAGCGGGAGGAGAGTACCTTCCTGCATCTGACTGACTGTTGCAGGCGGGGAGAAATGGTAGAATGTATCTATGACAGAAGGTAAACAGAACAGGACAGGGAGGGAAAACTGATGGTTTTCCCTCCCTGTCAAATTTGACAGGTTTTTTTCAGGGCTTCTATATCCCATACGAAGATGGTGCTGTAGCCCAGTTCAATGATGCCCTGCCGAGCCAACTGGTTCAGAACGCGGCTCACGGTCACTCGGCTGGCAGATACAGAGGAGGCGATGTCCTCCTGTGTACAGCGGACCGGGCCGCCGGTGGGGGAGAGTGACAGCAGATATCGGGCGATCCGCCATTGGGCCGGGCGGAAGGCCATCTGGTCCAGTTGAGTAGAGAGCAGACGCACAGTTCTGGCAAGATATTTCATCATAGCCAGGGCCAGTTCTGGGTCCTTTTCAATCTCCTCGGTGACCAGCTCCCGGTCAATCGCCACGATCTCACAGCTTGTGAGGGCCACAGCAGAGGATACTCGCGGCAGCTCGTCAAAAAAGGAGGCCTCTCCAAATAGGCTGCCAGGGCCGTAGACATTGAGCGCCCGCTCCGCGCCGTCCTCTGACTGGATGAAGCTGCGCACTTGCCCCTCCTTCAGATAGTAGAAGCAGGTGGCCTCGGTCCCCTGAAGATAGATCAGATAGCCCGGTGAGCACCGGATTGGGGGACGCCCCTGGGCAAAAGGCGCCCAGATGTGAGCGGGAAAGTCCAAATCAAAGGCATTCATATAGCGTATCGCTCCTGATCATCAACTGATATCGAGACAGATTAGAGTTCGTCCTGATAGGGAGGGGAGAAGAGGTCACATTCCAACCAGTTTCCTGACAGTGTTTGCCGTTCGGATGGTCAGTTTTCTACTAATAGCGGCGCTGGCGGTCTTGGGCCACCAATTTGTTTTCTGATAGTCCTTCCGGCTGAATGACCAGAAGATAGCTTCTTTATAGTTCTGAATCTGTTCCAGTCCTTCTCTGGGCATCCCAATCTCGTCCAATACCTGGGAAAAGACAGCCGGCGGCATAATAAAGATCAGGTTATCGTATATCCCTTCTCGTCCGGCGCCCCACCAAGCGGGGGCGTTTTGCAGGATATCCTCCAGATCCTGCCTTAAGATGACAAAGACCGGTATGTCAAAACCAAATTTGACTTTTATCATGCTCTCAATCTGACTGGCTAATTCCTCTCTGCCGTTCTGGTCGCTAGAAAAGAGGACATTTCCACTATTTAGGTATGTTTTGACCGCTCCAAAGCCCAGATTTTCAAAATCTGTTTTTAGTTCCGCCATGGGAATTTTATTTTTGCCGCTGAGATTGACGCCCCTTAAAAAAGCGATGTACAGATTCATTGAATCAAGCTCCTATCTGATTGCCTATATTTTTATCTGAGTGTTTCTGACCGGATCATTTCACATTGACAGTGAAAGAAATGGAGGATCTCATTTTTAGAGAACGGCCAGCAAGGTTCTTCACCATACTCATCTTGGAAAAAATCGATTATTTCTTCGCTGGTCATTGGAGATAGGCTCGCCTTATAGCCGCGCCAAAACTCAAGTTGGATTTCCTGCCAATCCTTATAATTCTTCTTGCTTATAAGGATACAATCTTCCAAGTAGATCAGTGTTGCCCTATTTTTGCCCATCCTGCTCACTCCTGAAAATGGCATTTGTCATTTTGGGCTGCCAACGGCTCCCGTCTAAAAGAGGAAAATCAATTTTTGATTTAATTGTAACATAGTTTACATTCTTTTTCAAATCTGTTTGCTACCATATCGTTAACAACGGCAAGGAGGTAAATTTTATGGGAATGACCATGACACAGAAGATACTGGCCAAACACGCCGGACTGGAACAGGTGGAAGTAGGGCAGCTCATTGAGGCCAAGCTGGATATGGTGCTGGGGAATGACATCACCACTCCTGTGGCTATTACCGAGTTTGAAAAGGCCGGATTTACCCAGGTCTTTAACAAAGATAAGATCACCATTGTCCTGGACCACTACACCCCCTGCAAGGACATCAAGTCGGCCCAGCTGTGCAAGCAGGCCAGAGAATTTGCGCATAAGCACCAGATCACAAACTTTTTCGATGTGGGCCAGATGGGCGTGGAGCATGCTCTGCTCCCAGAAAAAGGCCTGTGTGCCCCCGGTGAGATCATCGTAGGGGCCGACTCCCACACCTGTACATACGGAGCTCTGGGAGCCTTCTCCACCGGCATCGGCTCCACCGACATGGCTGCCGCCATGGCCACGGGACTGCTGTGGTTCAAGGTGCCCTCCGCCATCAAGGTCACATTGAAGGGCAAGCTGCAGCCCCATGTGTCCGGCAAGGATGTCATCCTCCATCTTATCGGGACCATCGGAGTGGATGGAGCTCTGTATCAGTCCCTAGAGTTCACGGGCGAGGGAGTATCTTCCCTGACCATGGACGACCGTTTCACCATTTCCAACATGGCCATTGAGGCAGGGGGCAAGAACGGTATTTTCCCAGTAGACGAGAGGACCATGGAGTATATTAATGGCCGTGTGAACCGCCCCTGTGAGGCATTTTGCGCCGACTCCGACGCCGTATACGAGCGCGAGGTGGTCATTGACCTCGACCAGTTGGAGCCTACTGTGGCTATGCCGCATCTGCCGGAAAATACCAAGGTGGTCAGCGAGGTGGCTGGGCTGCCCATTGACCAGGTGGTCATTGGCTCCTGCACCAACGGACGTATCCAGGATCTGCGCATCGTCGCCGCTATCATGAAGGGGAAAAAGGTGGCCGCAAATGTCCGGTGTGTTGTTATCCCCGCCACACAGGAGATCATCCTTCAGGCCATGAAGGAGGGACTCATTGAAACCTTTATCCAGGCCGGGGCAGCTGTATCCACCCCAACCTGCGGCCCCTGTCTTGGTGGTCATATGGGCGTCATGGCGGAGGGAGAGCGTACCGTTTCCACCACCAACCGCAACTTCGTGGGCCGCATGGGCCATGTGACCAGCGAGGTCATCCTGGCCTCTCCCGCTGTGGCCGCCGCCTCCGCCATCGCCGGGTGTGTAGCCGATCCACGCAAGTAAAAAGCAAAGCCTTTTATTGAGGTTTGCATTAAAATTTAGAAGTTAGGGATCACCAGGGAGCACACAGCTTGGTAAAACCTGCCTTGAGCTTCTGGAGCGAAAGGACACCATGTGTTTCTCATTCTTAACTCCCAACGACAACGACTCCTTTGACTTTGAACAGAAAGGAACAACTCCTATGAAAGTATATAAATACGGCGCCAACGTGGACACTGACGTGATCATCCCCGCCCGGCATTTGAACGACCCCAGCCCCGCCGCTCTGGCCTCCCATTGTATGGAGGACATCGACGCTGGATTCGCGTCCTCTGTCCAGCCCGGCGACATTATCGTAGCCGGTCCCAACTTCGGCTGCGGCTCCAGCCGGGAGCACGCCCCTCTGGCCATCAAATCCTGCAAAGTAAAATGTGTCATCGCTCCCTCCTTTGCCCGTATCTTCTACCGCAACGCCATCAACATCGGGCTGCCTATCGTGGAGTGCGCCCAGGCGGCGGAGGAGATCCAGGCCGGGGACCAGGTGGACGTGGACTTTGCCACCGGAGTCATCACCGATCAGACCACCGGCAAGACTTATCAGGCCGCCCCCTTCCCGGAGTTTATTGAAGGGATCATCCGGAGCGGCGGACTGCTCAACTCACTGAAGGAGCGGGGGGTAGCGAAATGAACTTTAAGATCGCCCTGATCCGGGGCGACGGCATCGGCCCAGAGGTGGTTGGCGAGGCCGTCAAAGTCATGGAAGCCGTAGGCAAGAAATTTGGCCACAGCTTCTCCTTTGAGGATGTGCTGATGGGTGGCTGCGCCATCGACGCGGTGGGCAAGAGCTACCCCGAAGGCACCGCCGAGAAGTGCAAGGCCTGTGACGCTGTGCTGTTAGGCGCGGTGGGCGGCCCCAAGTGGGGCCACGCCTCCGACCCGGAGAAGCGGCCGGAGACCGCCCTGCTGTCCATCCGCAAAGACCTGGGGCTGTATGCCAACCTACGCCCCGCCGCCCTGCGCCCCGCCTTGGCGGACGCCTGCCCCCTGAAGAAAGAGACGGCGGAAAAGGGCATCGATCTGATGATGGTGCGGGAATTGACAGGCGGCATCTATTTTGGCAAGCGGGAGCGGTATCAAACTGAGGACAGGGGTGAGGAGGCATCTGACCGGATGGCTTACTCCCAGATGGAGATCGAGCGTATCGGACGCCGGGCTTTTGAGCTGGCCCGCCTGCGCCGCCACAAGGTATCCAGTGTAGATAAGGCCAATGTGTTGGAGACCTCCCGCCTGTGGCGGTCTATCATGCACCGTCTTTCAGAGGAGTACTCTGATGTAGAATATGAGGATGTACTGGTAGACAATGCCGCCATGCAGTTGGTGAAGGACCCCAGCCAGTTTGACGTGGTGGTCACAGAAAATATGTTTGGTGACATCCTTTCCGACGAGGCATCTATGGTCACCGGCTCCATCGGACTGCTGCCTTCTGCATCCATCGGTGATACTGCCCCCGGCCTATATGAGCCGATTCATGGCTCTGCCCCGGATATCGCCGGTCAAGATAAGGCTAATCCAATCGCAACGATCCTTTCTGTGGGGATGATGTTCCGCTATTCCTTCCATCTTCCACATGAGGCTGATGCTATCGAACAGGCGGTAGATGCCGTGCTGGCTGAGGGCTGGCGGACCCAGGATATTGCGAAGTCGGGAGAGCAGACCATTGGCACGGTTCAGATGGGAGAGCTAATCCGAAGGAAACTATAAAAATAGAAGAAAGAGATCTGGTTCGCCAGGTCTCTTTTTGTTTCTCTTTCCCGGAGGCAATTAGTAGAAATTGCAAAATTAATTTTTTTCTCTTGCATTTTAGATCGTAATCGAATATAATATGCGTTGCAAAAATTGGGCCTCAAAATGAGAGGTTGAAGGAGGACACATGATATGAAGGAACTGTCTAAGATCGCCCTGGCAGTGGAGCCCTCTACTACTATGGCCATCGACGCTATGTTTAAGCAGATGAAGGCGGAGGGGCAGAATGTCATCGGTTTTGGTGCTGGAGAGCCTGACTTCCCCACCCCTGATTATATTAAGGAGGCTGGTATCCAGGCCATTCGGAACAACGAAACGAAATATACCCCTGCAGCCGGCACCATTGAGCTGCGCAAGGCTGTCTGCCAGCGGCTGAAGGAGGACTGCGGTGTAGACTATGAATATACCCAGATCGCTGTGTCTAACGGCGCGAAGCCCTGTGTCTATGTGGCCCTCCGCGCGCTTGTCAATCCAGGGGATGAGGTCATCTTGCCCGCTCCCTACTGGGTCAGTTATATCGAGCTGATCCGTATGGTGGGCGGCGTTCCGGTTGTGGTAGAGGCTACCGAGGCAGAGAATTTCAAGATTACGCCAGAGAAGCTGGCCGCCGCCATCACTCCAAAGACCAAATGTATGATCCTTAACAACCCATCAAACCCCACTGGCATGATGTATAGCCGCCAGGAGCTGGAGGCCATCTCTAAGGTCTGTGTGGAGCAGGATATTTATGTTATCTCTGACGAAATCTACTACGGGCTGGTCTATGACGGCGGACAGTTTGTCAGCCTGGCTGCCTTAGGCGAGGATATTAAAGAGCGCACCCTGCTGATTAACGGCGTGTCCAAGTCCTATGCCATGACCGGCTGGCGAATTGGCTATGTGGCTGCCCCCGCCAAGATTGCAAAGGTCATCGCCAATTTCCTCAGCCATTCCACTGGCTCCCCCTGCTCTATCTCTCAGAAAGCCTCGGCTCTCGCGCTCTCCGCTTCTCAAGACTCCATTGAGGAGATGCGCAAGGCATTTGAGGAACGGCGCAACTATATGGTGGAACGGATGAATCAGATTGAGGGGGTCAGCTGCATCAAGCCTGAGGGCGCTTTCTATGTAATGATGAACATTGAGAAGCTCATTGGAAAAGAACTCCATAGTACGGTGATTAAAGACTCTGATGACTTCGGAAACCTCTTCCTGAAGTACGGGAAGGTGGCGGTTGTCCCCGGGACCGGCTTTGCGGCGCCGAATTTTGTCCGCTGGTCCTATGCCACCTCTATGGAGAACATCAAAGAGGGACTGGACCGTCTGGAGCGATTCCTGGCGGGAGAGACAATCTGAATACGATGAAAAATGGCCGTCCCTATGGGCGGCCATTTTCAATCATTAAAGTTTTGTGAAACTTTTAAGAAAGAGTAGCGGGGGAGAAGAAAATACGATATAATGAAAACAACAGCGATCAAGAAGAAAGCGGGTGGGCTGGTTTGAAGAGAGAGAAGTACGGACCATTTATCGCGGCGGGAGTCACGGCCTTTTGTGTGGTGACCGCGGCAATTTTACTGTTTTTCCTGATCTTCAACGCCGCCTCGGTCCGTGCTTTTTTCACGACCTTATCACATATCCTGCGCCCTATTTTTATGGGGATGATACTGGCCTTTCTGTTGCTGCCAATCCAAAGGCATATCCTCCAGTTTATGTTGGCCATGACACCAAATCAGAAGCTGAAAAACAAGAACGATGTCCGGTTTTTATCTATAATATCCATCGTCTTGAGTCTGCTGGTTGCCTTTATCCTGCTGTATCTACTGCTGGCCATGGTAATTCCCCAGGTATATGACAGCATCGTCGGATTGGTCATGGCTTTCCCAGAGTACATTGAGAGCGCCCAGGTGTGGTTGTTAACCTTCCTGGAGGACAATCCAGAGATACAGTCCGCTATCATGCCCATCTATAACTCGGCGGCCACCTCTCTGGAGCAGTGGCTCTCCTCAGATATCCTGCCCAATTTAGAGTCGGTGTCCTCCACGCTGGACTGGCTGCGAGCTACGGTCCTACCGAACATTACCGGAGTTGTGTCCGGTGTATCCGCTATTTTGTTGGCTGCCTTACTGCTGATTAAGGACCTGTTGATTGCCATCATCGTTTCTGTCTATCTCCTTGTTCGGAAGGACACGTTTGCTGCTCAGAGTAAGAAGATTGTTTACAGTATCTTCCGTACAGACCACGCTGATTTGATTGTATCTGAAACGAGAGAAGCCTACCGCATCATGAGTGGGTTTATTAATGGAAAGCTGTTGGATTCTCTCATTATCGGAATTATTTGTCTGGCCTGTTGTAATCTCTTTCACTTTCCCTATCCGGCTTTGGTTGCGACCATCATTGGTGTGACCAATGTGATCCCCTTTTTTGGTCCATTCATTGGAGCGATTCCCTGTATCCTGCTGATCTTTATCATCGATCCCATCCAGAGCATATATTTTGCCATTTTTGTTTTAGTGCTTCAGCAGTTTGACGGAAATATCCTGGGCCCTAAGATCTTGGGTGAGTCTACCGGGTTGGCCTCCTTTTGGGTCCTGTTTTCTATTATTCTGTTTGGCGGACTGTTTGGTTTTGCTGGGATGGTGCTGGGAGTGCCAGTATTTGCTATGATCTACAGTATAATCAGGCGGCTGGTCTGCTATGGCCTGCGCCGTCATAAGCTGCCAACTGAAACAGAGGTGTATATGGGGCGTACAGGCCCCATGTCCCTGCCAAATGGTCATAAAGAATAAAAAATCAGCCCCGGAGAGCAGCTCCGGGGCTGATTATATTTTAGATTACATATCAGTGGTCAGCACTTTCTTCAGATGGGCGAAGCGGGGGAGGGAATGTTCCTTGGGAGCGTCAGTTTCGCCTTGGATTAGGGGGAGTACATAATCGATGAAGGGCTGCTCCACGCCGTTTCCGGCCTCGTTGATCCACTCACGGGGGACCTTCTTCTCGAAGTTAGCCACGATGTCCAATGGCTCCAGAGAGGTCTGGCACTGATAGCCGCCTTCACGGGTGCATTTGAAGGCCACCATCTTATCGGTTGTGCCGGCCACAGCGGCTTCAACAGCAGCGGAGCCGGCCTGCCAGGCTTCTTCGACATCGGTCTTGGAGGCGGCGTGGGAGGCACAACGCTGCAGCAGAGAGAGCTCGATTCCCCGGACCTTGGCGCCAGTGTGCTTCTTGATGACATCAGCCAGCATTACGGCCAGGCCACCCAACTGAGCGTGGCCGAAGCCGTCGGTGGCGGAGGTTTCCGCCTCAGACACGAACCGGCCATCGGCGTAGTGGATACCCTCGGATACAGCGACCATGCACTTACCGGTCTTATCATAGATGCTCTTGACATCGGCGATGAACCGGTCCATATCGAAGTCCACTTCGGGCAGGTAGACAAGGTCGGGACCACAGCCGGTGAGGGAAGCCAGAGCGGCCGAACCGGCCAGCCAGCCGGCGTGACGGCCCATGATCTCAATGACAGTGACCATGCCAGTATCATAGACGTGGGCGTCCTGCCAGACCTCGGCGCAGGAGGTGGCGATATACTTGGCGGCAGAGGCGAAGCCGGGGCAGTGGTCTGTGCCGTTCAGGTCGTTATCAATTGTCTTGGGCACGCCCATGATGCGGCACTCATAGCCTACCTTCTGCATATACTTAGAGATCTTATTGCAGGTATCCATAGAGTCATTGCCGCCATTGTAGAAGAAGTAGCGGACGTTGTACTTCTGGAAAATCTCAAGGATCCGCTTGTAATCAGTGTCATCCTTGTCGGGGTCAGCCAGCTTGTAGCGGCAGGAGCCCAAAGCGGAAGAGGGGGTATACTTTAGAAGATCCAGTTCAGCGGGATCCTCCTGGGACATATCATACAGCTTGTCCTCCAGTACACCTTTGATGCCATGGGCAGCACCGAGAACACGGGTAATGCAATCGGACTTCAAAGCGGTCTGGATGACACCCTGAGCGCTGGCGTTGATGACAGCGGTGGGGCCGCCAGACTGGCCAATGATACAAGCTCCGGTCAGTTTCTCCATGTTTGCTTCCTCCTTAAATATAAAAATACGTGGAAAAATGATTTAACTCAGAAATTCTCTTCTAAATTCTAGCACAGATACTTGTAATTATCAACTGTTAATGGTACAATAAGGATTACCAAATTCAAAGGAGATGGTAATTATGCCATTGGTTACTACTACAGAAATGTTCAAGAAAGCCTATGATGGCGGTTACGCAATCGGTGCTTTCAACGTCAATAACATGGAGATCGTTCAGGGCATTACCGAAGCTGCTAAAGAAGTCAATGCTCCCCTGATCCTCCAGGTCTCCAAAGGGGCCCGGGCTTATGCGAACCACACCTATCTGATGAAGCTGGTGGAGGCTGCTGTGATTGAGACCGGCCTGCCCATCTGCCTGCATCTGGATCATGGCGACAGCTTTGAGACCTGTAAGTCCTGTATTGACGGCGGCTTTACCTCCGTTATGATCGACGCCAGCTCCAAGCCCTTTGCCGAGAATATTGAGATCACCAAGAAAGTGGTGGAGTACGCCCATGACCACGGCGTGGTGGTTGAGGCGGAGCTGGGCGCTCTGGCTGGCGTTGAGGACGAAGTGAATGTGTCTGCTGAGGCCTCCCATTATACCCGCCCCGAAGAGGTGGAAGAGTTTGTGTCCAAGACTGGCTGTGACTCTTTGGCCATTGCTATCGGCACCAGTCACGGCGCTTATAAGTTCACCGCCGCTCAGTGCACCCGTAACGAGAAGGGCGAACTGGTGCCTCCACCCCTGCGATTTGACATCTTGGATGAAGTTGTGAAGCGCCTGCCCGGCTTCCCCATTGTGCTTCATGGCTCCTCTTCCGTGCCGCAGGAGTTTGTCAAGATGATTAATGAGAACGGCGGAAAGATGCCCGATGCCGTCGGTATTCCTGAGGAGCAGCTCCGTCAGGCCGCCCGTGGCGCTGTGTGTAAGATCAATATTGACTCCGACCTGCGTCTGGCCATGACTGGAACCATCCGCAAGTTCATGGCTGAACACCCTGATAAGTTTGATCCCCGTGAGTATCTAAAGCCTGCCCGTGCCGCTATCCAGGCTATGGTTAAGCATAAGCTGATTGATGTTTTGGGCTGCGACGGTAAGGCCTGATAATTTTCAAAAAGCAACGACTCCGGCCCCAGATCCGCTACGGCGGGTCTGGGGTCCTTTTCTGATCTCTCTGCATAAGATGAGAGAAGGGGGGAGGAAGAATGCTAAAAATCATACCTTATGACCGTTTTGCTGGAGTTTCCTATGCGCACCGCTGGGCCTATGAAAGAAACCCTAAATATATGAATTTCGATGAATTAGGAGGGGATTGTACTAACTTTGCTTCCCAGTGCCTCTATGCCGGGGCTGGGGTCATGAACTTCACACCTACCTTTGGCTGGTACTACAACAGCGGGAAAGACAGGGCTCCGGCGTGGACAGGGGTACCTTATTTTTTTAACTTTTTAACGAGGAAGCAAAAGACACCCGGTCCATTTGGGAGAGAGGTCCTGCTGGAGCAGGTGGAACCGGGCGATTTTATCCAGCTTCGTTTCTCCGGACATCAGGAATTTAGCCATAATCCAATCGTGGTAGAGATAAAAAGAGAGAATGGGCCGGGCTCTATTCTTGTGGCCGCGCATAGTCAGGACACGGATTTTCGTCCCTTGAGCACCTATCCTTATGTACAGCTAAGATGTATCCATATCTTAGGTACATATCAATGGGGATGAAAGATACCATTAAAAAGCACCCAAAGTAGATACTTTGGGTGCTTTTTTAATGCTTCTTTGAATTGCGATGGCTTAGTTTCCTCAACCAAATCACCACTCCGGCCAGCAGAAGAACGATAACAAGAGTCAAAGCCGAACTAATAGTAGACATCATATCATAGGTGAGAAAAGGAAGAACTTCAATGGAGAAATTCTGTATGATAATGACACCATTCTCGGTAATGGTCTGAGTAAACATTTGATTCTGCAGCATACAAACAGCAGATTCCACCAGAGCGATAATGCCAGCAATAGCATAGATGAGGCGCAGAGGGAGGCGGACTCGCATCTGATCTTCCTCTGAAATATCAAAAAAACGGTACATCTGTCCAGAACCTTTAATTGAAACATAAAACAAATAAAAAGCAACGATTAATTGAAAGGAATCAAGGAATGCGGTAGGCATGGGTTCCTCCTAAAATACTGTTTAGCGAAATAAAAGTTAACAACAATAATAATATATTGCGGACCAATGATTGTCAACTGATTTAGATGCCACTTCACTTTGAATAAAAATTGAACTGCCTACAGACTCATAGGGTAATGCAAGAATGCAGCCATTAAATTTCATTATAATATGACTGAGTTTCAATTACAATAATTTTATCTTTACGACTTAAACAAATTTTGGCTACAAATTTGACATATCATACAAAAAGAATAAATATAGAAATGTTAGCGTTGACATTTTGCATGTACTGATATTAAAATAAACAACAAGAATTTGATTCCATAATAAGAGATAATATTTCATAATATGAAAAAACGATATTAAAGAGAAGTCTCTCTTTAGTATAATATTTGATCAAACAGGAGGAAAACAATGAAAAAGGTTCTTGCATTTGCGATGGCTTTGGCGATGGTGTTTTCCATGGCCGGCTGTGGAAACGGTAGTAATAGCGGCTCTACCAACAGCGGCGGAGATGAGGTAGAAACATTAAAAATTGGCGTTGTTTGCCCCATTTCTGGTGTCTCTGCTATTGCTGGAAAGTACATTACGAATGGTGTCGAGGTTGTAGAGAACGAGCTAGGCGGTAAGATCGACATTAAGGGCAAAGAGTATAACATCGAGTTCATTTACATGGACAATGAGGCATCCGAGGAAAAAACAACAAATGTGTTTCAGAAGTTAATTGAGGAAGAAAAGGTTATTGCTATAGTCGGCCCTGATATGTCCAAATGCGCATTGGCTGCTGGTCCGATTGCTCAGAATGCCAAATGCCCCATCGTTACTACCTTTGCGACTAACACTGCGGTTACTGAGGTAGGCGACTATATTTTCCGGGCCTGCTTTATTGATCCTTTCCAAGGGCAGATGGCTGCCCAGTATATCTGGGAGTCCGGATATGAGACTGCCAGCATTATGTTCAACAACGCTGATGCCTATGCGACTGGACTGAAGGACGCATTTATTGAAAGCTATGAAGCGCTGGGCGGTCAGATCTTGGCTATCGAAGAGTATTCCGGCTCTGATGTTAAGGACTATAACGTCCAGTTGACGAAGCTGGCCGCTGCCAATGCAGAGAGTGTATTTTTCCCCAACCTGCTGAGTGAGCTCGGCCTCCAGATCCAGCAGGCCCGCTCCGCTGGCATCACTTGCCCCATTATCTGTGGTGACTCTGCTGATACTCCTGAAGTCGGACAGGTGGCTGGTGCTGCTGTGGATGGCGTAGCCTATGTTTCCGCTTTTTCTGCTGAGTCTACCGATCCCGCTGCTGTTGAGTTTGTTGAGAAGTACACTGCCCTGCATCCCGATGAGCAACCCAATTCCAATGCTGAACTGGCTTATGAAGCTACTATGATGGTTCTCTATGCGTTGCAGAATGCAGAAGAGCTGACCCGCGATGGTGTCCGTGACGCTCTGGCTTCTATTGAGAATCTTCAACTGCCCTCTGGTCCTATGACGATGGGTGAGGATCGTAACCCCATTAAGGGTGGCGTGGTTATGCAGTATGATGCTGATGGTGTTTCCCATTATGTTTCTTCCATCAATCCTAGCTGATTTCTTTTGGATTTTTCATCGGTGACATAGGGCAGCAATTCTTTCTTAGGCATAACTGAATGTGCCGGCTGCGTTTGATACCAGCCGGCACATTTCCTTTCTTAGTAAATCCATTTTTTAGACATGATAGGAGGCGTTCCTGTGGCTACGATCCTACAATACTTAGTTTACGGCTTGCAATTGGGCAGCGTATATGCGTTGCTTGCATTGGGCTATACCATGGTCTATGGGATTGTTGGCATGATCAATTTTGCTCATGGTGACTTTTTGATGATTGGTGCATTGGGCACCTATTTTATTGCTCAACTTTTCTCCAGCTATCAGATTGATGGAACATTCCCAATGCTTATTGTAGGGATTATCATATTGATTGCTATGCTGGGCACTGGCGGAATCGCTGTAGCGACTGAGGCGATCGCTTACAGACCTCTGCGCAATAAACCTAGAATGATTGCGTTGATCACAGCTGTAGGTGTCTCCATGTTTTTGGAGAACTTTCCAAGGGCCTTACCTTTTATTGGCCCGAATCCTCGCTCGTTCCCCACACTATTTACGCCCAAAACCTTTAATGTTTTAGGGGCGTCTATCACTTCGACCCAGATTATCATGATCATATTGGCTGCTGTTACTATGATGGCACTATATTTCATGGTGAATGGCACAAAGATCGGTGGACAGATGAGGGCCGTCAGTATGGACAAGGATGCAGCTTCTTTGATGGGTATCAATGTCAACCGCGTCATTTCCATCACATTCTTCGTAGGCGGCGCTCTGGCCGCAGTGTCTGGTATTTGCTATGCCAGTGCCTATCCTCAGGTTGATGTGTATATGGGTTCCTGGCTGGGCAATATGTCATTTGTCGCAGCCGTTCTGGGTGGTATCGGTGATATTAGGGGGGCCATGTTGGGGGGCTTTATCCTTGGAATCGCCCAAATATTTGCTACCGCTTTGAACTCTACCTTCGGCTATGCTGTCGGATTCATTATTTTGATTGTTATCCTTTTGGTCAAGCCTGCCGGTATCATGGGCAAGCTGGTCATAGAGAAAGTTTAAGGAGGGGTGATCTTTATGAATATAAAGAAATTGATTAAGTCGATTTACCCCGCCTTAATTGTTGTCCTTTTATATGTAGTTGTAACGGTCCTGCGCTCTGTGGGTATCCTAAATGGCTATTATATTCAAGTCATGATGTTTGCCGGCATCAACATTATGATGACAGCCAGTCTGAACTTGGTCAATGGCTTTACTGGACAGTTCTGCATTGGCCACGCTGGCTTTATGTCCCTAGGTGCTTATGGGGCCGCGGTCATTACCACCATGGTATTTGATGGTAAGAATATTCCGGTAGTTGCCCAGGTCCCTGTCTTTTTGTTAGGCCTACTGGTAGGAGGGTGTGTGGCTGCCTTGGTAGGAGTGCTGATTGGGATGCCCTCCCTAAAGCTAAAGGGGGACTATTTGGCCATTGTTACTCTGGCCTTTGGTGAAATTGTCCGCGCTATCCTTCGTCTGATCCAGCCGATTGGCGGAGCCAGAGGCATGATTGGCATTCCAAATTACTCCAATTTTGCCTGGATCTTATTCTTTATGGCGTTGACGTTATATCTATTGCGTAACCTTATCTATTCTCCCTACGGCCGCGCCTTTATCGCAATTCGGGACAATGAGATTGCTGCAGATGCCATGGGCATCAATACTACCCGCTACAAGATCACATCGTTCTGTATCGC
This sequence comes from Flintibacter hominis, assembly GCF_014287965.1. NCBI lineage: Bacteria > Bacillati > Bacillota > Clostridia > Eubacteriales > Flintibacter > Flintibacter hominis. The sequence goes on along the minus strand of NZ_JACOPO010000003.1, from coordinate 273,078 downwards.
TGCCTTTATTGCCGGCGTAGCAGGCGGCCTGTATGCTCATGTGCTAGCCTTCATTCAGCCGGACTCCTTTAGCTTTACAAAGAGCTCCGATTTCTTGGTCTACTTGTATGCCGGGGGTTCCGGATCTCTGACTGGTTCTATTTTGGGCGCCACACTGTTGACCATCCTGCCTGAGGTTCTCCGCTTTTTGGCCGACTGGCGCCTGGCGGTGTATGCGGCTATTCTGGTCATTGTGATGCTCTATCGCTCAGAGGGGCTTTGTGGTGGCAAGGAAGTTCCCTTTATGCGTATTTCTCGTGCGTCCCTGTACGAGACTCCGCTGTTTGGCTCAAAGAAGGATAAAGAGCCTGCGGGTGTCTCTAAGTCCTGAGAAGGGAGAAGTGGTGATATGAGTCTTCTTGAGGTCAAAAACCTCTCTATCATGTTCGGTGGGCTTTGCGCCGTGGATAATTTTAATTTGGAAGTTGAAAAGGGCGAATTAATTGCCATTATTGGGCCAAACGGCGCAGGAAAGACAACCGTATTTAATATGCTGACCGGTATTTACAAACCCACCACCGGTACCATTAAGCTAGATGGGGTGGATATGGTAGGGCTTAAACCCTATCAGTTTGCGCGACAGGGGATTACCCGAACTTTCCAGAACATCCGCCTGTTCTCTAATGCCAGTGTGGCGGACAATGTAAAGATGGCCCATACTATGCATAACGACCAGAATCTAGCCAAATGTTTTTTGCGTACACCGGGCATGGTGAAGAGCGAAAGGGAGCTGGATGAGAAGGTCATGGGTCTGTTAGACCGTCTGGGACTGGCCGACAAAGCAAATTTACTAGCAAAAAATCTGCCCTATGGCGATCAGCGCCGTCTGGAAATTGCACGTGCCCTGATGACGGATCCCAAGATCCTGTTGTTGGATGAGCCAGTAGCTGGTATGATTACCACTGAACTGGAGGATATGGCGAACCTGGTAGCACAGATTCGCAAGGACTTTGGTGTGACTATCATTTTGATTGAGCACCACATGAACTTTGTAATGCCTATTGCGGACCGCATCAAAGTCTTAGACTTTGGTAAGACCATAGCTGAAGGGGTGCCCGCCGAAGTGCAGGCCAATCCGAAGGTTATCGAGGCATACTTAGGAGGAGGCTATCAGAATGTCGCTACTTGAGATTCGGGATCTTCATGTGTCCTATGGAGCCATTAATGCGGTACAAGGCGTTTCCTTCTCGATGGAAAAAGGGGAGATTGTGGCGTTGATTGGGTCCAATGGCGCTGGAAAGTCCACCATTCTGCGCACCATCTCTGGTCTGGAGCACGCAAAAAGCGGGTCAATTCTGTTTCAGGGAACAGAATTGACCAAGATGAAGCCCCATAAGATTGTAGAACAGGGCATTGCCCATGTGCCAGAAGGCCGCCGGGTATTTTCGAAGATGTCCGTCACTGAAAACCTGACTATGGGAGCCAATCTGATAAAAGATAGAGCTTTCATAAAAGATGGTCTGGAACGGGTATTTACTATCTTTCCACGACTGAAGGAGCGTGAAAAGCAGCAGGCTGGGACACTTTCTGGAGGTGAGCAGCAGATGCTGGCGTTAGGCCGGGCCTTGATGACCAATGGAAGCCTGTTAATGCTAGACGAGCCTTCCATGGGGCTGGCTCCTATTGTTGTAGAAGATATTTTTCGCGTCATCAGGCAGATTAATGAAACTGGCACTAGCATCTTGCTCATCGAACAGAACGCCTTTTTAGCTCTGAATACGGCCTCCCACGCTTATGTGCTGGAGACGGGGAAAATTACCATGCAAGGTGCCTCTCAGGATTTGCTAGCTGATGAGCGTGTGAAGGCAGCCTATCTGGGTGCCTAAGCATATACAACAAACTGATTTGTAGGAGTGAATGAACGATGCAGTTGTCAAATTTGGCCCAAAATCTGGGTGGATCAGTCATTCGGGAGATGTTCAATGAGGCCTTGAAAATGGAGGATACTATCAGCTTTACAGTTGGCGAGCCGGACTTTATCACTCCGCGCCCCATCATTGAAGAGGCATGCCGATGCTGGGAGTCCGGTATGACTCACTATACCCCGAACAGTGGCGTGTTGGAACTGCGCCAAGCGATTGCGGAGTACCATGCCAATGATCTGAAGCCTGATCCCGCAAACCAGATTATGGTGTCCTGCGGTGCCACTGAGGCGATCCAGATGGCTTTGTTCACCTTGGTAAATCCCGGTGATGAAGTCATCGTAATCACACCGGCCTGGCCTAATTATTTTGGACAGATTGGTATGGTGGGCGCCAGAATGATCTGTGTCCCAGCACGTGAGGAAAACGGATTTATCCCAGATCCTGATGACATCAAGGCCGCGATCACACCTAAAACAAAAGCTATCATTCTCAACTCACCCTCTAATCCTACCGGTGCGGTGATTGACAAGGATACTTGCAAAGCCCTGGCTGACCTGCTCCGCGAGCGGGATATCTTTATCATTGCCGATGAGATATACAGCCGGTTAGTTTATGATGATGCGGGCTATACCAGCATTACCTCCTTTGATGGAATCATGGAAAAGACTGTGTACATTAGCGGCTTCTCCAAAATGTTTGCCATGACTGGCTGGCGCCTTGGTTATGCGATCTCCCAGCCTGATATTATCCGTAACATGACTAAACTGCACGAGAACGGCGCTTCCTGTCTGCCGGCCCCCAGCCAGATTGCGGCCGCCTGTGGGCTGCGTCAGTGCCAGTCTGAAATTGAGAATATGCGGCAGAGCTATCTTCGCCGCCGTGACCTGATCTGTTCACTGATTGACCAGACACCTGGTCTGTCTATTAAAAAGCCAAAGGGCGCCTTCTATGCCTTTGTCAATGCCAAGGAACTGACAGAGTTCACCGGGATGAATTCCCGTGACTTGTGTATGGATCTACTGAAGAAGACCGGGGTCGTTACTGTCCCTGGATCCGGATTCGGTGACAGTGGGGAAGGATTCATCCGAATTACCTACGCCACCTCTGACGAAAATATTAAGAGGGGCTTTGAGCGCATCCAGGGCTATATTCAGGGCCTGGGATTTTGAATCTAAATCTATATCAAATGAAGGGCAGAGGCCTTGTCTGGGGACAGGGCCTCTGCCTTTGTTTTGATTCCCTTGAATTTTGTTTTGGAAAATGCTATGCTGGAATTAAGAAACTACAATGGAGCGGATAATGAATATGTTAGCCTATACTTTTTTGGAACAAGGAACATTCAAATTGTTGGAGAAGGAGAGACCAGTGATCTTGGATGACCGAGATGCGATCGTGCGGGTCACCTTGGCCAGCATTTGTACCAGTGACCTCCACATCAAGCATGGCTCTGTGCCAAGAGCAGTGCCAGGTATTACAGTTGGCCATGAGATGGTGGGTATAGTAGAGAAGGTTGGTCCTGCTGTATTATCAGTGAGGCCTGGTGACAGGGTCACCGTAAATGTAGAGACTTTCTGTGGGCACTGTTTTTTCTGCCAGCATGGCTGGGTGAATAACTGCATAGACCCGAATGGTGGCTGGGCCTTGGGCTGCCGCATCGATGGCGGGCAGGCAGAATATGTGAGAGTTCCCTATGCGGACCAGAGCTTGGATAGGATCCCTGATCCCGTGACTGACCGCCAGGCCCTTTTTGTAGGTGACATTCTGGCTACAGGTTATTGGGCGGCCCAGATATCAGATATCAGCCCTGATGACACTGTGCTTATCATCGGGGCCGGCCCGACAGGTATATGTACCTTACAGTGTGTTTTGTTAAAAAGTCCAAAACGTGTGATTGTATGCGAGCGGGAAGAACAGCGCCTCCAGTTTCTCCACCGTTACTATCCTCAGGTGCTGGCGACCACACCGGAAAAAGCACTGGACTATGTACGGCGAAACAGCGACCATGGCGGTGCGGATGTAGTGCTCGAGGTCGCTGGTGGAGCGGAAACCTTTCGTATGGCCTGGCAGTGTGCCAGACCCAATGGCACTGTGGCAGTAGTGGCGCTGTATGACGGTCCTCAGCAGCTGCCATTGCCCGAAATGTACGGGAAAAATCTGACCTTCAAGACTGGTGGTGTGGATGGTTGCAGCTGTGCGGAGATATTAAAGCTGATCAAGGAGGGAATGCTGGACACCACGCCGTTAATCACCCATACCTTTCCGCTAGAGGAAATCGAGGCGGCCTATGACCTCTTTGAACATCGGCGGGATAACGTGATAAAAGTGGCCATTGAGATAGGGGAGAAGTCCTAATGATCTTATATTTTTCCGGAACTGGAAACAGCTGTTATGCCGCTGAACTTTTGTCAGAGCAGCTGAATGAAGAACTCCTGGATCTAGGAAAACGAATCAAAAGTGGTGAAAAAAACCGATTTTTCTGCTAGGCATTGGGTTTTTGTAAGTTTTCATTATATTTAAATTTAGAAACATGTCACTGAATTTGTATCTTTCTCTATATCCGTCAAGCTTCCAGACTAATTTTTTCATATCCATCCATATCTCATATCTTTTCCACTCTAGGACATACTACTTACTCTCGATACTGGAGGTGAAAAGAATGAGCTTGATCGTGTGCACTGATTCCTGTGTTTATCAGAAGGACGGATACTGTTCTCTCTACCGAGCCGCCTCCTCCGGGTTAACTTCTAGCTCCAGCTGTATTAATTTTGTTCCCTTAAGTAAAAAAGCTTTACAGCAACGTCGCCAGAGCCTCCCGAATACTGGAAACCCGGATCAACTCTAGTCCCTCCGGAGCAATTAGTTTGCCCTGGACACGCTTTGGAATCAGACATTTTGTAAAGCCTAGCCGCTGGACTTCGGACAGGCGTTGGCCTAACGCACTGACTGCCCGAAGTTCTCCGGTCAGCCCCACTTCCCCAATAGCAGCAAGATAATGAGGTACCGGTCTGTCCCGAAAACTGGAGGCCATAGCCAACACAACTGCTAAATCTGCCGCTGGTTCGTCTAATGTTAGCCCTCCAATGACATTTAGATAGCTGTCACAATTTCCCAGTAAAAGGCCGCCGCGTTTTTCCAGCACGGCCAGCAACAACATGGTGCGGTTATATTCGAAGCCATTGCTCACTCTTCTAGGATTTCCTAGGCTGCTGGGCACCACTAGGGCCTGGATTTCTGCCAGCACCGGGCGTACTCCCTCCATAACACAGGTAACACAGGTACCCGGAGCATCCATGGGACGGCCAGCTAACAGAGTTTCCGAGGGGTTTGGCACTTCACACAGTCCACCATCCTCCATCTCAAAAACACCAATCTCATTGGTCGCACCAAAGCGGTTCTTGGCCGCCCTTAAGATGCGGTAGGCCATATGCCTCTCACCTTCAAAATAAAGGACACAGTCTACCATATGCTCCAGCACCTTAGGCCCGGCAATAAAGCCCTCTTTGTTCACATGTCCGATGACAAAAACGGTAATTCCCTCTCCCTTTGCAAGCTGCATCAACGCCAGTGTGCACTCCTTTACCTGGCTTACGCTTCCAGGGGCGGCATTCACATCCCCGTGGTATAAAGTCTGAATAGAATCCACAATGAGCACATCAGGCTGGAGATGATGAACTGAATCAATCATGTTCTCCAGATCGGTTTCCGCCAGCAGATGAAGCCCCTCCTCTGCCACGTTTAGCCTCTGCGCTCGGAGTTTGATCTGCCGTTCGGATTCCTCTCCTGATACATACAAAACTGTGGCAAACCGGCACAGATTATCGCAGATCTGCAGCATAAGTGTGGACTTTCCAATGCCAGGAGCACCGCCTATCAGAACCAGCGATCCCTTGACCGCGCCGCCTCCCAGAACCCGGTCCAGCTCTCCCATTCCTGTACAAAATCTCAGCTCATCTTTGATCTCCACATCTTTCATGAGTTTGGGACGGTGAACGGCCACGCCAGCCGCGGAACCTCTGGGATGGTTGATTCCTGCTTTTTTGACGGGCTTTTCTGTGGGTTGCTCTACCACCGTATTCCATGCGCCGCAGGCAGGACATTTCCCCTGCCATTTTGGCATCTCGTTCCCGCATTCTGTACAGTAAAAGAGAGTCTTTGCTTTCATCGTCCTGCTCCTTCTGGTGCCGAGTTTGATTTATTTTATTCTAGCAGGTTTTCGCCTTATTGTAAATCTGTACGGACAGTTTCTATCAGCTTTGAGAAGAGCCAGGCCCCCTAATAAATGGGAGCCTGGCTGTTTTTTAACCTCTAGCAGGAGTCCTGGGTTGTGCTTTGTCAAAGGCAGGGTTAGTAAGGTAGACGTTTCTTGCGTCCATCTTCTCTTTGCACAGGCGCAAACACTCGCCAAATCGCTGGAAGTGGACAATTTCCCGCTCTCGCAGAAAACGGATGACGTTGTTGACATCTGGGTCATCGGAAAGGCGGAGAATGTTATCATAGGTGAGGCGGGCCTTTTGCTCGGCCGCCAAGTCTTCAGTCAAGTCGGCAATGACATCGCCGGTAGATTGGATAGAGCCGGCGCTCCAAGGGAACCCGGAAGCGGCAGTAGGATAGACACCTGTGGTGTGGTCTACGAAATAAGGAGCAAAGGTTGGATTATTTCGCACATCTTCGTCGGTGAGGTTTCGAGTCAGTTGGTGAACGATGGCGGCTACCATCTCCATATGGCCCAGCTCCTCAGTGCCGATGTCCGTCAATACGCCTTTTGCCTCAGCATAAGGCATGGCATAACGCTGGGACAGATAGCGCATAGAGGCACCTAGTTCTCCGTCTGGACCACCATATTGACTGATAATAAAAGCGGCCAACTTAGGATTTGGAGTGGCAATTTTTACTGGAAATTGAAGCTTCTTTTCATAAATAAACATTTACTTCACCTCATTCTGCTGGAAATTCCAAGGCCAGGGCTCCTGGAGCCAGTTGTATCTCTCTCCAGTCGCCGCCGCGGCTTTGGTCAGGGGCCCGAATTTGCTTTCGTAAGCGGCTTTGGCCGACTTTTCCATGGCGGCATACTGCTTGAAAAGGGTGAATGCCTCCGTATCGTCAGGATGGGTGTCAAGATAAATCCCAAGTTCTAGTACGACGAATTCCAGAGCCTGGAGCTCTACCAGCGGATTTGTGGGCAAAGTGGAACCTTCCACCTTCAAATGGAAGGGGAGGTTGAGGCCTGGAAAGAGTGTACCGTTGCTCAGAGCCTCACTTTGGGAATATTTATTGGGTCTATCCTGCTGAAATGGGACGTAAGGGACTGCCAGTCCTGCACAGGACGGCAGAGTACCATAATTATCAGGGCAGCTAGTCTGCAGGGGGCAGGAGCTACCGATCTCTTGATTCAAAGGGATTCCCTCCTTGGTTGGATTTGAGGGGCGGATGGGCCCTCATCCCAGTGTATGGTCTGACCGGTAACGTGGTCCCTGGAGAAAAAGGGAGTCAAGGATGGAACTTTTGGGCTTTCCGGTTATCTTCTCTATTTCTTTACCAAGGAAGACAAGATTTGGTGGCCAAAATAAATTTTATTTTAAATAGGGAATATTGCTCTTGTCCGTCTCCATATGTTAGGTCGAGGTGGTCTTATGAGGCGGCGGATGTTATTGCTAGGATTGGCTATCGTGACAGTATTGTTTTTGCTGAACTGGTCGCTGCGCTTATGCATGGGGAGAATGGATAGAATAGCGTCATCTTCCTCTTTAGTAAATAGCCAGGCCAATCTGATTCTGGATGCCGGGCATGGTGGAGAAGATGGGGGTGCTGTCTCACTCACTGGTATGCCGGAAAGTCAGATTAATCTGGCAGTGGTATTGAGGATGCGGGATATTTTGGCCTTTTACGGAGTATCTCCCATGGTCCTTCGAGAAGAAGACATTTCCCTCCACGACAACAGTGCGGTTTCACTGCGTGAAAAGAAGGTATCTGATCTAAAAAATAGAGTGGCTGCTATTGAGGGACAAAGAAGCGCCACTCTGCTTAGTATCCATCAGAATACTTATCCGAATAATCGCTATCACGGCGCACAGGTATTCTATGCGCCCACAGAGGGCTCTAAGGAACTGGCGGAACATATTCAGGCGGTAGTCAAGGGGACACTCCAGCCAGAAAATGAGCGGTCGGTAAAACAAATTCCGGATACGGTCTATCTTATGAATCATATTAGTTGTCCAGCCGTCCTGGTGGAGTGTGGATTTTTAACGAATCCAGAAGAGGAGGCACAACTGTTGGATCCAGATTATCAGAAACAACTGGCCGCTGTTCTGGTGGGGGCCTGGCTGACCGCTCCATAAGAACACAACCACCAGCTTCGCTGGTGGTTGTCTCTATGCGGGCATAGCCCTTTATTCCTCACGGATGACACATCAAACGTGTAATTCAAATTCTGTCAGCCGGCTCTATCCACGCCGTTTTGATTCCTTAGTCCTTTCCTACCACCACTTTCTCTTTCTGCACCTCTGTCACTCCTACTGAGTTACGATAAATTCCTGTTTTTTCCGTTAATCCCTCAAGGAATTAATACACGCCAGCCGCAGTGATGTGTTCTCATGACACAGTTTAATCGAACATAACCGTCTCAGCTAAGTCTAGATTGGTATTTGATATTTCTTGGTCTACAACAGATACCGGAGCATTACTCTTTACTCTTTCTGCTCCTGTGATATCCCATCCGCCACCAGCAACGGCTTCGTTTGTGTTCACCATTACTTCCATACCACTATACATGAATCTTAACCAGCCTTCTGCGGTTATCGTGTCTTCTCCGAAGTACTCATAATCATCGACACCAATCAAGGAGAAGAAATCTTCAAAGGACATGTCATCTTCCATGTCTGGAAAAAGTACATTTGCTGTTGTGATGAAACCAGCGCATTTTAACTGGTCTTCATATTCGTTCATAGCCTTTTCAGCATCACCGCTCTGTGTTCCGAAAAAGTAGGAAACATATTCCGCCTCCGGATCCCCAAAACATATAGCAGCACAATCCGGGAATCCATCTAATCTTACAATAAATTCGCCTTCGGGATACTCATTTCTTAATTCACTAAGTGTTTTTCCAATGTCATTAAAAAATTCAGGTGTTTGGTCGCTAGGGGTTGCAGGTACGCAAGCGGAAAATGCGAATGATACAAGCAAACATATGGTCACAATAACTACGTTTCTTTTCATATTAACCTCCGTTCAGCGATATCATACTGCTCTAAATGTAACATTTTTGAGGAATTTCTTGGAGTAAATCGGCAGACAAAATGATGTATTGTTTTATAAATTATAATAAGAAGCACAACAAAAAGCAAGGATTTGGAATGTTGTTCCCAATCCCCCAATTCTTGCTAATCAAAGTACATTTTCAGCAGAAATGATAAATCCGAACACATTCATCACTTAGAGAATGTAGTTCGGATTATCGTTGTTTGCAGAGGACTGTTAATATCGATATTTTCCGACGGTGAAAAATACCGCCCGCAGGGCGGCCACCAGCTGCGAGCCCAGCGGAGCGGGTCGCAGTTGGAAAGGAGGAGCAAGGGAGCGGGCAGATGACGCCTTTTTCCCCAGCATAAAAAGATGTCGGAGCAAAGTGGACTTTGCTCCGACGTGGTCCTCCTAATGATTACATATCCGAACGATGACGATCTTCCAAAAGGTAAGTATTATATCCTTTGGGGACAGGGCAGTAGGTAGCACGATAAAATTAAGACAGAGTCCTGGTCCTGGCCCTGGCCCTGCTCCCAGAGATACAAGCCTTTTTCGAGAGCGAGGAAGGACAGCGGGAGTTTGCAGAGTGGAAAGCGCAACAAGAACAAGACAAGGAAAAACAGGACTAAAGCACAAGGCGGGAACATCTGTCACGATGCTCCCGCCTTGTTATTAACTCTCATTAGATGCTTTTCGTCCAAATAGAACAAAAATATATGGAGGCAATATCCAGGCAATTATGGCAGAAATCCAAACATTTTGAGTAACTTGGAATAGCAGACTTGAAATAAAACTATCCCACTCTGTTAACTCGGCAAAATACAGAGAAAACATTCCTTGCATTTTATAAGCAATTAAGCCAAATACAATATTGAGGACAACCAAGACAGACGCAGAGTAAAAAAGTTCTCTGTGCGTCATCTTACGAAAAAAGAAAAATCCACCAATCGTAACAACAATTATAAACAGTACAATATTAAGAATTAACCATCGTGTACTATCTGTGGATATTGACCCGTCTGGCAATGTTACTATTGTCCATCTTCCCAAAAAACGGACCTCCAGTTGAAAACATATCCAACTTGCTACAATGCAATATAGAGGAACTTTCCACCATGATTTCTTCATGCTATGCGCCTCCTTTGGATCAGTTTCTGTGATTATATCACCGATTTTGTTGAAAAGCAATGGCAGGAATTTTCTTCCTGCCATTGTCTGCTAAATTACATTTTCAATAGAAATGATAAATCCGAACACATTACCCATTTGGATAATGTAGTTCGGATTATCATTGTTTGGTCCGAGTGGCGGGATTTGAACCCACGGTCTCTTGGACCCGAACCAAGCGCGATACCAAGCTTCGCCACACCCGGAGTTCTAACTGCTATATTATAAAATCTTTCATCAAAGATGTCAAGTGTAATATCCAAAACCGCTTCAGAATAGACTGACCTATCACCGATATCTGAAAAGGGAGGGGCCAGGATGTATCGCGCCGCACACACTGCCCGAAAAAATATCCATTTCTCACCTACCGGAGCAGGCCGGCATAGTAGAGGATCCAGCAGCCAGGAGAGGACACGTCTACGTCAGCTGTTGGTCTGTGTCGTCCTATTCCTAACCGTATTTTTAGGGAAGGGAATTTTCCCAGCCAAACTGCTTCAGGTGCGGGACGATATCGTTCAGCTTATCACCTATAATATCGATTTTAAAGCTGCTTTTTCCAAACTTGGTGCCACGATTGGGGGGGAAGGCACGCTGCTGGACCAACTTGGTGAATTTTGCGTAGAAGTATTCGGCGGTTCTTCTAGTTCCGACGTAGATCCACAGCAGGCAGGAAATTTGTATGATTCCTCCCAATCAAAGATTGTGCTCCTGACAGGGGGCAGACAGGATCCGGAGGAATTGACCCAGAACCTATTTTCCTCCGATCTCCCAAAGCTGGATATTTCCTTTGATACGGAGCCTGTGGAACAGTCGGAGCAGCCAGCGGCAGTGGAGGAGCCAGCCGTGGTGCCGGCCGCGGGTACGCTGCTCCTCAAATCTGATTATAGTGGGAAGGAACTGCCCAATAATTATACCATGGATAAGCTCTCACTGGGAGATCTCGAAACAGTCACCCCTGTTCTTGGCCATTTAAATTCTGTCTATGGATACCGGGACCACCCTATTAATGGTGTGTATCAGTTTCACGGCGGCGTGGATATTGGTGGACAGACAGGCGATCCGATCAGCGCCTTTGCCACCGGCACGGTGGAGTATGTCGGCCAAGACGACTCCTATGGGCTCTATCTCCAACTGGACCATGGAAATGGCGTCAAATCATTCTATGCTCATTGTAACAAGGTCTGTGTCAGTAAGGGACAGTCTGTGGCTGTGGGGGAGAAGATTGCGGAGGTGGGCTCATCCGGCGCCGCCACTGGGCCACACCTGCATTTGGAACTTAAATTCAATAAAACTCATCTGGATCCAATTTACTATATCCAGGTCCTGGAAAACTAATGCGCATTGGAAAGTTGGAAGTAACAGCGCCCTTTTTCCTCATGTTGGCGTGGCTCAACTACCTGGACCGGCAGGGGCTGGTCCCGCTGTGCGTGTTGGCCTGCTGTTTCCATGAGCTGGGGCATCTCCTGTCGATACGGCTGTTGAGTGGAGATATCAAGCTAATCCGCCTTACAGCTGTTGGAGCGGAAATGGTACTGTGTAGGCCGATGGGATATGGCCAGGAGATGGTGGCGGCTCTAGCGGGACCGGGCGTGAATCTGCTGCTGGCTGTCCTCTGCTGCCGCTGGAGCTGGGGAACACTTTTCGCCGGGTTGAATCTGGCTCTAGGCTGTTTTAATCTTTTGCCGGTCGGGAGGCTGGACGGCGGCCGTTTTTTACATGGATTGCTGGCTGTCTTTTGTGGCCTGAATGTGGCAGAGCAAATTGGAGCCTTGCTGGACGGATGTCTGGTAGGCTCGCTGCTTCTGGCGGGGGCGCTGCTGGCCTGGAAAAACGGAAATATCACCCTGTTATCTGTTGGGCTGTGGCTGCTGGCTGTTTTTTCCAAAGGAAAAAAGAGGGGAAATAGGGCTTGCCTTATAGATAAGAAAAAGGTAAAATCATATTGATTCGCTCCTAGGCGTTTCAACTGGAGGATCAATATGAATCGCACACTAGAGCATATCTTACCCAAAGTACAAAAGCCCGCCCGCTATACTGGCGGCGAGTATAACGCAGTGGTCAAAGAGAAGTGTTCTGTGACCACTCGTTTCGCACTTTGTTTTCCGGATACCTATGAGATTGGGATGTCCAATTTGGGATGCCGCATTTTATATGGCGTCATGAATCAGAGGCCCGATGTGTGGTGCGAGCGCTGCTATGCCCCCTGGGGCGATATGGAAGAGGAAATGCGCCGGGAGGGACTGCTCCTCTATGGGCTGGAGAGCGGGGATCCCATCGCAGACTTTCATATCATCGGCTTTTCTCTTGGGTATGAGATGGCCTACTCCAATGTTTTGAATATGTTGGATCTGGCGGGACTGCCGCTCCGATCCGCGGACCGGAAAGGTCTTACTCCGCTTGTGGTAGCTGGTGGCACCTGCTGTTATAATCCTGAACCGTTGGCCCCTTTTATTGACTTCTTCGTCCTTGGCGAAGGGGAGGAGGTCACCCTGGAGTACATAGACCTGTACCAAAGGGCCCAGGAGGAAGGATGGTCTAAAGAGGAGCTTCTGCAGGAAGCGGCTCGTATCCCTGGTATCTATGTCCCCTCGCTTTATGAGGTAACTTACCATGAGGACGGACGGGTGGCAGCCATCACTCCAAAGGAGGGCGCCCCCGCCACCGTGACAAAACGGATCATCCAGGACATGGACAAAGCCTATTTCCCAGTAAAGACCATCATTCCCTCCACCGAGATCGTCCACGACCGGGTGATGCTGGAGCTGTTTCGGGGATGTATCCGGGGCTGCCGCTTCTGCCAGGCTGGATATGCCTATCGCCCTGTCCGAAGCCGCAGCCCAGAACTGCTGGCCAGATATGGGAAGGAAGCCTGCGAGGACTCCGGCTATCAGGAGATGACACTGTCCAGCCTGTCCTCCACGGATTATCCCTGTCTGCTGCAGTTGTGTGATGACCTGCTGGATTACTGCGCCCCACGGGATATTGGCCTGTCTCTGCCCTCCCTGCGGGCGGATACCTTCTCCATGAATCTGATGGAGCGGCTCCAGCGGGTCCGAAAGGGCGGATTGACTTTCGCTCCGGAGGCTGGGACCCAGCGCCTAAGAGACGCCATCAACAAAAATCTCCGGGAGGAGGACCTTCTCCAGTCCTGCCGCACCGCCTTTTCCGGCGGTTGGAGTGGAGTAAAGCTGTATTTTATGCTGGGACTGCCCACAGAAACAGATGAGGATGTCCTGGGCATCGCCGACCTAGCCCGTAAGGTCTATTTTACCTGGCGGGAGTGCACTCCAAACAAGGCCCGTGGAGTACGAATCACGGTATCCACCTCCTGGTTCGTTCCAAAGCCGCACACCGCCTTCCAGTGGGAGGCCCAAATCCCGGTAGAGGAGTACCAGCGCCGGGTGGATTTGTTGCGGGATGCGCTGAAGCGGGACAAGTCGATCACTTACAACTGGCACGACCCCCAGACCAGCTATCTGGAGGCCATTTTCTCCAGGGGAGACCGCCGTTTAGCCGATGTATTGGAATGGGCCTGGGAGCATGGAGCCAAATTTGACGCCTGGAGCGAATATTTCGATTACCAGCGATGGATGGACGCTCTGTCCGCCTGTGGGCTGGATGGGGACTTCTATGCCCACCGGGTCCGGGAAAAGGACGAGCTATTCCCCTGGGCAGTACCAAGCGTCGGGGTCAGTCGGGAATTCCTGTGGCGGGAGCGGGAGCTTTGCTACCAGTCTGTCACCACTCCAGACTGCCGGTCACGCTGCTCGGCCTGTGGGGCCAACAAAATGCTGACAGGAGGTAGGACCTGTGGCTGACCGCCTGCTATTTTCCAAGACAGGGAGAGCCAAATATATCTCTCATCTGGATCTGATGCGCACCTTTCAGCGTGCTTTCGCTCGCGCCAAGATCCCGATCAAGCATACAGAAGGGTTTAATCCACATCCCTTTGTTTCCATTGCGCTGCCCCTCTCGGTGGGCTACTCCAGCCAGTGTGAAATACTGGAGTTTGGACTGATGGAGGGGACCGGCAGGGAAGAGGTGCCGGGCAGATTGACCGCCGCCATGCCGGAGGGGATCGTGGTCCATCAGTGCTATCCAGCACAGCGAAAACTCAAGGAGTTGGCCTATGTCAACTACATCATGAATATGGAATATCCGGCAGGCCGTCCCCAGGAGACAGAGTCTGCCATGCGGGAGCTGCTGGGCCGCGACAGTTTGATTATGCAAAAGAAATCTAACAAAGCCAAAAAGGGATATACAGAAGTGGATCTCATTCCTTTGATCCGCGGCTGGAATCTGGAATGTCAGAGCGACACTATGACGCTAGATGCGGTACTGTCAGCCCAGAATCCCGGCCTGAACCCCGAACTTATCCACAGCGCCTTTTGCCAGGAATATCCTCAATTCCGGCCAGACATGGTTACCTTCCACCGCCGAGAGGTACTGGACAAAGATGGAACTCCCTTCCGCTGAAGGGGCACAATACACAGGAGGAGAATACCCATGGAGGAGAAGAAGCAGCATACACTGACCTGGACAGTCACAGACGATATGACCGCCAAGCGCATCGGAACCGCCGGCGCCAAGATCCTTTCCACCCCCAATATGCTGGCCCTGATGGAAGGGGCCGCTCTGGAATTGGCCCGTGAATTTTTGGACGATGGGATGACCACCGTAGGCGCGGAAGCGCACGTCAAGCATTTGGCCCCTACACCCGTTGGGATGAAGGTGTGGGCTACCGCCACCCTCCGGGAAATCGAGCGCCGGAAGATGTGGTTTGACATCGAAGTGTTTGACGAGAAGGGCAAATGTGGTGAGGGTTGGCATCTGCGTATCATGGTGCCTGACAAAGACCGGAGTCAGGTCCAGTGACGCTGGCATTGTATCCGAAAGGCCTTGGGATCTCCTGACTTCAATTACACCTATATTGTCTATGGAAAGTATTGCGAACTTTGAAAGCAATTGTACCAAAGGAGGTTAAACAATGAAAAATTGGGTATTTCTTTTAGGTATGATCACTTTATCCATTTCTATTATAATTTTTGGCGTTCTTTTGTCTCAAGCAATTGAACGGGCAGGATCTGGTTTGGATAGTTCGCTTTCTTATTTTGCAGAGTTGTTGCGTGGCACACTTCTTACCATTTCCGAAAGAAATTGACGGTGCAATTTCTGTAATCTATATAGATTGGACGATCTCCTGAGAAAACAGCTTGTCAAGGCCTATAAAGAGTGATATAATATTTGCGCTCATTACACAAGAAGGGAACGATATTACCATGTCCGGACATTCCAAGTGGCACAATATACAGAAGACCAAGGGTGCGGCCGATGCCAAGCGCTCCCAAATTTTTACCAAGATTGCCCGTGAAATGATCGTAGCAGTCAAGACCGGGGGCAGCGGTGATCCCGCCAACAACTCCCGTCTGGCCACCGTCATTGCCAAGGCCAAGGCGGCCAATATGCCCAACGATAATATCAAGCGGACCATCGACAAGGCGCTGGGCTCCGGCAATACCGACAGCTTTGAGAACGTGACCTATGAGGGCTACGGCCCCAATGGCGTCGCCGTGATCATCGAGGCGCTGACCGACAACCGCAACCGCACCGCCCCTGAGGTGCGCCACCTGCTGGACAAGTATGGCAAGGGCTTGGGCGCCACTGGTTGTGTATCCTGGTCCTTTGACCGCAAGGGTGTCATTGTCATCGAGTCGGAAGACCTAGACGAGGATACTGTTATGATGGATGCTCTGGAGGCCGGCGCCGACGATATGCAGGCTGACGACGAGGTATTTGAGGTCTATACTGATCCCGATGCCTTCGCCGCTGTGACCGAAACTCTGGAGAAGAAAGGCTATGTCTTCTTGGAGGCTGGAGTCCAGATGGTCCCCCAGAACTATGTCAAGCTCACCGCTGAGGACGATATCAAAAATATGGAGAAGCTGATCGATTTCCTGGAGGAAAATGATGATGTCCAGGCTGTGTATCACAACTGGGACCAGGACTGATTCTTCTCATAAGATAAGGGCCCTGGAGCGCAAAACCGCTCCAGGGCCCTTTTTTGTTACTCGTCATAGATGATAATGCAGAACTGACTGGTGCCAGTATAGGTATCATACTTTGTAACAGAAGATGAAATTTCCATAAAATAAACTCCTAATTTCTTGGTCCCAAAGTCTAATTCAAAAATGAATGTACATTGATTCATTGATAGGTTTATCAAAATTTATAGAAGAATACAATCAAATCATTTTTTTAGATTGGCTGGGTATTATCTGTTTCTTCAAGGTCAATAAAATACTGTTCATCCATATGGACGCAAAAAATTCTGTGATGTTACATTTCATCATTAAATAATCCTTGAATGTAAAAAAAGAATCATATAACAGCCAAAGTTGCCTTCAGCTATTTCATGTTTCTGGGTATTTCTTATAGTATTCATACTATTATTCTCAGTTCCGACCAGGAACACAAAGAGGAATTCTGATAGAAAATAAAAAATACAGCGTCCCTGCCCTCTGACTGGAACGCTGTATCGCAAGCAGGCCTGTAAGCCGGGTTCTGTCTTTTAAGACAGCCATCTATCTCGATGCGTCGTTGCCGGCGCACTCAAGCCGCCTCCATGGAACGGCCGGGCCAGCCTGTTGTCCCTCCACGGCGTTGCTCCGGATAGAGTTTACAGCGATGGGCGCTTCCACGCCATCGGGTGAGCTCTTACCTCACCTTTCCACCCTTACCCCGTTCAAGGAGAACGAGGCGGTATATCTCTGTTGCACTTTTCCTAGGGTCGCCCCCGGCGGGTGTTACCCGTTATCCTTGCCCTGTGGAGCCCGGACTTTCCTCACAGATGGGCCTTTCGCCCCATCCGCGCGGCTGTCCAGCCTGCTTGACTGGTCTATCATACAGGAAAACGGAGTGTATGTCAAATGGTTTCCTGGACTGGAAACTTCCAAGCATATGGAGCCGCTCACAGTTTCGATTGAATTTTTTTACCCGGTATGTTAATATAAAGTTCTAGGAAAGAAAAACTTGGAAGGAGGACGTTTCAGTGTCCACCATTACTGAATATCTTGAGTCCCTCCATGGCTATTCCATCGCTGTCATTGGTATGGGAGTCAGCAATACCCCTCTGATTCGAATGTTCCTTCGGGCTGGTCTGAAGGTCACGGTCTGTGATAAGGCGCCCCGGGAACGGGTGGAGGAGCAGGCCGCGGAATTGGAGAGCCTGGGGGCTAAACTTCATCTGGGACCTGGTTATCTGGACCGGTTGGCGCGGTTCGACCTTATTTTCCGAACGCCCGGCCTCAGTCCCAATACCCCTGAACTGCGGGAGGCGGCCGAGAGGGGGAGCATCGTT
The DNA here is from genome assembly GCF_014287965.1 of Flintibacter hominis. Lineage (NCBI taxonomy): Bacteria > Bacillati > Bacillota > Clostridia > Eubacteriales > Flintibacter > Flintibacter hominis. The sequence continues at coordinate 255,411 of NZ_JACOPO010000003.1, read as the reverse complement.
ACCTCTGAAATGGAGCTCTTTTTTCAGATGTGTCCCTGTAAGATCATCGGTGTCACTGGCAGCGACGGAAAGACCACGACCACAACGCTGATCAGTGAGTTTCTAAAAGAAGCTGGGTATAATGTCTATGTGGGGGGTAATATCGGCAAACCACTTCTCCCGGATGTCGCCGGTATGACCCCGGAGGATATGGTCGTGGTGGAGCTGTCCTCTTTTCAACTGATGTCTATGGGGCAGAGCCCCAATGTGGCGGTCTTTACCAATCTTTCCCCCAACCATCTGGACTATCATCACACCATGGAGGAATATACCGCCGCTAAGATTAATATTTTCCGGTACCAGGAGCCGGGTGACCGTGCAATATTCAACTACGATAACGATATTACACGTGCCCTGTCCAAACAGGCCCCGACCGCCGTCATGCTGTTCAGCAGAAAGCAGAGTTTGGAAGAGGGAGTCTATCTCCGGGATGGCGCTATCTGGCTGACCAATGAAATCGGCAGCCGTGAGGTGCTCCCCCTGGCTGACATCCAAATTCCTGGTGTCCACAATATCGAAAATTATATGGCGGCCATTGCGGCTGTGGATGGCTTAGTGCCAGACAAAAAGGTTCGGGCCGTTGCACAGCGATTCACCGGTGTCGAACATCGTATTGAGTTGGTCCGTGAATTGGATGGCGTAAAGTATTACAATGATTCTATCGGTACCAGCCCTACCCGCACTATGGCCTGCCTGGATTCCTTCAATCAAAAGCTCATTTTGATTGCGGGAGGATATGATAAGGGAGTCCCCTTTACGCAGCTAGGCGTGGAGATTATAAAGAAGGTAAAAACGTTGATTTTGACGGGTGATACCGCCCCTGCCATACGAAAGGCTGTGGAAGAAGCGGAGGGCTACAGGGACAGCGGGCTAAAACTGATTGAAACCGAGGATTTGTCCGCCGCTGTGGCCGCGGCTCAGGGGGCCGCAGTCGCGGGTGATGTGGTGGTTCTATCTCCCGCCTGTGCCGCGTTTGACCGATTTAAAAATTTTATGGAGCGCGGACGCGTATTTAAAGAGCTTGTCAACGCGCTCTGATGCGGAGGAATAGGCTTGGACTATAGAATCATTTTGCCGCAGTTGTGTGCCCTAGCGGGCCCTAGCGGCTTTGAGCGGGCGGTAGCGGAGGCTGCCGCCCAGCTTCTGGCCCCCTGGATGGACGCAGTACAGATCCAAAAAATGGGCAGTGTAGTAGGCGTCCGGCGGTGTGGAAAAGAAAATGCACCTAGACTTGTACTGGATGCCCACTTAGATGAGATTGGTTTTATCATTACCGGACATGAGGACGGTTTCCTCCGTTTTGCATCCTTGGGCGGTGTAGATCCTCGGATGCTTCCAGACCGGGAAGTGACCATTCTCACCGATCCTCCCATGCTGGGTGTGGTAGCCTGCCTGCCGCCCCATGTGCAGAGTAGAGAGGACATGGACAAGTCCCAGCCCATTCAGGAACTGTTTATCGACATCGGACAGAGTAAGGAAAATGCCAAAAAACTGGTCCCCGTTGGCACGCCGGCCGTATATCACACCAGCTGTGTGCCATTGGGGGAGGATCTGATATGCGGAAAATCACTGGATGACCGGGCCTGTTTTGCCATTTTGCTGGACACTGTCCAGCGTCTGGCGGGAGAAGATCTGGATGTGGACGTATATGTAGTAGGCTCCACACAGGAGGAAACGCATAGTACCGGCGCTATTACCGCCGCTTATGGCATCATCCCTGATCTGTGTGTGGCAGTGGACGTGACACACGGAGACAGCCCGGATGCCTCTAAAGATAAGACGTTCCGGCTGGGAGGGGGCCCTGTCATTGGGCTTGGCCCAAACTGTGCCCGCTGGATGTCCCAGAGGCTGCGGGACAAGGCGCGGGAGCTGGATATGGACTTCCAGATGGAAGTCATGGCTGGTCACAGCGGTACCAACGGATGGCCCCTTCAGGTGAGCCGGGAAGGTGTGGCTACCGCCGTCCTATCCCTACCACTGCGGTATATGCATACCCCAGTGGAAACTGTCAACTGCCGGGATTTAGAAGCGACGGCCGAGCTTCTGGCCGCCTTTATTCGGGGTATTGGGAGGGAGGTCCCCAGCTATGCTTGAGCTACTGAAGGAACTGTGCCGACTCAACGGCGTTTCTGGGGCAGAGGACCCGGTCCGAAACTTTATCCAGACACAGGCACAGCCATATGCCGACTCCCTGCGCAGCGACGCGCTAGGAAATCTAATCGTTTTTAAGCGTGGAAAGAAGTCTACCGGAAATAAGCTCCTTCTCGCCGCCCACATGGATGAGGTGGGCGTGATTGTTACAAGGATTACGGAGGAAGGCTTTCTAAAATTTGATTTTGTTGGTGGTGTCGACCGCCGTGTGGCCATTGGTAAGCCGGTGGTCCTGGGCGAAAATGAGATTCCTGGACTGATTGGACTAAAGGCCATCCACCTGGTGAGCAGGGAGGAGGAGGAGAAGGTCCCAAAGACCGACGCCCTCTATATTGATATCGGAGTGAAGGATAGGGAAGAGGCAGAGAAGCTGGTCCCGCCTGGCACCTACGGCTCCTTTGTTGGCCCCCCCCAGGAGTTTGGACAGGGCTTCTTGAAGGCCAAGGCCATTGATGACCGGATTGGCTGTGCGATTATGCTGGAGCTGTTGAAGGAGGATCTGCCCCTGGATGTGACCTTTGCCTTCACTGCCCAGGAGGAAGTAGGCACCCGTGGAGCCTTTGGGAGTGCCTTCTCGGTGTCGCCGGAGGTGGCGCTGGTGCTGGAAACCACGACCGCTGCCGATCTGCCTGGGATAGAGGGAGCGCGTCGAGTATGTGCCCCAGGCAAGGGGCCTGTGATCTCCTATATGGACGGCGCTACCATCTATGACCGGGACCTTTTTGAGAATCTGCGCCGCTTGGCGGAGGAGCACGGGATTCCCTGGCAGACCAAGGAATATATTGCCGGAGGCAACGACGCCCGCACCATTCAGCGATCCAGATCCGGTGTCCGGGTAGCCGCTCTGTCCGCTGCGGTACGCTACCTTCATGCGCCGGCCACGGTCGGCAGTTTGGCCGACTTTGAAAATATGTGGAAGCTGACCCGACTGTTTCTGGCCGATCAGGCGGCACAGCTTTGATGGGAGGACAATAGGTAATTCATATGGAACTGTTTGAATTGATACAGACGTTAAGCTCTGCCCACGGCCCCTCTGGGGATGAGGCCGATATTAGGAATATCCTCTCCGAATTGGCTTCTCCCATGGCCGATGAGGTGGCCTGGGACACCATGGGAAATCTCATCGTTCACCGGAAGGGACCCGGCTCGAAGGTAATGCTTGCCGCCCATATGGACTCCATCGGTTTTATCGTAACTCACATCGAGAAGGAGGGATTCCTCCGAATGGGGAAGCTGGGGGGGATTAGCCCCAAGGAGGCTGTCTATACCCCCATTCGTTTCAAAAACGGTGTCCGGGGCGTGGTCGTACCAGAGGAAAAAGCCGATTTTGGCAAGCTGAAGCTAGATGAATGTTATATTGATATCGGAGCCAGAGACGAGGAGCAGGCGAAAAAACTGGTCCAGGTGGGAGATACGGCAGTGTATGACTCCCCCTGCTTTCTCCAGGGCAGCGGCGTAATCTCTCCCTATTTGGATAACCGCATCTCCTGCGCGGTCCTGCTAGCTGTGCTGGAGCGTATCCAGACCAGTGCTAACGACCTGTACTTCGTCTTTACCTCCCAGGAAGAGGTGGGGCTGCGGGGCGCTAAGACCGCCGCCTGGGCTGTTGATCCGGACTGGGCCATTGCCGTAGATGTCACTGATGTAGATGACACCCCTGGATCAGAGCGGTCAGGCACTGTTCAGTTGGGCAAGGGAGCGGCTGTCAAGGTAATGGACTCCTCTATCATCTGCCACCCAGAAGTGGTAGCGAAGCTGGAGGGACTCGCGCAGGTACAGGGGATCTCTGTCCAAAGGGATATTATGCGCGGCGGCGGTACTGACGCTGGCGCCATTCATACCACCCGCCTGGGGGTAAAAACCGGAGGGATCTCTGTGCCCTGTCGGTATATCCATACCCCTGTTGAGATGGCCGACCTTGGAGATGCGGAAGCCTGCATAAAACTGGTGGAAGCCTTCGCCCAGACTGCGTTGAATGTATAACAAGAGACAAAAAGATTGGACTGACAAATAAAATGCCTTTACAGTTAAGCGATAAAGTGCGTGCCCTGGGTGATCAGGCCCAGAGGGAGCTGGTTGATGAATTTTCCCGCATCGATACCATAGCCCAGGAAAATACCCAGCGGGTGCTGGCTGCCTTTCAAGACCACCGGGTGGCGGATAGCTATTTTGCCGGCACCACCGGCTACGGCTATGATGACCTTGGCCGGGACAAGCTGGATGAGATCTATGCCGATCTTTTTGGCACAGAGGCCGCTCTTGTCCGGATACAGTTCGTCAACGGTACCCATGCCATCGCCTCCGCTCTTTTTGGCGCTCTGAAGTCTGGCGATGTGCTGGTTTCCGCTGTCGGGGCCCCCTATGATACCCTTTTAGGTGTCATAGGTACAGCGGAAAAGGGTCATGGATCTCTAAAGGACTACGGCGTGGAATATCGTCAAGTGGAGCTGGTAGACGACGCCCCAGACTTGGAGGGGATTGCCCGGATGGCGGCCGATCCCAAGGTAAAAGCGGTGCTGATTCAGCGATCAAAAGGGTATTCTACTCGAGCCTCCCTCTCTGTGGCGGAGATTGGAGAGATGTGTGCTATCATCAAAAGGGCGAATCCCAATGCCGCCATTTTGGTGGACAACTGCTATGGTGAATTTGTAGAAACTCTGGAGCCGACCCATGTAGGGGCCGACCTAGTAGTAGGCTCCCTGATTAAAAATCCCGGCGGCGGACTGGCACCCACTGGAGGCTATATCGCTGGCCGCCGCGATCTGGTAGAGGGGGCGGCCCAACGGCTTACAGTTCCAGGAATCGGTGGGGAGTGCGGCTGTACTCTGGGCCAGAACCGTCTGCTTTACCAGGGACTGTTTTTGGCCCCTCACACTGTGTCTCAGGCTGTTAAAACGGCTGTTTTTGGCGCAAAAGTAATGGAACTGCTGGGCTATGAAACAGAGCCACACTCCAGTGCCGTCCGTCACGATATCATCCAAATGATTCATATGCGGGAACCGGAAGCCCTTAAAAAATTTTGTAAGGGCATCCAGTTCGGCGCGCCTGTGGACTCCTATGTGACCCCGGAACCCTGGGATATGCCCGGTTATGACAGCCAAGTCATTATGGCTGCTGGCGCCTTTATTCAGGGAGCCTCCATCGAACTGTCCGCTGATGCCCCCATGCGTCCGCCCTATACGGTGTATCTCCAGGGCGGCCTGACCTTCGAGTCGGGCAGACTGGGGATCCTGCTGGCCGTCCAAGAGCTCCTTGGCTCAGATCAGCCGGTTCCCAGGGAATAGGCCAAGCCGGAAATTACATATCTTCTCCCTATGGGGGTGAGGATATGGTCATGGGTCCTTTACGGCGTGAATTATACCGAAAAATACACGGCGGCCTATTTTATAGATCGGCTGGCAGGGGAGTGGGACGGTCCTATTCATTTCCAGTTCACGTCCCGCGTTGGCTGGTCACACTTGGCGTCGCTTTGCTCCTATCTTTCTCAATCATCAGTTTCTTGGAGTCCAGGATAAAGCCCGTTATAGCGGCGGCGGCTACTACCCAGATTCAAAATCAATTGACAGGCCTGATCGAGCGATCTGTTGTAGAAGATCTGGCACAGCGCCAACTGGGATATGGCGATCTAGTTACGATACAGCGTGAGGAAAGCGGCGCGATTACCTCACTTTCCACGGATATGGCATCTATGAACCAGCTCAGGGCATATCTGGTTAATCAAATCCTAGAAGAATTAGATGGTATCGATGTTTCAACCATTCAGATCCCAATAGGGAGCCTCTTTGATTCTGAGCTACTCTGGGCGGCTGGACCCTCGCTTCATGTCAGGGCTATGTCCGTAGGAACTGTCCAAGCGGAGTTTGAGAGCGAATTTTCGGAGGCGGGAGTCAACCAGACTCGTCACCGGATCTGGCTCCATCTCTCCATTCCCGCCACAGTCCTGCTGGCAGGCAGTGCCATAGAAGTGCCGCTGGATACAGAGCTTTGTGTCGCGGAAACAGTGATCGTAGGACAGGTACCCAACACCTATCTCAGCTTGGATGGGATATCAGGCCATTAAACGGAGTTTTACAGATGAGTCTTTGGGAAACAATACAATGGTATTGGGGTAATATCTTGGATTACGGTCTGCAGATGCTTCCCTGTATGCTGATCGGAGTATTCGGATTTCTTCTGTTCCTGCCGTCCCGCAAAAGAAGACTGGCCAGTCTTGGGCTGTCAAGCAGCAGCGGGAGAGAGGCTGTTCTGCTCCTTTTTGTCATGTTTTGCGCTGGATTGGCCTCTGTAACTCTTTTTCCTGCTAATTTCTGGAGCTTGAATCGATGGTACTGGGTCCTGCATGGAATGGAGCCTCTATTTCCGCCTGTCGATTGGCAGATCCAGTGGGATACTTTACAGCTTACCCCCTTTCAAGAGATCATTCGGGCCTTTCGCGGGCCATGGGTCATGTTTTTAATGGTCGCGAATATCGGTATCTTCTGCCCTATTGGTTTTTTCCCTGCTCTGCTGTGGCGGGGCTGGCGGTGGTGGAAATCCGCTCTGGTTGGTCTTTGCACCTCTGTTTTTATTGAATTTGTCCAGTTTTTCATTGGGCGCAGTAGCGATGTGGATGATGTAATCCTCAATACTGCGGGCACTCTCGTGGGATTCTGGATCTTCTGGATGATAAATACCCTGCTGCCACAGCTGACCATTAAATTTCAGTGCACCACAAAGGAGTTACCTGGATATGGATGAATTGAAGGAGCTCGAGCTACTACGCCATGAGCTGATACAGGCCGGTTTAGAGTATTATGTGTATGATGCGCCAACCATGTCTGACTATGAATATGACCACAAATTGCGCCGTCTTGAGGAGCTGGAGGCAGCCCACCCAGAGGCAATAACTCCTGACTCCCCCACCCAGAGGGTGGGTGGGAAGGCACTGGAGGCGTTTTCTCAAGTAGAGCACCGGGTCCCCCTGGAGTCGCTCCAGGATGTCTTTGATTTTGAAGAACTGAAGGCTTTTGACATCCGGGTCCGAGGAGTGGTCCCGGATGCCCATTATGTAGTGGAGCCTAAGGTGGATGGACTTTCTGTCGCGCTGGAATATGAAAATGGTCTCTTTGTCCGTGGGGCAACACGGGGAGATGGCCGGGTAGGGGAGGATGTCACAGAAAATTTGAGGACGATCCGCTCTATCCCTATGCGTCTGCCGGATATGCCGGCTCACCTGATTGTCCGCGGTGAGGTATTCATGCCTAAACAGGTTTTTCATGCGCTCAATGAGGAACGTGAGCGCAGGGGAGAGCCTCTTTTTGCCAATCCAAGAAATGCCGCCGCTGGCTCGCTCCGCCAGTTAGACCCCAAAATTGCCGCATCTCGGAGGCTTGACATACTAGTATTTAACATCCAGTGGATTGAGGGGGCCGCTCTGTCCACACATCTGGAGACACTGGAATACTTGAAACGCAATAACTTCAAGGTGATTCCGCATTACAGCTGTCAACAGATGGAACAGGTGATGGACCATATCGCAGAGATTGGAGAGAACCGTGATTCCTTCCAGTTCGATATTGACGGAGCGGTCGTAAAGGTAAATAGCCTGTCAGATAGAGAACGCCTAGGTTCCACCGCAAAATTTCCCCGCTGGGCCGCTGCCTATAAGTACCCGCCTGAAGTCAAGCCCTCCAAAGTGACGGATATTTTAGTCCAGGTAGGGCGAACTGGGGTACTGACACCCAAAGCAGTACTGGAGCCGGTCCGGCTCGCCGGTACTACGGTGACCAGCGCGACTCTGCATAATCAGGATTTTATTTCGGAAAAGGATATTCGCATTGGCGACACAGTTCTGGTTCGGAAAGCAGGGGAGATCATACCAGAGGTTCTGTCTGTCGTTATGGAGCAGCGTCCGGAAGGAACACGCCCCTACTTTTTGCCATCTGTCTGTCCGGTGTGCGGGGCTCCGGTGGAACGAGATGAGGATGGGGCCCATATCCGTTGTACTGGATCCGAATGTCCAGCGCAGCTGCTTCGCAATCTAGCCCATTTTGCCAGCCGGGATGCCATGGATATCGATGGTATGGGTATCGCAGTGGTGGAGAACCTTGTTGGGGCCGGCCTAGTCAAGACCCCAGGTGATCTCTACTTTCTTCATGAGGAAGATATCGCAAAGCTGGACCGGATGGGTAAAAAATCAGCTCAAAATCTTATTTCAGCGATTGAGAACTCTAAATCCCAGGACCTGTCCCGACTGATCTACGCCTTCGGTATCCGTCAGGTGGGCCAGAAGGCCGGAAAAGTATTGGCTGCCCACTTCAAGACCCTAGATGCTTTGGAAACGGCTACGTTAGAGGAGCTCACCGCCATTGATGATATTGGAGAGATTACAGCACACAGCTTGTTGGAGTGGATGTCCAGCCCTCAAAGCCGACATTTGATCTCTCGTCTGCGGGAGGCAGGCGTCAATATGACGGCAACTGATCAGGGAGATGACCAGCGCTTCGCTGGTATGATTTTTGTTTTGACAGGGGCGCTGGAACGCTTTACCCGGGATGAGGCCACTGAATTGATCGAGGCAAGAGGTGGAAAGGCCGCCAGTTCTGTATCTAAAAAGACCACCTATGTAGTAGCAGGGGAGTCCGCCGGATCAAAACTGCGCAAAGCACAGGAGCTAGGAATCCAGATCTTGACAGAGGATGATTTTTCAGCACTTCTGAAATAATACTTGGATGATTTAAAGGCCCTCAATACTGTTTGGGGGCCTTTCTTTCATTATTAGTTTTTTTACTATTGTGCAGTTCCATTTTCTTTAGCATATGGTATAATTATTCTATCGAGAGGGGAGGCGTTATTTGTGAAAACAGGATATCTGTATATTGCTATTGCGGTAGTCATGTTCAGCTCCTTTGAGGTGGTATTGAAATTTATTGCTGGAGAACTGAACTCTGTCCAGTTGACCTTTGCTCGTTTTGTTATTGGCTTTCTCTTCCTATTACCTTTGGCCCTGCATACACTTCGAAAGAGGAAAAAGAGGCTTGATACGAAAACTCTGGCTTATTTTGCCCTTTTAGGGTTCACTGGGATATCTCTGAGCATGACAATTCTCCATCTAGCTGTCGAGTATACCAGTTCCTCGGTCACTGCGGTCCTCTTCAGTTGTAATCCGGTATTCGTGACCTTCCTGGCCTTCTTTCTGCTCCATGAACCCATTAAAAAACGTCATGTGGCAGCCCTTATTTTTGAAATCATCGGGACTCTGGCAATCATCAATCCATTCCACAGCAACCTGAATATGTTGGGGGTATCGTTGGCGCTGCTATCTACCCTGTTGTTTTCTCTGTACGGGGTTATGGGAAAGCGGAAGTGTGCTGAGTATGGCGGTGTGGTCGTGACCTGCTTTAGTTTCCTATTTGGAAGCCTCATCGTACTTCTTTTTATCGTCCTATCTCACATTCCGGCTGTGGCGGCGGCGATTACCTCGGCTGGTCTGCCAAATTTCGCCAACATTCCTATCCTGGCCGGTTATACCATGGAAAATCTCCCCTATGTGCTCTATGTTTCTGCCGGTGTAGCAGGTATCGGGTTCTGCTCCTACTTTTTAGCTATGGAATATCAGCCAGCTAGTGTAGTTTCCCTAGTATACTTTTTTAAGCCCGCTCTGTCACCGATACTGGCTTGGTGGCTCCATGGGGAAGATATCCCGGGAAATATGCTGCTTGGTATCCTTTTGATTGTCGTTGGCTCTCTGTGTTCCATCATCCCAGGTATTTTGGAAGCCAAACGCCCGACTGTATCACATTAAATAATAAAAAGGCCTCCAAGAAAAAACTTGGAGGTCTTTTTTATATTAGTTTGTTTCCATGTTCATCAAATCCATTTTTTAACAGCAGATCTACTAGAAAGGCGGACAAACAAAAAAATACCATCTGACCGGCCAGAAGCCACAAAATAAAATTGAGATACTGGTCCCGAAAAAACCACATCAGCAGAGCGGTCACCAACCCAAGTACGATGCCAAGACGAATCCAGAGCTTTGAGCAATGGCGATGTGCAAAGCTCCAAGTTTCTTCACTGCGTGTAGACAACGCTGTACGGTAGGCCAACCCCTTGCTGTCCATTTTGGGCGGGGATACTTTCCATATGATTCCCACACACAGAATAAGGATAGGGGGGAGCATGGTCAGAATAAAGCAGGCAGCGTACATGTATCAAACCTCTTTCTTTTGATTTTTCGTCTTCGTTCGAGATACTCGGCCAAGGGGATTGGCCCTGGCTGCGGTACGAAGATCATCACTATCTACATGGGTATAAATCTGGGTAGTATTGAGATTATCGTGCCCCAAAACTTCCTGGAGGGTACGTACATCTACACCGTTTTGAAGCATAAGGGTAGCCGCTGTATGGCGCAGTTTATGCGCTGAATACTGGCTACTGTCCAGCCCTGCAGCTAATAGATGCTTTTTGACCAGTTTATGGACTGCCGCTCTGGATATCCGACGCCTATTTTGCAACGTGACAAATAACGCCTTTTGATCGACTAACGTCAACATGCTTCGCTCAGTTATCCAATCCTGAAGCGCCTGTTGACAAGCTTCATTCAAATAGAGCATCCGCTCTTTATTTCCTTTTCCCAAAACACGCAGTTGATCGCCTCGAACATCTGTTACATTTAAGCCTACCAACTCAGAAATACGTAATCCACAGTTTAGGAACAAAGTAAGAATACAATAATCACGACTAGAGTTTTTTCCAGCCACTGAATCCAGAAGTTCTATGCTTTCATCAAGATTCAGATATCTTGGGAGTGATTTGCGTAGCCTAGGTGAGTCCAAATCTTGCACAGGATTTTCTCTTAACAGCTTGGCCTTATTAGTCAAGTATTTATAAAAGGAGCGGATTGTAGCGACTTTTCGAGCCCTTGACGTAGCTGTAAGTGAGCGATCTTGGGAGAGAAAACTCATAAAATCATAGACATCGCTTAATGTGATACTGTGGACCAGAGATAGGTCGACATCATCAATCATGATACTGTCAAACGGAACATCCTTAGATATAAGATCCTTTTTCTGTTTAATATAGCGAAAGAAACTACGCAGATCCAGAAAATATTCATCTATTGTGCGACTGGAATGTCCTTGGATAGTTTCATGATAGACAAGAAAATCTCTGATTAGTGCGGGAGCTTCAGTTCGATAATCCATATTCCCCTCCTTTTAGGTCAACAAAATTTTTATTTTGTTGACCTATTATCTTAAAAAATAAAGGACCGAGGAGGTCAACAAAATAGACGGTTATTGTTGGGCCAAGAAGCGACTGCTTAAGATGGTCCGAACCCTTATTCCTTCCCTTTTGAATAATCTAGCTTAAATATAATCACAAAAAAGGAAGAAAGTCAAGCATTATTTTTTGTTTTATTTATAAGTATTATACTTAGTATGTTAGCTGGATTTAGTCATTCGATGAATTGACCGTTAATGTGTATTTATTCCTTGAAGGATTTATAGAAAAATAATGATTGCTAAATAAGTAAACCAGGAGGGAACAGCATTTCAGATGTCCCCTCCTTTATCATGCGTGTTTGTATTATTTAGACTTTAGACTGTTGCCGTGCTTTCCACTCTGCAAACTCTTGTTTCCAGGTTATCAGTGGCCGTATTTTTGGCAGAGATACTGGATGGCGCGCCGGTAGCCCTCGAAGCCCAGTCCGATAAAGGACTCCTCGCAGGCCATGCCCGCATAGGAGATTTGCCGAAATGGTTCCCGGCTGTTCACATCGGAGAGATGGACCTCTACCGCCGGCAGCGCCACCGCCTTTAGGGCATCCAAAATAGCTACGCTGGTATGGGTATAGGCGGCTGGGTTGATTACGATACCGTGCATTCTGCCATAGGCAGATTGAATTTTATCCACAATCGCTCCCTCATGATTGGATTGGAACAACTCCACAGACGCCCCACTCTCCTGGGCTGCCGCCTGGATAAATCGTTCCAAGGCGGCAAAACTCTGGTCGCCGTAAATGTTCGGCTCCCGGATACCTAACAGATTCAAGTTTGGACCATTGATTACAAGTAGATTCATAACTCCAGCCTCCTAATGATCTCGTCCGCTGTTTCCTCTACCGTACCTTGGTTGTCAACCGTAAGGTCAGCCAACTGACTATATAGAGGTGCGCGCTGCCGGTAGAGCTCCTCCAGAGAATGGAACTGGGATACCGGACGCCCATCCGTGGGGAGCAGTTCCAAGTCCCGGCGGAGATAAATAACTGTGGAATTTTGGCGGATAGGGTCCCAGTTCTCACGTTTGGTGACGATTCCGCCGCCGCAGGCAATGACTTTACCTGACTGCTTGGCCAGCTGACAGAGGGCCTGATGCTCCCTGCTTCGGAAGCTCTCCTCCCCTTCCCAGGAAAATATCTCCGGAATAGAACAACCACTGTTGGCAACGATATGCTGGTCAATATCTTCCAGGGGCCGCCCCAGACGGCGGGCCAGCGCCTGCCCTATCGTAGTCTTTCCGCAGCCCGGCATCCCAATCAGAAGAAGATTGAGAGTCTGACGTTCAATACAGGCGGTGATTTCCGCCACCCTGCTGTCCTGAATCGTTTGGCCTAAAAACCGCTCCGCTGCCGTTTTGGCCTGGGCTACCAGCATTCCTAAGCCATTGGCCCAGAGCATTCCTCGTCTAGCACCATCCAACAGGAACCGGGTCCGGCTTGGGTTGTAAATGAGGTCAAAGACCTGGCCGCAATGTGGAAATTGCGCCAAGTCCACAGGAGAAGCCTCTACATTGGGATACATCCCCACTGGCGTAGCGTTCACAATCAGTTCCGCATCCTGGTTCCGCTCCAGATTTTCGTAATTGTCCGGTCCTTTGCGGGATATCCCTACGGCCTGCCTAACGCCTAAATCCGAAAGGACCGCATGGACAGTGAGCGAGGCTCCTCCACTTCCAAGTACAAGCGCTTTTTTTCCTCTTATCTGGGCCCCGGCTGAACGAAGCAGATACAAGAAACCGTCATAATCGGTATTATCCCCATACAGGGTCCCATCAGGTCCCTTGATAATGGTATTGACACTGCCGATCCGCTGGGCCGCAGGGGAAAGCTGGTCACAGAATCTCATCGCTGTTTTTTTGTAGGGAATCGTCACATTGAGTCCGCGAAACTGCCCTTGACGCAGGAAGGGCCCCACCTGTTCTGGAGACAGCTCCACTAGTTGGTAATCATAGTCCCCCAACTGCCGATGGATTGCTGGGGAGAAGCTGTGAGCAAGATGCTCCCCCAGTAGTCCAAATTCCAGATGACGCGGGACCATCAGCAGATGACCTCGTTATAGGTCCCAAGGTAGCGGAAGTACTCGCTCTCCTCATCCAAATCTTGGAACAGGCGTTCCATCTCCGGGGCGTATACAGAGCACTCCAGATCGAAGTAGAACATGAACTCAAATTCCCGGTCCGGAAGCGGGCGGCTCTCCAGCTTGCGAAGGTTGATCCCCAGAGCATAAAATTTGGACAGTACATGGTAGAGCGAGCCTGGTCTATGGGGCAGGGTCATCATCAGCGAGGTGCGGTCCGCTCCGGGATATATTTCAGGGATTTTTGAGATACAAATGAACCGGGTATAGTTGTTATCCTGGTCCTGAACATTGGTCTGAACCAGATTGAGACCATACTCCTCGCCACAGAAGCGAGAGGAGATAGCGGCAACATCGGTACGGTCAGATTGTGCCACCATACGGGCGGCCACCGCAGTATTTTCTACCATGGTCACTTTGATGTTCTTCATTCCAGCCAGATAGTACGCGCACTGGCTGATCGCCTGCTCATGGGAGAACACCTCTCGAATGTCACCCAGCTTCGTCCCGTGCTTGGCCAGCAGATTGTGGCTGACCTTCAGGCGGACAGAGCGGACAATGGAAAAGTTGTGCTGGATCATCAGATCATATATCGCGTTGACGGAACCGGCGGTACTGTTTTCGATGGGCAGTATTCCATATTGGCACATGCCGCTCTCCACCGCTTTGAATACATGATCGAAGGTATCAAAATAGAGAATCGTAGGAGATTTAAAGATGCTGTCGCAGGCCATCTGGGAGTAGGCGCCCTCTATCCCCTGGCAGGCCACGGTGGCCCGCTGGGGAAAGAGCGCCGGGGTCTCAGCCAAGGCCGTCCGGATGGTTTCATAGATCTGGGACTTCACCCCGCCACACTGGTTCTGATAGGAGCGGCCCACGGCCAGGATGGCACGAAATACAGACTCTGTGTAATCGGCCAGCTCCTCACCAGCCTCCGCCCCTACCTTGGCCAGCAGCACCCGTTCTCTGCCGGCATCTAAGGTGGGCAGTCCGTTTTTCCTTTTGTATAGAGCTACATCTCTGGAGACAGCCATCCGCTGTTTCAGCAGGTCTACCAGTTGGCTGTCAATGTGGTCAATTCGCTCCCTTAAGTCATTCAGATTGTGCTCCATGGGAAATCTCCTCCTAAATTTTTATCCTAGATATGGTCGGTATTTTGATCCAGCAGGGCGTCCAGTACGACGGCGGCAGCGACAGCCTCTACCACTGGCACCGCCCGGGGTACGATACAAGGGTCATGGCGGCCGGTGATGTGAAGCTCCTCCTCTGTGTGGGTAGAAAGGCGGACCGTACGCTGAGACTGGGCGATAGAGGGGGTAGGTTTAAAGGCAACTCGGAACAGGATAGGCATCCCATTTGATATCCCACCCAGTATTCCACCGGCATGATTTGTTTCAGTCCGGATAGCCCCATCCTCCAAAATAAATGGGTCGTTGTTCTCTGATCCCCGCAGGTTGGCGCACTGAAAGCCGGTGCCAAACTCCACGCCCTTTACAGCCGGGATGGCGAACAGGGCCGCGGCCAGTTGGCTCTCCAGGCCCTGAAACATGGGAGAGCCTACCCCGGCCGGCAGCCCGGTGACCATGCACTCTACAACACCCCCTACCGAGTCCCCTTCCCTCTGCGCCTGGAGGATGACCGCACGCATCGGCTCCTCCACATTGGGGTCTAGGACTGGGAATGAGGCCGCCTGAACCCGCCGCAGCACTTCTGTCTGTTCTCCCAGTGGGTCAAATGGCTTATCTTCTATCTGTGCGATAAAACGAATATGGGCCCCAATGGCAATCCCGCGTCGGGACAGGAGCTGGGCGCAGATGCCGCCGGCGATACAAAGGGGGGCTGTGAGCCGCCCAGAAAAGTGTCCGCCGCCCCGCACATCCTGATGGCCACCATATTTGATCTGGGCAGTAAAGTCTGCATGTGCGGGGCGCGGCTTATCGCATAGGTCATTGTAATCCTGGGACCGAATATTGGTGTTCTCGATGATAGCGGTCAGAGGCGCTCCACAGGTCTCTCCCTCCAGCAAACCACACAGAATACTAGGGATATCTCCCTCCTTTCGAGCGGTAGCGGTAGTGTCCCATCCAGGGGCGCGACGATGGAGAAAGCGTTGGAGTCCCTCCAGATCCACGCTCTCGCCGGCTGGCAGTCCATCCACTGTCACGCCGATCACCTGGGAATGGGACTGCCCAAAGATAGAGATATGGATATGCTTACCGAAGTACGAGGCCATGTATATTCCCTCCTAACACTTGAAAATGCTCCCAGAAATTGGGGTAGGACTTGTTTACGCACTCCGCACCTAAGATAGTTACTGGCTTCTGGCAAGTCTGGGCGGACACAGCGGCCATCATTGCAATGCGGTGATCGTTTTGGCTGTCAACCATTTCGCCTCCCATCAGGCTGTCCCGGCCCCGGATGGTAAGGCTGTCCTCCCCTTCCCTAATATCCGCTCCTAAAGCAATCAGAGCTGCCGTTACTGAATTGAGGCGGTCACTCTCCTTCATTCTAAGCCGCCCAGCGTTATTAAAGCGGCAGGTCCCTTTCCGTACCGCGGCCATTGCGGCCAGAGGGGGTACAAGATCAGGGTACTGGGACATGTCCAGATCCACATCACCTGGCCGCGCCAGTTTCCAGTAGAAGGAGGCCACAGCCTTGTCTCCCTGGGCGGAGGTGGGGTTCAACCCCTGAATCGTAATCTGTCCACCCAGAAAATTGGCGGCGTACCAAAAGGCTGCCTGGGACCAATCGGATTCCACAGTATAATCCATCGCCTTGTAAGCAGTCTTTCCGGTGATGTGAAAATACTTTATAGTATTGTGAAGCTCGGTCACTGTTACCCCTGCGCCTGCCAGGGTATCCAAAGTCATGGCGAGGTAATCCCGGCCCTCTATGTGGGTAGTAGGTACAATGCGTGATATCCCTGACACCAGAGGTAGAGCATAGAGAAGACCTGTAAAAAATTGGCTGGACACATTTCCGGGTAGCTCGTAGTCCCCTGCCTTCAGTTGTCCAAGGACTGTCAATGTATCCCCCTCCCTGTTCCAGGAGATCCCCTTTTCACGGAACAGGTGGATGTAAGGCTCCTGGGGCCGCTCCATCAGCCGGCCCCGGCCGGTAAATATCCCGCCTCCTGCTACCGCCAAGGCAATCGGGATGAGAAAGCGCAAGGTAGAGCCCGACTCTCCACAGTCAAAGTGTGGCAACTCCTTTCCCGGCTGGAAGATCCCCCCCATACCGGTCACCTCTAAGGTCCGCTCCCCCTTCCGCTCCCAATGTGCCCCCAGGGCACCGATACAACTCAGGGTAGCGAGGATATCCTGTGAAATGGCCACATTCTCCAGCCTGCTCCTGCCCCTGGCCAGGGCAGCGGCCAGAATGACCCGGTGTGTCTGACTCTTACTGGGTGGCGGCGTTACCCTGCCCTGGAGTTTGTTTGGAACAATGGTCACATCCATAAGCTCATCTCCCATACATACACTTCAGCAGTCCCAGCAGCTCATCCCGAGCCATCTTTCGGTGTACCGCCTGCCCCAGCTTTTCCAGGACGATGAGGGATATGTGGTCCCCGGCGTTCTTCTTATCTAGTCCTACCGCCTCTGTCATAGTCTCCCAGGGGCAGGGAATGTCCAAGGGTAAGTCAAATTTTTTCAGAAGCTCCTGAATGCACTCCACCGTTTCCGGTGGCGTGACGCCCAGCTCTACGCCAAGTTGGGCGGCCCAGTTCATGCCAGCGGCCACTCCCTGCCCGTGAGTCCAGGTTTCATAATGTCCGGCCAGCTCAAAGGCATGGCCGACAGTGTGTCCAAAGTTCAGTAGCTGGCGCAAGCCGGTGTCCCGCTCGTCCTCTACAACCACCCGGCGCTTCAAGTCGCAGCAGGTATAGACTACATCTACAATGCGCTCCATCACTCTCACCCGGCTCCCGCACCGATTCAGGAGTTCAAACAACTTCCGGTCCAAGATACAGCCGTATTTGATGACCTCGGCCATGCCGTCGGAGAAGGTCCTGTCAGGCAGGGTATCCAGGCAGCCTGGATCGATGATTACCAGGCTGGGCTGCCAGAAGGCTCCTGCTAGATTCTTGCCAGCCCGCAGATCAATGGCCACTTTTCCGCCTACGGAGGAATCGACCTGGGACAGCAGGGTGGTAGGGATCTGGACATAATCTACCCCGCGTAACAGGGTGGCTGCCGCAAAGCCCGCCAAGTCCCCCACTACGCCGCCCCCAAGAGCTACCACAGCATCCGTGCGGGTCATACCAAAGGCCATCATTTTTTCCCAAAGGATAACAAGCTGCTCCGCGCTTTTTGACGCCTCCCCAGCAGGGACGGTAAGGCATTGAATCTGAAAGCCCATCTGCTCCAGGCTGTCTGCCGTCCGCGCCAAATACAGGGGCAGAACTCTGCTGTCGGTGACGATTGTCAGCTTCCGGGCGTTGGGGATCGCCTGACGGCACAGTACACCAGCCTGGTCCAGAGATCCCCGCCCAATCTTGATCTCATAGGGCCGGGAGGTATTGACGGCCAATGTTTTCATAGTCAGACCTCCTGGGCCGCCGCCCGAATGGCATAGACGGCCTTGACCACATCCTCAAACTGCTCTGGACGAAGGGACTGGGCCCCGTCGCATAGAGCGCGTGGAGGGTCATTGTGGACCTCGATGATCAGGCCATCCGCCCCGCAGGCCGCCGCCGCCATAGCCATGGGTTTGACATAGCGGGCCACACCAGTTGCGTGGCTGGGATCCACGATGACAGGCAGGTGGGTCAGCTCATGGAGCACGGTCACGGCGGACAGATCCAGTGTGTTCCGGGTCGCTGTTTCGAAGGTCCGAATCCCCCGCTCACAAAGAATGATGTTTTCGTTGCCGCTAGCCATAATATATTCTGCGCTCATCAGTAGCTCCTTGATGGTATTGGCCAGACCGCGTTTGATGAGGATCGGCTTCTGGGTCTTTCCCAGTTCCTTGAGTAGCTCGAAATTCTGCATATTCCGAGCACCAACCTGAATCACGTCCACGTCCTCGAACAACGGCAGGTGGTTGGCGTTCATGATCTCGGTGACAATAGGCAATCCAGTCTCCCTCTTCGCTTCCAACAGCAATTCGATGCCATCCGCCTTCAATCCCTGGAAATCATAGGGAGAGGTCCGGGGTTTGAAGGCTCCACCCCGGAGCATGGTGGCCCCAGAGGCCTTGACGCTTTTAGCCACGGAAATGATTTGCTCCTCGCTCTCCACCGAGCAAGGGCCGGCGATCATAACAAAGTTGCCGTGCCCCACCTTGACGTGCTCCTGGCCTACTTGGATAATGGAGTCCAGGGGATGGAATTTCCGGTTGGCGCTTTTGAAGGGTTCCGACACACGCTTGACTCCCTCTACAATATCCAGCCCACTGACCAGGCCCTCGTCTAGCTTGCTGGTATCTCCAATCACACCGATAATTGTCGAGTAGTCCCCGGTAGAAACATGGGTTCGGAGGTCCTGGGCCTCGATCCACTGAATCAGATCCCGGATTCGCTCTTCCTTTGCGTTCTGCTTAATGATGATAACCATGATGCGCTTCCTTCCTTTCCTCTGCGCTCTCCACCGGGTCATAAAAAATGACCTGCGGTGAAGCGTTTGTTCACCGCAGGTCATTCAATGTTCCAACACTCCACCTAAATTGCGGAGGGGAGCCGTCTGTTTGCAGCAAAAAACACTTTTACCTTTTTTGCACGAAAGCCAAAAAAGTAAAAGTAGCTAAAGAAGTAAGCTGCAAACTGCTTCATAAAAGCGTGGCTCCTTTCCTCAAAATGTATATTGGTTATTTTTATGGTAGCACTGGTCATTCCGTCTGTCAATTCAAAAAATATATTATTTTTTACAAACAATTTTATTATACTGTCAAAAATATATTCAAATAATACAATTCAGAGTATCAAGACGATTGTATTGACCGATAGAATACTCAGGTCGCAGGATATCCGTTAGCAGTCGCCCGTCCTCCTGCTTTACTCTATTTTTACTGTCTATTCAACAATCACTCCTGAGCCTGACTGTGTTGGTGGCGATCTTCTGCCGGAACATCTGGTCGTGCTCTACAAAAAGCAAGGTAGGCTGAAAGTCCAGAAGCAGGTCCTCGATTTGAATGCGGGAAAACAGGTCGATATAGTTCAGCGGCTCGTCCCAGATATAGAGGTGGGCGCTTTGACACAGGCTGACCGCCAATAGCACCTTTTTCTTTTGACCCTCGCTGTATCCGGACATATCCCGTTCAAACAGAGCACGGGAGAAATCCAGTTTTCGTAAGACAGTGAAAAACCTCGTCAGATCTATCCCCTGTCTTTCCGCCCATTCTAAGGGGCTGCCCTTCAGATGGTCCGTTTTTTGGGAGACATAGGATATCTTCAATCCAGACGCCCGCCAGAGTGTTCCAATATGGGACAGATTCTCCCCCAGGACAGCCCTGAGCAGACTCGTCTTTCCGCTTCCGTTTCCCCCATCCAAACATATCCGATCACCACGTTTTAGTGTAAAGCTAACTCCCTTGCAAGCAGGACTTTCCTCATAACAAACCGCAAAATTGCGCAGCTCCAGGATTCGCTCACTGTGATAGTCCAGCGGTGTTAGCTTCAAGCTGTCCGCACACTCTACATCCCGGAGCAGGGCAGACTTTTCCTGGATGGCGCTCCGCTGCCTGGCCTCAAGGGTTTTGGCCCGCTTCATCATTTTAGCTGATTTATGGCCGATAAATCCACGGTCTACCCGCAGTCCTGAATTCTTACTGTTAAATTTGCTCTGTTCCGTCCGCTCCGACCAATCGGATGCCCGGCGGGCTGCCTGTTCCAGTCGCCGGATATCCCCTTTCAGCTTCTCATTTCGCTCCTGCTCTCCCCTGTCCCGGGCCTCTTTTTCCTGAAACCAGGTAGAAAAATCTCCACGCATCAGTTCCGGGCCTGTCTGGTTCAGCGCCAGCACATGGTCGATACAGTGATCCAGGAAAGCTCGGTCGTGGGAAACCAGCAAAAAACCCCGGCGCGTATTTTTCAGATAAGCGGCTACCAGTTCCCTTCCCTGGACATCTAAATGGTTGGTGGGCTCGTCCAGCATGGGATAGCTGTCCTCGTCAAGGAAAATGGCGGCCAGAGCGGCTCGTGTCTGCTCTCCCCCGCTTAAACTTTGGAACGGCCGGTCCAGTAGATGTTCCCCCAGTCCAAGGCGGGAAAACTCCCTGATTAACCGCCACTCGTCCACATCCTCCATCCCATCTAACAGGACCTGCCGGGTAGGAAGGTCCATGTGGAGCACCGGTTTTGGATAGCGGCGGCATCGTCCAGGGAGAATAATCTGGCCCACGCCCTCCAATTCTCCCTCTAACAGGCGAAGCAGCGTGGTCTTGCCCCTGCCGTTGCGGCCTACCAGCCCCAGTCTCCAGTTGGTGTCTAGCTGCAGGTCCAACCCTTCAAATACCGGCGTATAGTCGCCCTCGTAGGTAAATCCAAGGTCTTGTATCATGATCTGTGACATAAGACATTCCTCCTGTCGTATCAAAAGTAAAAGCCGCAAGAGGGTATTCCTCTCGCGGCAGACAACGACAGAAAGACAGCCGGAAATTCCGATGTCATTCCTCCTGTTTGACCGAAAGCAGGTACGAATCCCTCTTACGCCGGGTACGACAGACCAGGGCCACAGAGATGGCCCAAAGTTGTCATACCATATTCAGCAAGAGAGATTGCGCATTTTCCCGCCTCCGTTTCTTTCATATCGCGCCTATCATAGCACAGGAAAAAATTGATGTCAATAGAGTGGAAAAAGCTCCTTTTTATTGTATTGGACATCCCAAGCAGGGGGTATTTATGGCCTCGGAAGCCGCTGATGCTATCTGTAAACCGCCCAAACATCTGCATCCTCTCTGCAATCAGCTTCGTCAACTTTTCTTAACATTCTTTTTCAATCTTGCTGAAGACAGTACGGATTTGTGTGGTGCTATCCGACCACCTCATCGTACACTGTCCGCACCAGCGGTATTCGTAGATCTACTACTTGATATATCCAGTCCCAGGTCTGCGTCTGGCCCTTTTCGCAGATTGAAAGTCGGTCATAATTTTTGCTGGAGGCTCCAAAGATGTGTCTAGCAGTTTCGCTTTCCCTGCTATGATTTTTTCTGTTATACTGTGTCAGTTTACAAATATCTATGTGTGGTACGCATTACAATTTCAGCTAGTAATCAGGTATTACCACCATAAAAAAGAGACCTCACGCAGCAGGGTGCGCACTGCACAGGACGCCATGCGGTCTGTCAACTACCCTATCGTACTCTCAGATTTATACACAGCAGGATCCTCCCTCCAAACTATAATATAAACCAGTTAGACTAGGACCCCCCGGCTATACTTGGGAGTTCCTATTGTTCAGACAGTGGGATTCAAGTTTTTTATCTTTGGACGAGAGGAGTTATTCACCAAATCCGCTATCAATGAGGGCTACCAGGGTATCCACAGCCTCCTGTTCATCCGGACCATCACCGCAAATCTGTACACGCTCGCCACAGGCAAGTCCCTGTGTCAGAAGTGTGACCATGGACTTGGCGTTGTTCATCTTGGGCGGCTCGCCTACTGTCCGCTGGATGGTCAGGCGGGAAGCATATTGTAAGGCACACTTAACAAATTCCGAAGCAGGGCGGGCGTGTAACCCGGTTTCATTCCGGATGGTAGTTTCCTTTTCATACATGATACTTTCTCCTTTCAAGGCTTGCTTTTCAATCTCTCTAGTCGTTCTTTTACTTCTGCCTCTGTGGTCAAGACACAGATATCCCGTGCACACTGCTCCGCCTGCCACAGGTCTAGGTTGCACACCAGCTCCTTCACCATCGCCACGGAGGACGCACCCACAGACAGGGTCCTGAGCCCCATGCCCAGCAAGGCAGTCACTGCCAGTGGGTCACTGCCCATTTCACCGCATACGGAAATCTGCTTCCCGGCATCGTTGAAGGCCTGGATTGCAAATCTCAGCAGCCGCATCAGCGCTGGATGGAAAGGGCGGTAATACTGACTGACCACGGGGTTCACGCGGTCCACCGCCAGCGTATACTGGGTCAGATCATTGGTTCCGATGCTGGCAAAGTCTACCTCTTTTGCGACTTGGTCAGCCAGAAGAGCCAGCGAGGGTATCTCAATCATCACACCTACCGACATCTTCTGGTCCCACTGCTCTCCCCTGGACTGGAGCTGCTCCTTGGCCCGTTCAAGCAGAGCCTTCGCCTGGCGGATGTCCTCAATGCCTCCTACCATGGGGAACATCAACTTCAACCTTCCGTGGGCCGAGGCCCGCAGGATGGCCCGAAGTTGGGTCAGGAACATATCCGGGTGGTCAAAGCACAGCCGCACAGCCCGGTTGCCTAAGAACGGATTCAATTCCTTTGGCAGATCCAGGCAGGGAGCCTCTTTGTCGCCACCGATGTCCAGAGTACGTACAGTCACTGGTGCGGGGGCGAACACCTCAAAGACTCGGCGATAATAACGATATTGTTCCTCCTCGTCTGGAATCTCCTGTCGGTCCATGTAGAGAAACTCCGTTCGGAACAAGCCAACACCATCTACAAAGGCAGCACACTGCAATTCCTTGTCATCAACCGCACCCACATTGACCATCACCTGAACCCGCTCACCATTGAGTAGGGTCGGCTGTACCTTCCGGTAGGTTTCCTCCCGTTCCCGTGCGGCATGGAACTCAACCTGTTTGGCCCGGAAGTTGGACAGCTCATTCTTAGAGGGTTGGACAATCAGTGCTCCCTCCAGCGTGTCGACCAGCACCAGCTGACCGTCTTTCACAATCTGGCAGATATCAGTCACACCAGCTAGGGCAGGGATGCCATAACTGCGAGCAATGATAGAACTATGGGAGGTGATACCGCCTACTTCTGTAACGATGGCCAGGACCTGGGAGGGGTCTAGTGCGGCAGTGTCGGATGGAAGCAGATCATGGGCAAACAGTACCACGGGTTCTAACAGTCCAGCCAGACCTTTATCCGTCCGGCCCTCCAGACAGCGCAACAACCGCAGGCGCACGTCCGCCATGTCCGCAGCCCGTTCGGAAATGATGGAGTTGGGTGACATGCGCAGGACCTCAGCATACTGGGAATACACTTGGTCCACCGCCCAGGAGGCTCCACAGTCCTCAGAGCGGATCAGCATTTCAATCTCCTCCGTCATCACGATGTCATCCAGAATGCCCATGTGAGCTTGGAATATCTTTGCCCGCTCCGGATCTCGGGCAGTCATGCTCGTACAGAGCTGTTCCAGCTCTGTACGAGCCGCACGGTGGGCCGCCTGATATCGCTCCATCTCATCTTGCGGCTCTCCCTTTGGAACCTGGACCACATTTGGCACATAGGGCGCATAAAGGAAGGCCGTTCCCTCCACCAATCCTCTCGATGTTGCTATACCGGGATATCTCATCTTGATCACTCCAATGGTCTATGAATTCTGCGTTACTCGGATACGCCGATTCGATAACTGCGCTGGAACAGCCCGCCGGCGTCTAAGGCAGTCACCCGCGCCTTTTGGTCGATCTCTCCCGGTTTCTCCCCACACAACGCGTTGATGCCGCACCAGGGCTCCAGGCAGAGGAATTCAGCCTGTTCCACGGTATGGGGGTCGGTCCAGACGGCCACTACCGGGAAATCCGGGAAATCGACCCACAGGGCATAGTTCTTCTTCTCACACTGTAGTGCGACACGAGTAAGGCCCGTGTCTTCCAGGATGAGTGCATCCCGCTCCATCAATTTGGGCGAGAGGGGAAGCACTGTACCTTTCGGGGCTACAAGTTCCTTCTCCTCCGTAAGGTAACGTCCCTTTACCCGGCGTGTTTCCACCAAAATAGGTTTGTCAAATACTAACTGGTAGTCGCTCAAGCTGGTACCGGGTAGCAACCGGAAACCCGGATGGGCACCGATTGAAAAATACATGGTTTTATTATCCAGATTTTTTATGTTCCAAGTGACATGAATTCCATTTTTTTCCAGTTGATAGCTGATCTCTAAGACAAAGTGGAAGGGGAAATATCTCCAGCTCTCCTCACTGTCTCGCAGGGCAAAGGCGGCGGACTCATCTTTCCTGTCCAGCAACTCAAAGTCCATGTCCCGGGCAAAGCCGTGGGCGGGGGCTGGGTACTTTACCCCTCCATGTACATAGACCTCACCGGCCAAACCGCCAATGTTTGGGAAAAGAACCGGTGAGCTACGCTTCCAGCTCCCATTCCCGTTCCACAAATACTCCCGACTGGTCTTTTTGCTGTACAGCCGCTTTAGTTCGGCCCCATGTTGGGCAATCTGAGCAATCAAGGCCCCGTTCTCAATGGTAATCAAATTCATGGATCCGCACCTCTTTTGCTTTTTGATGATTTGTATGTTAAACTAATTATATATTTCTTCTATATTTAAATACACGGAGGCCATTATGGACAAAACAACAAAGAAAAATTTTCAGGCGAGAGAGTACATCATGAATATTATCCTCTCTTCACCAATCGGAACAAAATTGCCGTCTGAGCGGGAGCTGATGTCCCACCTCAACTTTTCACGGCCCACCATCCAGCACGCCATCGACGACCTGTTACTGGACGGCTACCTCTATCGAGTAAAGCGGCAGGGGACCTTTATCGCAAACAATTTCCGCAGTACCAACCTCAACCGTATTTCCAGCTTCAACGAGGCGGCCAGAGAACTAGGCGTTCAGCCCGACACGGAGCTGTTAGACCAGGCGATTGTCCCCGCCAACGAGTATATGGCGACAAAGCTGGACTGCCCTATGGGAACGATCATCCACTTCTTCCTTCGGCTGCGGAAGCACGCCGGGATACCCGTGATACTGGAATACTCTTACTTCACTGATTTTGCTGTCTCCAACATCACGAAGACCGACGTGACCCGGTCGATCTACCGGTATATCGAGCAGATTAAGGGCCTGTCTATTGGTTCAAGCAGTGTTACCATTGAGGCGGTCCTGCCTGAGGCGGAAATCGCCGAACTCCTCGAGGTTCCTAATAATGAACCGTTGTTGCAGTTAGAGCGCTCCTCCCGGCTCCAGGATGGGCACACCTTTGAATATACTAATAGCTTTGTAGTCTCACGATACAATAAATTTTCTGTTACTTCAGTACGCCGTGGATAGAATTAAGTTGGCCTATCACAGGGAGAGGGTTCTCTATGATAGGCCTTTTTAATCGTTATCCAGGCCTTTAACCAGATAATCTGCAGCGGAGAGATACGCACGCTCCTGTGTGGTCAGCTTTCCCTTACTTTCCAGTACCCTCTTTGCCTCATAGCAGTCCCGATATTGAAACCCGGCGTCCAGTGCGTAGCCGGAGGCAATAGACCACCCTTTTACCCGGTAGGCCTCTAGGATGGTGCCATCCTTTTCAGCGATGAGCACGGCCACCCGCACCCCCGCCAGAGACTTGGCGATGGCGACACTGCTCGCCGGCCCCCGCACTTTCAACTGGACTAGCTCCTTGTTTAGCCGGATCTGCTGAGGCACGGCCAGCATCCGCGCTAAAAATATCATCAGAATTAGGGCAATGGCAAGAAAAGCCAGCTCTTTTCTCATACGTATCTCTCCCTATTCAGCAGTAGAACCGGATGGTGTCTCCTACCCGGACCTCGGGCAGGGGTTTCTCCTCCACATGAATCACGCCAGGAAGAACCGGGGCCTTCTTTCCATCAAAGTGCAGGGTGCAGTGTCCCAGAAGCCTAAAGGTTTCCATAGCCTTATGTCCGATGGCGGTTACCTGGTAGGTATGTCCGCCGAAGTCCAGGATATCTCCGGGGGCAACGTCCCGGTTCACCTGGGGCATGGTAATCTGGACACTGTACTCCTCCAGACCGTTGCCGGCCTGATTGCCGAAGAGGATTAGGATATGGTCCTCCACAA
Organism: Flintibacter hominis; assembly: GCF_014287965.1. Classification (NCBI taxonomy): domain Bacteria; kingdom Bacillati; phylum Bacillota; class Clostridia; order Eubacteriales; genus Flintibacter; species Flintibacter hominis. The sequence goes on along the minus strand of NZ_JACOPO010000003.1, from coordinate 228,978 downwards.
AATCAAGCGCACCCTGGCCCATGCCGGTAATCCTAGTCTCACAAATATTTTCCATGGAAGCTCCTCCGCAATCAGAACAGGAACATACCGATGACGATTGCCAGACCGACCTCCACAGGGGCGATAATGAATTTGCTGTAAAGGCAAGCAGGTACGGCAATCTCAACGGTTTCTGGTTCGGCTTCAGTAAGGGACATTCCCACAGGGATAAAGTCGGAACCACAAGGCTGGTGAATGGCGAACACAGCAGGCAGTGCCATGGCCAGTGGGATATCGCCGGTGGCAATCAGGCCGCCGATGAGGGTGCCAATGATGGAGGCGATGACGGCACCTGGACCGATTATGGGGGAAATCAGGGGGAACGTGATAATCAGCGACATAATGAGCAGACCGATGCTGGAACTGGCAAGACCGCTCAGGCCGTTGGCGATGATATTGCCCAGACCGGTGGTCAAGATGAGGGTAGACACGGTGGCAATGAGGATCATAAAGGGAATGATGGTGGACAAAACGATTTTGAATGAGCGCTTGGCAGACTCAAAGATGATCATGACGAATTTGCCGATGGCAGAAGAAATCGTAATCGCCAGATTTCCAATCGCGTTCATAAATATTACCCCTCTTTCGATTCAATATTTCTCGGTGTCACGCCAGAGACATAGATACCGGCCTTGACAAAGGCGGCAAAAGGACCACTGGGACCAGCAGGGTTGACGTTGATTGTCTTCAGCCCTTTCTTGGGAAACATACCAAGGCGGAGAGTACCTCCGCAGTTGACGATGACGCAGGCGGTTTCCTTATCGGGGATGACCTTGCGGAAACCGTCCACCGCCTCACCGCCGGTGATCTCGGCGATTTTCTTAGCCACGGGATGGATGCCCGTCCCGGTCATAGAGACAATCTTGTTGCGCTCCCCTTCGACGGAGATTTCCAGCGGGGTGCCAAAACCGCCGCTGCCCTTGGATACAATAGCGATGCTCATAAGAGTCTTTCTCCTTTCACTTACAGTCAGCGTCAAATCAGGTCATATCTTCTGTATAAACCTTTTCGGCTTTGTTCTTTTCAATTTGATTGAAATCCACGCCCTGGCGCTTGGCAAGGAACATAGTCATTTTCTCTACCACAAGTCCGATGAAACTGGAGGTGCAGAAGGCTAGGGCAAAGGTAGCTACAGCAAGGGTGGCGCCAGCCCGCTCGCCAGCGATGGTGACCACGCCGTTAAAGATGCCCAGCCAGACGAACAGCTCACCGGGATTAACGTGGGGGAACAGGCACATCATGGGTGCCATGTTGGTGCGGGTGCAGACCTCCTGATAGCCGGGCTTGTACTTCTCGGGCAGATATTTGCCGAAGGTAAAGGATGCAGGGCTACCCACCATAAAGTTTGCCAAGTAGGGTAAGAGGGTATAGCGGGCGAAGAAATTTTTGGTCAGCTTACGGGAGGCGGAGTCGAACCGGTCCTCACCAATGAGGGCCACGATGGCATTCAGCACTGTCAGGGCGATCAGGGCTAAAGGGACGATACTGGCAGCAGTCCCCATAAAAGATTCACCAGCGGCTGAAAAAAAGCCTGTTATACCCTGGGCGATACTTACGATGAAATCCATGTTGTTTCCTCCTTTTACATCCTATATTTTTGTTTTCACTGGCAGGAATCATATTGGGCGGCCAACTCCACCTGGTGTCTGTTACGCAGATAGTCGGCGTAGGCGTCCGCCTTGGCCTGGCAAATCTCCTGGCACAGAGCCATATACCGCTGGGTAGTCAACTCCGGCAAATCCAACTCTGCTTTCCGGACAGTCCGGGCGGCCTGCTCCGCCTTAGCGGCCTGCTCCATAGCAGCTTGGTGATCGGCCCTGCCAGCTCGCACCCGCTGGATAATTTTATCCAGCCGGGCCTTCTCACCAGCGCAGACCTGTGCATCGGCCCCTGAGGCCGGGATCTGACACTGCTCCTCCAATGTACCATAGATGTCCGTATAGTACTTGTCCAGTGCGGTCAGGACCCAATCCTTAGTAATAGGCTTGGCGCTGATGATGGTGTACCGATAGGCAATCTCGTCGATATATGCCTTTAGGTCGGCCAAACAGTCATACAAGGTGATGGGCGCGATTTTGTAGTTGGTCCGGGGGTTGATAGCCAGGTCGGCCAGGGAGATGTCCAGCCCCAGCCGTTGAATCATGGACAGCGCCCGCTCATGCTCGTTCTCCTGGAGCAGAGACATAAAGTACACAGAAAGGGCAACCACCTGTCCATGAGTCAGTTCAGTACCTGCCACATTCTCGAAATGGTCGAACATACCGTGCTCACTGGCACTTTCCCACATGGTGTGCTGCATGATCCAGCTCTGCTCGGCAATCCAGTGATAGGCCCGGGCCAGGAACATGGCGCCTGCTTTCCGTCCATTACGGATATCGTCAGCGTGCTCAGCCAACAGGGAGAGCAACTCCTTGGCACCCTCACACACGTCCTGGGAGAAGGGTTTCTCCAGTATGGTGGTTTCCCGGTGATCAATGGGGTCGGGAACAGACATTCCCCGGGCTACCAGGCTGTTGATCCGCCAGTCAAAGGTGGCAGTCAGGATAGATAGCAAATCTCCGGCACCGGCAATATTCAGCTCCCGAAGCATGTTCCACTGTCGGCCTGCGATTGCGGAATCCTCACCACCCGCCTGAGCCCGCTGGAGCAGCTTAGATCCGGTAATAACATCCAGGTCAATGCAAATAGCTTGGGGCAGACCGTAGAACTTATATACCACGTTGTACGCCCCTGACTTGTAGGGGTCCTTCATCCGGATGGCCGCCTTGTAGCAAAAGGAGGCGTTAACGGAAAGAGCTGTAGGCACGCTGTACAGGGGGGCGTGAATAATGTTCTCGGCAAAATACTTTCCCGCATCACTGGCTACGCCGCCGCCCAGGGCGACCACTGCTTCAAAGGTCCTGTCAGCTAGGCTCGCCGTCTGCTGTACCAAATGTTTAGGCAGAGAAGCGTCCTTCTGCTGATGGGCTACCGTGCCGTCATATAGCGTCTGGATAGCGCACAGAGTGTCCTCCTTGGTGTCGGTTACGTAGATGCAGGTATAGTTGGTGCCTTCCAGCTGGTCTAGCGTAGCCAGATAGGCACCGGGGGCGGTAACCAGCAAATAGTTGTTAATCTTCTGCTCTTTCAAAAAGTCTGAAATGGGCTGATACTTGATGTGGAACACCTGATCCTTGGCCTTGACCAACGGGCGGATGGGCAGGAGGGGCAGCTCACAGGCAGATGCCACGGTTTGACGCCGCTCCAATTCCGCAAGGCGCGCTTGAGATAGGCCCCCACAGCCCGCATAATATTTTTCCATAATACACATGACTCCTTCTGACTCAAATAAGCGGGTAGATCAACCCTTGATGCCACACTTGTCGGCCAGCGCCCGGTCGATGACAATGGTAGCGTCCCTGTGTAGCTTCAAAACGGAGACGGGCAGGTCAGAGGAGACACTGTCATCGGCAAAGAGCTTAGAGATGACGGGTTGCTTACTATCTCCAGTGGCAATCAGGATAATCTTACTGGCCTTCATAATATCGCCCACGCCCATAGTGATGGACTTAGTTGGCACATCGGCGGGGGAGTCGAAGTAGCGGGAATTGGCCTGAATGGTGCTCTCGTCCAGTTCCTCAATGTGGACGCCGGCAGTGAGGACAGCGCTGGGCTCATTGAAGCCTATATGTCCGCTGACGCCAACGCCCAGTAACTGGAAGTCCAGCAGTTTGTCGCCATACAGCTTTTGGTTGAAGGTCTTAATCTCGGCCTGGGGGTCATTCAAGCCACTAGCCACATAGGTGTTCTCCTTCTTAATGTTCACATGGTCAAAGAACCAGTTGTCCATGCACTTGCGGTAGCTGACTGGATTGTCAGGGCTCATCCCCAGATACTCGTCCAGGTTTACAGTGGTCACATTGGAGAAGTCTACCTTGCCGTCCTGATAGGCTTTGACCAAGTGGGGATATACCTGCTCAGCGGTGCCGCCAGTGGCCAGTCCCAACTTGGCAACGGGGTTAGCATTGACCAGAGAGACCATTTCCTGTGCTACATATTTGCAGGACTCCTCATAGCTGTTGGTAATAATCAGTTTCATATTAAGTTCGCTCCTTTACTTGTAAGATTTTTCATTCTTCAGATATGACTGCTACTTATATTGTGCTGATGGTTTTATTGTAGGATGCTGGACATATCCAGGGCAAGTATCCACGAACTTTTGTTTTTTCTTTGTTGGAATCGCCAGTTAATAGAGTTTTATTTTGGAAATTTTCAACATAAAAAAACTATTCTTTTGATGTATTAAATAAAATAGGCCACTATATTTTGTCGTTTTTGTCATTCCGTTATCCGAAGTACGTTGCCCTCTTTCCACCATGGATATATCCAGAGCAGTTTAGAGAAGGCAATCCAAACAGTAAAAAGGAGTTGTTACTATTTTTGAAATGTGTTACAATATGGGCAATATATTGGGGGGATGATATTTATGACACAAAACAAGTATGTCATTTTTGATATGGATGGCGTCCTGTTCGATACGGAGGCCCTTACCATCCGCATATGGGAGCAGATTGCAGAGGAATATTCTATCCCTCATGTAACGGAGGTCTGCCATCTTTGCGTCGGTATTAACGCCGTAGAGACGGAGCGAATTTTCGAGGAGCATTACGGAGATCGTTTACCAATTCACGATATCCGCAAGGAGGTTGCCCATCGTTTCCGACATATTCTGCAAACGGAAGGCCCACCTCCTAAACCTTATGCCGACCAGATCCTTCCTTTTCTAAAGGGCAAGGGGTATTTGCTGGCCGTTGCATCCAGCACAGTCTCCCATATCGTTCACCAGAACCTGACCACGGTAGGCTTTATCCAGTATTTTGACCAAATCATTGATGGCGATATGGTCCAGCGAAGCAAACCTTACCCAGATATCTTTCTCAAAGCCTGCGAAGCACTGAGATGCACTCCGGCGGACGCCTATGTCATTGAAGATTCTTTTCATGGTATCCGAGCCGCCCATGCCGCCGGAACTACTCCTCTAATGGTCCCGGATCTGTTTCAGCCTAATGAGGAGATCCGCAAACTGTGCCACGCAGTTTTTTCCGACTTGGGAGAAGTCCAGACATTCTTTAAAAATATGTGAATCTTCCCACTTCGGAGCAAACTCCATATTGTTTGCTCCGAATTTCGATAAAAGTCGGAGCACGCTCATTTCATTTATTATCCTTGTTATATATAGTCCATCTCCAAGGGCCAGCTTGACGTGCGATTACCCGGCCACAAGACGGTTCTAGAAAGGCTCCAACCACACTCCCTTACAGTTTTTACCAATCATTTAGATTCCGCCAGACGCTTGATATAGAACAAGGTTACAAGGTGTTTTGTAGATACAGCATCAAGTCTCACATCTGGAGGTTTTGCTCATGGTTTGTGTCGGTATTGGCCATGTAGGACTTGAGACCCAAATTGGACAAGAGCATAGCCAAGATTAACTAGCCCAAAGGGGAAAGGGAGAAAAAAGCCAGGAACTAAACAGTTCCTGGCTTTCACGCTCTAGGGTGGGCTTTGAGATAGACATCTTTGAGCTTTTGGTTCAGCAGTTTGGAATATATCTGAGTGGATGAGATGTCGGCGTGGCCCAGCATCTCCTGGATGGAGCGCAAATCAGCGCCGTTCTCTAGCAGGTGTGCCGCAAAAGAGTGCCGCAGGGTATGTGGAGTGATGTCCTTTTGGATTCCAGCCTTCTCCTGGTAATATTTGATGAGTTTCCAGAAACCCTGACGGCTCATCCGTTCCCCGTTCATATTGACAAAAAGGGCGGTCTCTTCCACATCCTCCACCAACTGGGGACGGACATTATGTACATATTCGCTCAGTGCACGAATGGCGGTCTGGTACAGAGGGATGATTCGCTCCTTCCCCTTACTGTAGCATTTAAGTACCCCGCCCGGAAGATTGAGATCATCCAAATCCAGGTCGATCAGCTCACTGACCCGGATGCCGGTGGCATACAACAGCTCCAGCATAGCTCGGTCCCGGTAACCCTTCAAATCTGTACAATCAGGCTGCTCTAAAAACAGCTCGACTTCCTTTCCAGTCAGAACTTGGGGCAGTTTACGCTCCACCTTGGCCGGGGCCACCCCCTTGGCCGGATTACGGTCCACTTTCCCAAGGGCAATCAGACAGTTATAAAAAGATTTGATAGACGCCACAGAGCGGGTTACCGTGGCGGGAGACTTCCCTTTTCGTACCAAGGATTTGGTGAACCCCTCTACATCTTTGGGTAACACCTCAGTCAAGGACACACCGCTATCCTCCATAGACTGAGCGAATTGATGAACGTCACGGACATAGGAACTGACCGTGTTTGCCGAGGCGTGTTTTTCAGTTTTCAAATAGTCCTCATACACTGTCAAAAGCTCAGACACGTTCCTATGCTCCCCTACAATGATTTTACAACACAACACGGGCAGCTGCCCGAAGAAGAACTGGGATCACATGGTATTCTACTAGGCCACACAAAAGGATCAGGATGAAGCTGACTGTCAGCTTTCCCCAATAGACTGGCGCGAAGGGTAGTGCGTCGCGCCCATCACCAAGGCCACGCAAAAGCAGCTTGCGCGAACCATTCAGCCCTTGGACGCCAGAGAGAAAAAGAGCCGGTCCCCACAACAGCGCTGGCAAGCCAAACAAAAACAGGGCGGGCAGCAAGCCAGAAGATCCGAATACACGGCAGAAGCAGGCCACAGAAAAAGCGAAGAAAAAACCCCGCACCCCAAAAAGTAACGGCAGACCCACCACACCGATCCCAGTAAGGCCGAGCAAAAAAACAGCAAGCAGGTACCGAAGCTCCTCCCACAAGCCGGACCAAAAGTTATGAAAGAGGGCACCATCTCTGATCAGCCCCAGGTAATCCCGCAGATAGTCACACAGCTCCTGTCCACCCTGCCCGTCTGCCAGACTGGCAAAGATGGAACCGCAAAGTCCCCCCAATAAAAAGAAACCTGATAAAATAGCCAAGGGGACCCATTGTTCCGACGGCAAGTCCCATTTTTTTCGTTCCCTCTTTCCCATCGCTGTCACCTCAAGATAACCTTATGAGAAAGGGGAAAAAAATAGACATGGAAAGCTCAAAATAAGGCCCACCATTTTCTATATTCTTAATATAGCCTCTTCTTCCGCTTCGCGCAAGTGTTTTCGGTCATATTTTCAAGAAATATTTTTTCCGCTCCAATTTTATGTAAATTGCGTTATGTAAATTTAAAAACTAAAAAATGAAGTGAGGCGCTAAAGTAGCGCCTCACTTCACAAAATGCAGTACATAAAACACGCCGCCGGCACTATATGTTGAAATTCATTTAGATTCCCCTAGACTGCACTCAATACAATCTGTATTATTACAATTCGTATTTCTTTTGCTTCCCATACCGGCTTCAATGGCGTTCAGAGCGATGGCACATTCCAGCCGCTTGCGTTCCATCTGGCAGGCTACATCATTCGATTTTGTTATGTCGCCATTGACAAGCAGGTTAGATGCGGAACAGCCGCCGCTGCAATAGAAACGGGCCCAGCACTCCCGGCAGGCCGGGCGGGTATAGATGTTCTGCTGTGCAAAGGTTCCGGAGATATCCATATCAAAGGAGCCATCGAACACGTTGCCCATACGGTACTCCTCCTTCCCTACGAACTGGTGGCAGGGATAGATATCTCCATCAGGCGTAATGGCCACATACTCACAGCCAGCGCCACAGCCGCGCAGACGCTTAATCACGCAGGGCCCCTGGGCCAGATCTACATTGAAATGGAAAAAGTTGATGTCTGGCCGCTCCATCAACTGGCCGGCCAATTTCTCATATTCCGCTTCTACCTTTTCCAAGTCCTCCTCTTTAATGGCGAAAGGATCATCCAGCGGTCCGCTGGCGGGCTCTACCGATACATGACGGAAACCCAGATCCCCCATGTGGAGAACATCCTGAGAAAAGTCCAAGTTATCCCGTGTAAAGGTCCCACGAACATAGTAATCCTTGGTTCCACGGCCGGCCACCAATTTTTGGAATTTTGGAACGATGACCTCATAGCTCCCCTTCCCGTTCACAGTAGGCCGCATCCGGTCGTTAACAGGCTGACGACCGTCCAGAGACAGGACAACATTGGACATCTCCCGGTTGATATATTCTATCGTCTCATCATTGAGCAGGACACCGTTGGTCGTAATCGTAAAGCGAAATACCTTGTTGCGCTCTTTTTCCAGGGAACGGGCGTATTCCACAGTGCGCTTCACCGTATCCATCGCCATGAGAGGCTCCCCGCCAAAGAAATCAATCTCGATATTTCTACGCTTTCCGGATTTTGCCACGACCCAGTCGATGGCCCTTTTGGCCGTTTCAAAGTCCATGGTCATCCGATGGCCAGTGCCGAAGTCGCCTGTCGAGGCAAAACAATATTTGCACCGCAGGTTACAGTCATGAGATACATGGAGACAAAGCGCCTTGACCACTGCCGACTTGGGCAGGGCCATAGCGGCCTCCGGATCGATGTATTCGTCATCAGAAAAGAGAAGGCCCTGGTCCTGAAGACCTCTCAGTTCCTCCCAAGCCTCGGATAGCTCCCGTGGATCATATTGGTCCAACTGCTCCGCCAGTTTTTGAGGCAGCCTCTCTCCCATTGGCCCTTCAATCAAAGAGAGCAGGTCAAAGCTCAACTTATCCAACACATGGACCGCGCCACTGTTCACATCAGCGGCCAGATACTGGCCGAGCGCCGTAAAGGTATGTACCATATCGAACTTCCTTCCTCGATTTCTCTATCGATATCATTTGGATGGAGAAATAGACATGAAAAAGGGCAGGCTGACGCCCACCCTTTTCAGGTATGTTGAGAACTTACTTATTCTCGCACTTCTGATTGGCAACAGTGCAGGAAGTCTTGCAGGCAGACTGGCAAGAAGTCTGGCACTCGCCGCAGCCGCCCTTGGCGGCACTGGCCTTCAAAGTGGCCCCGTTGAGGGTCTGGATATGCTTCATTGGTATCTCCTCCTGAATCGCTTAGTGCAACAATTATACCACAGTTTTTCTCTGGACGCAAGTCCGGCAGTTCCTTTGGCGGAAAACTGAAGCTGGGCAATATCGCTGCTATCAAGTGGTATTGTAGCATAGCGAACCGGATATTTCAATCATCTTTTCCGCTTTTTCTTGGGCTTTCTTCCCAGTATACCGGCTATCGCTCCCCCACACAGGCAGGCGCAGAGTATGCCAGCTCCCCCCTGCTCTAACGATGCGGTATCATAGGCCAGAAGGCCTGCCGTCAGCAGAAGCAGGAACAGGATTGCTCCTACTCCTGTCCCCACTAGCAAAGATTTGGAGCGGATCCTTTTGATGCTGTATATCCCGCCAACAGCCCCGCCTAAGACACAGACCGCTAGTACCGCTCCCTGAGCCCACTGTTCCCGCAGGACTCCTGTTGAAATGAGCAAGGCGCACAGCAGAAGTGCTAGCACGGCCGAAAAACCGGCGAGCACCCCACCCTTGAGCAGTTCACACATACTGTTGACCCACTGCTCGCCCGATTCCTCTTGCCGTCTTTCCCTCTTTTTCATAACACAATGCCCTCCCCGCGGTCTTCTGTTTTCACGAAAACCTATGCGAGAAGGGCATATAGTATGTCTATTTTCTGTGATTACTTCTGCTCCGCAGCAGCGGCAGAGGAGTTCTTAGTGGAAACAGCCCACTTGGTGAACTCGATGCGGACGCGGTCAGCCCCGGTCTCAATCACGATGGTATTCTCCTTCACAGAACAGATGGTGCCGATGATACCGCCGATGGTAGTAATCTCATCGCCGACAGTCAGCGAATTGCGGAGGTTCTGAGCCTCCTTCTTCCGCTTGTTCTCGGGGCGGATCATAAAGAAGTAGAGCATTGCGAACATTAAGGCCATCAGTATTAAGGTTTCCAAAATTCGTTCCCTCCAAAGTTGTTGTCAGCTGTTTCCAGTCAGACGCATTAGTGCTATTATAGCGGGTTTTTTTCCTGTTGGCAAGTCCTTTTGTCAAATTCGAGGACTATATTCCTGGGTCTGCTGCGGGTCTGTCCAGCTTTCCAGAAAATTTCTGTCGGAATGCCTCAAATCGTCCCTGATCCAGTGCCTCGCGGATGCGGAGCATCAATTCGTTATAGAAATGGAGATTGTGGAGCACTGCCAGACGCATAGCCAGCATCTCCCCGGCCGTCAGCAGGTGCCGGAGATAGGCTCGGGAAAAGGAGCGGCAGACCGGGCAGTTACAGGTGGGATCAATGGGACGGGAATCCAGCTTGTACTTCTCATTTTTGATATTTATGGTGCCCTCCCAGGTATACAGCTTTCCATGGCGGGCGTTTCGTGCCGGCATAACACAGTCAAAAAAATCCACGCCGCGGGCTACTCCCTCGATGATATTGGAGGGGGTTCCCACTCCCATCAGATACCTAGGTTTCTCTTTCGGCATATGGGGCTCCACCGCTTCGATAATATCATACATGGTCTGTGTGGGCTCCCCTACAGCCAGACCGCCGATGGCGTAACCGTCACAGTCCAGTTTGGCGATCTCATCCATGTGCCATTTCCGCAGGTCTGCATAGGTCCCACCCTGGTTGATGCCAAATAGCATTTGGCCGGGATTGACGCAGCCAGGCGCCTCATTGAGCTTTCTGTGCTCCACTGCACAGCGATCCAGCCATCGGGCTGTCCGCTCGCAGGAGGCCTTGACATAGTCGTAAGGCGCCGGGTTTTCCACACACTCATCAAAGGCCATGGCGATATCACTGCCCAGATTGGATTGGATCCGCATGGACTCCTCCGGTCCCATAAAGATCCGCTTTCCATCAATGTGGGAGGCGAAGGTAACGCCTTCCTCTGTGATCTTCCGCAGTCCGGACAGAGAGAACACCTGGAATCCTCCGCTGTCAGTGAGCATGGGGCCATCCCAATCCATAAATTTGTGGAGTCCACCCATCTGTCGGACTACATCGTCACCCGGACGCAGGTGGAGATGATAGGTATTAGACAACTCGATCTGACAGCCGATTTCTTTCAGGTCGTGGGCGGACACCGCCCCTTTGATCGCTCCGCAGGTGCCGACATTCATAAAAACAGGAGTCTGCACAGTTCCATGGGGGCAGGTAAATACTCCCCGGCGGGCCTTCACCTCGGTTTTTAGTAATTGAAACATAGATTTCTCCTTAAAGTGTGTGATACCAGCGACTTCATTCCGCCTTACGCGCTGGCTGCAGCTGGCTGTCTTGGGTCCCGGTCCTTCGCGCCGGTTAGCGCCTCCAACTGCTGGAGTCACGCTTCGGGATCCAAAACATTTCTGATTTTTTTGGAACACTCCTTCCAATCCCATCGCTCGAAGCTGCTCTGTAGCGGATATTACCGCCCCCTCTAGGCCGACCACGAGAGCCTGACCGATATTGGACAAGTCTATCAGCCATGACGCGCTTTCTAAGAAATGAACATGGCGTCTCCGAAGCTAAAAAAGCGGTATTTCTCTTTCACCGCCTCTTGATAGGCGTTCAGTACATGTTCGCGGCCCGCCAGAGCGGATACCAACATGATAAGGGTGGACTGAGGTAGGTGAAAATTTGTGACCAGCGCGTCCAACACCTTGAAGCGATACCCAGGATAGATAAAGATATTTGTCCATCCAGACCGCTGTGTCATGGTGCCGTCCTCCGCCGCAAAGCTCTCAATGGTGCGGCAGGAAGTGGTACCCACACAAATCACCCTGCCTCCATTTCTTTTGGTTTCATTGATGATGTCCGCGGTTTCCTGAGATATCATGCAAAACTCAGAATGCATCTCATGGTCGCGGATGTCCTCCGCTTTGACAGGCCGAAAGGTACCAAGGCCGACATGGAGCGTAACGTAGCATACCTTCACACCCATTTCCTGGATATTATCCAGCAGTTCCGGAGTAAAATGCAGTCCGGCGGTGGGCGCTGCGGCGGATCCTACGACTTTAGAATAGACCGTTTGATAACGCTCCTGGTTCTCCAGCTCGGCCTTGATATAGGGCGGCAGGGGCATTTTCCCCAATTCCTCTAATATTTCAAGAAAAATTCCCTGGTAGTGGAACTGGACCAGCCGCTTGCCGTCCTCCAGCTCCCGTTCAATCGTTGCAGTCAGCTGCCCTTGTCCAAATATTATCTGGGCGCCTGTCCTAAGTTTTTTTCCTGGACGGACTAAGCATTCCCAGCACCCCTCGCCCCGGTCCACCAGCAGCAATACCTCACAGGTCCCTCCCGTGGGTCGGTGCCCGATCAGACGAGCGGGCAGCACTCTGGAGTCATTGAGGACTAGGCAATCTCCGGGGCGCAGGAAGTCCGGCAGATCATAAAAGTGGTGATGTCCGACTGCTCCTGTGTTCTTGTCCAGTGTCAGCAGCCGGGAGGAATCACGCCGCTCTAGAGGAGTCTGAGCGATCAGCTCTTCTGGCAGTTCAAAATTGAAATCAGAGGTCTTCAAAACAGTTTACGCCTTTCTCTTCTTTTAATAGGTGCCCACTTGGACGCCAGGAAAATAAAATTTCAGTATCTCGTCATAGTCAAACCCTTCGCGGGCCATGGCGTTGGCACCAAATTGGCTCATTCCCAATTGGTGCCCCCAGCCCGCTCCGTCAAATACATAAGTATCTCCAGAGACGGTCACTGTGCCGCCTCCCACATTGGTCCCGGAGGCACCGGTATTCCCCTCCGCCAGCGAGCTGATCTTTCCAGAACCGGAGATCACATACAAATCGCTTCCAGCTCCAGATACCGAACCGGTACCAGAAATCACATATACATCGTCCGTACCACTCAGTGTACCGGAACCATTGACTGCATAGCTTCCAGATCCGTTTCCGGCTGGCTGGCTGACCATCTTTCCATTTACTGTAAACCGGATCGACTTAACACCAAAATTTCCTCGGATACCCATATCTATACCGCCAGAGGATGCACTTGGCTTGAACGTGTTGCTGTTCCCATTTTTCCAGTGTACCTGAAGTCGAATGACGTTTCCCATCTCAGAGTAGGTCAGTTCTAGGTAATCGATGGAAGTACCAACCCCAAAGCCGTTGCTCTGAAGTTTACTGGTCAGCTCCTCTGAGGTATAGGTAACCGTCCAGGGAGAATAGGGATTTAAGTCGTCTACTAGGGATTCGTAAGGATCTATCACACCCTTCAGGTAGGGATGGGTGTTGACTGTATCCGTCCCCCAGACATTCTTTGCGTCCTCTGTGGCTCCGCCCGCGCTGGAGGAATATACGGTCTCTGCCAATTTTCCGTTATAGAGAACCACCTGGCCCGCTGTTTCCTCTACCGCCTGGTCGCTTACCTCACTGGGGCCGGAGTTGGAACGTCCATCTCCGCAACCATGGTATGCCTGACATTCCGTACTGCCACATACGTCAAATCCGTAGCTCTGGTGCCGGCCCATGTTCCTCAGAACATAAGTCCTGGCACAGGTGGCTTGGGCCTTCAGGGCCTCCAAGGGCCAGGTGCGGCCCATCTCATAACAGACCACACCCTTTACATAGTCCTCCAGTTCCACCACATTGACTACCGAGATATTTCCTCCATTGAGGCGCTGATAAAGAAAGCCACCTCGGTATTTATAATTGGAGAACCAAGTCCTGACATCCTCTGCTCCGGTCACGTCTGGCAGGATCGCCAGGATACCACCTGTTCCCTGGTCAAATTGAAACAGGATATGATCCGTCCCTGTTTCCACAATACTCATTCCGTAGGAAGTAGTCCCTACAACGGTCCCCTCCCCTAAGGTATCGATTGCGTCCAGCGCCTCGCCCTTTGAGAGATAGGCTCCCACCCGAACCTGGTATTCTCCATCTATCCAGGCCACGAAGCCATCCTCATAGTCTTCCGCGTCCCGCCGTGCGTCCTCGTAGTCTCCATACCCGCTATCGATCAAAATATGATAGCAGCCCACCGCGATATTGCTGGTAATGGAGGAGGAGTAGGTAGTCTTGCCCAACGAGGCGTCCCGTCCATAGTAGAGGTTTTGTGTCTTAAGCACCGCCACCTGGTCAATGTCCTTCTCCGTCCGTCCCAGCTCAACGAAATCCATATTCCCGTCGTAGTAGCCGAAGCGGAAACCGGCGCCATACCCTGTATTATTTTGGAGGTGAGCGGCCTCCAGCTCTCCCGTTTCTACGTACTGGTACGAGGATGCCAGCCCTACACGGATCATAACCTCACCGTCACTGTTGGTTCTTACGGCCCATCCGGTGGGGACTGCCAGGGTTATTGCAAGTACAGCGGCGGCAAGCCGCATCCAATTTCTCCTCATGGTCTGCTCCATTTCTCCACTTCTGCGGTTTTGTACTATTGACACCGACCTTCAAACGTGATAGGATAGGGTCAAATTCTGCAAGATAGAGGTGCGGCTACATCAGTAGACATGGCCAGGGAGCCGGTTCCCGCTGATCCATGTTCAAAGGGGACGCCGCCGAAGAGCTGCTCTTCCGGTCGAGAGTTTGCTCTGGTCGTCTGGTTAACAGCCAGCCGACTGTCATCAGGGTCAGGCTGATGGAGAGCTGTCTGCTTTTGTGAATATTTTGCCGGTCGAGCAATTTGCTCTTAGTCGACATTATAGTACAAAATCAGCCGCTTGAAAAGCCGCTGATTTATTTTTTTCTTTTCCCTGGTCGACTCATCTATGTTCAGACTTTGTCATACCCTTATATAAGAGAGATTTGGAGGTTGCTTTACATGAAAAAGTATAAAGTAGGTATCATTGGCGGAACCGGTATGGTTGGTCAGCGTTTCATCACACTGATGGAGGGTCATCCCTGGTTCCAGCTTACAGTCATCGCAGCCAGCCCCCGTTCTGCTGGAAAGACCTATGAGCAGGCTGTCTCCGGACGTTGGGCCATGGAGAAACCCATTCCTGAAGAGGCCAAGGGCTTGGTTGTCATGGATGCTCAGGCCGACGTGGAGAAAATCGCCGGTCTGGTGGACTTCGTATTCTGTGCTGTTGATATGAAGAAGGATGAAATCCGCGCTTTGGAGGAGCGGTACGCCAAAGCCGAGTGTCCCGTGGTCTCCAACAACTCCGCCCACCGTTGGACCGATGACGTGCCCATGGTGGTCCCCGAGATGAATCCTCAGCATATTGAGATCATCCCCGCACAGCGCCGCCGCCTAGGTACCAAACGCGGCTTTATCGCCGTCAAGTCCAACTGCTCTATCCAGTCTTATGCTCCCGCCATCACCCCCCTGCTGAAGTACGGTGTGGAAAAGGTCCTGGTCTGTACCTATCAGGCCATCTCTGGCGCCGGCAAGACCTTTGAACGTTGGCCCGAAATGGTCGATAACCTGATCCCTTATATCGGTGGCGAGGAGGAAAAGAGCGAGCAGGAGCCGTTGAAGATCTGGGGACGCATCGAGAACGATAAATTTGTCAAGGCGGATGGCCCCTCCATCACCGCCCAGTGTCTGCGCGTCCCAGTATCCGACGGACACACCGCCGCCGTATTTATCAAGTTTTCCGGTGAAAAGCCCTCCATCGAGCAGATCAAGTTAGACTGGGCCAATTTCAAGGGCAGAGCCCAGGAGCTGGAGCTTCCCTCCGCGCCCAAGCAGTTTATCCATTACTTCGAGGAGCCAGACCGTCCCCAGGCCAAGCTGGACCGTGAGCTGGAAGGCGGAATGGCGGTTTCCATGGGGCGGCTCCGTGAGGACACACAGTATGACTATAAGTTCGTGGGCCTGTCCCACAATACCCTGCGGGGTGCTGCAGGCGGCGCTGTCCTGTTGGCCGAGCTGCTGTGCGCCGAGGGCTATATCGATCATATGTGAGCCAGGAGGTCACCCTCCTTACTTCCCGCATTTGAAGAAAGGGTGTATTGTTTATGAGAAGTCCTGTTTTTACCGGTTCCTGTCCCGCGCTGGTCACTCCCTTTGACCAAAACGGCAGCATCAACTACGACGCCTTCGGAAAGCTGATCGACGACCAGATCGCCGCCGGCGTGGATGCGGTGTGTGTCTGCGGCACCACTGGTGAGTCCGCTACCATGTCTATTCGTGAGCACATTGCTGCCGTGGAATTTTGTGTCAAGCGGGTAGATCACCGTGTCAAGGTCATCGCTGGTTCCGGCAGCAACGACACCTCTGCCGCCGTCTACCTGTCCCAGCACGCACAGGATTCCGGTGCAGATGCCCTGCTCCACGTCACTCCCTATTATAACAAGGCAAGCCAGACCGGTCTGATCAAGCACTATGAGTATATTTCCGACCGGACTGACCTTCCCATCATCCTGTATAATGTTCCCAGCCGCACCGGCGTATCCTTTACTGCCGACACCTATAAGGTGCTGTCCGAAAATCCCAAGATCAACGGTGTCAAGGAGGCCAGTGGCAATTTCTCCCTCCTGGCCCATACCCGGTATCTGTGCCCTGACGACTTCTATATCTGGTCCGGCAATGATGACCAAGTGGTCCCTATGATGGCGCTGGGAGCCAAAGGCGTCATCTCTGTGGCCTCTAACATCATCCCTGAGGTCATGGTACAGATGAGCCACTGGTGCCTGGACAATGACTTCGAATCCGCGGCTAAACTCCAGATCGAATATATGGATCTAATCGACGCCCTGTTCTGTGAGGTCAATCCCATCCCCGTCAAGGCGGCTATGAATCTAATGGGGATGGAGGCTGGTTCACTTCGGCTGCCTCTGTGCGATATCTCTGACAAGAATCTGGCCGTACTCCGCACCTCGATGGAGCGGATGGGCCTGCTGAAGTAAGGAGCGTCCACACGTGCTAAAGATAATCATTTCCGGCTGTAATGGTCATATGGGCCGGGTGGTGACCTCTCTCTGTGAGGCAGATCCCCAGGTCCAGGTCGTCGCTGGCTTTGATGTACTAGGCGCCAGTGACCGAGAATTTCCGGTGTACTCCTCCCCTGCCCAATTTCATGGAGAAGCGGATGCTGTCATTGATTTTTCCTCTCCGGCCGCGCTGGATGGTCTGTTGTCCTTTGCCAGGGATACCCGAATTCCCATGATTTTGGCCACCACCGGATATACTCCTGAGCAAGTCGCTCAAATTGGTGCGGCCGCTCTAGAAGTTCCAATCTTCCGCTCGGCTAATATGTCCCTTGGCATCAATGTACTGCTTGAGTTGGTCAAGAAGGCTTCCACAGTATTGGGAGACAGCTATGATATCGAAATCATCGAGCGGCACCACCGCCGCAAGGTAGATGCCCCTTCGGGAACTGCCCTTATGATTGCGGACGCTGCCGCCTCCGCCTGTGGGCATGAAACCGAATACGTCTTTGACCGACACTCCGTCCGTCAACCACGGGATAAAAAGGAGATTGGCATCTCTGCTGTACGTGGAGGCACCATTGTAGGAGAGCATGAGATCATTTTTGCCGGCCACGATGAAGTAATGGAGATCCGTCATATCGCCCATTCCCGTGAGATTTTTGCCAAAGGGGCTCTTGAAGCCGCAAAATTCATGGCCACAGTGGATGCTCCGGGCCTGTACGATATGAGTATGCTAGTCAAATAAGTCCATCAAAAACGCTCGGATGCCGATGTGGCGATCCGAGCGTTTTTGATGGGGCAAGAAAAAGGACGCCCGATTGGGCGCCCTTTTTTCTTGGCAGATATCAGCCCTGCTGCTCACGCATCTTGGCGAAGCAGTCGCTGCAGTAAACGGGACGGTCAGACTTGGGCTCGAAAGGAACCTTAGCCTCACCACCACAGGCAGCGCACACCGCGGTAAAATACTCACGGGGGCCGCGAGCAGCGTTCTTGCGGGCATCACGGCAGGCCTTGCAGCGCTGGGGCTCGTTCTGGAAGCCGCGCTCGGCATAGAACTCCTGCTCACCAGCGGTGAAGGTGAACTCGTTGCCACACTCTTTACATACCAGGATCTTGTCTTCGTACATGGACTTTCCCTCTCTTTGACTCGTTGCCCAAATCAATTCGCTTGGGCGATTGTAATATGCGATCAGCTCACGCTGGATACGCCGGGGATAAAATCACCGCGCCAATTTGCGGCGAATGCGTTGGATGGCGTTGTCTACCGACTTTTGGGAGCGGTCTACCTGCTTTGCAATCTCTCCACAGGAGAGGCCGTTTAAATAGAGCGGCAAAATATTGGCTTCAAGCTCAGACAACTGGCCCTTCAGAGCATCTAGCCGCTCTTTCAGTTCCTCCCTGCCGATGATGACGTCCTCCGGGCTTTCCACGATGGAAAACAGTTGCGCGTTGGTCCCGTCAAAAAGAGGGGGTTCAAAAGAGATGCTGTGATTCAATGGGGAATGCTTGCCGCCTTGGGCGGCGCGGACAGCAGTAATCAGACGGCTTCGGATACAGATTTCAGCATAAGTGCGAAAAGCCGTGTCCCGCCGGAGATCAAAGCCACGGATGGCAGTCAGCAGGCCCAACATACCTTCCTGGATCAGGTCCTCGCTATCACCGCCTGCTAAGAACAGAGGGCGGGCACAAGCACGTACCAGTTGACCATATCGAAGGACCAATTCATCCTCCGCCTCACGGCAGCCATTGGAAATCTGCTGACATAATTCCTCATCGGACAAACTCTGGAATCGCGTTACTTCCATATCAATAGGATGGCTCTTAATCATAATAAACAAAATCAACGGATTTGTCAAGCCCTTTGCAGAAATATTTTGTCAAAACCTCCAAGCTCGACCATATCCGATTCATCTTTTATAGTTGGGGGATCAGATCTGCCAGCCGTTGGGCAGCCGCCTGGGCAATCTCCTCTGTCTTGGCCTCCACCATCACCCGCATCAGGGCCTCGGTTCCTGACGGGCGGACCAGCACCCGGCCCTCGCCGTTTAGGGCGCTCTCCTCCTGCTGGACAGCCTGGGCCAGTAACGGGCTGGCCATCGCCGACTTTTTTACATCGTTATCCGTGACCGGAACATTGATAAGCACCTGTGGGAAACGGGGACAGCATCCAAACAGCTCCGAAGCCCTTTTTCCACTCTCCTTCAGCAGGGCCAACATCTGTAACGCAGTCAACTGGCCGTCGCCAGTAGTTGCGTACTCCAGGAAAATCATGTGGCCAGACTGCTCGCCGCCTAGACGGTACCCCTTTTCCAGCATCCGCTCTAGAACATTCCGGTCGCCTACCGCAGTACATTCCAGGTCCATACCTTTTTCCTTGCTGTAAAGATGTAGGCCCAGATTGGACATGACAGTGGCCACGATGGCATTCCCAGGCAGCTTTCCCTTGGCTTTCATATCCAGTCCACAGGCGGCCATGATCTGATCCCCGTCGATGAGATTTCCCAGTTCATCGACCGCCAGACAGCGGTCCGCGTCCCCGTCAAAGGCGATGCCAATGTCGTAGCCGCCTGCCTTGACCATAGCGGCCAATCCATCAATATGGGTAGAGCCGCACTTTTCGTTGATATTGATTCCATCCGGGTCGGCGTTGATGACATCGGTACGCAGCTTAGAGAAGCGGTCAAACAGCCGCGCGGCAGTGGTAGAGGCCGCTCCGTTGGCACAGTCTACAAGGATACGCAGGCCACCCAGGGTGGAGTCTATAGTGCTCTCCAGGTGGTCGATGTAGTCCTCGCTGGCCTTGGGGGCCACATAGCTCACCTTGCCAATATCGCCACCTGTTTTCATAGGGACATTGTTGTGGCCAAAAAGGACAATATCCTCGATTTTTTCCTCCAGTTCATCGGACAGCTTGAAGCCCTGGCCGTTGAAGATCTTGATGCCGTTGTGCTCAAATGGATTGTGACTGGCGGAGATAACGATGCCAGCGTCCGCCCCCTCGTCCACAGTCACCCAGGCCACGCCTGGGGTGGGAAGAGTGCCCAAGTCCAGCACATCGGCCCCAGCAGTGCACAGCCCAGCGATGAGGGAGCCTTTCAGCAGATCCCCGGAGATCCGGGTATCCTTCCCGATGGTAACCAGAGGCTTCTCCCCCGGTTTTTTGTCCTTGGACAGCACAATAGCGGCAGCCAGTCCTACTTTATACGCCAAATCGGCGTCAAGCCCGGCGTTGACTACGCCGCGGATTCCGTCAGTCCCAAATAATTTACCCATAAATTCGCACCTCTATCATACAAAATGTGTCAAGTCAGAATGTCAGTTGATCCAGCTGGTCCACGGCTGCCGCTCCCGCGACAGGCAGTCCTAAATGTCGATAGGCTTTTTCCGTGACGCACCGCCCTCTTGGGGTACGGGTGAGGAAGCCAAGCTGCATCAGATAGGGCTCATAAACGTCCTCTAGGGTAACAGCCTCCTCGTTGATGGTAGCGGCCAGAGTATCTAACCCCACCGGTCCCCCCCGATAGTTTTCAATAATGGAGCGAAGCATCCGGTGATCGATGGAATCCAGCCCCAGGTAGTCGATCTCCAGGGCGGTGAGGGCTTCATCAGCCACCTTCTTGGTGATGACACCGCCAGCCCTCACCTGGGCGAAGTCCCGTACCCGGCGGAGCATCCGGTTGGCGATGCGAGGGGTTCCACGGCTGCGGCGCGCGATCTCCATGGCCCCGTCGGCTTCAATGGGCACCTCCAAGATGCCGGCGGATCGGGTAACGATCAACGCCAGTTCCGCCGGGGTATAGAGTTCAAGCCTTAATGTCACACCGAACCGGTCCCGCAGCGGGGCAGACAGTTGGCCAGCCCTGGTAGTAGCCCCGATCAGGGTAAACTTGGGCAGGTCCAAGCGGATAGAGTTGGCCGATGGGCCCTTGCCGATGATGATGTCGATGGCGTAGTCCTCCATGGCCGGGTACAGAACCTCCTCCACCGAGCGGTTGAGGCGGTGGATCTCATCCACAAAGAGTATGTCGTTCTCATTCAGGTTGGTGAGCAGGGCAGCCAGGTCCCCAGCCTTTTCAATGGCGGGGCCAGAGGTAATGCGCACATTGACCCCCATCTCGTTGGCGATAATGCCGCTAAGGGTAGTCTTACCTAATCCGGGTGGTCCGTGGAGGAGCACATGGTCCAGGGGCTCATGGCGCATCTTGGCCGCCTGGATGAACACCTCCAGGTTTCCCTTGGCCTTCTCCTGGCCGATATACTCCCGGAGGGTTCTGGGCCGAAGGGAATACTCCCCCTCGTCCTCCCTGGTGAGAGAGGTGGTCACCAGCGGTTCATCCGGCTCCTCACGGTCAAATTCTATGTTGGAAAAATCGATTGCCATGGGTTCACTTCCTGTTTTATTTTAGAGCTTTTCCGCCAGATCCCGGAGGGTATCTAAAAAGGCCTCCTCCCCCCAGGTGTTGAGCTTAAAAAACATGGCCTGGCTGCCGCCAGAGGTGATGGCGGACAGGAACAGCTCATCCCCATCCCCTGCCAAAGTCATGGCCAGGGACACTCGGTTACCACCGCCGAAGCTGTACCGCTCGTACACCCGTACACAGCAGCGCACTCCGGCGGACTGGAAATAACTCTCATCCTCAAAGCTTGCCGACATGCTGGCGTTCAAAATGCCCTCATGGATATACCGCAAGGTGTCGTCAAAGTCCCCATGAAGCCTTACTTCATACTTGGCCATAGCGTTTCACCTCAATCTCTTTTTTGAAATCAGTCCGCCCACACAATGGTACAAGGTACCTTGCGTCATATCGGGCCTTCACTACCTCGGAACTCAAGTCCGGCGCTCATCCCTTCATCATCTTTTTCAGGGCCTGCTTGATAATCTCCTCCAGCGCCAGGCTGTCCAAATCGATTCCCTTCAAAGCCAGATTGATCTCTCCCTGGGAATAGCCCAGTACCGCCAGAGCGGCGGACGCCTCTGACAGCTTATTCTCCGGGATGACGGTGATGCCCGTTCCGCCATAGGCCTCTCCCTTGGCAGAAATGGTCTGTCCTTTGGCCAGTTTATCTTTTAATTCCAAAATCACCCTCTGGGCAATTTTTTTGCCAATCCCTTGGGCGCAGGTAAGGGCCTTTTCGTCCCCAGTAATGATAGACAGCGCCAAATTGGCCGGTGTACTGGCAGACAGAATGGACAGCGCCGCCTTGGGCCCCACGCCGGACACAGAGATAAGATGCTGAAACAGGTTCAGCTCCTCCTGGGTGGCGAAGCCGTAGAGCTCCATGGCGTCCTCACGGACATTCAGGTATGTAAAAAGTTTTCCCTTGTTTCCTTTTTTCAGCGCTGACAAGGTGTAGCTGGTGGTACGGCAGGCAAACCCTACCCCGCCGCAATCAATCACGGCCAGGTAGGGCTCAATATGGGCCACCGTGCCGCTGAGATAGTAAAACATAAGTTCCTCCGCATACCGCCTTTTGGGCGGTGTTTATTCTTTTAGCAAATACCGTATTTCCCCGGTATAGTAGATCTCCAGTTTAAATTCTAATATGTGGTCCTGCAGATTCAGAAAACCGCTCAACACGGTCAGCCGAAAGCCATAGCTCTCGTCCATAATGTCCAGAGTACCGTCGGAATGCTCCAGCAGGAAGGTCTCCAGGGTCATTTTTTTGCCAGTAAAAGCTCCACAGTTGCCGCACAGGACGTCCTGGTACTCTATTATGTAGATGTAAGAGGAGTCCCAGTCCACCCCGGTGAGCTCCACATCCCCATCCACCTGTCCATAGGGGGCGGCGGTGCACACATAGCCGTACTGGGTCACCAGACGCAGGGTATCCCTCTCCGCCTGCAGTTCCATAATATGGGCGTCATGGAGGCTGTACTCCGGTTCTGAAGCGGGCTTTTTGACGATCATCCTCATCCCATTACCTCGTATCGTACTTTTTGGGGTCAAAGACCCGCTCAGTGTTCAGCAGAGATGTGGCCGCCCGGCTGTGGCAGATGGCGATGGCCAGGGCGTCGGCGGCATCGTCAGGCCGGGGAATCTCCTTCATGTTGAGAAGCCGCTGGGTCATGAGCATGACCTGCCGCTTGTCCGCCCCTCCGTAGCCAGCGACAGCTTGTTTCACCTGCATAGGGGTGTACTCAAAGACGGGCACGCCCAGCTTCTCCGCGGCCAGCAAAATAACTCCCCGTCCATGGGCTACGGCAATGCCAGTGGTAATATTTTTGGTAAAAAACAGTTCCTCCACGGCCATCTCGTCCGGATGAAAGGTCTGGATCAGCTCCTCCATATCGTCAGATATCTGACAAAGGCGGCGGGACAGAGGGAGCCCCGGCGGTGTGGTGATGACACCATATTGGAGCAGAGCGTTCCTGCCCCGATCAGCCCGAATGAGGCCAAAGCCAATGGTAGCGACCCCAGGGTCGATGCCTAAGACGACCATAATTCCCTCCGTGTCCATATCAATACATTGTAATGATAACATACTTTTGTTAGAATTGGAAGTTGGAAATAAACTTTGTTTTTATAGGTGGTCGTCACAGGACTTCAGGGGCTTGCGATCTATCCGTCTAAAAATATTTCTTAAGGCGGTGACATTTGGCCTTCCAGAGTTGAGTTATGGTAGAAAGGAGGTTTTGCCGATGGACGCTAAACCACTGCGCACGGGCGGCCAAGTGGAGGATATCCTGGTCCGCTATCAAAATACGGTATACGGTCTGGCTCTGGCTAGGACCGGCAGCCGAGCAGACGCAGAGGATGTATTTCAGGAGGTCTTTCTCGCTTACTTCCAATCAAACAAAGCTTTTCGAGATGAGGAACATCAAAAGGCATGGCTGCTTCGGACCACGATCAATTTCTGCCGGCGGGTCACCTCCTCCAGTTGGAGGAAAAGGACGGTCCCTCTTTCCCAGCGGGAAGACAGGCCTCTTCCCTTCCAGTCCGCGGAAGAAAACTCCGTGTGGCAGGCTGTGATGGAGCTGGAGGAGTCCCTCCGTGTCCCCATCTACCTCTTTTATTTTCAGGGGCTGACCACACAGGAAATCGCCCGCGCTCTGTCTATCCGTCCTGGTGCGGTCCGAATGCGGTTGTCCCGTGGTCGGGAGAGGCTGCGCCAGACTCTGAAAGGAGATTATTTCGATGAATAAGGATCTGTTTTGCTCCATGCAGAGAAAACTGATACCCAGCCAACAGGCAGTGGACCAACTGAAAGAGCGGCTTGTCCAATCCGCTCCCGCCGGACGGCAGCCCATCCCCTGGAAGTATGGGGCGCTGGCTGCCTGCGCCGCTTTATTGATCGCCGCGTATCCCATTTATCACACTCTCTCCCCCACACTTCATCCTGTGTTGGATGGTGGTCAGGGCGGATATGGCACCTATGAGATAGCCAACGAGGATGCCTATGGCGAAATCGGGACGGAGCTGCCCCGGCTTAACATCTGGGATACCCAGGCACCATCCCAAGCCAGCGCGCACAGCTACGCCGCTGGAGAGGGGGTAAACCGAGAGGTTACTCAGTCCGACTTGGAGACCCTGCTGGGCGGCTTTATTCCCCAGGTATTGGGGTGGGAGGGGTTTGACCAGCTCTCCGGTATGTTAGCCTTCGGACCGGGGCACGGCGACCCCTTGGACACGCTGTTTTATGGTCACTTCTATGCCGACTGCGACTGGGGTAAGCTGACCCTAATGGTAGGAGGTCTAGGCACCAAGGTCTCTCCTGATGCCATTGGCCGCCCGGAGGGCTATCCGGGGGATGCCCTCACAGTCATCGAGGGTATCGAGGTCTTGGCAGCCCGATTCACCGATCTGGACGGCACAAACTATGGAGAGGTGTCCTTTACCACTAGGGACGGTTACAGCGTTTTTTACGCGGTAAACACTCCATCCCCGGAGCAGACGGAGGAACTTCTCGCCCGGCTGGTTCAGCTTGCGGTGTTGGAGGACGGCCTATCCCCTGAGGCTCTGGCCCCCGACCCTGACGCCTATGCCCAGGGCAGAGGAGAAACTGACCCCATGGAATCCAAAGACGCGGCCGCGCCGCCTCCTCTAGCCGGGGTATCTGCCTGGCAGAGTCAGCCTTGGTTCGGTGGATACTATTATGACAATGACACTGGCCGGTACGTCATCGTGCAGGTAGAGGGTCAGCCGCTCCCTGACCTGGACTTCGGAAACGCCGTCTTTGTCCCTGGAAAATATTCTTACACCTGCCTCAGCGGGCTGATGGACCAGCTCAACGAGCTTGTCCGTACTGACCCAGTGTGCAAGGCTGTCATGTCTGGCTGGTGGATCAATGAGATCGACAACCGTATCGACCTGACCATCACAGAGGAAGATCCCCATCTGCTGGCCATTCTGGCCCAGCTGGACCCGGAGGGGGACGCTATCCAGGTCTCTCTGGGCGGTTTTGCTGCTACAGACGAGGATGTGTCCGTGTCCTATCAGGTCCTTCCCAGCGCCCTTCCAGGCAGCCTACGAGACGGAGATCCGGCAGGCTGCCCCACTTCGGAGGAACCAATAGTCATCGAACCTACCGAGCCACAGGACGGTGGGGAAGTCAGTCAGCCGGCCCGTGAGGATTTAGCGCAGGAGCCCTTCTGTAATCAGACTGCCTCCTCCTACTCCGGCAGCATACCTTCAGGCGCACGGGCGGCGAATACCGGGTCCTATGAGCCCCAGGCTTGACAATCCCTTTCGGGCGAGATACCATGAATACAGCTTATGAGAAAAGGAGCGTGTCGATATGGACGCCCAACGGTGTATTTTGACCCGGCGCAGCGTGCGCCAGTTTGCTGACCGGCCGGTCAGCCGCGAGCTGCTGGAGAAAGTCGTTTCTCTGGCCTCCTATGCCCCAAGCTGGAAAAACACTCAGATCAGCCGCTATATCGCCATCGAGGATCCGGCCACACGGGAAACCATCGCTTCGGAGTACTGTCTGCCAGGGGCTAACAACCCCACCATTATCCGTGCTTGTCCCCTGCTTGTGGCCCAAACCTTCGTGAAGGCACGCAGCGGCTATGAGCGGGACGGCAGCTTTACCACAGACCGAGAGGCCGGTTGGCAGTATTACGACTGCGGTATCGCAGCCCAGACCTTCTGCTTGGCCGCTCATGAATTAGGGCTAGGTACCGTCATCATGGGAATCTTTGACCGGAAGAGGCTTCAAGCCTATCTAGAGGTGCCAGAGGATCAAGAGCTGATGGCCCTCATCGCGGTCGGCTGGCCAGGAGGGGCCGAGCTGACTGCTCCAAAGCGGAAGGACGTAGACATTCTGCTCTCCTATCGATAAATTGAGACAAAAAGCTCCCCAGTGCTAATTTAGCACCGGGGAGCTTTTTTTACCGTCTGCGATTTCCCAGGAAACGAAGGAGATATAAAAACAGGTTCAGGAAATCCAGATAAAGCTGCAAAGCGGAGAAGATAGACGCCTTGGCCAGCATGTCGGGATAGCTGGCATAATATTGATAGAAAGCCTTGATCTTCTGCGTGTCATAGGCGGTATAGGCCAGGAACACCGCGATGCCGAACAGGCAGGCCACCCGGTCGAACATTACCAGTCCAGGGATAAACATGGATAAAAGGCCAAAGGCGATGAGGAAAAGCAGCCCAAAAAACAGAAACGGCCGCAAATTGGACATGTCCCTGCGTGTCAAAAAGCCGTAGGCAGACAGGGCGCCAAAATAAAGCCCCGTGAGCAGGAAACTCCAAATGACTGACTCTATCTCATAGACAAACAGGTAGATGGAAAGTGTAAAACCAAACAGGACGGAGAACAGAACGAATATCAGAACAGCCGTGCTGACCCGCATCCGCTCGATCCTTCGAGCCATGGTAAAAGATAAAATCATTGTAGCCACCAGAGCCAGCAGATGGAGATAGGGGACAGAAACCAAAGCATAGATGGTGAAATAGGACATCCGGCAGGCCAGCGCCGTACCAAAGGTGATTAATAGGCCCAGCATCACCCACAGGAAGGTCTTGGCTGTATACTGACCAAGGGGCTCAACATAACCGCTTGCGTAGCTGCGGTCAAATTCATTGGGATCAAAACTCAATAGAAACACTCCTTTCAGGTCTCATGATCGCTGACATGGAATTGTTTTAAGTTGCCGATCTTGGTGCTGCGGCGATCCAGCTCCTCCATGACCGCCTCCAACGGGATATCCTGTTGGACCATCATAACAGTCAGATGATAGAGAAGATCGGAAATCTCCCCCACCGTTTCCTCCTGCCTGCCGTTCTTGGCGGCAATAATGGTTTCCGAACACTCCTCCCCTACTTTTTTCAATATCTTATCCAGGCCCTTTTCTAACAAATAGCAGGTGTAAGAACCCTCTTGCGGTTGCGCTCTCCGGCTCTCTATCACCCGGTATAGCTGGGCCAAAGTATCATTCATCCTTATCGCTCCCATCCTAGGACAGTTTTCCCTCATTGAAAAAGGATACACTGTGTTTTTATTATATCTCGATTTCCCGGAAAAAGCAACTGTGTGCTCCGGTGTGGCAGGTAGGTCCATCTGGAATGCACAGGTAAAGCAGGGTATCGGTGTCACAGTCTGTCATAATGCGCTTCACATGGAGAAAGTTGCCGGAAGTGCTCCCCTTGTTCCAGAGCTCCTGCCGGCTTCGGCTCCAGAACCAAGCCGTCCCCGTTTCCAGTGTCAGCTCCACCGCTTTTCTATTCGTGAAACCCAGCATCAGGACATCCTTGGTGTCCACATGCTGAATAATCACCGGAATCAGCTCTGACTTTTGAAAAAGGAGGTCTAAATCAAACATATCCATCACCTCACCGGGATATTCTTGCCCCGGAGAAAATCCTTGACCTGGGGCACCGTCAGCTCGCCAAAATGAAACAGGGAAGCCGCCAGGGCCGCATCGCAGCCTGTTTCCTGGAAAACCTGAGCAAAATGCTCCAGAGTGCCGCAGCCGCCGGAGGCGATCACCGGGATCGATACCGCCTGAGTGACCGCACGGGTCATTTCCAGGTCAAAACCGGCCTTGGTGCCGTCCGCATCCATGGATGTAAGGAGGATCTCCCCCGCGCCCAGAGCTTCCCCCTGTTGAGCCCACTCCACAGCGTCCAGGCCAGTCGGAGTCCGGCCTCCGGCGGTGACCACCTCAAAGGTGCCGTCGGTCCGCTTGCGGGCATCGATGGCCAAAACGACACATTGGGAGCCAAAGCGTTCCGCGGCTCTGGAAATCAGAGTCGGGTCCTGAACCGCAGCCGAATTCACAGATATCTTATCCGCTCCCGCCCGGAGCAGACGCTGGAAATCCTCCAGCGTGCGGATCCCGCCGCCAACGGTCAGCGGAACAAAGACCTGGCTGGCTGTGCGCTCCACCACATCAGCCACCGTATCCCTTTTGTCGCTGGTGGCAGTGATGTCCAAAAAGACGATCTCGTCCGCCCCCTGATCCGAGTAAAATTTGGCCAGCGCCACCGGATCGCCCGCGTCCCGGATGTTGACAAAGTTGACTCCCTTCACCACCCGTCCGTCACGGACATCGAGGCAGGGAATGATTCGTTTGGCTAACATGACAGTCCCTCCAAAAATCGATTGATGGCCCTCTGGTCGTTCAGAACCACCGTCTTGTGGGGATACCGCAAGGCAACCGCTCTATAAAAAGCTCGGTTCCGCCCCTTCCACAGCAGCCAGGCAAGGAATTCCGGGTCCAACTTTTCCAGGCAACCTTCCGCCATATCCTCCCGAGTGCGGCCGTGGTAGATAACATATCTTTTGACCGCCCTTACCAGACAGGAAAAGCGGTTCAAAAGTAGGATTATGACACAGTCCGCCTCTTCCAGCCTTCGTTCTTGGAGAAAGGCACTATAATTTCCATCTATAACCCAGCTCTCTTGGGACATAAACTGTTCCACCTGGGACAGGGCTTCTCCCCTGTCCCGTTCTATCCATCCAGCCTCAAACTGCACCTGGTCCAGATAAAGGACAGGACAGCCGTACCGCTTCCCCAACTCCCGGGATAACGTGGACTTTCCGGCCCCGCTGTATCCCAGGACCGCGATCTTCATTCCTGTGTGCCTCCGTCCGCCACCGCCCGCGCCAGATCAATCGTTCCGGCGTAGTACGCCTTGCCAATGATAGCGCCGTACAGTCCCATGGCGGCTAGTACACGGATATCTCCGTTATTCGATACGCCGCCGGAGGCCACGATATGGCAGCCGACGGTCCTCTGCAGCTCCTCCAGTCTTCCAAAGCTGGGGCCGGACAGAGTCCCATCTGTCTCAATATCTGTAAAGATGATCGTCCTTACACCGAGCTTCTCCATGGACCGCGCAAATTCCAGGTAATCCAGGCCAGAGTCCTCTACCCAGCCGGCGGTCTTGACCCGTCCGTCTTTGGTATCGACGCCCACCGCGATCTTATCTCCCCATCGTTTCACAGCGTCGGATACCAGTTGGGGATGGGTGACAGCGGCGGAACCGATGACGGCCCGAGATACGCCCAGGTCAAAGACCTCCTCCAGATCCGACATAGAGCGGATTCCCCCGCCCAGTTCGACATGAAGCCCCACATCTGACACCGCTTGGACGATTTCTCCATTTTTTCTGGTTCCATCTCTGGCTCCATCCAAATCCACAATATGGACCCAGCGAGTTCCAGCGCGCAAAAAGGCCCGTGCCGTCTCCACCGGATCTCTTGCCACCTGGTGGACTGTATCAAAATCCCCCTTGTAGAGTCGGACAACCTTTCTGTCTTTCAAATCGATGGCGGGAAGTATCTGCATAGGACCGCTCCTCCTTTGATTCAGATAAAAGCGGGACGGGGCCACTGGTCCCGCCCCAGCTTATTTAGCCATTCCCAAACACATAGCCGTAAAAATCATTCTCTATGACCAACGCTGTGCTGTCCAGCTTATATTGTACTAGCTTCTTCATGGCGGACACATAGTCCTCCTGTTCCTCTGCGGTCATGGAGACTCCCGCAGCCGGGGTAAAGGTACTGGTATAGCGGTCATAGAACCCCCGATCTGACCTCCAGCACTTGGAGGAAAAGACCACCAATCCCTCGTTGTCTGACAGAATATCGCTTCCGTCCAGCATCCGTGAGTCGTACTCCAGCCCCAGAAGATTGGACACCGTAGGCAGGATATCTACCTGGCAGCACACCTTATCTACCTCTACAGGCTCCTCCATGCTGGCCGACCACAGGATCAGGGAATTTCTGTATACGTCAAAATTGATGTTGCCCTCCTTCAGATACTCCAGGTCCTCTGAGCTTCCAAAGGATTCACCCGCCAGCTCCTCCAGTGTCGCTACATCGAAGTAAGGGATATGGTCGGGGGCAGCAACAATCAAGGTAGAGTCCAGCTTGCCCGCCTCCTCCAGCCGCTGGATGAGATACTCCAAAGCCCGATCCACTTCAATCACGGTGGCCACATAGTTCTTGGTGGTATCGCTGTAAGGCAACGGGTCCACAAGATCTCTGTACTGATTGGCCACACGGTTGTTGGAGTATGGCATGTGGCCGCTGATGGTCAGATAGTACACATGGAAGGGCGCCTCGCTATTGAGATAGTTGTCGATGCTGGCTTGGATCATATACTTGTCCCGCTGGGGCCACAGCAGCTTGCCGCTTTCGGACAGCTCCAAATTGTCAAAGCCCATGCCGAACTGTCGCCAATCGTAGCCCAGGTTAGGATGAGACTTCTCCCGGTTATACATATTGGAGTTGGGGTGATAGCCCTGGACCAGGTATCCCTCCCGTCCCAACTGCTGGGCCAGGGAGAAGTACAGGTTGGTCCCCAGGTCCCCGGTCCGGGGCAGGGTGGCCGGATTCCCGTTTTTCGGGTATAGTCCTAGCAAGTTCTGACACTCTCCGCCGGAGGTGCTGGTAAAATGGAGGGCGGTATAGAAGTTGTTGAATACAAAGCCCTCGTGGGTCAGCTTATAGAGTGTAGGGGTCAGCTCCGGGTCAATAGCGTAGCCAGAGAAACCTTCCAGTGTCAGGAAAATCACGTTATAGCCCTCGAACATCCCGGTATATTCATTCTTTCTGGTGGGAGTCACGCTGTTGAAATAGTTGGCTAACCACTGGATGTCCTGATTCGTAGCCGTTTCCGCAATTTGGGACAGGTCCACATCCATCACGTTGGGTGATGTGTCGATGACCGGCTCCGGGTCCTCTAGATTCTGGGAGGAGCCGCCCTCTTCCGAGGAGGAACTGCCTCCCAAGTCGCCCAGACCACTAAAGTCCGCGTCTAATGTGTTGTCCGCCGGGAAAAAGAGGTGCTTCACATCCAGTCTCAGCGATGTCCACATACCGAGCTGCTCTACCTGGTCATCCATATTGGTATCCATGCGGTACAGCTGCTTCGGAGTCAAATCCCCCTTCCAGGGCAGATGGACCATACCCAGGCCAAGCAGATGAAAAATTACCGCCCCGGCCAACACTACCCCGGAAAAACGGATATCAAATCGTCCAAAGCCCAGTAGGCGCCCCCCAAAGGCGATGATCAAAATCGCCGGAAGGAAAAGCAGCAAAATGATGGGAATGGAGCGCACTAGGGTAGATACAATCACGTCGGCGTAGTCAATGAGCCGATTTCCCGCCGCCATTTTCACAGCGCTGAACCCATAATAAGTGGTCAAAATCTTTTTTGCGATAATCTCCACCACATAAATCAGAGAAAACAGGAACGCCAGCACTTTGGTGATAATACAGTTGGCCAGCCGAGAGAACGGCAGGGTAAATGCGGCCACAAAAAGGCCTCCCGCCAGGCTGAACACCAGATAAATAGGCAAGTACCCTAAATAATTGCCCATATAAATATGAAGCACCAGCTCCAAATAGAGGATCTGGAGGGGAAAGAACATCACTCGCCCCAAAGTCTGCCCAGAGCCGGACCCTGTTCGGCTAGACCGGCGCTCCTGATAAATGCGTTTACCACTGTAAGGACGGGACATGGGAAATTACCCCCTGGAAATTCAATAGGTTCAGCGGGTTAAACCCGCAAAATTTTGTAAGATAGCCAGCCCGGTCTCTCCGCTCTTTTCCGGGTGGAACTGACAGCCAAAAAAGTTCCCGTTTTGGACGGCGGCAATCACAGGGACCCCATATTGGGACACAGCACTAACCTGGTCTGGATCTGTGTGCTGTGCGGAGAAGGAATGGACAAAATATACATAGCTGCCCTCATCTACCCCTTCAAACAACGGGGATCGATTAGGAAATGTCAGGCTGTTCCAGCCGATATGGGGCAGTTTTTCTTCCGTGGGGATCCTGGCACAGACTCCTTTTATGACACCCAGACCTGGGCAGGGTCTGACCTCCTCTCCCCTGTCCAACAGCAGCTGCATTCCAAGGCAGATCCCCAGCACAGGCTTTTTACGGCCCTGTTTCACCACAGACTGATCCAAGCCTGTGGCCCTTAGTTTTTCTGCCGCATCCGGAAAGGCACCCACTCCAGGCAGGACGATGGCCTGAGCCAGCTCCAACTCGTCCGGGTCTCCGGTAATTTTCGTTTCTATCCCCAGATAGGCAAAGGCGTTGGATACGCTTTTCAGGTTGCCTACACCATAATCTACAACAGCGATATAGCTCATAACTAGTCTCTCTCCCGGCTTACAGCAGCCCCTTAGTGGACACCACCTGATCCCCTTCCACTCTGATGGCCTCTTTGGCGGCCAGTCCCAAGGACTTGAACAGCCCTTCTGTGATATGGTGGGCATTGGACCCGTAATGGCACTTCTGGTGCAGTGTCAGCCCCCCGTTCATCGCTAAGGCCCGCATAAACTCGACCGTCAAACAGGAGTCGTAGCCACCGATCATCCCCTGGGGCATCTCCGCGTCAAAAACCAGGAAGGGCCGGTTAGAAAAATCCAGGGCGGTAAAGCACAGGGCTTCATCCATGGGAACAAAGGCAGCGCCAAAACGCCGGATGCCCGTTTTTTCCCCAAGCGCCTGCTTCAGTGCCTGGCCCAAGACGATCCCCGTGTCCTCTACCGTGTGGTGTCCATCCACATGAAGGTCGCCCTCTACCTCCAGTTCCAAACCCCAGCCGGCATAGAAGGCCAGGGCGGTGAGCATATGATCAAAAAAGCCGATTCTTGTTTTTATTTCAATTTTTCCGCCTTCTAAGGTCAACTTGACCTGTATATTTGTCTCCTTTGTCACACGGGAAATTTCAGCCGTCCGCACAGCACGACCCCTCCCTCTATGTTCTATTCTGATTCGCTTCTCGGGACTTTGTCCCGGCAGTTTTTTAGTCAAGAAGATTAAGTGTAGTAGCGGATGTCTATCCACTGCGGTTTTACCCCCGCCTGATCTCAGGCTCCCCTTCCTCAAACCTCACACGGATTGAGTTGGCATGGGCGGTAAGCTTTTCTGTCTGGGCCAACGTCATAATCTCAGAAGAAATAGGTGCCAGACTGGACCGGTCAAACTGAATAACACTCATTGTTTTCAAAAAGCTGTCAACGCTCAGTGGGGAGAAGAACCTGGCCGTCCCACTGGTAGGAAGCACATGGTCAGGTCCCGCCAGATAATCACCCAGGGGCTCCGGACTGTAGGCCCCCAGGAATACGGCTCCAGCGTTTTTGACGCGGGGCAGCAGCTCCCGTGGCTGGCAGGTCATGATCTCCAGGTGCTCCGGCGCGATTTCATTGGCCAGCTCCACACACCAGTCCAGATTCGGGCAGACGATGGCGCAGCCGAAATCCCGCAGAGACGCCTCCATGATCTCAGACCGCTCCAGATAGCCGGTCTGGCGGATGATCTCTCGGTCCACGCTTCGAGCTAACTCCATGCTGTCCGTCAACAGTACCGCGGATGCTAGTTTATCATGTTCCGCCTGACTTAGCAAGTCCGCCGCCACATATTTCCCATCGGCTGAACCGTCAGCAATAATCAACACCTCAGAGGGGCCGGCCACCATATCGATATCCAGCGTACCATAGGCCATCCGCTTTGCCGCGGCGACAAAGGCATTGCCAGGGCCCACCAGCTTATCCACCTTGGGAATAAAGCCGGCGCCATAGGTCAAAGCGGCCACAGCCTGGGCCCCACCCACAGCGATAACCCGGTCCACTCCGGCGATCTTAGCAGCAGCCAGAACGCCGTCATTCAGATTATCTGTAGGAGGAGTCACCATAATGATCTCCTCCACACCAGCCACCTTGGCGGGAATGGCGTTCATCAGTACGGAGCTGGGGTAGGCGGCTGTTCCACCGGGAACATAGATTCCAACCCTGGTCAGTCCCCGTACGATCCTCCCAACAGTGCCACCGTCCGGAGAGGTCCACTCCACTGTTTTGGTCAATAATCGCTGATTATAGTCACGGATATTGTCCGCCGCATGTTCCAGGGCAGATATCAACTCCGGCGGGCAGCTCTGATAGGCCTGTTCCAGCCTCTCATTAGGTACCTCATAGGGCATCCGGTGGTCAAACTCCCTGGTATATCGCTCTACTGCCGGCAGGCCTTCTTCCTTTACATTCTCCATAATGGAGGAGACAGCCAGTTCTATCGCTTCGTTCTTTTGGGCAGCCCGGGCCCGCATGGCCTCCAACTGCTCACGCTCTCGCCGTCCATCCGCTTCGATAATAGTAATCATAGCTCTTTCTCCAATCCAGTCTCACATTTGGCAATCAAATCGTTGATCTGACCCTTATAGAGCTTCATACTGGCTGTGTTGATGATAAGGCGGGCGGATACATCAGCCACTGTCTCAATGGGCTCCAGGCCGTTTGCCTTTAAGGTAGCCCCGGTCTCCACGATGTCCACGATGGCGTCAGTTAGGTCCAGGAGCGGGGCCAGCTCCACACTGCCCTCAATCTTGATGATATCTACATCCATCCCTTTCTTCTCAAAAAAGGCCCGTGTCACCTCAGGATATTTGGAGGCCACCCGGCGGGTCTTATACGTCCCATAAAAATCGCTGCCTGACTTCACTGCCAAAGCAAAGCGGCACCGTCCAAAGCCCAGGTCCAGGACCTCATAAAAGCTGCC
Organism: Flintibacter hominis; assembly: GCF_014287965.1. NCBI lineage: Bacteria > Bacillati > Bacillota > Clostridia > Eubacteriales > Flintibacter > Flintibacter hominis. The sequence goes on along the minus strand of NZ_JACOPO010000003.1, from coordinate 194,195 downwards.
GCCCTTCTCCAGAATGGTATCCTTTCCCACGATGCCCAGATCGCATACCCCATGCTCCACATAGGTAATAACGTCTGGAGCCTTGGCCAGCACGGCATCCAGTGGATAGTTAGGCAGCGAGTGGATAAGCCGGCGGCCCGGGTCCCGGATGGGTCCGCAATCCAGCCCGACCCGTTCAAACAACTCCACAGACTGGTCCAGGAGCCGCCCCTTTGTGATTGCGATTCGCAGCCGTTCGCTCATACCAGCACTCTCCTCCCTCCGTCCTTATCAAAGACTAGCACCATCTCCGCCCCCTTCTCCCGTGCCATATTTCTGCTGGACTCCAAGGTACGGCAGGGGGACAGCTCACAGGTGCCGGCGGGGCACCCGTCCACAGCCTCCAATGCCTGGGATAGGTAGCCGGGCTCATAATGGACCACCGCCCGAAGCTGGGGCAGCGCGGTCTCCGGCAGGGTACGGGCTACGGTATCCACATCCACCGCAAAGCCAGTGGCCTGGGCCTCACGGCCAAATATCTCTACCAGCGCGTCATACCGGCCGCCTGACAGGACCGCGTCACCGGCCCCCTCTACATAGCCCCGAAAAACGACACCAGTATAGTAGTCGATCTGGTGGACCATCCCAAGGTCAAAACGGACATACTGTCCGTATCCAGCGGCGGACAGCTCGTCATAGAGGGCATGGAGATAGTCCACCGCCTCTGTTTTCCCCGCCAGCCTCTCCGCTTCGGCCAGGACCTCTGTCCCGCCGAAGAGTCGGGACAGCCGCTCCAGCGCGGCACAAGCCGGGTTACCTCTATAAGGAGATAAAAAGGCGTTCAGTGCCGCAAAATTTTTTCCCTCTACCAGGGTGCGTATCTCCTCCTCCTGGCCATCGTCCAGGTCCAGACGGGCGGCCAGGTCCCGGAAAAAGCCGGCGTGTCCCAACTCCACATGGAAGCGGGGCGCTCCACAAGACCGCAGGGAGTCAATGGCGGTAACGATGATTTCCAGATCAGCTTTCAACCCTTTGGCTCCAATAAGCTCAACACCACACTGGGGAATCTCCCGGCTGCTGCCGTTGTGGGCAGGGTTGGCCCGGTAAACCTTCTGGTCGTAGTACAGCCTCTGGGGCAGCGCCATAGAGCGGAGCTTTGTGGCAGCCACACGGGCGATTGGAGTGGTTGAGTCTGGCCGCATCACACAAATTTTTCCACTTGGATCCCCGACTTTTAACATCCGCTCCTGGGGAATCGCACTGCCAGACAGCGCAAATAGATCATAGTACTCTGTTTCCGGTGTAGAAACCTCTAAGTAGCCTCGCTGCCGAAACAAGCGGATCAGACGGCTCTGGACTTGGCGGCGCTCCTGGCACTCCGAGAAAAGACGGTCCCTCGTTCCCTCTGGCGTATTGACTGTCAGCTTCATGGTATCGCTCCCTCTGTGTGGTGAGAAGCTTCCTTCTCAAATTCTTTACTACGCTAATATACTACTATACTAAAAATATGTCAAGAAAAATAAAAAGCAGGGCGCTTAACGCGCCCTGCTGACACAGCCGGTTCAGCCCTTCCAAAAGGTATTCCAATATCCCATCACGAAAATGAACAGCACAATCAGCGGCAGGACATAGGTGACATAGAAGCGAGTAGCGGCCGGAAAACGCAGTCCGCTGCCGGCGTTGGCCTCGGCAAGGAAGGCGTCCCAGCCCCATCCCCGTTTGGAGACGCAGAACAATAGGTAGAGCAGCGAACCTAGGGGCAGAATGTTCTGGGACACTAAAAAGTCCTCTATACCAGAGATATCCATTCCAAGGGGCCGGAAAGCTGCCCACAGGTTAGAGCCCAGCACACAGGGCATGGACAGGATCAAGACCCAGATAAAATTGACCAGCACAGCTTTTTTCCGGCTCCATCCCTTGTCCATACAAAAGGAGATGATATTCTCAAAGACAGCAATGATGGTGGACAAAGCCGCAAAGGACAGGAATAGGAAAAAGAGAGCTCCCCACAGCCGCCCCATTGGCATATGGTCAAAAATATTGGGCAGGGTAACAAAAACCAGAGAGGGCCCCTCTCCGGTGGGGACTCCAAAGGCGGAGCAGGCCGGGAAGATGATTAGCCCGGCTACAAAAGCTACGCAGGTATCCAGTACGCCGATCCGCAGAGCCTCCCCGGTCAAGCGGTGCTCTTTGCCGATGTAACTCCCAAAAATGGCGATGGCGCCAATTCCAAGCGACAGGGTAAAGAATGCCTGCCCCATAGCGGCAAAGATCGCCTCACCCAAAATCCAATTTCCTTGGGCGTCATACATCAAATTCCGAAAATTGGGCTGAAGATAAAACTTCAGCCCCTCCCCCGCTCCCTCCAGAGTGATGGAGTTGACCGCCAGCACCAGCATAAGCGCCAGCAGGCACAGCATCATGACCTTGTTTACCCGCTCCACTCCATTCCGCAGGCCCTGGGCACACACCAGCATTCCGATACATACCACGATCACCATATATATGGCCATAACGCCGGGGCGGGCCTGCATCTGGCTGAATTGCTCTGCCACGCCGGCGGAATCCAGGCCCATAAAATCACCCCGTAGCATTTTGACAAAGTAGTAGAGCAGCCAACCAGCTATGACCGTGTAGAACATCATCAGTAGATAGTTTCCCGCAAAACCGAGATAGCTGTACCAATGCCATTTGGAGCCGGCCGGCTCCAGAACGTGGAAGGACAAGGCCATGCTCCTCTGGCTGGCCCGGCCGACCGCCAGCTCCGTCACCATGACGGGCAGTCCAAGAATGACCAAAAACAGCAAATAAATCAGGACGAAGGCCGCACCTCCGTATTTTCCTGTGATGTAGGGGAATCTCCATACATTCCCTAGTCCAATCGCGCACCCGGCTGAAATCAAAATAAATCCCAAGCGGGACGAAAAGCTTTCTCTCTCGTCCATGGCTCCTGCCTCCTAAAATTTGTCTGATTATCCATAACACAGTGACTACATTGTACCGAAACTCTCCAGCCAGGTCAACCCAATGACTTCTGTTTGCCCGATTTTTCTTTTCAGAAAAAGACCTTCTGTGAAAAATATCCATTCCCTCCCGCCGGATATTCTGATATACTTGATTCTATCCAGAGCGAAAAAGGAGGGATACCATGGCGAAAAAAACTTATACCGTCCAGGATCGGGAGGATATTCGGGAGCGGCTGCTGGATCTGGGACAGCGTTCTTTTTCCCAAAAGGGATATCGTGAGGCCTCTCTAAAGGAGATCTATGAGGCCGTCGGGATATCCAAAGCGTTTTTCTATACCTTCTTTCCCTCTAAAGAGGCTCTAGCAATTCAAGTGCTTCGTCGTCAGCGGACCAAGATGCTGGAGCGGGCCCGGAAGGTGGCACAGGAGAGCGCCTCTTGGAGAGGCAGTCTGGAGACTGTGTTTGACCTGTTCTTCCACGGCGACCGGCATGGCGTATTTGTATTGGAGTTAGATAATCTCCCCCATCTGTGCCGCCATATGTCCCAGCATGAATTGCAGGATTTCGAAATGGGACTTACTCAATTTTATCAGGCGCTTTTGGAACTTTGGAACATCCCCGTCACCGCTGGTCAGTGTCATCTGATCCAGAACATGGTCAATACGCTCTTACTCAGCTATCATTCCCATCTATACTCCTCCTTTCCCTTCCATCCTGGTGTCGATGAGGAAACGGTGTCCCTCCAGATTCGGCTGATCATCGACTATTTAGAGGGAATTTATCGAAACGCATAACTCGACTTCGGGCCCGGCAGAGTCGCTGGGCTTTGTCTTGACAAATAGACCTTCTGTTATTATACTGCATTTATAAATACTTTTTTACAAAAAAGTATTTATAAATCAAAGAATAGAAAGAGGTTTTCTCATGGGACTGTTTGGCAAGCTATTCAAAGGGCCTGAAGTTGATCAGGAGAAAAGTGAAAACAACAAGAAAAAAATGCGTGCTCTTTTTGACCAGGTAGTGGAAAACGGGGCACAGTATAAACTGCTGGCCTGCTACACGGAGGATGTACGCCGGTTCAATTATGGTCTGGTCCACGGCAGCAAAAGTACCATCGCCAGTCTGATCGTGGGATGGAAGGAGGAGGATCCAACTGTGGTCATCCTTCCCACTGTGCCGGACTTGTCCGGTTGCGGTGACCCTCTAGTCTATAAAAAGTCCGAAATTGAAAAGGCGTATCGGGAAAAAATGCTGGATAGCCTTGTGATCTATCCCGATAAAAAGGGGTATACGGCACTGAAAACATTCAGCTGGCTGGATGACGAAAATTTGTATATCTATGTAGACCAGGAACAGGAGGAAAAAGACTTCCGCGACTTCTTCCTCAACGTTTACGCTACCAAATAAGGTATGGAGCATCTGATTTTATTTGGCGGCCTGTTAGCTGTCCTGCTTCTGATCCTCGTCGTGGGAAATCTCTGGTTCCATCTGGTAGAGTGGGCACTAGCACGAATCAAAGAGCTCTTCCTTCCGCAAAAGAGAGAAAACTGGCATACTTTTTCAGACCATGAAGAAAAGAAGTAAAAAGGCCCGCCCCGCTTTCAGCGGGGCGGGTCTCTATTTTCCTTCTGGTCCCTTACAGTGTCAACGATGGGGCGGTATAGGTCCGGCCGGCCATCTCGCTGTTCAGCGCATACAGGCTTTTAGCATCGTCGCCAAAGAGCCTCATCTTCTTGATCATATCCTCAGCTGTCTTTTCTTCTTCGCCTTGCTCCTTAACAAACCAATCCAGGAACTGCATGGTCCGGAAATCCTTGGCGGAATAGGCAGCCTCATAAATCGTGTGGATCAGGCTGGTAACATATCTCTCATGCTCAAGCCCCAGTTCCAGCACCTGCAATTTGTCCTTCAACTCCTTGTCAGGCTTGGCAATAGCCTCCAGGGTGACCTTCTCACCATTATTCTGCAGGTACTGCAGCATCAGTACGGCGTGGTCTCTCTCTTCCTGGGCCTGGATCATATACCAGTTGGCGAAGCCGTCCAGCCCCACCTCCTCATAGTACACAGAGAAGTCCAGATACAGATAAGCGGAGTAAAACTCCTTATTGATCTGGTCATTGATGAGTTCCGCAACTTTTTTATCCAACATAAAAATGACCCTTTCTTTGCATGATTACCCCTTATGAGGCAGATGTATCCTATCACAGCAGGTAAACTTTTACAAGTCCCTTTCTTCCCCTTCCCTGGAAAAGAAGATTGTCCAGTCAAATGCTCTAACCAAATAGAGAAAACAGATCTATTTGACTGGTTTCCGGCATATCTCCGAAGGCTCCGGCCTCCTTCAGCATCTCAATGTGTGTCTTGGACACTTTGGGGCAGGCCGCTGTCACCTCTTCAATGGAGATAAAATGCCGGTCCCTGGCCTGCTCCGCCAGAGAGATGGCCGCTGTTTCCCCCAGTCCAGCCACAGACACAAATGGGGGGATCAGAGTTCCCTTTTCCTCATCCATAGCGAAATGGATGGCCTGGGATTTATACAGGTCCAGCCGCTCGAAATGGAAGCCCCGGAGATAGAATTCATAACAGACCTCCAGGGTGATAAGCATATCCTGCTCCACCGCTGTGGCCTCCTTATCCTTGGCGATGATCTCTCTCATCTTCTTTTGGCACACATCCATGCCCCGGCACATAAACTTCTCGTCAAAAGCCTTGGCCCGGATGGAGAAGAAGGCCGCGTAGAAAGCCAAAGGGCGGTGGGCCTTAAACCAGGCGATGCGAAACGCCATCATCACATAGGCTACTGCGTGAGCCTTCGGAAAGAGGTAAGCAATCTTTTTACAGGAGTTGATGTACCAGTCAGGGACGCCTGCCGCCCGCATCTCCTCCTCCGCTCCTTCGGGCAGGCCCCGGCCCTTTCGGACCGACTCCATGATCTTGAACGAGCGCTTAGGCGGCATCCCCTTGGAGATAAGGAACAGCATAATGTCATCACGACAGCCTACGCACTCCGACACGCCACCCGTACCGCTCATGATAATATCCCTGGCATTGCCCAGCCATACATCCGTACCGTGGGTAAAGCCGGAGATCCGAAGCAGCATATCAAATTGGGTAGGTTGCGTTTCCTCCAGCACCCCACGAGTAAATCTGGTGTTGAACTCCGGAACGGCTACGGCGCCAGTGGGCCCCAATACCTTGTCGTTCTCAAACCCAAGGACCTTGGATGAGGTAAACAGTGACATGGTGTCTGGATCATCCAGCGGGATCTCCCTGGCATTCACCCCCGTCAGATCCTCCAGCATACGCACCATCGTCGGGTCATCGTGTCCAAGCATATCCAGCTTGAGCAGGTTGGACTCCATGGAGTGGTATTCAAAGTGAGTCGTGATGATGTCACTGTTCGGGTCGTCCGCAGGATGCTGGACGGGACAGAAGTCATAGATCTCCTTATCCTGGGGAATGACCACCATTCCGCCCGGATGCTGTCCGGTGGTGCGTTTGACGCCGGTGCAGCCGATGGCCAGCCGGTTCTCTTCCGCCTTTGAAACACTCTTTCCTTTTTCCTCAAAATATTTTTTTACATAACCAAAAGCGGTCTTCTCCGCAACGGTCCCGATGGTGCCCGCCCGGAACACATGGGTCTGACCAAAGAGCTCAAAGGTATACTTGTGGGCGCTGGACTGGTACTCGCCGGAGAAATTCAGGTCGATATCTGGGACCTTGTCGCCGCCGAACCCCAGGAAGGTCTCGAAGGGGATGTTGAAGCCGTCCTTGACATATTTTGTCCCGCAAACGGGACAGACAGCGTCCGGCATGTCCACTCCGCAGCCATAGAGGTGAGCGGGATCCTGGGCATAATCAAAGTCAGAATGCTTGCACTTGGGGCAGCGGTAGTGGGCTGGCAGGGAGTTGACCTCGGTAATACCGGACATGAAGGCGACCAGAGAGGAGCCCACCGATCCCCGTGAGCCTACCAGATAGCCATGCTCCAAGGAGTTTTGAACCAACTTTTGGGCGGACATATAGATGACGTCATACTTACACCGAATAATGTCTCCCAGCTCGGCGTTGATCCGGTCCACCACAATCTGGGGCGGCTCCTCTCCATAGAGCTCATGGGCCTTCCCCCAGACCAGACGGGTCAGCTCTCCATCAGAGTCCTCAAGCTTGGGGGCAAACAGCCCCTTTGGGAGCGGTTCGATAGGATCGCACCAGTTGGCGATCAGATTGGTGTTTTCCACCACCACCTGATGCGCCTTCTCCTTTCCAAGATAGGAAAACTCCTTCAGCATCTCGTCCGTAGTCTTGAAATAGATTGGCAGGGCCTCGTCGGCGTCCTCAAACCCCTTAGAGGCCAACAGGATGTGCCGATATATCTCGTCCTCTGGGTCCAGGAAGTGGACGTCGCCGGTGGCGCAGACTGGTTTCCCCAGCTCCTCCCCCAGCTTGACGATGGTACGGTTGAAGTCCCGCAGCTCCTCCTCGGTGCGGACCATCCCCTTACGAAGCATGAACATATTGTTGCAGATCGGCTGTATCTCCAGATAGTCATACCAGGAGGCAATACGCTTCAGCTCTTCCCAGCTCTTCCCGTCCACCACGGCCCGGAACAGCTCTCCCGCCTCGCAGGCCGAACCGATGATAAGCCCCTCCCGATTCTCCTCGATAAGAGATTTGGGTATGATAGGGACTCGCTTAAAGTGCTCTAAGTAGGACAGGGAAATCAGCTTGTATAGATTGCGAAGGCCGGTCTGATTCTTAGCTAGAACAATCAGGTGCTTTGGCTGGCGCTTGGCTCTGCCGCCCTTGCGCAGCTTGGGCATGTAGCCGTTGATCTGGTTAAGGTTATCAAGGCCGGCTTCCTCCAGCATTTCAAAAAAGTGGGGCAGCATATAGGCCACTGTGGCTGCGTCATCGCTGGCCCGATGGTGGTTAAAGGCCGGGAGATGCAGATGCTCCGCCACAATATTCAGCTTGTGCTTGTTCAGCTCCGGCAACAGGTTCTGGGCCAGGATCAGGCTGTCAACGGAGGGATTGTGAAAGGGGATGCCATATCGCTGACACCCCTCCGCAAGAAAGCCCATGTCGAACTCGGCGTTGTGTGCAGCCAGAGGCCGATCACCGGCAAACTCCAAAAAGGCACGAAGTGCCTCCTCCTGGGATGGGGCTCCTACCAGCATTTCATCCGTGATTCCGGTCAGATTGATAATGTCGGCAGACAGGATACGGCCTGGTGAAACAAAGGTATTGAAGGTATCGGTGACCTCGCCGTTCTTCAGCACCACGGCACCAATCTCAATAATGACCTCATATTTTTTATGAAATCCGGTGGTTTCCAGGTCAAAGCATACGATCTCTTCCTCAAATCCCTGGTCCGGTGTCCCATGGATGGCCACCCGGTCGTCCACGTCGTTGACAAAATAGGCCTCTACGCCATAGAGCAGCTTGATCTTTTTGGCCGAATGCCAGGCGTCTGGGAAAGAGTGGGCCACACCGTGGTCGGTGATAGCGATGGCAGGATGTCCCCAGGCCTCAGCCCGTTTTACCACATTTTTGTCTGGCCCCAGCTTTGGTCCCACAGAGGTCAGCGCATCCATGGAGGACATGGTAGTATGCAGGTGGAGCTCCACCCGCTTCTCCGGTGCTGTATCCTCCTTCATTTTCTTTTCCACAGCGGTAACGGCCACAGGTTCCAGCACCATATCACCATAAAACCGGTCCATGTTCAGCCGGCCCTGGACCTTGACGTGCATCCCTTTTTTGATCCCATCCACCAGCGGTTTTCCCTCATCGCCTGGAAAAAATTTATTGACGCGGATAGAGCCGGTATAGTCGGTCATATCAAAGGCGACTACCCAGGCTCCCCGCTTTTTCAGCTCCCGGTTATCCACAGCAAAGACATCGCCTTCCACCACCACTGTACCCATGTCCAGCTCCAGGTCCCCCATAGGGGTGGGAGCTTTGGTGATAGTCTTGCCGAAGATCGCTTTGCCGGTGCTCTTCTTCTCCCCCTTAGGAGCAGAAGGGCCTGAGGGCTTTACGCCGGCCCGCTTCAAGGCTGCCTGCCGAATGGCCTCGGTGCGTGCGAAGGGATCCTCGTCGCCGCGGGGTTCGCATCCTTCGCTTCCGGCTGTTGGCAAAAGCTCACTTACTTCGCCGCTCCTTTTCTCCAAACCGGACCCGCTTCTCTGGGCTCCAGTTTGGGATACGGAGTTGTCTGCCGGAGCTGCCGCCTCGATTTTCACACTGCCCAGGCCATAGGCTCTGCACACCGCCTCCTCCGCCTGGACTATTAGGTTCGGCCCCGCGCCTTCCGCTCTCTCCACCAATATTTTAGCGCTTCGGCTGCCTTTGTCGATGGCGGCGGATACGATCAGCCAGCCCTCCACGCCGTTGGACAGCTCGGTCCACTGGCGCAGGGCGGCAAACATCTCTAAAAAAGGTATCTTCTGGGACATTGGTGCTCGATTCTCCTTGCGCTTCTTACCTGGAACGCCCTCACCGCGCCCAGTCCATCTGTTTTTATAGTGTATCGATCAGTGCAAACAGCTCGTCCACCAACTGATCCTGTGGGACCTTTTTGACGATCTGCCCCTTTTTGAAGAGCAGGCCTTCCCCCTGTCCTCCTGCAATCCCACAGTCGGCGGCGGAGGCTTCCCCAGGACCGTTGACTACGCAGCCCATGACCGCTACGGTGATTGGCTTATCCACCGCCTTCAGACGCTCCTCCACCTCCCCAGCCAGGGAGATCAAATCGATACGAGTACGACCGCAGGTGGGGCAGGAAACCAGTTCCGCTCCCTCTCTTCGGATGCCTGCCGCCTTCAGGATATCCCGTGCGGCCATGACCTCCTGTACCGGGTCGGCGGACAGGGACACCCGCATCGTATCACCGATGCCCAAAGCCAGCAGCCCACCTATTCCAATGGCCGACTTTAGAGTGCCCATACGGACCGTGCCCGCCTCAGTTACTCCAATATGTAAAGGGTAATCACTTTTCAGACTCATAAGCTGATAGGCTTTCATAGTAGTGGGGACACTGGAGGACTTCAGGGACACGCAGATATCATCAAAGTCAAATCGGTTCAGCAACCGAATATGGCCGAAGGCAGATTCCACCATCGCCTCTGGGCACACCTTGCCGTATTTGGCCAGAATATCCTTCTCCAGCGAGCCGCCGTTTACCCCGATGCGAATCGGGATGTTCCTCTGGCGGCAGGCATCGGCCACCGCCTTTACACGGTCCTCACTCCCGATATTTCCGGGATTGATCCGGACCTTGTCGGCGCCGGCCGCAATGGCTTCCAGCGCCAGCCTATAATCAAAGTGGATATCCACCACCACAGGCAGCGGACTGCGCTCCTTGATTTTTCCTACCGCATGGGCCGCCGCCTGGTCAGGGACAGCCACCCGGACGATATCGCACCCGGCGGTAGCCAGAGCCCGTATCTGGGAGAGAGTGGCATCCACATCATCTGTACGGGTATTGGTCATAGACTGGATGGAAACCGGCGCCCCGCCGCCTACAGGTACGCCTCCTACACGGATCTGTCTGGTCATGTCACAAATCCTCCCTTTCCGGACACTTCTTATCTTCCGAACAGCTTGCCCACATCACTTAGGGTGACCACCAGCATCAGGCACATCAGCGCAGCCAGACCGGCCATGTGGACGTATCCCTCGTACCTGGGATCTATTCTCTTTCGGAACAGTCTATAAAGCACGGTGTTAAGCAACAGGAAAAACACTCTCCCGCCGTCCAACGCTGGCAGCGGCAGAAGATTCATGACCGCGAGATTGACCGCGATGAGGGCCGCAAAATAGGTCAGGCTGTAAAAGGCCGCATAGGCAGACGTAGCCGAGCTCCCCACTTCCGTCATGGTATCCACGATGCCGACAGGTCCGGACAGGTCGCGGACTCCCACAGATCCTGAAATCAGGTCCCCCAGACTGATCCACACCAGGCGGACAAAGTCCAGGGACATATTCCAGGCGTATTGCACCTTTCCAAATCCGGACAGAGGCGCAGCCTCCGAAGCCACCAGGATTCCGCGGCGGTTTGTGGTCACTCCTTCTTCGTCGGTACGCTCCTGACGGGGCAGATAGAGGCCGTCCAGTCGCACCGTCTGCCCGTCGCGCTCCACTACGATGTCTAGCGTATCCCCCGCCCGCTCCAGATACATCTGGGCATTGCCGTAAACCAGGATTCGGTGACCGTCAATAGACAGAAACCGATCCCCTGGCAGGAGCCCGCATTCTTCAGTTCCATAGCCGGGGGTAGAACCTCCGTAGGTTTCCACAAGGACAGCCTGCTGTGGAACATAGAGAATCAGGATCAGAAGCAGTCCAGTGAGAAAATTCATTGCGGCTCCGGCGCACAGAATGACCATTTTCTTCCAACTGGCCGCCTTTCCAAAGGCCCGCGGATCAACGGAGTCATCGTCCTCCCCCTCCATGGCACAGTATCCGCCAATAGGAAGGATACGGACGCTGTAAAGGGTGTCACCCCGCTGCTTTTTCCAGATAGCTGGGCCCATCCCCACAGAAAACTCGTTGACCTTTACCCCCAGCAGCTTTGCCGTGGCGAAATGGCCCAATTCATGGGTGGCGATCAGGACGCCGAAAATCAGAATTGCGACGATGATATAGAGCATAGAACCTCCAAAAAAGGTAAAATCAATCAATGGCCTCTCGCGCTGCCCGGTCAGCCTCCAGGACGTCGTCTAACCCAGGCTCCCGAACTACTGGTACCCGCTCCATGGCCAAGGCCACCTTCTCAGCGATCTCCAGGAATCCGATCTTCCCGGCCAGAAACTGGGACACCGCCTCCTCGTTAGCGCCGTTGAGGATGGCGCCGGCTGTTCCCCCTGTTTCGGCTGCCTCCATCGCCAGCTTTAGGCACCGGAAAGTATCTGTATCCGGTGTCCCGAAAGTCATTGACCCACAGTTCCACAGGTCCAGTGGGACAGCCGGACCGGGCGTCCGCTTAGGCCATGTCAGGGCATATTGGATGGGCAGACGCATATCTGGCGCGCCAAGCTGGGCAATCATGGCATTATCACAGTATTCCACCAGCGAGTGGATAATACTCTCCCGGTGGATCAGGACAGAAATTTTCTCCGGTGGCATCCGATATAGGTGCATAGCCTCAATAAATTCCAGCCCTTTATTCATCAGGGTGGCCGAATCCACAGTGATCTTCGCCCCCATTGACCAGTTCGGATGCTGTAAAGCATTTTCCCTGGTCATTCCTTTCAATTCAGCAGGTTTTTTGCCATAGAAAGGGCCACCGGAGCAGGTGAGAATCAGCCGTTTGACCTCTCCCCTGTCCCTGTTGCCCTCCAGACATTGGAATAGGGCGGAGTGCTCTGAATCCACAGGTATAATCTGGGCCCCATAGTCCCGAGCCTCCTCCAGTACAAGCTGGCCGGCACATACCAGCGTCTCTTTGTTGGCCAGAGCGATCCGCTTCCCCTCACGAATCGCGGCCAAGGTGGGACGCAGACCGATCATTCCCACCACAGCGGTAATGACAGTGTCAGCGCTGGAAAGGGAAGCTGCCTCCAGAATGCCCTCCATACCACCTAACACCCTGACGTTCGTATCGGCAAGTTTGACCCGCAGATCGCCGGCCGCTCTCTCGTCCATCAGAACAGCAAGCTCAGGCCGGTATCGGCGCGCCTGCTCCTCCAGCAGTTTCACACTGGAATTGGCTGTAAGCGCCACCGCCTCCATACCGCAGGCGGAAATCACCTCCAGAGACTGCCGCCCGATGGAGCCTGTGGAGCCTAAGATTGTGATTCGTTTACTCATATTAAAATACCCTCAAAATCAAAACGGCAAGGCACACAACAATCCCGGTCAGAAGGGAGGCAATCACTGTGTGCGGGTCCCACTGTTTCTTCTGTGCCGGGGTCTTATAGCACGCGGCAGCTCCAGAGAATATGGCAACGAAGATTGCCAGCCAAAGAAACCAGGGCAAACCGGCAAATTCCAAGTTTATCCTCCTTACAACGCCAAGTACACGAAGTTCGCCCGACCAAAATTTTCTTTACCTCTTTTCTTTTCTAAAAGAGAGGAAATTAGAAGGCCGGAATCAGCTCCACTAAAATCAACAGCATGGGTGCGGCGAAGATCATAGAGTCAAACCGGTCCAGCATCCCTCCATGTCCTGGAAGCAGAGTCCCATAATCCTTGATGCCGAACTGCCGCTTTACCAAAGAAAAAGACAGGTCACCCAACTCAGTAATAGCGCTTCCCAGTATCCCATAGAGCGCCATGATGTGAAGTTCCACAGACAAGCCTGCGAATTGCCGCAGAAGCAGGCCGTAACCCAGGAGGAACAGACCTCCGGTCAGCAGTCCTCCAATATAGCCTTCCACAGATTTATTAGGGCTGACCTTGGTGACACCCCGGTGTTTCCCAAGAAATACGCCCGCAAAATAGGCTCCGATGTCGGTAGTAAAGGCGCAGAGCACAGGCAGCAGCACTAAAAATCTGCCGTTCTCCATCATTTTGAGGGGTATCAGTGAGGACAGAAACAGGGGAACAGCGATGCCCCCAAAGAGGCAGACAACAATCTCACTGAATTTGATCTCTCGCTCTGTGCCGTACTGGCGGACAGCAAAGAAAAAGGCCACAGCCATCAATGCGAGAGAAACCGCCCGGATATACCAACCACCATAGCCCCACCGCCAGCATCCAAAGGGAATCATAGCCGCAGCGATGGCAGTAAAAATATACAGTCCATTATGGTGAGCTACCTGTGTCGCCCGCAGCAGTTCAAAAGAGGCAAGGGCCAAAATAAAGGCCAGCATCACGACCAAATAGATTGGCGGCAGGAAGAATAGCACGCTTAGAAAAAGGGGGGCCAGTACCACCCCGACACAAATACGTTTCAGCAAATCACACACCTCCAAACCGACGATCTCTATTCTGATACGCCGCAATAGCCTTGTGGAGCTCAACCTTAGAAAAGTCAGGCCAGAGTACATCAGTGAAGTAAAACTCCGAATAGGCAGACTGCCACAGGAGAAAATTGGACAGCCTCAGCTCCCCACTGGGGCGGATGACCAGATCCGGGTCCGGGACTCCTCTGGAAAAAAGGTATCGTCCAAACTGCTCTTGTGTCAGATGGTTCGGGTCCGCCTTTCCCTCCAGGCAATCTTTGGCATAGTTCATGGCCCCCCTAAGCAGCTCGTCTCGCCCCCCGTAATTTAGGCAGATATTGACCTGGCAGCCCTCGTAGTGGCGGGATATCTCTCTTGTCCGCTCACACAGCTGTCGAAGCTCAGGGGTCAGAGGGGAAAGATCTCCAAAAAATTCCATTTTTACTCTATCCCGCTCCATCTGCCCGATGGCCTCCAAAAGATATTTCTTCAACAGGCCCATGATGGCAGATACCTCATCCGGAGGCCGCTTCCAATTCTCTGTAGAAAAGGCATAAACTGTAAGGTATTCCAGTCCAATCTCCTTGCAGTAGGTGGCTATGGTACGGAAATTCTCTGCGCCGGCGGCGTGGCCGGCTGTACGCGGCATTCCTCGTTTTTTTGCCCAGCGACCATTTCCGTCCATGATAATCGCGATATGCCGGGGCAGCCGCTTCAGGTCCACCGCTGGCGCTCTATCCGCTTTTGATCTGAAAAAATCCATAAATTGATATCCTATCCGCACAAATGCAGAATGCAGAAGAAAAAATCATTCCGCATTCTGCATTGTGCATTTTCAGTTCATTAAACTGCCATCAGTTCGGCTTCCTTTTTGGCTGTCAGGTCATCGATATCCTTGCATCGCTTATCTGTCAGGTCCTGCAGCTCCTTCTCCATGGATTTCTGGTCGTCCTCGGTGAGCTCGCCGTTCTTCTTCATCTTTTTGAAATCTTCCATGGCGTCCCGGCGAATATTACGGACGGCCACCTTGCCCTCCTCGCCGTACTTGCGGACCTGTTTACCCAGTTCTTTACGGCGCTCCTCCGTGAGCTGGGGAAAAGCCAATCGAATCACACGCCCATCATTCTGGGGGTTAATGCCCAGGTCAGAGGTCTGAATTGCCTTTTCAATTGCCCTAAGCAGGGTGGCATCCCAAGGCTGGATCACCAGGGTCCGGGGATCGGGAGAGGACACGGCAGCCACCTGATTCAGCGGCGTGGGCGTTCCATAGTACTCTACCATGATCCGATCCAGCACGCCGGCATTGGCGCGGCCCGCCCGGACAGAGGCAAAATTGGACTTGACTACCTCGATGGTTTTGAGCATCTTATCATCGTATACCTTATTCTCTGGACTCATGGTCTTAACTTCCTTTCCTTGTTCCATTTCTCTGTTCAGGGCTCATCCGCCCACAATAGTACCAATCTTCTCCCCCATAACTACTCGGAGGATATTCTCCGGGTCCTTGAGTGCAAAGAGCAAAACAGGGATCTTATTGTCCATAGACAGAGATGTAGCAGTGGAGTCCATCACCTTCAGATGCTGGGCTAGCACATCGTCATAGGTGATGGCGTCATACTTGACCGCACTGGGGTCCACCTTGGGGTCTGCGGAATAGACACCGTCGATATTCTTGGCCAGCAGGATGACATCGGCGTCGATCTCCGCGGCACGAAGGACCGCCGCAGTATCGGTAGAAAAGAAGGGATTTCCAGTGCCGCAGCCGAAGATGACCACTCTGCCCTTCTCCAGATGGCGGATGGCACGGGATCGGATATAGGGCTCTGCCACGGACCGCATCTCGATTGCCGTTTGGACCCGAACTGGCACCCCCTTTTGCTCCAGCACATCTGCGACCGCCAAGGCGTTGATGGTCGTAGCCAGCATACCCATATGATCAGCGCGGACCCGCTCCATCTGGTCGCCGCCGTCTTTTACTCCGCGCCAGAAGTTTCCGCCGCCGACGACCACGCCTACCTGGACACCAAGCTCCACACACTTCTTCACTACATCACAGACACTGCCGATCACATGAAAATCCAGGCCGCGGGAAGCTTCGCCAGCCAGGGCCTCACCGCTGATTTTCAGCAGGACTCTTTTATATTTGGGCTGCTCCATAGGAACCACTCCTCGTGTTTCATTTTTTCTATTTTAATATAATTCTTTCCATTTGCATAGAGGGAAAGACAAAGTTTTTGAAAATATCTTTTTGTTCATGGCGGCCCCTAATCACGCTTGCAGCCCGGTCTCCTGCTCTGCTATAAAAATTCCTTGCCTTTTTCTTTGTTGCGCCCCATAATAAAGCTTGAGGTGACACCATGGAAAGTCTGTTTTGCTGTCCTCTCTGCTTAGGAAACTTGGAGCGAAGCGAGGGACGATACCACTGCTCTTCCGGACACAGCTTCGATGTGGCGTCGGCCGGCTATACTCATCTCTTGCCCGCCAACCGCAAGCACTCCAAGAATCCCGGTGACGACAAAGAGATGGTGGCCGCTCGTGCGGCCTTTTTGGAGCGCGGGCACTATGCCCCGCTGCTGTCTGCCCTGTGCGCCGCCGTGCTAGACCAGGTGACCGCCTCCTCCCCTGTCCTGCTGGACAGCGGCTGCGGCGAGGGCTATTATACCGCCGGACTGCACAATGCCCTTACTCACTCCGGGCGGCAGCCCAGAACAGCCGGCATCGATATCTCCAAATTCGCCCTGCGCCGTGCGGCCAAGCGGATTCCCCAGGGGGAGTTCGCCGTAGCTTCAGTCTACCGGCTTCCCCTTGCCGCCCGGAGCGTAGACCTAGTAACAAATATCTTCTCCCCGTTGGCGGCGGAGGAGTTTGCTCGGGTGCTTCGGCCTGGTGGACTATTCTGCTACGTGGTCCCCTCAGCCCGTCATCTTTGGGAAATGAAAGAGATCCTATACCCCGTCCCCTATGAAAATCCTGTAAAGCGGGAAGACTATCCAGGCTTTGATTGGGTTGGGGCGGAACAGGTTCGCTATGGTCTCCACTTGGATCGCCCTGAGGATATTATGGCACTGTTCCGCATGACTCCCTATGCCTGGAAAACACCCCGTGAGGGCATAGAACGGTTGAGCTCACTAAGCCAGATTGACACACAGATTGGATTTGACATCCACCTGTATCGCAGAGAGTAAAGGAGCGTTATATGTATCATCCTGTCCTATGGGCGGCCTTTGGCACCGGAATTACCTGTCTGTCCACGGTTCTTGGCTCCGCCACTGTTCTATTTGTCCGGGGTAAGACTACCCCCACCCTTCAGCGGATGTTTTTGGGCTTCGCGGCCGGGGTAATGGTGGCCGCCTCAGTATTCAGCCTGCTCCTGCCCGCTATCGAGGAGGCGGAGGCCGCTGGCGGGGTTGGGTGGCTCCCAGCAGCAGGAGGCTTTATTCTGGGGGTGCTGTTCCTGTGGGGACTAGACTCCCTTCTCCCCCACCTACATCCGGAGTCAGACGCTCCAGAGGGTCTCCCTTCCTCCTGGCGGCGGACCACCCTGATGGTGCTGGCTGTCACCCTCCACAACATCCCAGAGGGAATGGCGGTAGGCCTTTCCTTCGCCCTGGCCGCCCAGAGTGACGGCGGAAGCCTGTCTGCCGCCATGGCGTTGGCGGTGGGCATTGGCCTTCAGAATTTTCCGGAGGGCGCCGCTATCTCCCTCCCCCTTCGTCAGGAGGGGATCAGCACCGGCCGAGCCTTTCTGTATGGCGCTCTTTCCGGAGTGGTAGAACCTATTTTCGGCATTTCAGTGGTTTTGGCCGCGGGAACCATCACCCCCTTTATGCCCTGGCTGCTCTCCTTCGCCGCCGGCACCATGATGTATGTAGTCACAGAGGAGCTCATCCCGGAGGCGCATTTGGGAGAGCACTCCAATACCGGCACGATGAGCGTGATGTTTGGCTTTGTCGTAATGATGATCTTAGACATCGCACTGGGATAGAAAAGCTTATAATTTTTATATGTCAACGCCCGTCCATCTACTTTCGTCAGATGGGCGGGCGTCTCTGTTTCCTGGGGTAGATTGAACACTGTTACGTCGGCCCATTAGGGAACGTTTCAGAGGGGGCTCCCACTTCTGCCTTGTTCAGCTCAACTTCTCCAGCCCCAGCTTCAGCCGGCGAATCGTTTCCTCCCGACCGAGGATCTGGCAGATCTCTACCGCTCCTCCAGGTGTCACCGCCTTGCCGGCGGCGGCGATGCGAATGGGCCACATCAAGGTGGCGTTCTTGACCTGCAGCCCCTCCGCCAGACCGACCAGGCTGTCGTGGATCATCTCCTGGTTCCATACAGGGATAGCCTCAAGCATGGGGATAGCCGCGTGGAGCATATTCCGGCAGACACCGGGATCGGTTTTTGATTTCTTGTTGGTAAACAGCGCCACATCATACTCTGGCAGAGCATCAAAGAAGTCCACCTTTTCGGGAATGTCTGTCAGTTTCTCGCATCTGGCCTGAAGCAGGGCCGCCACGGCTTCTGCCGAGATATCCGGGTTCTTCACCCCCTGTCGGATATAGGGCTCCGCCGCCCGAGCAAATGCTTCGGGGGACATGGCCCTGATATACAGTGCGTTGAAATGGGTCAGCTTCTCTATATCGAAGATGGCCGGGGACTTGGACATCCCCCCAAGATCAAAGGCCCGTGCCAGCTCTTCCAGGGAGAATACTTCCTGCTCGGCCAGTTCTCCTCTGGGCGACCAGCCTAACAGGGCCACATAGTTCAAAATGGCCCCGGTCAGGAACCCCTGGGCCTTCAGATCCTCATAGGAGGGGTCTCCGTGGCGCTTAGACATCTTGTTCTGGGCGTCCCGCATGACAGGCGAGCAGTGGACATAGGTGGGAATGTCCCAGCCAAAGCCCCGGTACAACAGGTCATATTTTGGGGCGGAGGACAGGTACTCGCTCCCACGGACCACATGAGTAATGCCCATTAGGTGGTCGTCGATGACATTGGCGAAGTTGTAGGTGGGCATCCCATCCCTCTTGATGAGCACCTGGTCGTCCAGCGTGTCGTTCTCTACGGTGATATCGCCAAAGATGGCATCGTGGAAGGTGGTGCTCCCACCATGAGGGATCTTCTGCCGGATGACATAGGGCTGCCCGGCGGCCACACGGGCCTCCGCCTCCTCTTTGCTCAAGGAGCGGCAGGGGTCATCGGACCGGTCAAAATCACCGGAGTCCTCCTCCGACTCGCACTTCTCGCAGAAGCAGTAGTAGGCGTGCCCCCGCTCCACCAGTAGCCTTGCATATTTTCCGTAGGTATCCCTTCGCTCTGACTGGATATAGGGAGCCACAGGGCCACCCACATCCGGGCCCTCGTCATGATCCAGCCCGCACTCGGCCAGAGTCTTATAAATGACCTCGGTGGCTCCATCCACCAGGCGGCCCTGATCGGTGTCCTCAATACGCAGGATGAAGGTTCCGCCGGCGTTCCGGGCGATCAGCCAGGTATAAAGGGCTGTTCGCAGATTACCCACGTGCATATATCCTGTGGGAGAGGGGGCAAATCGGGTGCGTACCTTCCCTTTGGGGATTTTAGCCTCCATCTCCTCAAAATAGTTTCTATCCAGTTCCATATCTTGTTTCCCTCCGTCGCAGCGGTCATACCGCTTTCTCGCCAAGTGGTCTGCCGTTATTATATTGGATTTTTTTGCTCTTGGCAAGTGGTCAAGGACTCTGGCGCACCAGATACTCCCGTTTTTCATAGAATGGAGAAAAAACGGAGGTATCTCTATGCCCATTATCTATCTCTCCCCCTCCACCCAGGAGTGGAATTACTTTGTCACTGGCGGCACGGAAGAGCAGTACATGAACCAACTGGCTGACCTGATGGTACCCTATCTGGATGCCTCAGGTATCCGGTATGTCCGCAATACCCCTGATATGACCGCCGCCTCGTCCATTGCCGCCTCTAATGCCGGAAATTTTGACCTGCACCTGGCTCTTCACTCCAATGCCGCGCCGGAAGGACAGTATGGCACCGCACGGGGCTCCCTGATCTTCTACTATCCCGGCAGTGTCCAGGGAGAAAAGGCGGCACAAATCGTGGCTGATGGTTTGAAAGCGATCTATCCGGTCCCTAATCTGGTACAGACAGTTCCCACCACCTCCATTGGTGAGGTGCGCCGGGTCCGGGCTCCCTCTGTTTTCATTGAGCTGGCATTCCATGACAACCTGGAGGACGCAAACTGGATCATCGACAACTTGGGCGCCATCGCCCGCAATATTGTTCTCTCCCTCACTGAATATTTCCAGATTCCCTTTTTTGAATCAGAAAACCGCCATCCCGGCGTAGTAGATGTCACTTATGGTTACTTGAATATCCGCTCCCGTCCCACTACCCAGGCCCCTGTGATCGCCCAAGCGCCGGACGGAGCTCCCATCACCATCATCAATCAGTGGGATGGCTGGTATTTGGTCAACTATCAGGGCTCTATCGGTTACGCTAAGGACGATTTTGTAACACTGAATTAGCTTTTTCCTAAGAAAGGAGGCTTTCCTATGGATATCCATGTAGTCAAGTCCGGAGATACTCTCTATTCCATCGCCCTCCAGCATGGCGTGCCCATGTCACAGCTAATCCTTGATAATCAGCTGCCGGAGCCGGACCGCCTGGTCGTAGGGCAGGCCATCGTAATCCAATACCCGGAACAGACCTACACGGTCCAGGCGGGCGATACTCTTTTTTCCATCGCTGCCGCGCACCAGACTACTGTGCGCCAGTTGCTGCGCGATAACCCGGCGCTGGGCGGCGGGGACCGGATCTTCCCCGGTCAGGTCTTGATTCTCTCCTACCGTCAGACGAGGGAGGGAACCTTATCTGTCAACGGATACGCCTATCCCCATATCGACCGTGGACTGCTCCAGCGCACGCTCCCCTTCCTCTCCGATTTGACGCCCTTTACCTATCGATTTACAAACCAAGGGGCACTCATTCAGCTAGACGACCAGTATATGATCGATGCCGCCCAGTATATGGGAGTTCGGCCTGTCTTTCATCTCTCCAACCTTGATGACACTGAGGGAGCTTTTTCCCAGGATCTGGCCCACATTGCCCTCACAGACCAGCAGGTCCAGACTAGGCTGATCCATGAAGTGCTGGGAACTTTGCACAGCCTTGGCTATCAGGGAGTGGATGTGGACTTTGAAAATGTGGCCGCCCAAGACGCTCAGGCTTATGCCCAGTTCATCAGCCGCCTCCGTGAAGCCCTATCTCCGCACAACATCCCTGTCCTAGTGGCCCTCACAGCCAAGACCTCACGGGATCAGCCCGGTTCTCTCTACGAGGGTCATGATTACCGCCTGCTGGCCCAGGCGGCGGACTATGTTCTGCTGATGACCTATGAGTGGGGCTACTCTTATGGACCTCCTATGGCCATAGCGCCTATCCGAAACGTACGTCAGGTGATAGAATACGCGCTAACGGAGATGAAAGCAGAACAGATCTTTTTGGGTATCCCCAACTACGGCTACGATTGGCTGCTCCCCTATCAGCAGGGGCGGCGCGCGCCCTCCATTTCTAACCAGGAGGCAGTCCAACTGGCGATCCGCCATTACGCCGCCATCCGCTATGATCAGGAGGCTCAGTCCCCCTGGTTCCGGTATGTGGATGGAAGTGGGCAGGAACACGAGGTCTGGTTCGAGGATGCCAGGAGCATCAAGGCCAAGCTCGCCCTGGCTCAGGAATACGGTCTCTATGGAGTGGGGTATTGGAACCTGATGCGGCCCTTCCCGCAGAACTGGACGGTCCTCAATTCCCTGTACCACATCCGGGAAGAGCTTTCATCGGGGACTGGATTTTTTTCCTCCTCTGCTGTATAATAGGCATTGATTTATACAAAGGAGGACGTTTTCATGTCTGTCACGATTGGAATGAAAGGCAGTGCAGAGGCCCTTGTCTGTGAAAGCAACACAGCTCAGGCGGCTGGCTCCGGCACGCTGCCTGTCTTCGCCACCCCGTGGATGTGTGCTTTGATGGAACAGGCATCTTGGACCGCCGTGGCCCCCGGACTAGAGGAGGGGGAAAGTACCGTAGGAACTAAGCTGGACGTCTCCCATGACTCCGCCACGCCCTTAGGTCTGAAGGTGTGGGCTGAAAGCGAGGTCACTGAAGTGGACGGCAAGCGCATCCTTTTTCAGGTAACCGCCTACGATGAGAGAGGGCCCATTGGGAAGGGCACCCATGAGCGGTTCATTATCACGGACCGGCGTTTTCTGGATAAGGCCGCCCGGAAGCTGGAGGGCTGAGTCCATGTCTATCGAGAAGGTCAGAGCCTACTTCCGTCCCTTGGGGCGGGAACAGGATATCCTGGAGTTCCCGGTATCCAGCGCGACAGTGGAACTGGCCGCACAGGCGGTCGGTGTTATCCCTGCCCGGATCGCCAAGACGCTCTCTTTCCTGGTGGACGGGGCGTGTATTCTGGTGGTCACCGCTGGAGACGCAAAAATCGACAACAGCAAATTCAAGGCTTTCTTCCATACCAAGGCCAAAATGCTGACTCCGGAGCAGGTGTCCCAGCTCACCGGACACACGGTCGGCGGCGTCTGCCCCTTCGCCAACCCTCCGGGGGTGAAAACTTATCTGGATATTTCTCTCCGCCGGTTTCAGAGCATCTTCCCTGCCGCCGGCAGCTCCAACTCCGCCATTGAGCTGACCTGCCCGGAGTTGGAGGAATATTCCGGCAGTCTGGAGTGGATCGATATCTGCAAGGGCTGGCAAGAGGAATCCTAAACCATTTCACTTCCCCACAGTATGAAAAAACAGCGGACCCGACGTTTGTCGGGTCCGCTGTTTTTATGTAACTGTTCCAAGGCTCAACCAAAGTAGGAGGCGCCGTTGATGTTGACGTCCTCACCAGAAATATAGGAGGCCTCGTCAGAAGCCAGCCACACAATGGTATTAGCCACCTCACGGGCAGTGCCGGCGCGGCCCATAGCCTGCTTGGCGCGGGACTCCTTCTCCGCCTCATCAGAGAGTTCAGCACGGATATCAGTGGCAATCAGACCAGGACACACACAGTTGACGGTAATCATATCCTTGTACCGCTTGCACAGTTCCATGGCTTGGGCACGGGCAAAGGCTATGATGCCAGCCTTCGCAGCGCAGTAGTGAGCGCCGCCGTACACACCGCCGCCGCACTTGGCGGAAACGGAGGAAGTATTGACAATACGGCCATAGCTGTTTTTGACCATGTAGGGCACGACTAGCTTGGAGCACAGGAAGGTACCCACCAGGTTAACGTTCATAATGCGCATAAAGTCATCCTTGGTCATATCAGCGATGGCGACGGGCTGGGTGATACCGGCGTTGTTGCATAGCACATCGATACGGCCGTACTTGGCAAACACAGCCTCAAACATAGCGGTAACAGAGTCAGCATCGGTAACGTTGACGCTGACGGCCATGGAATCACAGCCAAATTCCGTATTCAGGTCGTCGGCGTTCTTCTGGGCACCCTCCAGATTCATATCAGCGACCACGACGTTACAACCCTTCTCGGTCAGAGCGCGGGTGATCTCCCGGCCAATCCCGTGTGGAGAGCCGGAGCCGGTAACAATGGCGACCTTACCTTCAAAATCCATGATGATTTCCTCCTGTTCAGCTTTTTTGATACTCCACAGTCCGAGCCCATGGAGCGGTTACACAGGGAATCTCTCCCCCGGTTCCCTTCAGCTCATGAGTATCATATCATTTAAATTATGAAATTTCAATCATTATATTTTAAAAATATTGAAATATTATTTCATTTATAATGCACAAAGAAATTTGTAGGTTGCCGCCGCCTCTCTGGGGACAATGGACCGATATGAGGCTGTCATCCTTGACTTTACATCGAAAAGCAGTATAATTTCACTATACTGACCATGTCTTGACAGAAATAAGCCGGATAACAGGAGTTTTATTCATGGAAGAATCCTTGCTTTATATCCAGCGCATCAAAGCTATGTATCAATCGCGGACCTTCTCCAAATCTGACCGCCTGATTGCCGACTATATCCTAGCGCATCCGACCTGTGTTGCCTCCACCACGGCTGCCGAGCTGGGAGAGGTCACCGGGACGAGCTCTGCAACGGTGGTCCGTTTCTGCCGGAAGCTGGGGTTTTCCGGTCTTGTTGATTTGAAAATGAGCATGGCCTATCGCTATGCCAACGGTGAAAACATCATCATGGACCTGGACCGAGGGGATAATGTCCATCAGATCAAGCAGAAGGTCATCAGCTTTACCAAAATGGTGGCAGACCATTTGATGGAAAGTCTGGATGATCAGGCCCTGGCCTGCGCGGCCCAGGAGATTCTCAGGGCAGAACAACTGGTTATCGTTGGCGAGGGGGGCTCTGGCACCATTTGTAGAGCTGCTTACGACATCTTTCTAAAGCTGGCGATCCAATGCCGCTATGTATCAGATCCCCTCTTTCAAGCCATGGAGATCGGGTCTATGAAGCAGACAGATGTACTGCTCCTAATCGTCAACTCTGGCCGTACAGCCAACATGGTCCAAAATGCCCAACTGGCCCATGCCTGCGGGATCAAGACCATCGGCATCGTCGGTTCCTCCAATTCTCCCATCTCACAGTATTTGGACATTGAGATCCGGACAAGCCTTTTCCGCAGCGACTACTTCAGCGATCTGGCTGCTGCCAGGACCTGCGAGTTGACCGCCATCTCCATTCTCCATTCTATCATCGCTCTGTCCTGTGACGAGGCGCGGCTGGCAAAAGGACAGCGGATCGCCGCTTTCATGGAGAAAAAAAGACTGCCAAATAGCTGACCCACCGCAGGATGCTACAAATATAATAAGGCGGCCGCCCCTGTGGGGCGGCCGCCTTATTATATTTGAATATTGACACGTTATTGCTCAGAAGTCTACAACAACCTTGACCACAGGTTCCGGTCGCTTATCGGCCCACTCCATGGCATCGTGGAACTCCTCGACAGGGAACCGCTTGGTGATAAAGCCATCTAACTTGATATCACCCTCATTGATTCCGTCAATAACTTCCTTAAAGTCATCAGCGGTGTACATATTGGAACCGCACAGCTTCAGCTCCTTGATCTGGATCAAGTCAAAGGGAGCCTGTACATTGGCCATAATGGCAATTTCAGAAATGATGCCACCGCGCTTCGTGATCTCAGCGGCCTGCTGCACACAGGGCGCATTTCCGAAGGCCAAGAAGGTCATGTCCACGCCATAGCCATCCGTTTCTTCCAAAACACGGTCCAAAACCGGGTCCTTCATCGAATTCAGCACCAAATCGGCGCCCATTTCCTTGGCCTTCTCCAGATTGAAGTCCACCACATCAATGGCGATGATCTTCTTCGGATTGAATCTCTTTGCACTGAGCAGAACACCCAGCCCAATGGTGCCACAACCAATGATGGCGATAACGCTATCCTCATTGACCTTATGCTCTCGGACTGCGTGCATACCAACAGCCAAAGGCTCAATCAGCGCGCCCTGGTCAAAGCTGACGTTCTCCCCCAGGGGGATCACGCATCCCTCAGGAGCTACAATATACTCACCGAAGGAGCCGCTCCAGTAATAAGCGCCCAATATTTTCTTATCCTGGCACAGATTATATTTACCGGCCTTACAGAGCTCACAGTGACCGCAACCGTACTGGGGCTCTGCGGTAACACGGTCGCCAACCTTAAACTTCGTGACGGCGCTGCCAACTTCACAGACCTCACCCGCAAACTCATGTCCGGAAACCAGGGGGGGAACACGCCAAGCGTGTTTTCCATGGTAAGCATGGACCTCGGACCCACAGATACCAGTCACCTTGACCTTAATTTTTACATCAGTAGGGTTGTTGATCTGCGGTTCTTCAGTCTCTTTAAAATAGGCGACTTCCGGCTTTTCGATAAAACCAGCTCTCATGACCACGCTACCCCTCTCTTACCAATTCTCAGCCTGGGCGACAATGTTCTCAACAGTGATGCCGTTGATTGCCAGCAGGCGCTCATAGGGGGCAGACTGGCCGAACTGATCCTGGATGCCGACGCGCTTGACCTGGCCCTTGCCCATCTCGGCCACGACCTCGCAGACAGCGCCGCCCAGGCCGTTGATGATGTTGTGGTCCTCCACGGTGATAATCTTACCGATGTCGTTGACACAAGCCTTGACCGCCTCTACGTCCAGAGGCTTGATGGTGTGCATATCCAGCACTCGGGCGGAGATTCCCTTGCCAGCCAGCACCTCGGCGGCCTCCAGAGCCAGACGGACGGTGTCGCCGTTGGCGATGATGGCCACATCCTTGCCGTCCTTCAGCAGGTTGGCCTTGCCAATCTCAAAGGTGGTGTTCTCGTCATAGATGACGGGGATCGCGTCACGGGTAAAGCGCAGGTAGCAGGGGCCATTCATCTCCGCCGCCGCGGCCACCAGCTTGCGGGCGGACCAGTAGTCAGCCGGCATAATGACCGTCATGTTGGGCAGGGTGCGCAGAACACCCATATCCTCGATACACTGATGGGAAGCGCCGTCATTGGCGGGGGTAACGCCGCCGTGAGAGCAGGCGATCTTCACATTCAGGTTGGGATAGCAGATCTCCTGACGGATCTGCTCGCACATACGCAGGGAGCCGAACACAGCATAGGTAACCACGAAGGGGATCTTGCCGCAGGTAGCCAAGCCGGCTGCCAGACCGGCTCCGTTCTGCTCCGCGATGCCCACGTTCACATGCTGCTCCGGATAGGCCTTAGCAAAAGCGGTGGTTTTGCAAGACTTTCCGATGTCTACGTCTACTACATAGATGTCCTTATTGTTCTTTCCGAGCTCAACCAGCTCGTCCCCCAGGCCATCGCGGGTAGCGATCAACTTTTTATCCATCTCAGATACCCTCCTCAAGCTCACGCATAGCCTGCTGATACTGCTCATCGTTGGGAGCCATACCGTGCCAAGCCAGTTGATTCTCCATGTAAGACACACCCTTGCCCTTTACGGTGTGGGCATTGATGAACTTAGGTCTTCCATCCTTGGCAGCATGGATCTTATCAAAGGTCTCCATGATTTGCTCCATATTGTGGCCATCGATTTCATAGGTGTCATAGCCGAAGGCGTCAAACTTCTTAGTCAGATCCAGCTGAGGCATAATTTCATCTGTGGTGCCATCGATCTGCAGGCCATTGTTGTCGATGATGACCACCAGATTGTCCAGATGATACCGGTAGGCAGCCATCACTGCCTCCCAAATCTGGCCCTCATCAGCCTCGCCGTCGCCTACGACAGCGTAGACCATGTAGTCTTTATGATCGCGCTTCCCAGCCAGAGCCATACCCACGGCGCAGGACAACCCCTGTCCAAGAGAGCCGGTAGAGATGTCGATGCCAGGACACTTGTTCATAGAGGGATGGCCCTGGAGCTTGGAACCCTCCTTCCGCAAGGTGTGCAGGTCTTCCTCTGGGAAGAAACCCAGCAGACCCAGCGCGGAATACTGGATGGGGCATACATGGCCCTTTGACAGCACAAAGCGGTCACGGTCTGCCCACCTTGGATTCTTGGGGTCCACATTCATTTCACGGAAGTAGAGACAGGCCACGATATCAGCGATGGACAGAGACCCTCCTGGATGACCAGACTGTGCCTCGTAGATCATGGTCACAGCAGTTTTCCGGAGCTGCTTGGCGTACTCTTTTAGCTCCTTTGCACTAATGTTTTTCATGACTTCACCTCATAAAATTATTTCATTTGAGCAGAACACCCAATGTCCTAACATGGGATGTTTTTTGGAAAAAAAATTTGTTTCTTCCCTGCCTCTCTCCCCTGCCGGCACACCCAATCGTGTACCGGCAGAGAAGCTTGGCAGATCAGAACAACGGTTTAACCCAACAAGTTGGGAAGCGTCATAGGAATGAAGGGCAGGTAAGTCGTCAGCAACAAGGCTATGATGGATGCCACCACAAAGGGCAACACCGACTTTGACATTCTCTTCAAGCTGATATCAGCGATACCGCAACCCACATACAAATTGACGCCCACAGGAGGAGTAACCAGGCCAATCGCCAGGTTCATGACCATGATACAGCCCAGGTGTACGCCGTCGATACCCAGAGCCTCAGCAACAGGGTACAGGATGGGGACGATAATATACATGGCGGAGTTTGCGTCGATGAAGCAGCCGGCAATCAGCAGGATGATGTTGACGATCAACAGGAAGATGTACTTATTGCCCGCGGAAACCTGGATCAGCAGGTTGCTCGCATCAGCAGCCACACCAGTCACGGTCAGCACCCAAGCGAAGAGGCTGGCTGTACCGACGATAAACATGACCACGGCGGTCTGAGATACAGAATCACGCAAGATGGGCATGATGTCCTTCAGGGAAAGAGTACGGTAGATAAATAGACCGACAATCAGGCCATACAGAGCGGAAACAGCAGCAGCCTCAGTAGGGGTGAAGATACCACCATAGATACCGCCCAAGATGATGACAGGCATCAACAGACCCCAGAAAGCCTCCTTAAAGGCTGCCCAGCGTTCTTTCCCATTGGCCTTCGGCAACAGGACCAACTCACGGCCCCGGCTGACAAACTGCATGGCGAACACAAGGAAAATACCCATCAGGATACCGGGGACGATACCGGAGGCGAACAGAGAGCCCACAGACTTGCCGGTAACGGAGCCGTAGATGACGAAGGTGATAGACGGCGGGATGATGATGCCGATGGCACCGGCGGTAGACATCAAGGCGGCAGAATCGCCCTTATCATAGCCAGCCTTCACCATAGCGGGAATCAGGATCATGCCCAGAGCAGCCACTGTGGCGGGGCCGGAGCCGGAGATGGCAGCAAAGAAGCAAGCCACGATGACGCAGACCAGAGCCATACCGCTCTTTCGATGGCCCACCAGGGTCCGGCAAAAATCGATCAGCCGGGCGGAGATCCCGCTCTTTTCCATGACGTTGCCGCCCAAGATAAAGAAGGGAATGGCCAGCAGTACAAACTTACCCGTAGAAGAGTAGAGGTTGCTGGGGATCATAGAGAAGGGCAGATTCTCAGCAATCAGAGCGGCCACGCTGGAGATTCCCAGTGAAAGTCCAATCGGCACATTGAGGAGCAGAAGGACAAAGAAGGAGCCGAACAGAATCAGTGAAACCATAGCTTACTTCTCCTCCTTCTTCACCAAATGGGTAATGAACAGCTGAATATAACGGATGACCAGCACGCCACCACTGATGGGTACAAACATGCCAAACATCCACTCAGGCCACTGCATACCAGCGGTAAGCTGACCCAAAACGTACTCCTGCTTGGCCATGAAGAAACCAAACCAGAGAATGAGGACACCAAAGATAATCCCCATCAAGTCGCCCAGCAGAGTGCAAAACTTCTGCCCTTTCGCTGGGAAAAAATCGGTCAGAACAGTCAAGCCAAGGTGCGCGCCACGCTTGGCGGCCACAGCGGCGCCGGTCAGGCTTAGGATGATAAGACCCAGACAGGTCAGCTCCTCAACAAAGGGCATAGAAGCCTTCAGCACATACCGGGCAACTACGTTGACACAGGTCAACAGCATCATGACGAGCAGGATGATCGCACAGATGTTGTCTTCCAACAGTGAGAAAAACTTTTTCATTTGTGGTCCCTGCCTCCTTAATTACTTAGAAAACTCTGGAATCACTCGATGCCAAAGGCAGCGCAAGCATCCGCACCGTAGATCTCCTTGTACTCGTCAATGACAGGCTGAACAACAGCGGTAAACTCAGCCACATCTTCGTCGGTGAACTCGTAGATCTCACAGCCGTTCTCCTCGGCAAACTTAGTCTTCAGGTCCGCCTCCTCGGCGATGAGGGTCTGGTTCATTTCCTTGCAGGCCTCCTCCACACACTCGCGGATCAAAGCCTGGGTATCAGCGTTCAGCTTGTTGAAATTGTTGGAATTGGCCATCCAAGTAAACGCCTCGTACACATGGTTGGAAATGGAGATGTACTTCTGGACCTCCTGGACGTTGCCGGAGTTGATGGTACCAAGGCTATTATCATGGCCGTCGATGGTGCCCTGCTGCAGAGCAGTAAAGACCTCACTCCAGCTCATGGCCTGGGGGCTAGCGCCAAAGGCGGTATAGAAAGCGGAGAAGAAGTCACCGCCGGGCACACGGATCTTCAGTCCCTTCAGGTCATCGGGATCCTGGATGGGATGCTTGCTATTGGTCATAGCTTTAAAGCCGTTGTGGACAGCGCCCAGATAAGTGATGCCTTTCTCAGCCAGAACAGAGCTCAGGAACTCACCGCCCTCGCCAAAGAAAGCGTCCTCCGCCTCCTGATAGTCGGCAAAAATCCAGGGCAGAGTGCTTACCATCATTCGGTTATCCAGGTTGGCGATGATGGAGGTGGAATGGATGTCGATATCCACAGTACCGTCGGCCAGCAGTTCCAGGCCCTTGCTCATATTGCCGCTGGCCAGCTGGTCATTGGGGAATACATCAACAGTGACCAGTCCGCCGGACTTCTCCTCAATCTTCTCGGCAAACAGCTTGGCAGTACGGGTGTCGTTGCCCAGGTCCGTACCGTTACAGCTCAAACGCAGGGTCACTTTATCATACTGAGCTCCAGAAGCGGTACCCCCATTGCTGCCAGTGCTATTTGTGTTTGTGTCATTGCCACTGCCGCATCCAGCCAGCAGGGACAGCGCCATGGCAGAAGCCATAGCCAAAGCTAAAATTTTCTTCTTCATGTGTTTCCCTCCAAAAAATGTGTTTCCCTTTCCTCATTCTTCCATCCGCTGAAGCGACCGCTTTTAGTAGATTTGACAGCAAACTTCCGAACATAGGATGTTACGACCATCATAATAGACTATCTTTTAGGGAAAGTCAATGTCCTTTTTTTCAACTCGGGCAACTTCGTTGAACTAACTAATTTTTAAATCTAAAGCTGTATAATTTCACCAAAGCAGGCTTTCTGAGTTAATTTCTGGACATTTTCGCTTTTTATTTCAATCTTTTCGGAATGTCAGACAAAAAAAGAGGCCCAGGCCAAAAGCCGGACCTCTTTCCTTTGGTACGAATCGAAACACTGTACCCTATTGATCCTTATAAACTCCACGCCAATAGAAGTAGCTGTCATTGATTGCCTGATACAATTCTTCCATATTTGTACCAGCCAACTTATCCAGCAGATTTTTGTGCGTATCGATCAGGTACTGCCTGTCCCCTTTCTGAATGACTGTTTCAATAGTCTTTAGTCGAGATGCCTTGGTCAGCTCCACGATATTACTATGTACAATCATGATGGCAGCGTTCTCGGTGGACCGGGCCAGCTCATCATGAAACTCGATATCGGCGTCGGCAATCTTCTGAAAATCCGGGGGATCCTCCATCAAATAGCCTCTTAGTTTCTCATACTTCTGGTAAAGCACCTTCCATTGTTCCTCTGAAATGCGCTTTTCCAGCAGCATCTGCATAATACCGTTCTCCACCACTTCACGCAGACCAATCAACTCATTAAAAGAGCTCCCACTGCGCAGAATGATGCTGTATACCATTGGATTGAGTACCTTGGGAGAAAACCCGTCACATACATAGGTCCCTTCGGCCCGTCGAATCGTCAATACGCCATAGGCGACTAAAATACGAACCGCTTCACGCACTGTATTTCGCCCGACGCCAAATTTCCGGACCAGTTCCGACTCCACTGGGATCTGGTCGCCAGGTTTTAACTCTCCACTGATAATCGCTTCGGTCAGTCTGGACACCACAATATCCACCATCGATTTACTTGCAATCGGCGCAAGATAGTTTTTGTCCAGCTCCTTCATATAATCACCCGCGTCTGCTTTAATAATTATATCCTTACGATACCCCATTCTATGATATAATTTCTTTTACATTATACCTTCAAATTTTTTATAATACAAGAGCTAATTCCGAAAGGATTTCGCTCAATCTATTTTGTGCTAAAAATTTTCTTTTCTGTTGTTTTAACTTGAAACACCCAGAAGCGGGTCTTTTGTCTCTTTTAGAAAAATCGCGCCTCTCCGGCAGATCTGCCGGGGAGGCGCGGGCTATATCCTTCATTCTCACTACAGGATGATGCAGATCAACCCTCCAGATCCCTCGTTGATGATACGCTGGAGGGTCTCCCTTAACTTGGTCCGGGCATCCTCAGGCATCCGTTTGATCTTGGAATTTAGATCCTCATTGACCAGCTCATGGAGAGACTTTCCAAAAATATTGGCCTCCCAGATCTTGCTGGAATCACCCTCATATTCCTGAAGGAGATAGTTAATCATATCCTCGCTCTGCTTCTCTCCCCCTACGATGGGCGAGACCTCTGTTTCAATATCTGCTCGGATCATATGAATGGAGGGGGCGCTGGCTTTTAGACGTACCCCGTATCGTCCTCCCTGCTTGACGATTTCAGGCTCCTCCAGCACGAGGGAGTCAATAGAGGGCACCACAATTCCGTATCCCGTCTGCTCCACCTGCTCTAAGGCGTCCGATACTTTGTCGTAGGCGCATTTCACCTTGGCCAGTTCTGTCAGCAGGGCCATCAAATCTCCGTCATCCCCTACCTGGAAGCCAGACTGCTGGGACAGTGTAGCGTAGAATAGGCTACGGGGCAAGTCCAGTGTGGCCGCGGACAGCCCTGTGCCCAAATCGATTGAGGTGATCCGCGCTCCACTTACCACTTCGCAGTTCTGGAATGAGGAGACGGCCTGCTCCACGTCCCGTATCCGGCGCAGTTCACTGGTCCCCTCCCGGATGGCGCTGTATAGCTCCGCTTTGATGGGATGCTCCTGGGGCAGGGCATCCACCCAAGGCGGAAGAAACAGGTCCAGCTCCTTAATGGGGAACTCATAGAGGACGCCCTTGAGTAGATCGTTGATCTCCTCTTGGCTCAGTTCCAGGCAGTTGACCGCTACACAGGTAACGTCGTACCGTTGCGCGATATCCGCCCGGATGGCCTGGGCGCGGTCAGATTCCGGATAGGCGGAGTTGAGCAGTACAACAAAGGGCTTGCCCAGCTCCTTCAGTTCGGAGATGACCCGTTCCTCAGGCTCTAAATAATCCTCCCGCTGGATGTCGGTGATCGTCCCATCTGTTGTGATTACGATGCCAATCGTGGAGTGCTCTGAAATCACTTTTCGGGTACCGATCTCCGCGGCCTCAGCCATAGGGATCTCATGGTCAAACCAAGGAGTGGTGACCATGCGCTCATTCTCCCCCTCTAGCTGGCCCACGGCCCCACTGACCATATAGCCTACGCAGTCGATCAGCCGGACCTGAAAGGCAGCTCCCCCCTCTACCTGGACAGAGACGGCCTCCTCGGGGACGAACTTTGGCTCGGCGGTCATGATGGTGCGGCCGGAGCCGCTCTGAGGCAACTCATCCCGTGCCCGTTCCCTCCGGTATACATTCTCGATATTGGGAATCACCAGAGTCTCCATGAACCGCTTGATAAAGGTGGATTTTCCTGTACGAACCGGCCCCACGACGCCGATGTAGATATCCCCTTCGGTCCGCAGGGCAATATCCTCGTAGATTTTGCGATCTTCCACTGCAATTCCTCCTTCGGCTCTTTGGTCAGCCGGTAGTTTCCATACAATCTATGAGGATAAGCTGTATAATATAACAGCAGGAAACCTCTTTTCCATAAAAACATAGAGAGGATGGCCGCAGAGCGCATCCATCCTCCCTATTCTCTATGTCCGGAGCACAAGCACTCCTTTCACCGGGTACTGGGAATCAACAGCATGATACCAGTGGGCAGTGTGCCCTCTTCCAACTCATTGGCCTGCAGTATCTCTTGGGTAGTTGTGCCGTAGGCCTTGGCAATATCCCAGATATCCTCTCCGGGGGCAGCCAGCCTCAGCACCACAGAGGGTCTAACGCCGCTGCTGCACCGTGCCTCCCCAAGTCTGGCGCCACGAACCACAGGCACAGAGATGCACTCCGTAGTCAGGCAGTGGAATTCGACGGTAAACCGTACCTCCACGCCGCCGGCGGAGGGGGTGGCAAATACTTCGCCTGAGGTGGAACAGCGGCAGCTGCACCGACTGCCCTCGGAACAGTTCAGGCGGCACTGGACTGGAATAGTCCGGCGGACACACTGGACCATCTCATTTTCATCCAGGTACATGACAGTGATCCAAGCCTCGGCGGTCAGGACTAACTCTTTCCCCTCCCTGCTCTGGATCACCTGGCCCAGAGCCAGGCGGCTGTCTACCACGCTTCGTACCATCTCACCTGTCTCCAGCAGCTCCCGGACGGCCTGGGGACGGATCGACTGCTCCCCCAGCTGGAACAGCTGCTGATTGTCCCGGTCCGCCTCCAACTGCCAGCTGGTGCTGTATAGGTCTTGGAGCAAGGTTACCGGACGGTGGCAGCGCACCTCAGCCTGGGCCAGCAGCTCCAGCGTCACCTCCAAGCTGCGGCTGTCCTCACTGCTGGGACCGCACCGGAAGTCTGTAATCTCCACCAGGACCTGGCAATCTCCCTCTTCTCCAGCACCTGTTACCTCCAAAATCTGAGAGAAAGGCATGGACTCGTGGTTAGTGGTCAATCCGCCGCCCGCCTCCAGAAGGAGCAGCTCCAGCTCAACCACCCCTTTCAGAATCAGTTTGGTTCCTATGAGCTTGTTTTCTGAGCATACAGCACTGGCCCGGCTGGCCAGAAGTTGAGGGATCTCTCCTTGGTTTCCCTGAAGTCTGATCTGTTCAGTAAATGTAAAGGGTTTTTCCTGGACAGATGAAATCTGATAATTTTCTCCCTGATACTGGCGCTGGCACAGTGTATTGTCTTCAGTATCAGACGCGCCGCTACAGATAGGGATTTCTGTTGGCTGGAGTGCTGTCACATCTACCGCTAGATCCACCCGGAGCAGCACCTTCCTGGGGTTTAGTGCTCTCGCTTCAGCGCAGCGCAGGCGAGGACTGGCCTCTACATATCCCTGGTCCGTGAGCCCTGGGGCCTCGGCCTGACAGGTAAATGGAAGTCCCACCTCCATACGGCGCAGCCCGGCAGAACCCTCAGGCTGGTACAGAATGACAGCCCGGACCATGCCGGTTACTACCGCCATACCCTCTTTGGCTGCCTTAGAGCTGAGTGTAGCCTGACCGCACACATCCACGATCCGCAGAATATCCGGACAGGCGTCCGGAACAATGGACTCCAGCGTTTCCTCCTGGCAGAGCGTCACCTCAGTCAGTGTTTCATAACATACGATCGTATCCCGTTCAAATTCCAGTTCCATGGTCATTGTCCTCTCCTTATCATGGTGTCAGGCCGGCGGAACGCGGCCCCGGCTTTGTGACACCATATGAGAGAACGGCAGAATGTATGACTGCTTTTTCCCCTCTCAGGACTTATCGCACCCCGAAGATCCTGCGCAGCAGTCCCCGCAGGCATTTGGGGGAACGCACCACTACGATACCCATGAACACGCCTCCCCTCCCCTAAATTGACCGTCTCCGGCTGTTACCATTATATGGCGGAAGGGCTGGTCCGTGTCACTGATCCTCCTCTTTTCTCTCCATCTCCTCCACTTTGGGATTTAGAAATAGGAAAGGAGCGGATGACGAAATCGTCATCCGCTCCTTTCCTATCCGCGCTCCCAATCTGGAATCGCTTTGGCCTGTTCATACAGGCGTACATAGCTCTGATGCCGAGTTGGTTCAATCTCTCCCTCTTTCAGAGCCGCCAAAACGGCGCAGCCCTTCTCCTTCACATGAGCGCAGTCTTGAAACCGGCATCGTCCCAGGTAGGGCGCAAAGTCTGGAAAGGCATACTGCAACTCCTCTTTGCGGGCCAGCTCCATGCGGTCCACATCGAAGGAAGAGAACCCCGGCGTATCCGCTGCCAAGGCGCTACACGACAGGCGGTACAGCTCCACATGGCGGGTGGTATGCCGGCCCCGGCCCAGCTTTTGGCTCACATCCCCGGTGGAAAGGGCAATTCCAGGGTCCAGCGCGTTCAATACGCTTGATTTCCCTACCCCCGAATTTCCTGTAAAGGCAGATACCTTTCCGGTGATTAGACTGCGAAGCTCCTCCAGTCCCTCCCCGGTTTCCGCGCTGATGCGAAGGGTTGGAAAGCCAGCCCTGTGATAGATTCCAGCCAGTTTCTGGCCATCTGCAAGGTCGCATTTATTGATGCAGATGATACACTGGCAGTTCCTGCTCTGGGCGATGGCGGCCACCCGGTCGATAAGGAAAGGGTCTGTAACCGGTACAGCTTCCGAAGCGATGATAACCAGTTGGTCGATGTTGGCTACCGCAGGACGGAAAAACTCATTTCTCCTAGGCAGGATCTCATCCAGCGTGCCCGGGCTGCCATCTAAGGATGGGGTAAACCGTACCCGGTCCCCCACCAGAGGCGTCATCTTAATATGGCGAAGCCTGCCCCGTCCCCGACAGGTATAGACGCTCGCTCCGTCATCCACATAATAGAAGCCGCTGAGGGCCTTCATGATCGTACCTTCCGCCATCATCCTTCAAAACTTTCTGTCCAGCTGTTCTGTAGGACGCCATCTACATAGAGGGACATATTCTTGCTTTCTCCCGCTTTGGCCGTCACCGATACTTCAACCAGCATTTCCATTGTGGTGTCTATATCGTCGGAAAAAACGACCTCTCCGTCCGCCAGGATCTGAATAAACGCTACTCCACCAGTTTCCGGCAGAGGGACGCTCAACGTCTTGGTGACATCCTTAGCCTGGGTGCTGGGGTCCGGTCCCTGGCTGACCTGAAGACTGACAACGCTTCCAGCCTCGACCTCTTTATACGCCTCAGGATACTGCCACACTACCTGCCCCGCCTGAGCGGTATCGCTGTACACAGGGGTGACAGTCCCCACCTTCAGCCCAAGGGCGGTAATATCTTCTTCCGCCTTTTCCTGGGTTAAGCCTACCAGGCTGGGCATGGAAAAGGTCTCCGTAGCTGGCCCCAGGCTGACTACCATATGGACCTCCGTTCCCAGGGGAACCGGATTATTTTCCAGCGGCGTGAATGATATGACATGGTTGTAGGCAATCGTATCGTCATGCTCATAGGTGGGGGTGGCCACCTTCAGCCCCATCTCTGTGACCGCTAGATAGGCTTTGGAATACTCCATATTTTTTAGGTCAAGCATATTCACTGTTTCCGGTCCGCCACTGACAGTCACGGTGATAGGTGTCACCTCATCCTGGACCTTGGAGTCCGCTGCCGGGTCCTGGTGGAGGATTACACCTGCGTCGGTGTCCTCGTCGGTCTTTGTTTCTCCCAGGACCACCGTAAAATGCTCACCCAGTATGGACGGGTCCGTCATCACTTCCTCATAACTCTTACCAATCAAATTTGGTACATCATAGCTGATCTGCGGTGTAAACAGGCCGGACAGGAAGGTGTTGTAGAGGAAATAGACAACCACGCCGATAAAAGCCAGTATAGCTACCACAGCCCCCACCACCGGCCAAGGGAAGCCTCCCTGCGGCCCATCCTCGTCCTCCTCCTGGCGGCGAGGGTGGTGGTCCTCTCTGTGGCCGCCGGAATGGCGCCGCTCTGGTCTTGCCTCCCGGCTCCGATGTGAGGCCGATACCGCATGGATCTGAGTCTTGTCTCTGTCTTCCTCTTCAGGGGATGCGACGGAAAATTCGTTGAGATTATACTCAAAATTAATGGTAGGATTCTTCCGAAACTCCTCCAGATCCGCCAGCATTTCATCCGCATTGAGGTATCGGTTGTCTGGATTGGGGGCCATCGCTTTCATAGTGATGGCCTCCAGTGCCTCAGGGATTGATGGATCGATCTCTCTGGGAGACAGAGGGATCGAGTTGATATGCTGAATGGCCACCGAAACCGGGGTATCCCCTTCAAATGGAAGCCGTCCGGTAATCATTTCATAGAGCACCACACCGGCGGAGTACAGATCGGAGCGTGCGTCAATAAAGCTACCCCTGGCCTGCTCCGGAGAGATATAGTGGACAGAGCCCAGCGCCTCCTGGGTCAAAGTGCTGTGGCCCCCGGAGGCCACCCGCGCGATGCCGAAGTCGGCCACCTTTACGCTCCCGTCCCGGAGCACCATCACATTGTGGGGCTTGATGTCCCGATGGATAATGCCCCGGCTGTGGGCGTGGCCCAGCGCCTTGGTAATTTGTGTGATGAAGTGGAGGGCCTCACGCCAGTTCAGCTTGTTCCCCTTCTTCTGCATATATTGCTTCAGGGTAATCCCGTCGATCAGTTCCATGACGATATACTCCAGCTGGGAGGAGCGGCTCACGTCATAGACAGCCACGATATTTGGGTGGGACAGCATGGCTACAGCCTGGGACTCGTCGTGGAAGCGGCGGCGGAACTCGGCGTCCTGGGCCAGATCCTCCCGCAAAATCTTGATAGCCACCAGCCGGTTCAGGCGGTGGCACCGTGCCTTATACACCCTGGCCATGCCGCCGGAGCCGATAAGCTCCAGTATCTCATATCGGTTGTCGAGTAATTTACCTATGTATTGATCCATGGTAACATCCTCCCTATCTTCTTGTTCATAACCGGGGCCGTCAGCAGCGGATCAGGACCGCTGTCACGTTGTCCGGCGCGCCCCGGTGAAGGGCGATGTCCAGCAGACGCTGGGGACAGCTTTCGCTGTCACCGCCGTGGATCACCTCGTAGAGCATCTCCTGCTCTGTGACCAGATTGCTCAACCCATCGCTGCACAGCAGGAGAAAATCACCCTGGGCCAGCGGCTGGCGAAAGCAGTCCGCCAACAGCACAGGCTCGGCGCCCAGGGCCCGGGTAATCAAATTTTTATGCGGATGAGTCCTGGCCTGTTCTCTCGTCAGCTCTCCCCGCTCCACCAGGTCCTCGACCAGAGAGTGGTCCCTGGTGATCAGCACGATGCCGTCCCCATTGATATGATAGGCCCGGCTGTCCCCCTCGTTAAGGATGACCGCCTCCCCCGCTCCGGCCAGAGCAGCCACCAGTGTGGTGCCCATCCCAGTGCAATCCTCATCTGTGGCTGCCTTTTGGAATATCTCTTGGTTGGCCTGGGAGGCCGCCCGCTGCATCCGCTCCTGGTCATCGCCACTCTCCCGTAGAAAGCGGTCCATAAACAGGTCCACAGCCATAGCGCTGGCCACATTGCCTGCTCTGGCGCCTCCCATTCCATCACAGACCAGAGCGATCACCCGTCCGTCATCCATTGTCCGGGCAGAAAACGCATCTTGATTTTGTTGCCGAACCACACCCCGATGGGTGATCCCCCATACTTCCATGGAATGTAACCTCACTTCTTAGCGGTACACCACCGGCACCGCTTCGTCAATTTTCCTCTCTCATGGCCTTTCTCCGCAGTTGGCCGCAGGAGGCGTCGATATCTCCCCCCAGCTTGCGCCGGACGGTGACGGTAACCCCCTGGCTCTCCAGCCGCTTCTGGAAAGCCGCCACTCGCCTGCTTGGTTTCAGAGGACTCTCCTCCACGTCGTTGAGAGGAATTAGATTCACATGACCGGGTGTTCCCTTCAGCAGGCTGGCCAGCCGGTCGGCCTGTTGGTCAGAGTCGTTAACTCCGTCGATCATGGCGTACTCATAGGAGATCCGCCGTCCGGTGGTCTGGAAATACCGGCGACAGCAATCCATCAGCCTTTCCACCCCTATGCCCCGATTTACTGGCATGATTTTCGACCGCGTCTCGTCATCGGGCGCGTGGAGGGAAACGGATAGTGTTAATTGTAACCCACGCTGGGCCAATTTGTCAATTTTGTCTACCAAGCCGCAGGTGGACAGAGAGATATGCCGCATCCCAATGTTCAATCCGTCGGGATGGTTGACCAGGGTGAGGAACTTCATCACCGTGTCATAGTTATCCAATGGCTCCCCGATGCCCATCAGAACGATGTTGGAGATTGGCTCACCGCTGTCTATCTGGGTAAACAGGACCTGGTCCACCATCTCCGCCGGAGTCAGATCCCGGACCTTTCCAGCCAGGGTAGAGGCACAAAAGGCACACCCCATGCGGCAGCCCACCTGACAGGAGATACATACCGTATTCCCATGCTTGTACCGCATCAAAACTGTTTCAATACAGTTGCCATCGGCCAGCTCCCAGAGGTATTTGATCGTCCCATCCAGGGCGGAAACCTGCTTCCGGGCCACCTTGGGCTTGGACAGAAAGCACTGCTCCTCCAGCTTTTGACGAAGGGGCTTGGACAGGTCGCTCATCTCCCCAAAGGAGGTGGCCCCCCGGTAGAACCAACGAAAGACCTGCTTTCCCCGAAAGGCGGGCTCTCCCTGCTCTTGGAGCCAAGCGGTCAGCTCCTCCAGTGTCATGGATTTTAGGTCGATCAAAGGGAATCCTCCCCCTTCCGAAGCTTGCAAATAAAGAATCCGTCGGTGTCGTGGCGATGTGGCCACAGGGTTATCATCCCCTCCGGGGCCGCTCCTACTGGGTCAGGCAGTACAAAGGGCTCCTTTTGGAAGGAGCTGTCCCTTGTTAAAAAGGTCCCAATGACCTCCTCGTTCTCCCGACGGAGAAGCGTGCAGGTAGAGTAGAGCAGCGTCCCGCCGGGCCGTACATACCGGGCCGCATTGGACAGGATGGCCAGCTGGATCTCTGGAAGTCCCTCCAAAGGCGCCGGGTCCTTGTAGCGGATATCCGGCTTTTTACGGATGACACCCAGCCCGGAGCAGGGGGCGTCTACCAGTACCAGGTCAAAGGCACGCTCCCACTCCGGGTGAAATACTTTGCCGTCGGCGGTCTGTGGAGTAATGATGTCCAGACCCAACCGGTCCGCGCCGGCCTGGATGAGTTTCTTTTTATGGGGATGAAGGTCGCAGGAAATGACCTGGCCACAATTTTCCATCGCAATCGCCGCAGCGAAGGACTTTCCTCCGGGGGCGGCACAGCAGTCCAGCACCCTCATGCCGGAGATGGGGCCTGCGGCGAGGACGGCCAGCCGGGACGCTGGGTCCTGCACATAGAACAGACCCTTTTGAAAGGCATCAAGCTCCTCCAGATTACCCGTCCGGGCCAAAAGCAGACAGTCGTTCAGCCATAGGTGGAGTCGTGCCTCCACCCCCGCCTCCTCCAGCTTATCCTGCAGCTCCTGGGCCGTAATCTTTGTTGTGTTCACCATAACGGACATAGGTGGCTGGCTATTATTTGCTGCAAGCAGCTTGGATGTTTCCCCTGTCCCGATGGCCAAGAGAAATTCCTTTACCATCCACTCCGGATGGGAATACAAAATAGACAGATAAGAGGTGGGGTCCCGCTGAGGTACCGTGGGAAGATCGTCCAGACTTCGGACCAACGCCCTCAAAATACCATTTACCATCCCCGCCGCCCTTGGGTTTTTACAGTGCCGTTTGGCCAGCTCCACCGAGCTGTTTACCGCCGCGCTCTGGGGAATCTTATCCAGAAAGAGAAGCTGGTATGCCCCCAAGCGCAGGGCCTGTACCACCTTTTCCTCCATCCTCTTCAGGGGAATATTGGAAAACCGGGACAGATAAAAGTCCAGCAGCATCTGATTTTGAAGCACGCCAAAGCACAGTTGGGTGGCAAGGGCCGCATCCCGTCTGTCCGCTCCGTGTT
Source organism: Flintibacter hominis (assembly GCF_014287965.1). NCBI lineage: Bacteria > Bacillati > Bacillota > Clostridia > Eubacteriales > Flintibacter > Flintibacter hominis. The sequence continues at coordinate 152,829 of NZ_JACOPO010000003.1, read as the reverse complement.
GAGCTAGTTGTTTCTTCAACACACCATCCGACCAGCCCCCTTGCTTGTAGCAGGCATACAGCGCCTGCAACGATACCTCGCGTGCGTCCATGCTTCTCACCGGCCTTTCTTCTTTTTTTCTTGAAAGAAAAAGGAGGGGAAAACTTGAGAAAAACTTCGTTTTCTCTCACTTTCTTACCATTTCTCTCAGCGTTAACAACAGAATGCCAATCAGGTCCTCCTATCATAGCAGCCGGGATGACTATAAAATACAGGCAAGTCTCCCTATAAATTGGCAAATGCCATGATAAATGACCGCTCCCATGGCGTTTCTCCTTTTTCGATCACAGGTGAATGGGATGGCCAGCCAAATAGGAGGCGGCGGACATACGCTTGCCGCCAGGAGCCTGCAGCTCCAGGATACGGAGGAGCCTTCCGTCCCCACAGGCCACATCGATGCCTTCCTTCCCCGCGGCGACCACTGTACCAGGCTGTTTGTCCGTCCCCTGGTCCAGAAGGGTGGACTTGAACACTTTGACTGGCTCCGCAGAAAAGATGTCCGTGGAGGTGGCGGGCCATGGCACCAGCCCTCTGATCTGGTTATGGATGTCCCACCCGCTCCTGCTCCAGTCGATGGGAGAGAACTCTCGGGACAGCATAGGAGCCAGCGTAGCCTGGCTGTGGTCCTGAGGGATCCGCCGGGCGGTCCCGGCAGCCAGCTCCGCCACAGTTTGGACCAGCAGCCGCCCACCCAGGTCAGCCAGCCGGTCGTGGACGTTCTCCACCGTTTCCTCCGGGTCGATATGGGTTGTCTCCTGGGCGATGATATCCCCGGCGTCCAGCTCCTCGGCCATATACATAATGGTCACACCTGTCTCCTTTTCCCCACGGATCACTGCCCAGTTGATGGGGGCAGCCCCCCGGTATTTGGGCAGCAGAGAGGAATGGACATTGATGCAGCCCATTGGAGGCAGAGCCAGGATATCGTCAGGTAGGATACGGCCATAGGCGGCCACCACCACCAGCTCCGGTGCCAGCTCCCTGAGCTGGGCTAATACTGTGCCATCCCGAAGCTTGGTAGGCTGGTAGACCGGGATCCCATGAGCTGCGGCGCAGGACTTGACCGGTGTAGGCTGAAGCTTGTTCTGGTGCCGCCCAACCGGCTTGTCCGGCTGGCTGAACACCCCGCACACCTCATGTCCCGCGGAGATCAGCCCCTCTAGGGAGGGAACAGCAAAGTCTGGAGTGCCCATAAACACGATCCTCATCCCCGCTCCTCCTGCTCCTCTTCCGACATCATCTGGTCCAGATCCTCGTTAGTATAGAGCTTGTCCGTCAGTTCCGTGTACAGATGGCCGTCCAGATGGCTCAACTCGTGACAGAAACAGCGGGCGGTGAGTTCCTGTCCCTCCACCTCAAACCAGTTTCCATCCCGGTCCTGGGCCTTTACTTTAACCCAAGCCGGCCGCTTCACATAGCCCCACAGTCCAGGGACAGACAGGCAGCCCTCCAGTCCGTCCTGTTCGCCCTTCTGGTCAACGATTTCAGGGTTGACCAGCTCCAGCATCTCTCCATCATCATTCACCACGATGACCGCACGGCGCAGGATGCCCACCTGAGGAGCGGCCAGCCCAAGGCCGTTGGCCTTTGCCAGCGTCTCCTTCAAGTCGTCCAGCAGCTCCCACAGCTTCTGGTCAAATTTGGTGACGGGATGGCACATCTTATTCAGGGCCGGATCGCCCTTGGTTAGGATCGTACGAATCGCCATGTTATTTTCTCCTTTTATTCTTCTGTCGGGGCCTCAAAGCCCAAGTCTAACTCTGATAGGGATCCCAATCTCCATACACGGACACCCCCCGGTTGTCCTTATCCTGATGGACGGACCGGATGAGATGAGCAATCAATCTACGGACTTCTCTGGTACAGGGGCCAGTCAAAGTCAGGCGATAACGGTAGCGGTTATTCACCTTCGCCACCGCAGCCGGAGCCGGACCCAGCACCTGCCAACCGCCCGGAGCGTATCGCTTCAGCTCCTGGTCAAGCGCCTGCCGCAGTCGGTCGCAGCACCGCAGGACAGCCATCTCATCCACACTGGAGGCGGTGAGTACGATGATATCCTGAAAAGGCGGGTAGCCCCGCAGCCGACGCAGCAGGATCTCGGACTGGTAGAAACTGTCATAATCCTGGCTTGCGGCACATCGGATCACATCGTTTTCCGGGGTAAAGGTCTGGATGACCGCTCGCCCCTGTTTGTCCCCCCGCCCTGCGCGGCCTACGACCTGGGTCAGCAGGGAGAAGGTGCGTTCCCCAGCCCGGAAGTCGTCCACATACAGGGACAAATCGGGAGCGATGACCCCAACCAAAGTCACATTTTCAAAGTCCAGACCTTTGGCTACCATCTGAGTCCCCACTAAAATGGGAATCCGTTCCTTCTGAAAGCGGTCCAGCAGCTCCTCATGGGGGTGGGCCGCTGAAACTGTATCCGTATCCATCCGCAGGACCTGCGTGCCTGGAAACAGCGTCTCCAGCTCCTCCTGGACTCGCTGGGTCCCCACCCCGATAAAGTTCAGCAGTCCTCCGCAGGAGGGACACACCGGGGGCAGGGGCTGGGACCAGCCGCAGTGATGGCACATGAGCCGGCCGTTGGCCGAGTGATAGGTCAGCTTCACTGAGCACCGGGGGCACTCAGGCACCTGCCCGCACTCTCCGCAGGAGACCATTCGGCTGGCTCCCCGGCGGTTGAGGAACAAAATCGACTGCTCGCCCCGCGCTAGATTTTCTTCCAGCTCCCGCCGGAGCACGGAGCTGATGGCGGAGGCGTTGCCTTGACGCAGCTCCTGCTTCATATCGGCCAGGATAACCTGTGGAAGCGGGTGCTGGTTATAGCGGTTCTTCAGCTGGAACAGGTGGTATGTCCCCTCCTGCCCATGGTACATGCTCTCCACAGAAGGAGTAGCGGAGCCCAGCACCAGCAGAGCCCCATGCTGGACACAGCGGTATTTCGCAATATCTCGGGCGTGGTACCGTGGAACATTTTCTGATTTATAGCTGGCCTCCTGCTCCTCATCCAGGATGATGACGCCGATGTTGTCCAGAGGGGCAAAGACAGCGGACCGGGTGCCAATGACCACGGTAGCTGTTCCTTCACGTACCCGCTTCCACTCGTCATACCGCTCCCCCGCCCGAAGTGAGCTGTGAAGGACGGCTATCTGATCCCCAAAGTGAGAAGTGAATATTCTTAGCAGCTGCGGTGTCAGAACGATCTCCGGCACCAGGACTAGCGCTGTTTTCCCCTGCTTTCTGGTTTCCTGGATCAGTCGGATATAGATCTGTGTCTTGCCGCTGCCTGTCACACCATAGAGCAGCGCGGCAGCCGGCTGACCGCTCCGGCGCAGCTGGTCAAGCCCCTCAAACGCCTCCTGCTGTTCCCGGTTGAGCACCAGGGGCTGGGCCGGCTCCACCTGGATGGCAGGCAGGCGGCGGAACACCTCCCGCTCCTCCAAGGTCAATATTCCACTTTTTTCTAGGGATTTTATGGTAGGCATAGAAGCCCCGGTGAAATAACACAACTCTTTGACCGAAGCCGCACCCAGTGTACACAGCAGTTCGGTTACGGAGTATCGAAGGGGAGCCGTCTTTCGCTTGGGCGTGACCATCGCCATAGCGTCCTCCGTGGGGACCGCCAACACCGCCAGCTTCTCCCGCTTATCCCCTACGCCCCGGCGTGTACTTGTTTCCAGCCGCGCCGCGCCTCTCTCCACCAAAAGATGGATCGCCGGATTGGGATCCTTGGGGCCGAAGGCCATACGGATCTGTTCCATATCTCCCCTTCCGCCCCAGTCATACAGCAGGTCCAAGAGCTGTACCGCCAGGGCCGCCCCCTCCGCCGTCTGATAGGCCGCTTCCTTGTCTCCCTGGACCACTACCTGATCCCGGAGTGAGAAATAGAGCCCTGCCGGCAGCATGGCTTTGACGCAGTCATACATCGTACAGAAACAGCGTTCCCGCATCCAAAGGGCCAGTTGGATCCCTTTATGGTCCAGCACCGGCGCATCATCTAACTTAGATTGGATGGCTTTTAGAGAGGGGCCACCCTCCCCCTCCTCACGGATGGAGAGGACAATGCCGTCCGTCCCCCGGTTTCCGCTTCCAAAAGGGACGAGCACCCGCATACCAGGCACCAGTTCCTTCTCCAACTCCTTGGGGATCCAGTAGTCATAGGGCTTATCAATAGCGTAGACGGCCCTGGAAACAGCGACTTTTGCGATTTTCCGTCCCACGGTCCGACCACCCCCTATCACAAGGAAAGCAAGCGCAAGGTTCCCCTTCGCCTGCTTTCTCTCCCTTTACTCCTGGTCCAATTTTCCTTCCGCCACCTCCCGGATGGCAATGCTGACCGGCTTGTCGTCCAGCGGCACACCAGCCGTCTCCGCCTCGCTGGCGATCTTGCGGGCCCGGCAGGCCACAACGTTTACCAGCTCATAGCGGCTGGGCACCTTCTTCAGTAAATCCTTCATAGCGGGATAGAGCATCATGATAAAAACCCCTTTTCAACCATAATCGTTAAAACTTTTTCGCTCAGATAAACTGGGAGAGCATACCGCTCCGGTTCTCCACCCGGCATTGGGCGGCGGTCAGGATGGACTCGATTTCATAAACCGCATTTGACACCTTGTCGTTGATCACCAGGTAGTCATAATTCGGTATCTCCCGAAATTCGATCCGAGCCTTTTCCAGGCGCCCGGAGATAACCTCCTCACTGTCGGTATTCCGGCCGTGGAGACGTCGGGAAAGCTCCTCAAAGGAGGGCGGAATGATAAAGATGGACAGTGCGTCTGGGCACTGGTCCTTTACCTTGGCCGCTCCCTGAACCTCGATATCTAGCAGCACATCAATACCGGCCGCCAGCTTCTCCCGTATTACCTTGAGTGAGGTCCCATAGTAGTTATTCACATACTCGGCATATTCCAGCAGCTCCTGGGCGGCGATCATCCGCTCAAACTCAGCCCGGTCTACAAAGTTATAATTGACCCCATCTTGCTCCCCCACACGGGGTTGACGGGTGGTGTAGGACACAGAGAAATAGATGTCAGGGCGCTGTCCCAATAGTTCAGCGATCACCGTGCTCTTACCCACACCAGAGGGCCCGGAGAGGACGATCAGTTGCCCCTTTTCTTTCTTTATGGCCATGTGGCCCCCTCCTCTTCCTGTCTGTCCGCCTTTTCTCCGTCCAGCCGGCTGGCCACAACATCGGGCGAAAGAGCGGACAAAATCAGATGGTCATTGTCCATTACCAGCACGGAGCAGGTCTTACGCCCATAGGTGGCGTCAATGAGTACGCCCCGCTCTCTGGCCTCCTGGATCATGCGTTTGATTGGGGCTGATTCCGGCGCGATGACCGCCAGCAGCCGCTGGGCGGAAATCAGGCTGCCAAATCCGATATTGATCAGCTTCACAGCGCCGTTCCTCCTTATTCGATATTCTGGACCTGCTCCCGAATCTTTTCAATCTCCGCCTTGATATCGACCACCTGACGGGCGATGTCAATATCGCTGCATTTAGATCCGATGGTATTGGCCTCCCGGTTGAACTCCTGAATCAAGAAATCCAGCTTCCGTCCAATCGCTCCACCCTTGTCCAGCATCTCCCGGAGCTGTTCGATGTGGCTGCGCAGCCGCACAGTTTCTTCGTCCACGGCCACCTTGTCCGCAAAGATCGCGGCTTCTGTCAGGATGCGCGCCGGATCGAGCTGGGTGTTGGACAGCACCTCGTTCATCCTACTCTCCAGCCTGGTCCGATACTCGGAAACGGTCTGAGGGGAACGCGCCTCCACCACCCCCACCTTCTCCTCGATCAAGGCGGCACGGGCCAGAATATCCTCCCTAAGCCGTCCCCCCTCTCGGGTGCGCATCTGGTCAAAATCAGCCAAGGCCCGGTCCAGGACCGCGCATATGTCTTTTGCCATCTGCTCTACATCCTCTTCCGCCTTTTGGGCCAACAGCACCTCAGGAAAACGCGAGAGTGTCTCAGGGGTAATATGATAGGAGCCCGCACCGCAAAACTCTGCCAGCTCTCTCAGAGCAGCGGCGTATTGGGCGGCCAGGGGCCTGTTTACCGACACCTGTATATCGTCGGCGCCCGTGCTGTCCATCGTGACAAATACGTCTACCTTTCCCCGCGAAATGGCGCTCTGCACCCGTGTCTTGATGGCATCCTCAGAAAACAGATACAGCCTTGGAATGCGGACATTACAGTCCAGATAGCGGTTATTGACGGAGCGCAGCTCCACTGTGATTGTGCAGCCGTTGACCGTCTCCTCCGCCCGGCCGTAACCGGTCATGCTCTTGACCAAATCAGGTCACTCTCCTTGATATGGATTATAGCTCAACGCCTGCCTCCCCGACTCAGACGATGTCCCAGCAAACCGATGAGCCTGGATAGGCCGATGTCGTAACAGATAAATACCAGGTTTCCCCCAGCAAAAAAGATAGCGATTCCCTCCTCCAGCCACTGGGGCGGGTCAGGGAGAAGCAATCCCTGAAATAAAAACCAGCACAGGATCAAAGCAGCATTAAAGAAAATCAGCTTCAGGAGCCACTCTACCGCTCCACGGCGCAATCCCTCGATGCGGCTCTTTACCACCGGATAGAGGCCCAGAAACACCAGATAGAGCAAAGGTATCCCCTTATTTGGCAGCAGGACCAGTCCCAGCAAGGAACCTGCTGCCCAGCACATATAGCCAGCCGCGCGGCCAGCATACAATGTCGCAGTCACTGGAAACAGGCCAGCCACAGCTGTAAGACCCAGCCAGCCCGAAGGTACGATACAGGCCAGCCATAAAATGACCAGGCTCCCCGCCCCCAGCATACCGCCCAGAGCAATTCTGACGCTCTGTTCACGATCCCGACGTGACATTTAGCAGTGTCCTCCCCCACACAGACAGTTCAGACACAGCATTGAGGTACAACAGTCCATCCCGTCTACTGTATTGGTATAGCCATAGGGGCGATAACCCACATTGCCACGTTGCATGATAGACAGAGCCTGGCGGTATTCCATATTGTTGGGCTCCATCTGGACCGCCATGGAATAGTTCTGCATGGCCTCATCCAGCCATCCCTTGCGGTAGGCGATGCTGCCGGAGAGGAAATACCACTCCCCGTTTTTCTGGGGCACCTCCAATAAAAGGCGTTCCGCGGTCTGGAGATCACCGGCGTTAATCAGATTGCGGATCTGGGCAAAGGTGGGGTTTGCGGAGCCGCCATAAGACCTCTGCTGGCTATAACTCCCGGAGGACTGCTGATAGCCGCCACCACCGGCACGGCTCTTGGTGATGGCGTCATAGGCCTCGTTGATCTCCTTCATCTTCTCTTCCGCCAGATCTGCCAGAGGGTTGTTTTGATAGTTGTCGGGGTGGTATTTTCGTGCCAGCTCACGGTAAGCTTTCTTAATCTCCTCATCGCTGGCATTCTGGTCCACACCTAAGACGCTATACGGATCTCTCATCAGTTGTTACTCCAAATCTTTTGTTTTTTTATCTCTCGCCAGCTGCCATCAAAGACAGCCCGCTGCACCATAGGCAGCCCCAGGTACAGGATATTCTCTAAAATCGGGGTTCGGCAGCCAAACTCCCCTAATTGGAGAGCAGCGCCCATCAGCCCCAGGGAATGGTCCAAGGTACGCCTTAAGTTTTCATCATCCCCCTGGGGACCAAATCGGGCTATCACCGGGTTATACCGCCCGGCTGCCCGGTCCTCCTCCATGTCGTCCCTCGCGTCCACCAAATAGATCCATCGCCCAAGCTGATAGAGCAGTTGGGATAACACCCGGTCCTGTTTTCCCTCTTTCGCTGCCGCTCCCTGGAGCAGCCGGGCAAAGGTATCGGCCGCCTGGTCCATCGAAGGACAACTCGCCCGCTCCAGCTGTTCCAATTCCACCAGGCTGTCCTGGACTTGCTGGTCAAAGGCAGGACAGCGAACCGCAGCCTTCCGGTAAGATGGACGCAGCAGAAGGGAAAGTCCTCTCGCGGGCATGGCTTTCCAAAAGCCCTCGTCCTTGATCGAATCCCGCAGCTTCCACCATGCCAGGATGACACTCTCATCCGCCGCCAACTCCAGCGCCTCGCTGTCAGGACACATGGGCTTTTTGACCAGAGGATTGGCGTGGCACCGCCCCTGACAGGGAGTAAAACGCTCCTCCGGCTCCCACAGCAGAAGAGCCAGAAAGGTGAAATCAAAGTTCAGGAACATAGGGGCCAGCAGCCCATAGCGCCGGCGCAAGCAACGGCACAAGCCGCAGTAGGTTGCCCGGTACAGGTCAAACTCCCTGCATTTCATCTCCGGGCGGCAGGGCCTTACATATCCAAACACTGCACGTTTCCGTCTTTAATGGAGCAGCTTCAAAACAGCAAATTCAGGGGCCTTGCTGCGGAGGATCGCCCGGTTAATCAGCCACGCGGGAACAAAGCCGAGTACCAGTCCCAGCAACGCGGTCCCCAGAGCGGCAATATCGCCCAGATGCAGAAGGGATTGGCCCAGCATATAACCCGCACCTAACCCAACGCAGGGCAGCAGGAACACCACCACGGAGGTGCTGATGTTGTGCCCAGACGTGGGTTCAACCTCCACCACATCGCCGGGCTTGGTCCCAATGGGATCGCTGGCCAACGCCAGGATCTCCTGCGTGGGTTTTTGGGTACAGCCAGCACAGGCTCCATCGCAGTGAAGTCCGCACTCCATCTGCCGCAGGAGGGAGACCTGGACCACTCCCTCACCTATCCGCTGTTTTACGATTGCGTTCTGAACCATGGTATTTTGCCTCCAAATTAGCTCCGACTCACATTGACTACAATGGAATAATCCCCGATGACCCCTACGCTCCCGCCGGCATCCAGATAGACTCGGGCGGTGACCGGGATCAGCCCAGTGGTGGTCACCTCCGACACGTCCGCTACGATCCGGATCTGGCTGGCATCGATCTTTTCCAGATCCTCCGTTCTACCCCGGATAGTCACTGTACGGTTTTGCGTGACCGCCTCGGCCGTATATCCATCCGGCGGCTGGCTTACCGTAATGTTGCCCACCTCGAAGGTAGCAGTTGACAAGCCATCTACCTTAACAGTCACTTTAGCCGAGGTAATCCCACTGACATTCTCTAATCCAGGGTCCAGTGTGATGGGGAAGGTATACTCTTTCGTCCCCACGACCTTGGATAGATCGACACTGCCCAGAGATATCTCCTCCAGACCCTCTATATCTGTTTCAGGTCCGGTCACGGTAATGATATCCGGCTCGATTTCGATAACCGCGTCATCCGCTGTGGCTCCGCCGCCAGGAATCACATTGACCGTCAGGCCCACATCCTTCTGCACCACCACAGGAACCACCACATAGGCGGAGTCCGCGCTGAGGGTGACATCCAGATCAGTCAGCGGATTCCCTTCCCGGTCCAGCAGGGTGAGAGGAAGATCTCCGGCAAAGCGCTCGTCCAAATTTTCATCCTCAAGGATGGCAACCACCTTGGCGACCTGGCTGACCTGCTCTACCGAGCCGCTGACGGTCACACTTTCCGGACTCACAGCTGCGGTGCCCATCTGATAGTTCTCCGCCACCTGCCCTTTCAGTTGAAACTCTACGTCAAAAGAGCTTGTATAGAGTTTATCCACTGTTACGATAATGGTCGCCGGGTCCTGCTCCTGCAAGGTCACATCAGACACATTGACATTGGCGGGATAGCTGGGCTTGTAGCTTAACTCATTCTCCCCCTCCACACAGCGGGAAACATCCAGAGGGATATAGAGATTTGAACGGTTCTTCAGCAGGTTGGCCGCCACGCTGGTGGGCGCCTCAATCCGTAAGTTCACAGTTTCAGTGGACAGACCAGCCACGGTCAGCCCCTGGCTGGTCAATACATTGGTCCCAGTCAGCTCTACCCGCACATTATGGATGGTATAAGGCTGAGTGGGGTCCACCTCCGCCCGCACATAAAACCAAAAGAGCACCGCCAGCAGGACGGACAGCAGGACATATACCCATTTGCTCTCTCTCAGTCGTCCCATCATGAGCGGTCACCCTCTTTCCTGTTTCCGCCAAAGAGCTGGCTCAACAGAGGGAACTGGCTGCTCTTCTCCTCCTCCTTGCTCTCGCTCAACAGCTCGTTCCGCAGCAGCCGCTCTAAGGTCTCCGGCGCCAGATGCCGCTTGAGCATGCCTCCCACGGCCGCGGAGATGGAGCCCGTTTCCTCCGACACGATAACTACCACCGCATCCGAATGCTCGCTCATCCCGATCCCTGCCCGGTGGCGCATCCCCAGGTCGCGGCTCAGGTTCACATTGCCGGACAGGGGCAGCATACAGCCAGCGCCCACGATACGGCCCTCCCGAACAATGACAGCACCGTCATGCAGAGGCGCTTTATTCCAAAAGATGTTCTTCAGCAGTTCGCTGGATACACCGCAGTCCAGAGCCGTCCCTGTCTTAATGACATCGTCCAGGAGATTCTTGCGCTCAAAGACCATCAGAGCCCCAACCTTATCTCTGGAAAGGTCGGCATAGGCCTCGGTTGTCTGGGTAATAGCGGTTTCGATCTCCATAGGCGTGGCCCTGCTGCTGGAAAAATTCAGTCCCAGGCGGCTGCTCCCCATCCGCTCCAAAAAGCGGCGTATCTCGGGCTGGAAAAGGACAACTAGGACCAGAACGCCCCACTCTACTACCTTGTTCAGCATGAAACTGGTGGCCGTCAGTGGGAGCTCCGAGGAGATCCACATGGCTACCAGCAGGATCAGGATTCCTCGTAAGACCCGTCCGGAGCTGCTTTTCCGGAGCATCCAGAGCAGTTTGTATATGATCAGAGAGAGGATGGCAATATCCAGCAGATCAAAAAGACGTATGGTGCTGATAATCGGAAGCTCATTTTGGAGCAGACTCGTGATATCCTGAAACACATGGATCACCTCTCTCAACGGCTGTCTTCGCATACCCGGCCGCAATTTTCCTATTTTGTTATTATACGATATTCCCGCCCGGTTGGCAACACGAAAGGGGGCGTTCCCGGAGAAAAATTCATGAATTTTCTTTTAATTTTCTTTGTTACTTTTTTACCCGTTTTTCCGGCGAAAAAAACGCTTCAAAACGGAGCTCATTCGCCTGAGTCCCACTTCAAAGCGTTTTTTTCATGATTCAACGTCTGACCATATCTCCAATTGCCCGCAGAAAGCGGTCAATTTCCATCTCGGTGTTAAAGGCAGATACACTGGCACGGACGGTCCCTGTTTCCAGAGTGCCAGCGGTGCGGTGTGCCTCCGGGGCACAGTGCAGGCCGGCTCTGAGCGCAAATCCTCGGTCCCCCAGTGCCTCACCTACGTCCTCACAGTCCCTTCCCTTAATTCGAAAGGAGAGCACACCGGACTGCGCCTTGGGCATAGACGCCTGGAACACCTCCACACCCGGCAATCTGGACAGCCCGTTACCCATCCGCTGGATCAGCCGGCTCTCATGTCCCGCAATCCACCGTATGTCCCGGCGGCGCAAAAAACGCAGGCCCTCCAGCAGGCCGGCCACACCGGCAATGTTGTGGGTCCCCGCCTCCAGGCGGTCAGGCAGGAACTGGGGCATGGACTGCTTCAAGGATTCACTTCCTGTCCCGCCCTCTAGAATCGGAGTCGGGTCACGGTTGCAGAGCAGCAGGCCGGTGCCCTGTGGGCCGTAGAGCCCCTTATGGCCCGGCATCGCTACAAAGGCGGCGCCCAGTTCCTGGATATCCAGCGGCAGGACGCCTGCGGACTGTGAGGCGTCAACAATCAGAGGCACTTCCCGCTGCCGGCACAGCTCCGCGATCTCCTGGATTGGGAGGATAAAACCGAATACATTGGATACATGGGTACATATAGCCGCGTCCGCCCCCTGGTCCAGACACCGGCGGAAGGAGTCTATCATTCCCTGCCTGTCAAAGAGAGGCGATCGGGCCACCAAAATTTCCACCTCCGGAATCGCGTGGAGCGGCCGGGTGACCGCGTTGTGCTCATAGCCGGAAATCACCACTCTGTCCCCAGGATGGACCAGGGTTTTTATGGCGATATTGAGTCCATGGGTAGCGTTAAACGTAAAAACCACCTGATCGACGCTGGTCACATGAAAGAGGGCAGCCGCCTCCTCCCGACAGGCGAAGGCAGTATCGGCGGCAGCCATAGCCGGCCGATGTCCTCCCCGTCCAGGGCTGGCCAAGTGGTCAATGGCGTGTGCGGTGGCGCGAGCCACAGAGGGCGGCTTCTGCAGGGTGGTGGCCGCGCTGTCCAGATAGATCACAGCTCCACCTCCTGATAGCTGCCGTCCCCGGCGGTGATATAGATACGCTTTGGCTCAAGATTCGTCCGCTGGAGGACCCGGAGGGCGTCAGGCAGACTGCGTTGGGATATCTTGACCGAGTGGCTGCACCCCTCCCCCGCCACGCTCTTTGGCGAGCGGAGAATCCGCGCCGTGATGCCCGCCCGCTCCAGGGCGGCGGCTGTCCGCTGTGCGTAGGTCAGAGAGCGGCATACAATGAGATAATAGAGCATGACTTGGTTCCTTTCTCGGGACAGTCTGTCGGCCGCCCCTCGGAAATAGCTGGGAGGGGAGCCTGCGTTCCCCTCTCATCTCCATTGTATGCTCTTTTTCAGGCGGTGACACCGCAGACTTGCTTTCTCTTTACAATGGTCAAACAGCCCATATCTCCATTTTCGCCATTCGCCAGGCGAAAATGGCCCCCCCTGATACTTGCCGGAGTCGAACTATTTGCAGCGTTCATGCTTGCCGTTCAACCTTTCCAAATCAGCACTACTGCGTGCGCCGCCATCCCCTCACCGGAGCCAGTAAAGCCGAGACCTTCTTCCGTGGTAGCCTTTAGATTGACCTGCTCCGGGGACACTCCCATAGCTCTGGCCAGCCGCTCCCGCATCTGCGGAATATGGGGCGCCAGCTTAGGCCGTTGAGCCAGGATGGTGGCGTCTATATTCCCCACCTTCCAGCCCCGGTGATCCAGCAGGGCGGTCACTCTCTCCAGCAGTTTTATGCTGTCCGCCCCGGCGTAGGCGGAGTCTGTATCGGGAAAATGTGTGCCGATGTCCCCAAGTCCTGCCGCTCCCAGAAGCGCGTCCATCACCGCGTGGGTCAGTACGTCCGCGTCTGAGTGCCCCAGCAATCCCTTTTCCCAGGATATCTCTACCCCGCCCAGGATGAGCCTGCGCCCCTCTACCAGCCGGTGGACATCGTATCCGTGCCCGACCCGCATCTTCATAGCTCTCCCCTCACTCTCGCTTCCAGGATAGCCTCCCCCAATATTAGGTCAAAGGGGGTGGTGATCTTAATATTTTCCTTGCTTCCAGTGGTCAGGGACACCTTCATCCCCAGCCGCTCTACCGCCCCACATTCGTCTGTCAGGCTTTCCCCGTCAACCGCCGCCTTCTCCACCGCGGCCCGGATCAGCCCGGCTTCAAAGACTTGGGGCGTCTGAACCGTCCAAAGCTCTGAGCGGTCTACGGTTTCCTCTATCAGTCCCTCTCTAGCTCTCTTTACTGTATCTGTGACCGGTATAGCGGGGGCGGCTGCTCCCGTTTCCGCCGCCCGCTCCACCACCTCCTCCAGCACCTGCTGGGGGGCCAGTGGGCGGGCGCCGTCGTGGATTGCGATAAGGTCCGCATCCGGACGCACCTCCCTGAGCCCAGCCAGCACGGAGTCGGTCCTCTCTCTGCCCCCTACCACCACTTTGGACACTTTATCCAGTTGGAAGTCTTTGCAGATCCGGCTGACTTCGACCAGCAGGTCCTCTCTCGTGACCACCACGATCTCATCAAACCGGGGACAGTCCTGAAAGGAATAGATCGTGTGCACCAGGACGGGCAGTTCCCCCAAAGGAGCCAATACCTTGTCTATCCCCTCCATCCTACGGGCGGAGCCCGCCGCCACAATCACAGCGGAACAGATCGGGGGATGAGCCTTCTTCTTCGCTAATTTTCGCAATACTTCCAGCATCTTAGGGACCTCCTACACAAAAAAGGAGCCGGTGGGCTCCTTTTCAGGTCAGCTTTTATCAATCACTATGTCTGGGCAGGACAAACTATGCCAGCGCCGTATCCAACTGCTCCTCCACTGTCTCGTAGCTTAGACTCTTGGAGAGCACGATCTCGGAGATCAGCATCTGCCGAGCCGAGTGAAGCATTTTCCGCTCCCCAGTGGACAGCCCCCTCGAGTGGTCCCTGGCCGTGAGCCCCTTGATGACCCAAGCGACCTGAAAGAGATCACCGCTTTTCAGGCGCTCCATATTCTCTCGGTAACGGCGGTTCCAATTTGAGGTCATCTCCGCCTGGATGGAAGGAATCGCCGCCATAACCTGATCGGCCTGATTCGCGTCTACTACTGGTCGGACGCCGATATCCTCGCTATGTTCTGTGGGGATCATAACCACCATGGACCGATTGGGGAGCTTCATCATGTAATAATCTCGCTCTACACCGTCAATTTTTCTCTGGACGATACTCTCTAAAACGCCTGCTCCGTACATTGGGTGGACGACTTTATCCCCAATCTGGTACAACTTTTACACCTCCATACCGATCATGACCCCGTCCTTGCCTCTATTTTCACACTAATTATAGCAATTTAAACGGCTTTACGCAAGCAAAACCCCTAATGATTTTAAAATTTTGTCATTTTTTACATCATATAGGAAACGGCCCTTGGTCAAAAAGACCAGGGCCGTTTTTAAATCAAAATTACTCCTCGGTTTCGGCAGGAGCTTCTTCGGCGCTATCTTCCTCCACAGCGGGCTCCAGCAGGGCACGGATGGAGAGGGAGATCTTCTTGTTCTCCATGTCCACATCGGTGATCTTCACGTCCACCTTATCGCCCTCAGCCAGTACGTCGCCGGGCTTCTCGATGCGGTGGTCTGCGATCTGGGAGATGTGGATCAGTCCGTCCACACCGGGAACTACCTCGGCAAAGGCACCGAAGGTCATCAGCTTGACGATGCGCACATTAGCGGTGTCCCCCACCTGGTAGGTAGAAGTAAATACGGTCCAGGGATCCTGGCTGTGGTCCTTCATGCCCAAGGAGATCTTCTTCTTCTCCTTGTCGGCGGAGATGACGTACACCTCTACAGTATCGCCCACCTTTACTACCTCAGAGGGGTGCTTAATGCGGCTCCAAGACAGCTCGGAGATGTGGACCATGCCGTCCACGCCGCCAATATCTACAAAGGCGCCGTAGGAAGTCAGGGACTTCACCGTGCCGGTATAGCGCTTGCCGTCCTCGATCTCGGCCCACACCTTCTCCGCGGCGGCAGCCCGCTCGGCGCGCTGCACCTTGCTGATGGAGCCCACTACACGGCGGCGGGCCCGGTTGACCTCTGTAATGACCAGACGGACCTTGTGCTTCAGCAGTTCAGCCATGGGAGTCTCCCGCGGCAGGCCCGTCTGGGAGGCGGGCACAAAGACGCGGATGCCCTTGACGGAAACAACCACACCGCCCTTGTTGTCCTCAGTCACAAAGCCCTCAACCACTGTCTCGTTCTCGCTGGCGGCCTCGATCTCCTCCCAGCCCTTGACCATATCCAGGCGCTTCTTGGACAGCTTGACCTGGCAGTCCCGGTCGCTGACCTGCATCACATAGGCTTCGATTTCGTCGCCTACCTTCACCAGGTCCTCAGGCTTGACGGTGGGGTCGTCGCTCAACTCAGCCAAGGGGATATAGCCGGGATACTTAAAGCCCAAGTCGACTTGGATCTCAGTGGGGGTAATAGAATCCACTATGCCCGTGACCTTATCTCCATTATTTATAGGCTTGATCGACTCCTCCAGCATCTCCGCAAAGGATTGCTCGATCTCCATGATTTCTTCGCTCATTTTGTCATAGACCTCCTTTATTATCCACGCGGGCGTGGACGCGCCCGCCGTGATGCCGACCATATCCGCCTGGGGCAGCCCGGTAAGATCCAGCTCCTCCGCGCTCTCAATCAGCTGAACGCGGGGACAAACCTCCCGGCAAAGCTCCGCAAGCCGCTTCGTATTGGAGCTTTGACTGTCGCCTATGACCACCATCATGCTGCATTTTTCAGCCAGCTGACGGGCCTCTTCCTGGCGTTTGGACGTCGCTCCACATATTGTATCAAAAAATTCTGCGTTTGTACACTCTTTTTTTGCTTTTTTCACGCAGTCGTCCCAAATTTTCCTGGTAGATGTGGTTTGCGATACCAAAGTGATAGGCAGGTTTCGCCGGTCCGGAGCCTCTAACAGCCATTTTTCCAATGCCTCTGCCCCCGATACCACAACTGGTTCCCGACACCAGCCAGCGATAGCCGTCACTTCCGGATGGTCAGGAGTCCCTACGATTACGGGCCTTCTCCCTTGCTCCTCCGCCTGGCGCACGATCTCATGGATTCGGGTCACATTGGGGCAGGTGGCATCCAAGATCTGGGCGCCCCGACTCTCCAGCGTTTTGTAAACCGCGCGGCTCTCGCCGTGGGAGCGGATAATGACCGACGCGCCATCCGGCACCTCCTCCGGTGTTTTCACCGAACGAAGGCCCTGCTCCGCCAACCGGCCGATCACCGCCTGGTTATGGATAATGGAGCCCAGCATAACGCAGGGCGTGCCCTGTGCGGCAGCCTGCTCCGCAAGCTCCACGGCCCGCCGTACACCATAGCAGAAGCCAGCACTCCTGGCCAATTCCAGCTTCATCCGATCCCCTCCCCCAGGGCCTGCACCCGGTTCATCACTTCCTGGGCAATCGACTGGAGCTCCTCCGCCGTAGGTTTACGGCCCTCATACTTGGGATAATAGGGCTGTCCGATGACCACAGTATTCGGTCGGAACAGCCGCTTCTTCCGCTGTATGTACACCGGCAGCAGGGGGACACCGGCTCGGGTTGCGAAGAGGGCGGCACCCGTCTTGACCGACACGTTTTCCCCTTCGTGAACTCTGGTCCCTTCCGGGAACATCAGCAGCTTATCCCCGCCCTTTAAGAATTTCAAGGCTGTCTTCACTGCCTTCATATCATTGTTTCCCCGGTCCACCCCAAAGACGCCGGCCTTGGACAATATCCAGCCGACAAATGGGACACGCATGATCTGTATCTTGGCCATGGCCCGCATGGGACATTTATGTCCAAAAGCAAAGACGACATAAAAAGGGTCCCCCGCGGTGGTATGATTGGGACAGATGACTGCCGGGCCCTTCGGAATATTCTCCCGTCCAACCGCCCGGATTGGGCGGAAGAGGTTAAAGAAGGGCCAGATGACAGCGTATAAAAAGGAAAAGTATCTGTCTAGGCTTTTGCGCTGGAGCTCATTCTTTTCCTGGGGTTCTTTCACCGATTCTTCGCTCACAGATGAATCTTCTCCTTTATCAAGGAAAGCATGGCCGCCAAACTCTCCTCTAAATTCAGCCGGGTGGTGTCCAGAAGGACTGCGTCCTCCGCCTGGCGCAACGGTGCAATCGGGCGATTCCGGTCCTGTTCATCCCGCTGGACAATATCTCGCAGGACAGTTTCAAAATCAGTCTTTTGCCCCCGCCCTTCCAGCTCCAAGAGACGGCGGCGGGCACGGGACTCCGGTGCCGCAGTGAGAAATATTTTCACATCTGCCTGAGGCAGCACGACGGTTCCGATATCCCGGCCGTCCATGACCACATTGTGCTCACGGGCCTGAGTGCGCTGAAATTCCAACAGGAAGTCCCGCACTGCCGGGATAGCGGATACCTTAGAAGCCAGTCCGGAGATCTGATGTTCCCGGATCGCTTTGGACACATCCTCGCCCTCCAGAAACATCTGCTGCTCCCCGTCTGGGCCATAGTCCATAGAAATATCCAGCCCCTTCAGCAGAGGAATCACCTGGCTCTCTTCGGTCGGGTCCGCCCCCGCCCGGAGGACCTTCAGGGCCACCGTGCGGTAGATGGCCCCGGTATCTACATATAAAAAGCCCAGCTCCCTGGCCGTCTTTCGGGCCAGGGTGCTCTTACCGGCCCCGGCAGGGCCGTCGATAGCAATGCTGACACACTTCATACAACCGCTCCAAACACTTTTTGGTTTCCATAGAACAAATTAAAAAAGTTCTTGAAATTCCTTTTAATTCGGGATACTATACCTAAATCACCGTAATCTTATTGCAATATGGAGGTCCTATGATACAGGAGAGATTTGAGAACATTACCCTGGCATATCAAAGGAGCATCGGCCCATACGGCCAGCACAACAGGCATTTTATGGAGAACTTTAAGCAAACCTTAGACCGGGAGCAGCTATTGGACGACCAGTCTGTCATTTTTGGCATCGCCCTGGACGATCCCACCCGTGTGGCGGCAGAAAAGCTCCGATATGATCTGGGTCTGGTCCTCCGCCGGGGACAGTCCACCAGTCTGGAAACAAGGACCTTGGAGGACGGCCTCTATGCCGTCTTTGAAGTGCCCCACACAGAGGCCGACATTCTCTCCTTCTGGAAAGACCTGCCTGTCCTGACCCAGGGCCTACCGGCCGACTGGAGGCGCCCCATCATCGAGCGGTACGCCGCCCCCATGATCGCCCGACACCTGTGCGAGATGTGCGTCCCCCTTATCCGGCCCCTATAAACTCCACTGCCCCTTTCCCCGCCGCTCGGCCGGTAGCCCATGCGATCTGGAGGTTGAAGCCGCCGGTATAGGCGTCCACATCCAGCAGCTCCCCGGCAAAAAACAGGCCAGGCACCTTTTTGGACTGCATGGTCTTTGGGTCTACTTCGCCCACCTTGATACCGCCGGAGGTGATGATGGCCTCCTCAATAGGCCGTGGTCCGGACACGGGTACTGTAAAATGTTTCAGCGCTTCCAACAGGCGGCGGCGCTCCTCACGGGTCACATTGTGGGCCTTTTTGTCCCCTGGGATGCCGGCACGCGCCAGCAGGACAGGAATCATCGCCTTTGGGACCAGGCTACCTAATAAATTGCCCATATCTCTGTTGGCGTTTTCCCCCAGCTCCCGCAGCAGGCGGGCATCCAAAACGGACTCATCCAGTGCTGGCTTTAAGTCGATGGAGCAGACATACTTAACTCTCTCAAAATCCCGCATATGAGCACTGGCTGACAGCACCAGCGGACCGGACAGGCCAAAGTGGGTGAACAAAAGCTCACCCTGCTCACGGTATACTATCTTACCCTTTTGTCCCCGGACCGTCAACTGAACATTTTTTAGAGTCAGTCCCTGCATCTGCCCACAGCAGGAGTCTGGGGACACCAGCGGAACCAGCGAGGGACACGGCTCCACAATGGTGTGGCCCAATGCCTCCGCCATCCGATACCCGTCCCCAGTGGAGCCAGTGGCGGGATAGGAAACGCCTCCCGTAGCAAGGATGACCGCTTTACAGCCAAACCCAGTCCTGCCCTTATCTTTTCTCACTTCCACGGCGCGCACCGAGCCATCCTGAATACTGATTTCAGAAGCTCGCTCATGGATCACCGGAACCTTCAGCCGTTTTAACTCCTGGAATAAGGCGTCGATGATATCCGAAGCCCTATCCGACCGCGGGAATACCCGATTCCCACGCTCCACCTTCAGCTCCACGCCCAGTCCGGTAAAAAATTCCTCTACATTGGCGGGTGTGGTGCGGCTTATAGAGCTGTATAGAAAACGTCCATTCCTGGTCGTGGCGGCTAGTGCCTCCTCCGGCGTACAGTGATTGGTCACATTACACCGGCCCTTGCCAGTGATATACAGTTTCCGGCCCACTTTGGGGTTGCGCTCCAACAGGCAGACCTCTGCCCCCAGACGGGCGGCGGTGATGGCCGCCATCATACCCGCGGCCCCACCGCCCACCACAATCAGATCATAATGGGTACCGCTCACTCCTGCACCTTCTCATAGACGCCGTACTCCTCCCAGATTTTCTCCAGGTCCTCAAAGGTATTGGCCAGGTCGTCATTTTTCTTCCGGCTCACCGCCACCAGCAGGGCGTTAATCAGTGAGAGGGGCGCCACCAGAGAATCGACAAAGGAGGCCATATCACTACGCGCCTTCAGTGTGTAGGTGGAGATGGGCGACAGGGGGGATACCTCGCTGTCTGTAATGGCGATGGTAGTTGCCCCCCGGCTCCGTGCAAAGTTCATCGCCTGAACCGTGCGGCTGGAATACCGGGGAAAGCTGACGCCGATAACCACATCCCCCTCCCCCACTCGTAGGAGGCTCTCAAAGACCTCGCTGGCTGTAGTGGCGGATACCTTGACTACATTATCGAAAATCAAATTGAAATAGAAGGACATGAAGGTTGCCATGGCCGCGCAGGACCGGACACCGATGATGTAGAGCTTCCGGGCAGACACGATGGCGTCAACAGCCTTCTCAAAGCTGTCCCTGTCCAGCTCCTCCAGGGTAAGACGTATCTTCTCGATGTCAGATTGCAGAACCATAGACAGCAAATCCTGGTCGCCCAGCCGATCATTGGTCACCTCAATCCGCTGAACGGATGTCAGCCGGTTACGGATCATCTTTTGCAGCGACCGCTGCATATCCGGGTATCCATCATAGCCCAACTCAGCAGCAAACCGGACCACGGTAGACTCACTCACATTCACCTTCTTGCCCAGCTTGCTGGCTGTCATAAAGGCAGCCTTATCATAGGACTCCAGGATAAAGCTAGCGATCCGCTTCTGTCCCTTGGAAAAGGTATGCATATTCTCCTGTATCAGGGCCAAAATGTCACGATTCATATGGTTCTCATCTCCCGTTTATGTAGAAACCCCTCTGATACTATACGTCAGTCAAAGCGTACACGCCTTTCATGGATTATCATACCCGTTTTCCTGCAAAAATGCAAGCGCTTTTTGCAAGAAATTCATTTTTTCTTGCAAAAAGCGCCGAGCAGCTTGTTCAATTATCTGTAGTTTCTTCTCCCGTCAGCAGGAGCACCTCCTGCTCCGTCAGCCTACGCCATGTTCCGGGGGCCAGTGTCCTGTCCAGGTGCAGCGCCCCCTCCCGAATCCGCTTCAGCCGCAGCACATTGAGTCCTGCCTGGGCACACATCCGGCGCACCTGCCGGTTTTTCCCCTGGTGGATGACGACAGACATCTGGGACACCCCTCCGCTGGTCCGCCCCCGCCGAACTTGGGCGGGAGCCAGCTTCTCCCCGTCCAACACCATTGGGCCGGACAGAATGGGCAGGGCTTTCTCTACATTTCCAGTCACCCAGACCAGATATTCTTTTTCCACCTCGTGGCTGGGATGGAGGAGCCTGTGGGTGATCTCCCCGTTATCGGTCAGAAGGAGCAGCCCTTCCGAATCCAGGTCTAGCCGGCCGATGGGCCACACTCGTGCGCCGCAACCGGACACCAGATCCGCCACGGTCTTTCTCCCCTGCTCGTCAGAGAGGGTGGACACATAGCCGCGGGGCTTATTGAGCATCAGGTAGGTCCGTGCTCCCCCGGGGCGCAGCCTTTTGCCATCCACCAGCACCTGATCCCGGTCCAGGTCCGCTCGATCCCCCAGATGGGCTTTCTCTCCATTCACTGTGACCCGTCCAGAGGAAATCCACTCCTCCGCCGTTCTCCGGGAAGCCAGTCCGCAGGAGGATATCAGCTTTTGCAGTCGTTCTTCCATGGTCCGCCTTTCTCTTTCTCTATCTCTCCGAAAGCTGGGCCAACCGGTCCGACAGCCTGTCCCACAGCCCGCGGACCGATACGCTGTCCCGCGGGATATCGGCGCCGGCTACCAGGGGGATATCCGCCACTTCTTCCCCCTTCAAGCGGAACACCACCCTGCCCAAAGGGGCCCCCCTCTCCACCGGAGCGGTCAGAAGTTCCTGGTCCAGCAGAATATCATACTGGAGCTTCTCCCCCTCTGCCAAGGCCACAGAACAATCCTCGGCCGCTGATATGGGACACACTGGGATCAGACTGTCCGCCACCGGGAGCTGACAGACCTGTTCCCCCGCACGTGTCAGTTCCTTCGCACGATAGTGAGAGAAACCCCAGTCAAAGAGACGGGTGTGGTCCGCCCAGTCGTTGGGGTCACTGAGAGTGACGCAGATCAGCGCAGTCCCTTCCCTTCTGGCCGCTGACACCAATGTGCGCCCTGCCTTCTCGGTATATCCTGTCTTCAGTCCAATACAGCCCTCATACTGCCACAACAGCTTATTGTGGTTAGTAAATGTTCTGGTCCCTATGGTGATGGATTTGGTGGACACTATCTGCGCCAAGGTATCATTCTTCAGGCAGGCTTGGGCCAGCAGCGCCATATCATAGGCAGAGGAGTAATGCCCCTCCGCGTTGAGCCCATTGGGATTGGCGAAATGGGTATCTGCCATCCCCAGCTCCTGAGCCTTCTGATTCATCCGGTCCACAAACCGCTCCACCGTACCGCCGCAGTATCCGGCTACCGCCAGAGCGGCATCGTTTCCAGAGCGTAGGAGCATCCCGTAGAGCAGCGCCTCCAGACTTACCCGCTCCCCCGCCCGCAGGTAGATGGAGGAGCCCTCAGCCCCGGCCCACTCCCCGGAGATGGTCACTTCTTCTTCCAGCACATGGCCTGATTCCAGGGCCACCAGGGCGGTCATCAGCTTGGTGATGCTGGCGATAAGACGCGGCTCATGGGCGTTCTGCTCATATAGCACCCGCCCGCTCTCTCCATCCATCAGGACTACCGAGGCGGCGGAGGTACCAGGCGCTCCGGAGGCCGCCGCGGCCGCGGCAGGTGCAACAGCCGCTGTCAGCACCGCCAGACACAAACTCATGATCCGTTTCATATCGGTCACCTTCTTCAAAAACATAGGTGACCATAGTATGGCAGTCTAACTTTTTTCGTTGCCCGGAAATTTTTGCGAATTTGGCTTTATTCGGCAAAATCCGCCCGCTCCGTCTCCTGTGCCTTTTTTTCCTGCTGCTTTTCAATAAAGTCCGTTACCTTGTCCACTACCTCGGGCACCGCTTCAATGACCCGGTCCACCGTAGTGGCGGGAGGAGGTGCCACAGGCAGCAGCTTCACGGAGCCTCCCCGGAGGATCAGAAAGGCCACCGGCTCCAGTTTAGCACTGGCTCCGCTGCCCCCACCGAAGGCCGGATCGCTGGCTGGCTGCTTTTTGGTAGAAAACTCGGTCCCGCCGCCCGCTATCCCAAAGGACAGCCTAGACACGGGGATCAGGGTAACTCCATCTGCTTGAATAGGGGTGCCAATGATTGTGTTGGCGTCCGCCATGGCCCTCACGTGCTCCATGGTGACGCTCATCAGTTCACTTAGATGGTCCTTTTTTTCCATACCCTCAGGCCGCCTTTCTCACATTCTGCTCTTTTTGTTCCCCACGCGCCGCCATGACAGCCCGCAGAGCTTTTATCCCAAAATACACCGCCAGCCGGCATATCTGCCCCAGCTTCAGGGACAAGGAGGCCCTTCCCCGCAGACTGACGGCAGGAGCCTCCAGATCCAGCCTGACCCTAGCCCGGCCATCTACTATATGGAACCCCTCTACCAGGGGATACCACAGGGCGCCCAGGGCCCCGTTTGCCCATCCATAGGCCATTGCCGCGTCCGCAGGGTCCTGACCGCCTATGGTCAATTCCAAATCCAGGATATCTATTTTCAGCTTCTTCTGAAACTGTCCCGCCGCCTCCAGTGCGATGGGGAGCAGCCTTTTGGCATACTCCAGCCCCCCGCCCTTCACGCGGACAGGTTTTTCTTCTGTCAGGTCCGTTCCCATCTTTTTTCCCCGGACAGGCTTTTCCTTCTTTTTCCGCTTCCAAGGGAGCACTCTGATTCGGACAACCCCTGTTCGCAGCCAGAGGAACAGCCCCTCCTGCTGATAGGACACGACACAGCCCACCCGGACCTGTCCCAGCAGGAGCAGGGCCAGCAGGACGGCGGCCACCGTGAACAGGAGCTTCATGGCCCGTCCTCCGCCGGCAGCCCGGCCCCCTGCTCCTCCTCCGCCCTAAGCCTGGCTACCGCCGCCTCCAGCTCCAGGGTCATCTGACTCCCCTCCTGGGAGGAGTCGGGGAGCTCAGGCAGCTCCTCCAGGCTGGACAACCCAAAGGAACGCAGGAAGTTCTTGGTGGTCCGAAACAGGAGCGGCCGTCCGGGGACAGCCAGGCGGCCCGCCTCCTCAATCAGCTCCCGCTCCAGCAGCAGCCCCACCGTATAGGAGCTGTCTACCCCCCTCACCTGATCTACATAAGCACGGGTCACCGGCTGATAATAGGCGATGATCGCCAGTACCTCCAGGGCGGGCTGCGACAGGCGGGCCGGCTTGCGGCTCTCCAGCGTCTTTCTGATATAGGGGGCGAACTCCGGCGCGGAGCACAGCTGATAGCTGGTATCCAGCTTGATCAGCCGTATTCCCCGCCGCTCATAGCTGTACTGGTCCATCAGCCGCTGGGCCACAGCGTCCAGGGTGGGCCTGTCCACCTCAAGCCCCAGGCACAGCCGCTCCACAGCCACCGGCTCTCCTGAGGCAAAGAGGACACCCTCCAGAGCGGATTCCAATTCCTTCAGTTCCACAGAGCTATCCTCCTCTTAGTAGCTGTCGGCGGTAAACTCCGCCGGCGTCTCCCCCTCCGCCTGGGTGCAGGTGACAGTACAGTCCGACTCGGTACCCGCCAACCTGACCCGGCGCGCTTTGCACAGTTCCAGCACTGCCAGGAAAGTAGCCACCACTTCGGAGCGGCTCCGGTTCCCCTTGAACAGGGCCCGAAAGCGGGTAACGCCGAACTGGAGCAACCGCCGGACGATCTCTCCCGCTTTGTCTGTCACGGGGTAGGGCTCCCGGCCCACGATGCCTTGGAAGGCGGAAACAGGAGGCGGGAGTTTGTTGTCTGTCCGGGACAATACAGCGGTCATAGCCTTCCAAATATCCTCCCTGTCATGGACATAGCGATAGGTCCTGTCCGGCTGGACCGGCTCCGGCACTTTGGTCAGATAGTCCCGCCCATAGTGGAACCTGGTATCCAGCACAGGGATGACTTCCTTAATCTTCAAAAAATTTTCATTTCTCTGATGGGCCTCTAGTGTAGCGATGAGCTGCTCCACCTCGCTGAGTGCCTCTTCATCGTGGATGGACAGGAGCATCCGAGTCTTGATATAGATCAGATGAGAGGCCATTGTGATAAACTCACTGGCCACCTCCAGGTCCAATTCTTTCCGCTTGTTCATCCATTCCAGATACTGGTCCAGGATCAGCGATATCTGAATGTCCTTGATCTCCATCTTATTCTTGCTCAAAAGATGGAGAATCAGGTCCAGCGGGCCCACGAAGTCCTCCATATTTTCTTCCTTGGCCTTCACCACCCCTTCCAGGTGGTAGATGGGTGCTTCCATGGGCTCACCTCTTTTGGGAAAATTGTGTCAGAATATTATACCAGCTATGGAGCCAAAACACAAGGCGTGAACAGCGGTTTCCCAATATAGAGAATAAAGTCTCTCCTGTACAAAGATCCCCGGTATGCCGCAGGGCATACCGGGGATCCTTCAGTTCACTCCGGCGCCGGACAGGATAGCCGACAGCAGTTCCTCCCTGCCGGTCCCCTTCTCAGCCGAAAAGGGGATAACGATGGTCTCCTCGTCCAGCTCCAGGGTTTCCCGGATCCTCTGGAGGTTGGGACCGATCTCGCTCTTTTTCAGCTTATCCAGTTTGTTGGCCACCACTACCATGGGCCGGCCTGTGTCACGGAACCATTGGGCCATGGTACAGTCATCGGCGGTGGGGTTATGCCGGGAGTCTACAATCATCACCCCCAGGGTCATCAGCTCCGGATGGGCGAAGTAGGACTCCATCAGCCGCGCCCACCGGTCTCGTTCACTCTTGGACACCTTGGCGTAGCCATATCCTGGCAGGTCCACCAGGTAGAAGCCCCCATCAATCAAAAAGTAATTAATGTGGATGGTCTTGCCCGGGGCGGCACCCACCCGTGCAAAATTCTTTCGGCCCAACAGCCGGTTGATGACCGAGGACTTACCCACATTAGAACGGCCGGCGAAGGCCACCTGAGGCAGCCCGTCGGTCCGGAAGTCCCTTGCGGAAGCGGCGGACAGGATAAATTCCGCCTTTTGCAGGTTGACAGGCATCCTATCCCCTCCTCACTGGCGCAGCCGGGGACCAGGGGCTCTCTTTGCAGTCCCCAGGACTGGAGCGGACGGCTCCCTCTGCTCCTCCGCGGAGGGCAGCGGGTGTGAGAGGGCTGCCGACAGCACCTGGTCTGCCCGCTCTACCAGGATAAACTGGAGAGCCTTCCGTACCGTCTGGTCGATCTCCTCTAAGTCCTTGCCGTTGTCCGCCGGCAGGATGACCGTTTTGATGCCGTTTCGGAAGGCGGCCATCGTTTTCTCCTTCAAACCTCCGATGGGCAGGACACGGCCGCGGAGGGTGACCTCTCCGGTCATGGCGATGCCACGGCGCACCGGGCAGCCAGTCAGGGCGGACACCATGGCGGTAGTGATGGCGATGCCGGCAGAGGGCCCGTCCTTGGGGACGGCTCCCTCCGGGAAGTGGACGTGGATATCCTTCTCCTTATAAAAATCGGCGGGGATCCCCAGCCGGTCTGACTGGCTGCGGATAAAGCTGAGTGCGGCGTAAGCACTCTCCTTCATCACATCTCCCAGATTTCCGGTGAGCTCTACCTTTCCGGCCCCTGGGACCACATTCACCTCCACCTCCAGCAGCTCGCCGCCCACAGAGGTCCAGGCCAGGCCATTGACCACGCCTATCCGCTCTTCCAGGGCCTGCCGCTCGGGGTAGTAGCGGGGTACTCCCAGATACTCCTTGAGATCTTTTTCTGTAATGTGAATCGACTTTACGCCATCTGAAACCACTCTCATTGCGGTTTTGCGGCAGATGGCAGCCAGCATTCGCTCCAGCACCCGAACTCCCGATTCCCGGGTATAGGCTGAGATGATCTCCCGCAGGGCGCTGTCGGATACCTTCAGCTGGCTCTTTTCCAGGCCGTGGCGCTTCATCTCCTTCGGAAGCAGATACTTTTTCCCGATCTGAACCTTCTCCTCGTCGGTGTAGCTGGACAGCTCGATGACCTCCATCCGGTCCAGCAGAGGTCGGGGAATGGTATCCAGAGTATTCGCGGTGGTAATAAACAGGACTTGAGACAGGTCAAAGGGGACCTCCAGGAAGTTATCTCGGAAGGTGGCATTCTGTTCTCCGTCCAACACCTCCAGAAGTGCGGAGGAGGGGTCACCCCGGTGGTCCCGGCCCAGCTTGTCGATCTCGTCCAACAGGATCAGCGGATTGCAGCTGCCCGCCTGCTGGATTGCGGTGATGATGCGGCCCGGCATGGCTCCCACATAGGTCTTGCGGTGCCCCCGAATCTCCGCCTCATCGCTGACGCCGCCCAGGGAGAGACGGGCCAGCTTCCGGTTCATAGCCTTTGCCATAGACATGGCGATGGAGGTCTTGCCCACTCCGGGCGGGCCCACCAGGCAGAGTACCTGTCCTTTCAACGCCGGGGCCAGCTGCTTGACTGCCACAAATTCCAGGATGCGCTCCTTCACCTTATCCAGGCCGTAGTGCTCCTGGTCCAGCACCCGGCGGACAGCCGGGACGCTGATCTTCTCCTTGGTGTATTTTCCCCAAGGCAGCTCCAAACATACGTCCAGATAGCTGCGCAGAACGGTGGCCTCCGAGGATCCGAAGGGCTGCTTGGTCAGCCGGTTCAACTCCTTGGTCAACTTCTCCCGCACCTCATCAGGCAGGGCGGCCTTGGCGATCTTCTGACGGTACTCCTCGAACTCGTCGGCCCCATCACCCTCTCCAAGCTCGTTCTGGATGGCCTTCATCTGCTCCCTGAGGTAGTAATCCCGCTGCTGGTCGGACATCTGCTCTCTGGCTTTGCTCTGTATCTCGTTGTCCAGAGCCAGTATCTCCACCTCCCGGTCCAGCAGCCGATGCAGCTTCTCCAGGCGGCGCAGGGGCCGCCGCTCCTCCAGGATGGTCTGCTTGTCGCTGTTTCGCATGGGGATGTTTTGGGCGATATAGTCAGAGATATAGCCTGGATCCTGGCTGGCCAATACATGGATCAGCAGGTCTGGAGATACCTTAGGGGCCAGCTCCGTATACCGCTGAAAGAGCTCGTAGGTGGAGCGCATTAGGGCTTCGGTCCGGGCGCTTGTTCCAGTCCGCTCCTCCTCTGGCAGTTCCAGTATCTCCCCCTCCAGATAGGGCTCGGTCCGCAGGAGGCGGAGCAGCTTGCCTCTGGCCTGCCCCTCTACCATAACCCGGACATTGTCTCCTGGCATACGGAGGATCTGGCGTACATTGGAGATGGTTCCTACCACGTACAGGTCGCGCTGGTCCGGCACCTCCACGGAGATATCCTTTTGGGCCACCAGAAACACAGGGCTGCCGGTCGTCATAGCAGTTTCCAAGGATTTGATGGAGATATCCCTGGCCACATCAAAATGGATCAGCACGTTGGGGAAAATGGTCAGCCCCCGCAGAGCGATAACCGGCATAGTGCTGGTGTGGAGGATATCCTTCTGTGTGGTCGTCATGTGGTCACTTCCTCTCTGGTCGATATAGCGAAATGCCCCGGGGCCCGCCGATCCGGGGGCTCCGCGGGGCATTCAAGATTTCTCTTTTATCCGGCGTTGGTGCCGGGGACACCGCCGCGCTCGGCCTTAAGCGCCGCTTTCCCCAGACGGGGACGGCGGCAGCGTTCCGGGTCATAGGTCAATTCAGCCGGAGCACCATCCTGCACGGTAGCGGCGGTAATGGTTACCTTCACGATAGTGGGGTCAGAGGGCACATCGTACATAACCTTGGTCATGATCTCCTCCAGCACCGCGCGGAGGCCGCGAGCACCGATGCCCCGCTTTACTGCCACGTCGGCCACCGCCTCCAGGGCCTCCCGGCTGAAGTCCAGCTCCACCTGGTCGTATTCCAATAGCTTCTGGTACTGCTTGACCAGGGCATTTTTGGGCTCCGTCAAGATTTGGACCATCTGGTCCCGGTCCAGAGACTGAAGGGTAGTGATGACAGGCAGGCGGCCTACCAACTCCGGGATGATTCCGAATTTCAGCAGGTCGTGGGGCTGGACCTCGGCCATCAACTGGCCCACGTTGCGCTCCTTCCTGCTCTGGATCTCCGCCCCAAAGCCAAGGGTTCGCTTATCCAGGCGGTTCTCAATGATCTTGTCGATGCCGTCAAAGGCGCCACCGCAGATAAAGAGAATGTTCTTGGTATCAATCTGGATAAACTCCTGGTGGGGATGTTTCCGTCCGCCTTGTGGGGGGACATTAGCCACGGTACCCTCCAGAATCTTCAGCAGGGCCTGCTGCACCCCTTCGCCGGACACGTCCCTGGTAATAGACGTATTCTCGCTTTTGCGGGCGATCTTATCCATCTCGTCGATGTAGATGATGCCCCGCTCCGCCAGCTCGATGTCGTAGTCGGCCGCCTGGACCAGACGCAGCAGGATGTTCTCCACATCGTCACCCACATAGCCCGCCTCAGTCAGTGTGGTGGCGTCAGCGATGGCAAATGGGACCTTCAGCACTCGAGCCAGTGTCTGGGCAAACAGAGTCTTCCCGCAGCCGGTGGGACCCATGAGCAGAATATTGCTCTTTTGAAGCTCCACATCCTCCGCCCCGCCGAAGTAGATGCGTTTATAATGGTTATACACGGCCACAG
The DNA here is from genome assembly GCF_014287965.1 of Flintibacter hominis. NCBI lineage: Bacteria > Bacillati > Bacillota > Clostridia > Eubacteriales > Flintibacter > Flintibacter hominis. Next base: position 123,241 of record NZ_JACOPO010000003.1, on the reverse strand, counting down.
AGAGGGCCACTTTGGCCTTCTCCTGTCCAATAATATACTGGTCCAGAACAGCGTGTATTTCCTTTGGGGTGGGGATTACATCGGGGATATCGCTGTCTAAGGCATCCTGGATGGGGTCGTTGTCCTCGTCCAGAATCCCCATACACAGTTGGACACACTCGTTGCAGATATAGGCCCCAGGCCCGGCGATGATCCGGCGGACCTGGTCCTGATGCTTTCCGCAGAAGGAACAGCGGATGCTTTTTTCATCATTTCGCGCCATTGGTACACCTCATAAACTCTATGGTGGGAAATCGGGGCTGACCCTGAGCGTTCTCCAGGTCAGCGCTTATCGATGACCTTATCGATCAGGCCATACTCCATGGCCTCCTGAGCGGTCATAAAGTTGTCCCGCTCACAGTCCGCGGTGACCACTTCAATGGGTTTGCCGGTATTCTCCGCCAGAATGCGGTTCATCCGGCTCTTGACTACCTCCAGCCGCTTCAGGTGGATGGCCATATCGGTGATCTGGCCTTGGGTCCCGGCGGAGGGCTGGTGGATCATGATCTCAGCGTTAGGCAGAGCCAGCCGCTTACCCTTGGCTCCAGCAGCCAGCAGGAAGGCGCCCATAGAGGCTGCCAGCCCCACGCAGATGGTGGACACATCGCACTTGATATACTGCATGGTGTCATAGATGGCCATTCCGGCGGTAACAGAGCCACCGGGGCTGTTGATATAGAACTGGATATCCTTATCCGGATCCTGGGCCTCCAGATACAGCAGTTGAGCCACCACCAGGGAGGCTGTGGTGTCATTGACCTCCTCTGACAGCATGATAATACGGTCGTTGAGCAGGCGGGAGAAGATGTCATAGGACCGCTCGCCGCGGTTGGTCTGCTCTACTACATAAGGAACTAAACTCATAATAACATACTCCTTCTTTTGGGACGGTGATACCAGAGTATACCCGTCCAGCCGGAAAATGATTCCTCCGGCCCACCAGAGAAAAAGGGACGATCTCAGGAGCGGGCGGTGTGCCGCCCTGCTCCATGGCCTCACCGGCGCCTTGTTACTCCACGTCTGCAAAAATATGGACACGCCCGGAGCGGTTCCCCACCCCGGACGTGACAGCATCACTCAGCCTTGGGCTCCTCGGTCTTCTTTTTGCGGGCGCGCTTAGGCTTCTCCTCGGCAGGGGCTTCCTCAGCAGCTGCCTCGGCGGCCTCCGTCTTCTTGGCAGCAGCCTTCTTCTTGGCCTTTCCAGCCTTGGCCTCAGCAATGACCAGACTGCTGGCCTTCTTCAGCCGCAGGTCCTTTTTCAGGTCCTCGGCGGGAACCGCTGCCTTCACCTGCTCAACCTTCAGGCCGTACTGTTCAGCCAGACGGCTGAACTCAGCCTCCAGCTCCTCCTCAGTGACCTCCAGCTTCTCGGCGTCGGCCACGGCGGTAAGGGCCAGCTCAGTCTGCACCTGCTTCAGGGCGGCGGGACGTGCGGAGGTGCGCAGCATCTCCGGGCTCATCCCCATCATCTTCATATAATCGTCCATGGAGATGCCCTGACCCTGGAGGCGCATGGCGTAGTCGTCCATCAGGCGGTCCACCTGGACCTCCACCATGCCGTCCGGGATCTCGCACTCCATATCCTCCACCAGCTGATCCATCACGGCGTTCTCAAAGTCAGCCTGAGCCTGCTGCTGGCGGCGCTGGGTGACCTTCTCCTTCAGGTCGGCCCGGAAGGCCTCCAGCGTTTCAAACTCGGACACATCCTTGGCAAACTCATCATCAACGGCGGGGGCCTGGGACTCCTTGACCTCGTTGACCTTCACATGGAATACCACAGCCTTGCCGGCCAGATCCGCGTGGTAGTCCTCCGGGAAGGTGATATCCAGGTCCTTCTCCTCGCCGGCCTTCATGCCGATAATCTGCTCCTCAAAGCCGGGAACAAAGGCGCCGGAGCCCAGCTTCAGGTCGTAGTTCTCGCCCTTGCCTCCCTCAAAGGGGGTGCCGTTGTCAAAGCCCTCAAAGTCGATGACGGCAGTGTCGCCCTTCTTGGCCTTGCGCTTGACGCTGACCAGGCGGGTCGCCCGCTCGACAAAGGGCTTCATCTCCTCGTCGACGTCCTTCTCGGTAATCTTGGGCTCCTCCTTAGGGGCAGTGATGCCCTTGTAAGTACCCAGCTTGACCTCGGGTCGGACAGAAACCAGAGCCTTGAAGGTAAAGCCCTCCTTACCCACCTCAACGATCTCCATCTTTGGATAGCCTACATCGTCCAGCCCCTGTTCCTTGACAGCCTCCTCATAAGCGGAGGGGTAGACGTCGTTGATAGCATCCTCATAGAATACGCCAGCGCCGTACATCCCCTCGATGATCTTGCGGGGGGCCTTGCCCTTGCGGAAGCCGGGGACGGAGATAGAGCCGCGGCTCTTTAAATAGGCCTTCTGAACGGCGGCCTCGAACTGGGCGGCGTCGATCTGGATGGTCAGCTCGACGGTGCTTTTCTCTTTCTTCTCAACACTGGTGACCTTCATTTGTTTACTTCCTCCTGTGGGCGCATCTCCATCCCAAAGGGGGAAAGAACAGCGCCTTTTTACTTTCGCCACGATATTTTACCAGATATCTCTCTGTTTGACCAGAGGATTTTTAAGAATTTTCCATGAATTTTTCAATCTTCCACCAACTTTTCCGGTCGAAACCCCAAATAATCCGCCGAAACCAGGTGGTACTCAATGCCGCCATGCTTTCCAGAGGCCGCCAGACGGTGGCTTCCGCCGTGGAGGTGGCCATAGTAGCAGCGGGTAACGCCATACCGCTCCATCAGGTCGATGATCTCCTGGCAGCGATAACCCTGATAGAGAGGGGGGTAGTGGAGAAAGCAGAATTTTTCCTTCTCCCCCCCGGCCTTCAGGGACGCCTCCAGCCGAATCAGCTCCCGGTTGAAAATCTTGGTGCCGTGCCCCTCCCTGTCCTCCTCATAAAACCATCCCCTGGTCCCGCACAGGGCGATGTCCCCATAGAAATGGCAGTTATTGTGGAGCAGATGGAAGGTGGTAAATCCATTTTCCTGGAAGAACCGCTCCATTTTGGCGGCGGTATTCCACCAGTAGTCGTGATTGCCCTTCATCAGCAGTTTCTTCCCAGGCAGGGCGTTTAGAAAAGCGAAGTCCTCCCTCGCCTCCTCCAATCCCATGGCCCAGGATAGGTCGCCGCACAAGACCACCGTGTCCTCCGGGCGGATCTGGGAGAAGCCCTCTTTCAACTTATCCACATACCCCGTCCAGCCCCCGCCAAAAACATCCATAGGCTTTCCGCTGGAGAGGGATAAATGGGTATCTCCAATGGCATACAGGGCCATGGGCTCACACCAGCATGGACAGCACCGCGTCCACCATATTCTCTTTCTCCACCGTCCTCGTAAAGCGAATTTCCTTGTTACGCAGAGAGGACAACGGAGCGGGAGCGGGCAGTCCGGTCTTGGCGGACAACTGGTCCAGAGCGTCCAGCCCCTGTGCCACTTCCGTCACCCCCAGGGCTCCCAGCACATTGTCGCAGAACTTGAAGGGACTGGCGGTGGACACCACCACACAGGGGGTATCATCTCCGCTCTCCTTCCGATACTGGTCCAGGGCAGAGAAGGCCACGGCGGTGTGTGGATCGATGAGATAATCGTGCTGACGGTACACCTCACCAATGACACGCTGCGTTTCCCGGTCATCACAGCAGTAACCTTGGAAGAGCTTCTGCAGCCGCTCCAGAATGGGCTTGCGAACCTCATACCGGCCGCTGGCGTTCAACTGCTCCATATATTGCTTGACCTCCTGGGTGTCCTGGGTCAGAGCAAACAGGAGACGCTCCAGGTTACTGGAAATCAGGATGTCCATGGAGGGGGACATAGTATTGTGGAATGGGCGCTTGCGGTCGTACACGCCGGTACGGATGAAGTCAGTCAGGACGTTGTTGCTGTTGGAGGCGCAAATCAGTTTGCCGATGGGCACTCCCATCTCTCTGGCATAGTAGGCGGCCAAGATATTGCCAAAATTGCCGGTAGGCACGCAGACATTGATGGTCTGGCCCGGAGCAATCTTCTCATCCCGCAGCAGGTCGCAGTAGGCGGAGATGTAGTAGACGATCTGGGGCAGAACACGGCCCCAGTTGATGGAGTTGGCGGAGGAGAAGAAAAATCCCCGGTCCGCTAGAGTTCTGCGCAGTTCCCCATCGGAAAACAGCCGCTTGACGCCGCTCTGAGCGTCATCAAAGTTGCCTCGCACCGCGGTCACCCCCACGTTATTCCCCTCCTGGGTGACCATCTGGAGTTCCTGTACCTGGGACACGCCGTCCCTTGGATAGAACACCATGATGCGGGTATGGGGTACATCCTTAAAGCCCTCCAGGGCTCCCTTGCCTGTATCGCCGGAGGTGGCCACCAGGATGCAGACAGTCTTTTCCTCCTCCCTCTTGGTCAAAGAGGCAGTGAGCAGGTGGGGCAGCATCTGGAGCGCCATATCTTTGAAGGCACAGGTAGGGCCATGCCACAGCTCCAGGCAGTGGGTATTCCCATCCAGAGAGCGCACAGGGGCGACTGCCGGGGTGTCAAACTTCTCCGGGCCATAGGCGGCCGCCGCGAAGTCGGTCAGCTCCTTAACGGAGAACTCCTCCAGAAACTGCTTCATGATGTAAACCGCCCGGTGCTGGTAGGACATGGACTTTAAGTCCTCCAGGGCTTTACCGGGCAGCTTGGGGATGTAGAAGGGGGTCATCAGGCCCCCGTCTGGAGCCAACCCCTGGATAATGGCCTGGGAGGCCATATAAGAGGTACTTACATCTCTTGTGCTGACATATTGCATCTTGATCATTCCCATCTTGATTCACAAAGTCAAAAACGGTATTACCTGCCATCCGACAGGACCACTGTGCTCTATTATGACAGTTTCCCGGTCCCAGGTCAAGTTCTGAGGAAAGAAAAACCGAGAGAAATGTGGATGGCCTAAAAGGCGTTTTCCACTCTAGAAATCTGGGGGCGGCACGTTTCCGTCCCCCGAGGGGCATAGATCTCCACCACATCAAAACGGGGCTGCAGCTGTGTGGGGTTTTCGGCTAGGTAGAGCTGGGCGGCCAGACGCAGCTTCTCCTGCTTCCGGCTATCCACAAAGGCACCGGCACGAGCAAAGCTGCCACTCTTGCGCAGCTTTACCTCCACAAAACACAGGAAGTTCCCCTCCCGCGCGATCAGGTCTATCTCCCCTTGGCGGCATCTCCAGCCAGCGGCCAGGATCCGGCAGCCACGTTCCCGCAGCCATTGAGCCGCCAAGGCCTCCCCCCATCGGCCCAGCAATCTGCTCTCCTGTCCGCTCATAGGCTTTTCAAAAATGTGCGGCGGTGGATCGGACTGGGGCCATACCGCCGCAGCAGCTCATAGTGCAGCTTAGTACCATAGCCCTTGTGCTGGTCAAATCTGTATTGGGGATACCGCTCCGCCATCTCCAGCATGAAGCGGTCCCGGCTCACCTTGGCCAGCACAGAGGCGGCGGCGACAGAGGCCGACAGGCTGTCCCCCTTCACGATACAGCGGTGGGGCACGGTGATGGAGGAGGTCCGCCCCCTGTCCCGGTTGCCGTCGATCAATGCAAAGTCAGGGTGGACAGGCAGTCCATCGATGGCAAGCTGCATAGCCCTCATTCGGGCGCTTAGGATATCCGTAGCGTCGATCTCGGCGGCATCCACCCAGGCGACCGCGCAGGCCAGAGCCTGCTCCTGAATAAAGGGAAACAGGGACTCCCGCTTCTTTGCCGTCAATTTTTTTGAGTCGTCTAGCCCAGGGACATCCAGACCCAAAGGCAGGATAACGGCGGCGGCGTACACCGGCCCGGCCAGCGGTCCGGCCCCCGCCTCATCGCAGCCACAAACCAGCCCGTATCCAGCCGCCAGCGCCTCTCTCTCATAGGTATAGCGGTCCATTCACATTTCCCTTTCCGGCGCTTCCAGTGTGAAGCGTCCCAGCTTGCCAGCCCTGTATTCATCCAGAAGGACACGAGCCATCCGCTCGGTATCCAGTTCCCCCCCGGAAATCCGCATCCCCCGCTTCTGTGCGCAGGTCTCCAGCAGTCGGTAGCCATAGGCCACGTCATTTTCCTCCCCATCCCGCGGGGGCAGAGCGGCCAGCTTATAGCCGGCCATCAGGGCGTCGGGATAGCGGTGAGCCAGCAGGGTCATCAGATGACAGCCCAGGGTCTCCACATCCATGATATCGTCCTTCACCGCTCCAGTAAAGGCCAGATGGAGCCCGGTCTGTTCGTCGTCAAATTTGGGCCATAGGATCCCCGGAGTATCCAGAAGGTCCAGGGACTGATCCACATTAACCCACTGCTTGCCTCGGGTGACTCCAGGCCGATCACCCGCCTTGGCTGACTTTTTTTTCGCTACCTTGTTGATAAAGGTAGACTTGCCCACGTTGGGTACTCCGACCACCATAGCCCGGACTGGGCGACCCACTTGGCCCTTCTCCCGCCACTTGGCGATCTGCTCCTTCAGCGCCCCTTGCACGACCGCAGAAAACTGGTTGACGCCCCGGCCGGACTTGGCGTCTGTTTCCAGTACGCTGTGCCCCTCTCCTTTGAAGCAAGCGGTCCACAGCCCAGTCATGGACGGGTCAGCCTGGTCCGCCCGGTTCAGGACAATCAGCCTGGGCTTCCCGGCGCAGATGGCGTCAATGTCCGGGTTTCGGCTGGACACCGGGATGCGGGCGTCGGTTATCTCTACCACAATATCAACATACTTCAGGTCAGCCTCGATCTGCCGACGGGTCTTGGTCATGTGACCAGGATACCATTGAATATTCATATGGGACACCTCCCAAAATTTCAGAAATTTGAAAGAAAGACAACCAAAAATTTGTAAGATTTCCATGTTATTCTCTTCCTCGAAACATATTCTGGAGGAAGATAATATGAGCTTTTTTACTCTTAAACTCGTGGCCCTGCTGTCTATGCTGTTCGACCATGTAACCAGTGTCTGGCCAGTATCCTGGTTTGTCTGGGACCTCTTTTTTCCCCACGCCACAGAAACGCCCCATATCGCGCTGGCTATACAGTCCCTTACGGATTATATCGGCCGCATCGCAGCCCCAGTGTTTCTGTTTTTTATTGCCAATGGCTACCGATACACCCATAGCGTCAAGCAGTATGCTCTGCGGCTGTTGGTCTTTGCCTGTTTGTCCGAGTGGCCTTATTACCTCTTATTTGGGATGCATGGGAACATCATATTCACACTTTTTTGGGGCCTAATCACCCTGTGGCTCTTTGAGCATGGTAATCGACTGCATCCTTGGCTGGGATGGACCTTGGCGGCGGCCGTCATTCTGATAGCGGAGGTCCTGGCGCTGGCGGAGGGAAAGGGCCGGTACCTCATCTTGATCCTTGCCTTTTATCTGACTGACCACTGGAGCGTAAGTCGAAAATTCCTGCTGTTCCTCTTTCTTCTGCCCGTGACCCGTTACGCTCTGACTTGGGATCTCCTCTCCCAAGCCGCCGCCGGTACATTGACCTGGCGCTGGATACACCTATGGGCGGTCAACACCATCGGTCCTCTCCTTGGAGTAGCTCTCACCTTCCGCTACAATGGCAAAAAAGGCCTCACCTTTCCGGTGGGTAAATATCTGTGGTATTTCTTCTACCCCGCCCACCTGCTAATTTTAGCGCTGATGGCCGGATAGAAAAAAGGAGCGGCACAAACCGCTCCTTTTTTGTGGATCACAGGGCCTCTTTGATCTTCGCAGCCTTGCCCACGCGGTTGCGCAGGTAGTACAGCTTGGCGCGGCGGACCTTACCGTGGCGGACCACCTCAATCTTCTCGACAGAGGGGGCGTGGACAGGAAATACCTTCTCCACGCCGACGCCATAAGAGATACGGCGGACGGTAAAGCTCTCCTCGATGCCGCCGTGCTTCTTGGCGATGACGGTACCCTCGAACACCTGGATACGCTCACGGTTGCCCTCCTTGACCTTCAGGTGGACACGGACAGTGTCGCCGATGGCCACGACGGGGGGTTCAGCCTTCTTGTACTTCTCGGTAAAAGCCTGCATTAGATCCATATTACATTTCCTCCTGTTATATAGGCGTTCATGCCGGCTTTTCTGGCGCACACACGATTAGAGCACCGCCGCAGAGGACCACCCGTTTTCAGACTAAGGAATCATATCACAATTTTCAGTGGATTGCAAGGACTTTTTCCCCTTTTTTACAAATCAGGACAGCTGTTCCGGCCGGAAAAAGTATCCGACACCGTCCTCCTCCCGCACCACACCCAGAAGCCGCCCCTCCTGGTCATAGATTGAGCACTCCGTCTCTCCCTCTTTCTCCAGCACCGCCGGTATCAGCTCCGCCCCGTCAAAGTAATAGAGGTGGTCAAAGGTATCCGGCCGGTTGGAGGCCGCGTTCCACTGGCGGTACATGGGATCGGTGGGCAGAGGTGTGACATTCCAGGAGCGCGAACCGTCCAGACTGGTCATCAGGCCCTGAAAGGCCCAGGCGCTCTCGGTGCAGCCATGGATGTGCTCATGATAATAATAGGTCTGGTTTGACAGATATGTAGGCTCTACCGCCAAGATGCCGACCCGGCCGTTGTCCTCCGGCTCCAGATCCTGTTGCAGGGCCTGGACGGTCATCTGGCCAATATACTGGTCTGTTTCCCAGGTCTGGCGATAATCGTGGATATCAGCGGCCCCAGCCCAGCAGAATATCAGCGCGGCCAGGGTAGCCAGCACCGCCGGCCCCTGCTTGCGGCCGGGGAGCCTGAACCAGAGGGCCATTACCGCGGTATCGCACACCAGAGCCAGCCCAGCAAAGGAGGTGACGGCTCCACGGAATGAGAACCAGGGATTTGCCAGCACAAAAAAGATACTGATGGGCGCCAGGAAGAGAAGTACCCCTGCCACAATCGCAAGCCAGGGGGACAGTGTTCCCCGCCCCGCCTCCTTCTTTGGAAAGAGGCGCCAGCACAGCACAGCTAACGCCGCCGTGAGGAACGCCCAGAACAGCAGCTGTCCGGAGAGGATCCACTGGAAAACGCGGGCCAGTCCCTGAAACAGCGTGGCCCCCATCCCTTCCACAAAGACAGACCGCATCTGGTCCAACACCTCTGGCAAAAAGGTATCCCACCAGTAAGGGGTGTTGACCGTGACCATTTCCGTCCGTCCGCTGTACACCCCATCGGAGGCCAGCAGCGCAGTCATCTCCAGGTAAAGCTTCATGGCGGGCAGGCCCCACAGGGACAGGAGCGCCCGCTTCCACCTCCTCCAGTCCCGGATTATCTCTAAAATAGCCATGCCTACGATAAGAGCTACGGAAAAAACACCGGATTGCTCGTAAAACCCATAGGGCAGTAACTGGAGGAAAAGGAAAGGCAACGCCCAATACCAACGTCCCGTGTCCATCCACCGCAAAAAGGCCTCCGCCGCCAGTACCGCCATCAGCAGGCCGCACACCACCCGAGTGGACGCGGACATCCAATAGGTCCCCTCCACACCCAAGGGCAGAAGGGTCATTACCACCAGAAAAAGAGGACCAATAGAAAAGTACCGGCTCAACTGCCGTTTGAGCAGTACGGCGCTCACAGCCAGCGCAAGGGAGATCATCGCTACACCCAGGATCATATAGTCGTACATAGAGCCCCAGATAAAGTAGTCCGCCAACCCCGCCAGCGGTCGTGAGGCCAGGAGCCCCATCGATGTCTGGAGCTCCCAAAAGCTTTCAGACAGAGCGTAGTTGTGGTACTGGATGTAGTCGTCCAGCTGGGGCCAGTACTGGACGCCAAAAGCACAGGCCCTGGCCATCAGGAGAAGGAAGATCGCCAGCACTTCTTTCCCCATCTCATGGCGAGCGGACCGCATGTCAGACATTCCCATAGACCTCCCTGTGTCCGCTGGACAGCCGGACCTCCATGTGTGGGAACCGCTTCTCTAGGAACTGGACCAGTTGGGGACAGACCACCTGCTCCGTGGCGTAGTGGCCCGCGTCCATCAGATTGATCCCCAGAGCCTTCGCCTCTAAAAACACATCATATTTTACATCGGCGGTCACAAAAGTGTCGCACCCCGCAGCTAGGACTTCTGACAGCATGGACCCGCAGGAGCCTCCGCCCACCGCCACCTTATTCACCGGCACTCCACCATCCACATAGCGGACTGACGCGGCACCCAGTCGTTCCTTTACAAAAGCGGCGTACTGGCACGCATCCAGCCCCTCCTGATGGGCCCGGCCCACCCTGCCGATCCCGTAAGGACGACCCTGACAGTCTGTTCCGTCCTGGTGGAGCATCGCTGTGTCCACCAACGCCAGCCTGTGGGCCAGCACGTCGTTGACTCCCCCCTGGGCCGCGTCCAAATTGGTGTGGGCGCAGATGGCGGCGATACCTAGCTCTGCCAGCCGAAGCAGGGTCCGTCCCAACGGTGAGGCGTCCGTAATCGTTTTTACCGGATGGAAGATGACTGGATGGTGGGACACGACCAACTGTGCGCCCCATAGCCCGGACTCCTCCACCACTTGTTCCGTGATGTCCAGCGCTACAAGGACACGGCTCACTGGCCGCTCCCCCCTGCCCACCAAAAAGCCGGCGTTGTCAAAGTCCATCTGTGTTTCAAAGGGCGCCCAGCTGTCCAGGGCCCGGTAGACCTCCATCACATCTGCCACTCTTGCCACTCCCTTTTCATCTCCAGCAGTCCCGTCCGGACCCGCTCCAGTTCTACACGCCGGTGGGCCGCCCGGTCCTCCCTGGCCTGTCCCATCCCAGACAGGGCCCTCTCTACCCGCTTCAGCCACTGGTCCAGCCACTTCCCCCGCAAGGGATGGGGGCTGTTCCTCCCCACCCAGCGTTCAGCGTCAGTCATGGGACCCATCTCGCCCGCCCTGACTGCCATAGCTGTATAAAGTGTATCTCCTTCACAGGAAAGCTCCTCCGCCTCAATCCGGTAGCCGTGGGTCCCCAGCCACCCCCTCAGGTCCGCCATAGACGACATGGGCTGAAGGACCAATAGGGTCCCCATGTCCCGTGTCCAGGGAGCAGCGGCCAGGATGGCGGCAATCGTTTCTCCCCCCATCCCCGCGATGGCTACGGCGTCCGCCTCTCTCGGCGAGATTTCCGCCAGACCGTCACACAGGCAGAACTTGACTTTTCCCTCCAAGCCGAATTCCTCTACGGTAGCTCTGGCCCGATTCAAGGGACCGGGTCGCAGGTCAGCGGCGATGGCCCCTCTGATCTTTCCCTCCAGCAGAAGAACGGCGGGCAGGTAGGCGTGGTCTGTGCCCACGTCAACCAGAACGACATCTCTGGGGAGCAAATCAGCCACCATCCGCAGCCGCGGTGTCAATTGAATCGTTCTGCTCATACTTCCTCCATCCGGATGGATAAGTAGATGGCCTGGGCAAAGTCTCGGACTCCAGACTCCTTTTCCTCATCCATGAAAGGCACAGATTTCCCCAGGTCCCGGCGGCAGAACATCCCCAGATACTCCGCCTTCCCGTGCTTGCACCAGCGGCGCAGGCCCTCCTCCCAGAGGTCGGCCCCCCGATCCGGCCGGTATCCGCAGGTAACGATGGAGGCCACCCGTTTGCCGTTCAGCAGGGCTGCCCCTTTCGTCCTACCATAGTTCTTATTGCCCGCGTAGATGGCCCGGTCCAACAGAGCCTTCATAGGCGCGGTGCAGAAAAAGGCATAGACAGGGGTCGCCAGCACGATCACGTCGCAGTCCTCCATCTCCTGAAATATCTGGGCAAAATCGTCCTTCTGAACACAGCCCAGACTGTCAGGTACATCCTGGCAGGCCATACAGCCCAGGCAGGGCCCTACCTTTTTATCATACAGGTGGATACACTGGGTCTGTATGCCCAGGAAACGGCACTCCTCCAGAAAGGGCGCCAGCAAAGCAGCGGTGTTGCCCTGGGACCTGGGGCTACCCATCAATATGGTAAATTTCATCTCTGTTCCCCCTGACCAGAAAAAAACGGGGACGGAATCGCTCCGCCCCCGCTTTTCAAACTTTACTCACCGGCGGCGATCATCTCGTTGACCTTCGCCAGCAGAGCATCACAGTCCACCCCGTGGACCATGCAGGCCTGCTCCACGGTCTCTCCACGGGAGGAGGGGCAGCCCAGACAGTGCATTCCAATGCCCAGGAACAGGGGGGCGGTCTGGGGGGCGATGGTCAAAATATCACCGATGATGGTGTCTTTTGTAATGGTCATAGCAGGATTCCTCCATTTTCTGAGATAGGAGTATTATACCCCATCTTCTCCCCTTTTTCAATGGAAAATCGGAAAAAAGTCCTTTCCTTTGATGGTATGGCAGATACCCCTTCCTTGCCTGTCTATCCTATCTTTCCATACTGTTCGAGAATCCTGTTTAGCGCCGCTGTTTTCTCGCCAATCCTATTTTGTAAAATTACCAGTGTCTTCTCCCTTTCCATGACCCAATGGATATGGTAAAATAAAAATAAAATATCCGCGCCTCTCCATATGGAGGAGCGCGGGGCAAGGAGCGACACCATGTCCGATCCATTTATCCGTACCCGCCTACTCATCGGCGAGGAACCGCTCGACCGGCTGGCCGCCGCCCGGGTCGCCGTCTTTGGCGTGGGCGGCGTGGGCGGTTTCTGTGTAGAGGCGCTTGCACGGGCAGGCGTTGGAGCTTTACACCTATATGATGACGATACCGTGTCGGAGAGCAATCTCAACCGGCAGATCGCCGCCCTTCGGTCCACCATTGGTCAGCCAAAGGTGGAGGTCATGGCCCGGCGGGTACTGGACATCAACCCCGGCTGCCAGGTCAAGGCCGTCCCTATGTTCTATCTGCCTCAGAACGCCCATCAGGTAGACCTGTCCCAGTACGACTATGTGGCCGACTGTATCGATACTGTGGCCGCCAAGCTGGAACTGATTGCACGGTGTACGGCGCTAGGCATCCCCATCATCAGCGCCATGGGTTCGGGAAATAAACTGGACCCCACCGCCTTTGAAGTGACGGATATCTCCAAAACCCAGGGCTGTCCCCTGGCCCGCGTCATGCGTAAAGAGCTCCGTCGGCGGGGTATCCTCCATCTGAAGGTGGTCTACTCCAGAGAGGAGCCCCTCTCCCCCGCCCAGCTTATCGAGGCAGAGGCTCCCGCCGGTGAGGGTACCCGCCCCGGCTCCTCCGCTCGACGGGCCACCCCCGGCTCCATCTCCTTTGTTCCCGCCGCCGCTGGGCTGGTATTGGCCGGGGCGGTTATACGGGATCTTGGCGGCTTCTAAGCATAAAAACGGCGTGGGAAATATCCCCACGCCGCTTTTCGTTTCTGCTGTCAATCAGTCCTCGGCCAGCTCGATACGGATGTTCTGCGCTCCCTCGTACAGGGTCTTCCTCCCCAGTTCATAAAGCTGGTCCAGCCCTTCGGTAATCGTTAGAACATGGTTCCCCGCCAACTGTCCCACCTTGCTGGCAAAGGACACGCCGCCATAGGCCAGGATCATCTCCATCTCGCTGATGCCCCCTGGATAGATGAGCAATTCCCCCTTGCTGGGGTAGCTGGTGTGGTTCTCAAAGTCCAGCCCCTCCCACCGGGTGTCGCCCATGGGAATCCACATCCCCTCTCCACTCCAGCGGACATGGATCAGCCTGTCCTCGATGGGAAGCATCTTCTTAAAAATGGCACAGGTCCTGGGGGCCTTTTCTTCTTCCAACCGCGCGAAAAATTGATAGTCACCGCAGGTCAACATTACCTTGGTCATATCCGCCGCTCCTTTTCTGGCCTTTTCCCAAAAACGTCTGTCGAGCCCCTGTCCGGCCGTGCAACTTTACAGAGACACCTTGTGGAACACTTTTTTCCCCTTGCGGACCATTAGGCCGTCGGAGAGCTGCTGGGCGGTATAAGCCGTATTGACATCCGCCACCTTTTCGTCATTGACAGTGACGCCGCCCTGCTCCACCAGGCGGCGGGCCTCCTTCTTGGAGGGGGCCAGCTTACACCTGACCATCAGGTCTAAAATCCCGATAGAACCGTCGGTCAAGTCAGCCTCGGTTAGTGCGGTGGAGGGCACATTACTCATATCTCCCCCGCCTACGAACAGGGCCTTGGCGGCCTCCTGGGCCTTTTGGGCCTCCTCCTCTCCGTGGACCAGCTTGGTCAGCTCGAAGGCGAGGATCTCCTTGGCGGTATTCAGCTGGCTTCCCTCCCACTTGTCCATCTCATCGATCTGCTCTATGGGCAGGAAGGTGAGCATACGAAGGCACTTGAGCACATCCCCGTCGCCCACGTTGCGCCAGTACTGGTAGAACTCGTACGGGCTGGTCTTGTTGGGGTCCAGCCACACGGCGCCCTTGGCGGTCTTGCCCATCTTCTTGCCCTCAGAATTGAGCAGCAGAGTGATGGTCATGGCGTGGGCGTCCTTCCCCAGCTTGCGGCGGATCAACTCGGTGCCGCCCAGCATGTTGGACCACTGGTCGTCGCCGCCGAACTGCATATTACAGCCATAGTTCTGGAACAGGTAATAGAAGTCATAGGACTGCATAATCATGTAGTTAAATTCCAGGAAGCTCAGTCCCTTCTCCATCCGCTGCTCGTAGCACTTGGCCCGAAGCATATTGTTGACGGAGAAGCAGGCACCCACATCCCGCAGCAGGTCGATATAATTCAGCTTCAGCAGCCAGTCGGCGTTGTTCACCATCTGGGCTTTGCCCTCGCCGAACTCGATGAACCGCTCCATCTGCTTCTTGAAGCAGTCGCAGTTGTGCTGGATGGTCTCAGGGGTCATCATGTTCCGCATATCCGTGCGTCCGGAGGGATCCCCGATATATCCGGTACCGCCGCCGATGAGGGCAATCGGCCGGTTCCCTGCCATTTGGAGGCGCTTCATCAGGCACAGGGCCATGAAGTGGCCCACATGGAGGGAGTCCGCGGTGGGGTCAAAGCCGATATAAAAGACAGCCTTCCCCTCGTCGATCATTTTGGAGATCTCCTCCTCATTAGTCACCTGGGCGATGAGGCCTCTGGCCTTCAGTTCTTCATAACAGGTCATATCTATACTTCCTTTCCTTTCTTTTCTCCATGGCTGTTATCTTCATTTTGTTGGGATATTGGAATGCTGTGCTTTCGCGCCCAGCTTGAGCTTGAGTACATTATAGGCCACCACCCCGCCGATGACGATGGCCGCTCCCACCATGGCATAGGCTCCGATGGCCTCTTTATAAAAAATCGCCACCAAAATAGGGTTGAGCACCGGCTCGATGCCGGAGATCAGGCTGGCCGTCACCGGCGGGGTGGTCTTCAGGCCAATGCACAGGAGCACATAGGCGACCCCTACCTGGAAGGCCCCCAGAATGACCAGGCTGAAAACCGCTGTGGCAGTAAATTCCGTTTCATGCGCCAAAAAGGGAAGCCCTGTCACGGCGGACAGCACATCTCCCCAGAATACGGAGGAGATGGCGTCGCTGTCCGGCATATCGTTCATCAGAAACACTCCGGCGTAGCTCACGCCGGACAGCAGGGCCAGAACATTGCCCAGCCCTCCCCCCATCTCCAGGCTGTCCAGAAAGAAAAAGAGGATGCCACCCAGCACCACCGCACAGGCTGCCAGGTCCAGCTTTTGGGGCTTTTTCCGAAAAAAAAGGGCGGAGAACAAGATGACGAAAATGGGCACTGTGAATTGAAGCACAATGGCGTTGGCGGCGGTTGTCAGCTTGTTGGCCAGAGAAAACAGGGCGTTGGTCCCAAACACGGACAGGGCCCCCAGTGCCACCCATCGGTTCAGGCGCAGAGGGTGCTTGGTCCACAGCAGATAGGCCCCGATGACTACCAGGGCGATTGCGGTCCGTCCGCCATTGATAGACATTCCGTTCCAGGGGATGACCTTGATGCAAAGCCCGCCAATGCTGTAAAGGGCGGCTGAGATGGCTACGAACAGTGTTCCCCTTTGGCTGGCTGTCATGCGTAGGCTCCTCTCTGCTCTGATATGAGGAAAGCCCTCTGTCCAAATTGGACAGAGGGCATGAAAATGCGGTACCACCTCTGGTATGCTTTCACCTCGCGGCGGAAGCCTCTCGGAGTACATGACTCCAGCGCTGTAACGGGCGCTCTCCGGCCTGTCCCCTACTAGGCCGTTCTCGGCGGTTCAGGCGGCTGCTCCGAGGGGTATTCACAAAAGCTTCCTCTCCCCCGTTGCACCGATCCGGGGGCTCTCTGGGCAGGAATTGCCTCTGCTACTCTTCCTCATCTCCGCAGTGTGCCAAATGTATCACAGTTTTGTCCCTTTGTCAACACCGGGTTTTCTCAGCCTTCGGACAGAAGACCAGCTATCCCGCAGGAACTGTCCCCGTACAGCCCGCCCGATCCGGCGGCGGATCAGCCCAGCCTGGGCCACAGTGTCGCTCCGGCCGGCAGGGCTGTAAAGGGCTGTCTCTACCGCAGGAATCAGTCCATCCAGGGCCGCGGCCAACTCCAGGTCCTCCCCTGCGCTTCGGCGCAGACGGAGCAAGAATTCCCGTGGCGTTTCCCCAGTCCGCTTACGCCAGGGGCTGAGTCGGCAGCGGCGGACCAGGCCGTAAAACATCCCCACAGGGGTGTCCCGGTGACGTGTCAGGAACAGATGCAGACGAATCCGGGTTCTCCAGCTCTCTAGCAGCCGCTTCAGCCCACTCCACAGGGAGATACGGCGGCGCTGAGGCGCCTTTGCAGCCTTCGGCACCTTCCTCCCACCAATTTTCAGCCGTCCCATCAGCCTTAACAGCCACGCCAGGAAAAGGAGGAGCGCCACCGCCGCCAGCACCAGAAGGATGATGGTCAACACAGGGTTGGCTTCCGCCTGAACAAGCTCCTCCTCCGGCAACTGGATCTGTGCATAGGGCTCCTCCAAATCCCCGGCGGCCATCTCCGGCAGCAGAGAAGACAAAAACAGAAGCAGCCGCCACAGCAGAGCCAATACTCCCTTTGCCATGGTAACCAGCCCATTCCACAGCATCACGATCCCCTCTCCGGCCGGGGCTGCCGCCACTCCTACCAGCAAAACCATCAGTCCAAAAATGCCCACAAAGGCAATCCCCAAGAGAGCCCAGCCCTTGATTATGATTGGGCCATACATCCGCCTGGCCGCTACGCCCAAGCAGGCGGCGGCAAAGCCGGCCGCTCCAGGCAGTACCCATAGGATACCGCTCCCCATGATCGAGGTGTAACCCATCAGGAGGACCAGCATTACGGCGCTTGTATCCAGACTCAGTATCATTTCGTGGAGTGTAGGTGCGTGGAGACTTCGGTATCCCCCCTTCATGGTTATCCAGAGACAGAATCCCGCGGCAAATACCAGCAGCAGCATCTCCTTCTGCTCTCCCAGCAGAAGAATAGACAGGAAAAAAAGGGCTCCCACCGCTGTATTCAGCAACACCAGTCTCCTCATAGTCTGTGGCCTGCTCAAAAACAGCTTGTTCAACAGATAAACAGCAGGAGAGTAGACCAGCATCGACAGCGGATAGTATCCATTAGGTGTTCTGGTGGACAGGGTCATCAAATAGAAAAAGGTGCACAGGTTGGCCGCCAGAGTGAACTGGAGCACCAGCGATGAGAAGGTCCGCCGCTCATCCATGGACAGGTCCCTCCCTCAGGCTGGACAGACAGACCAGCTCAAATTCTCCAAACGGCTCCGGCTCCCGGTAGGTCAGCACCGAGGTACATTCCTCTCCCAGCCGGCGCAGCAGTCCCCGGTCCCCCAGGCATGCCGTATCATAGGCGATGTAATAGAAGCGGCCCACCTTCTGGGCGCTCTCGTAGATGGGGCCCTGGTCAAAGACCGGCTGCTGGAGGATAAACTCCCCCCCGTCCTCTTTGCGCACCCGCGCACAGGGCTCGTAGGCGGCCAGGGCGCAGAGCAGCTCCTCCACATGGCTGACAGCAAACAGATTGACCGCCCTGCCGCTGAGACCCCGGCAGAGGCTCAGGCCGCATTGAACCTGGTAGTCAGCCAGCAGGACGAATTCAGAGGCCAGGATACTCAAAGTTTCCTCCAACTCTTCCCAATGGGGGACGTTCCCTCCAAAGCTCTCCCCGTCCAGGAGGAAGTGGACATTTTTGGGCAAAATATCCTCATACACATTGACGGACAAAGGCAGCCCCCGTGCGGCCAGACGCCAGTTGATATGCTTCAGGGAGTCGGTGGTCATGTAGTTCCGGGTGGAGCGGATCACCGTCAGGTCCTCCACGACGCCCCTGGTCCCGGTATCCGCGTTCCACAAGTTGCGCAGGAACAGGTCCGGGACCACCCGGACCAGCCTTGGGTAGACAAAAAACTGCCGTGCGTCCTCTTTGGGAATGAGGCACTCTACCTGACTTAGTCCAAAACCGTCCCCCGTCCTCAGTCGCCACCCTTGTGTGGAATAGACGCCCCGGCGCTCCGCCGTCCACCTGGAGGAGAAGCGCAGCCGCTCATACCAGAGAAACATGGTCAGCCGCTTCTCTCCCACCAGTTGGGTGGAAGCCCCCTCTTCCTCCAGGGCGGTCATCTCCCAATCGTCGGGCTTGCGGCTGTTCTCCGGCTTTAGGCAGAGGTTTCTGGACAGAGGAAAAAATACCTCCAGCCATACCACAGGCAGAAACTTGTTGTTGCATACCTCGATATCAAAGGTCGTCTCTTCCCCAGGGAACAAGCCGCCGCTCCGATTGGTCACCTGGATGGACACCTTTCGTGCGGAGGCGAAAGCCCATATCCGGGAAACTGCCGCAAGAAGGAACAGGAACATGAGGACACTGGCCAGGGCACTCTGTCCAAAAAAGGCGGCCAGCACACACAGCAGAGCCGATGTCGCTATAACCGGGATAGACACCAGAAGGCTAGAGCGGCTGAATACCAGCTTATTTTTCATGGGCGACTGCTTCCAGCTCTGGCGCTCCCTGGAGCCGTTCCAGCACATCGTCCAAGATGGCGGACACAGATACGCCGGAGAATCGGGCCCCGCTGTCCAGGATCAGGCGGTGCTCCAGCACTGGGGCGGCCAGTGTCTTTACGTCGTCCGGCGTCACGAAATCCCGGCCCTCCATGGCGGCCCAGACCTTTGCCGCCCGGTAGAGCCCCCGGGTGGCCCTGGGGCTTGCCCCCATCTTCAGTTGGGGATGGCTTCGGGTGGCGGCGGCCAGCGCCACGATGTAATCGGCCACCGCGTCGGACAGGTGTACCTGGCTGATCTGCCGCTGGGCCTCCACCAGCTCCTGGGCATTGGTGACCGGCCGCACCTGGTCAAAGGGAATCTCGTCCCCCAAATTACGGAGCATCCGCCGTTCCTCCTTCGGAGTTGGGTAACCCATGCTGATGCGGATAAGGAAGCGGTCCATCTGGGCCGCAGGGAGCCGGAAGGTACTCTCCGACTCCACCGGGTTCTGAGTAGCCAGCACCAGGAAAGGGGCGGGCAGAGGGAACTGCTCGCCGTCGATGGAGATCTGCCGCTCCTCCATGGCTTCCAGCAGGGCGGACTGAGTGCGGGGAATGGCACGGTTGATCTCGTCTGCCAGCAGGAGATTGGTCATTACCGGCCCCTGGCGCAGCTCAAAATCCCCGGTTTTTTGATTGTATATCCGCATACCGATGATATCGCTGGGCAGCAGATCCGGGACAAACTGGATTCGTCCAGACTGACAGCCCAAGGCGATGGAGATGGTCTTAACCAGGGTGGTCTTTCCCACGCCGGGCAGATCATCCAGCAGGATATGTCCATTGGCCAGAATCGACATCACGATCAGTCTGATCCGGTCCGATTTTCCTACGATGATCTTTTCTGTTTCTTCCTGGATGTTCTGTGACAGCTTGCGGATATCCATAGCTCTGCTCCTTTTATATCAATACGCCTCTTCGGGGTGCTCCGGGCACCTGCCTCGCGCAGCAGGTCAATAGTATGTATTATAATAGTATTATTATATCGACTGCCTCCCGCAAAATCAAGGCCCAGCGGCCCCTCCGTCCATTCACCTTTGGATATGGAAAAGGAGAGCGGCCCGCCATTTTCAGCGGACCGCCCTCCCTATTCTGGTTCAGATGCGGGCTACCCCGGTGCGGCGGGCCGCCTCCGCTACCGCCTCTGCCACCGCCGGCACCACTCTGGGGTCAAAGGGTTTCGGGATGATATAGTCCTCCGAGAGCTCTTCCTCGGAAATCAAGCCGGCCAGGGCCTGGGCCGCAGCCATCTTCATCTCCTCATTGATATCTCTGGCCCGCACGTCAAAGGCACCCCGGAACACACCGGGGAAGGCCAGTACATTGTTGATCTGGTTTGGAAAATCGCTTCGTCCGGTAGACACCACACGGGCGCCTCCCAACCGTGCGTCATCCGGGAATATCTCCGGTGTAGGGTTGGCACAGGCAAAGACGATGGCGTCCCGCTCCATCGTCCGAACCATGTCCGGAGTTACAAGGCCGGGGGCAGATACGCCGATAAACACATCAGCGCCCACCAGCAGGTCCGCCAAATTCCCCCGTCGTCCCTCAAGATTGGTCACCTTGGCAATCTCCTGCTGGGCCCAGTTCAGCTGAGGGCAGCCCTGGTAGATGGCCCCGAATTTGTCGCACAGCGTGATATCCCGGTAGCCGGCCAGAAGGAGCAGCCTCGTAATGGAGATGGCCGCCGAGCCGGCGCCGGAAAAGACGACGCGCACCTCCTCCTTGTTCTTCCCCACTACCTTCAGGGCGTTGGTCAGTCCGGCCAAGGCGATGATGGCGGTGCCGTGCTGGTCGTCGTGAAAGACCGGGATATCACACTTCTCCTTCAGCTTCCGTTCGATCTCAAAGCATCGGGGCGCGGCAATGTCTTCCAGATTGATGCCCCCAAAGGAGCCGGAGATGTTATACACCGTCTGGACAAATTCATCTACGTCCTGAGTCTTGACACATAGGGGAAAGGCGTCTATCCCGCCAAAGGTCTTGAACAGGACACATTTGCCCTCCATGACGGGCATTCCGGCCTCCGGACCAATATCTCCTAACCCCAGAACCGCCGAACCATCGGTGATGACGGCGCACAGGTTGTGACGCCTGGTCAATTCATAGCTCCTGTCAATATTGTCACGGATGGCTAGGCACGGTTGAGCCACACCGGGCGTATAGGCCAGGGACAGAGACTCCTGGTCATTAGCGGGTACAGTAGCCACTACCTCTATTTTTCCCCCCCACTGCTGGTGGAGGCGGAGGCTCTCCTTCGCGTAGTCCATAGTGTTCTCTCTCCTTCTCTCATGCGGCTGGAATGTGGACAGCCGTCTCTGTTTTTATTATATATCAGCTATCAAAAAAGGCAACAGGGAACAGTCGATTTTTCCGTCTCCTTCTAACGCTTCCCATCCCTATAAAAATGCAATTCTACATTGACACGTCTTTCATATTCTGTTACAATGTTTTTTAACATTCTATTTCAGGATGTGTTGTAAGGGATATTTATAGAGAATGGGAGGATCATTATGGAACATCACAGAGGACAATGGGGCAGTAACATCGGGTTTTTGATGGCTACGGTAGGCGCTGCTGTCGGACTGGGCAACATCTGGGGGTTTCCCTATAAGATGGGTGCCAGCGGCGGCTTTCCCTTCCTGATCATCTACATCGCCCTTGCTGTCCTGGTAGGCTTTCCCATCATGCTAACCGAGCTGGCAATCGGCCGGAAGAGCGGCAAAAGCGTCCTGGTAAGTTATCAAAATGTAGCTGGAGGCATGGGCACCTTCTTGGGGTTCCTAGCCATCATCTCTCCCCTGCTGATCCTAAGCTTCTACACCGTTCTAGGCGCCTATTGTATCCAATATGTGTGCCTCAACTTTGCCGAGTTGATTGGGGTATTTTCCCTGTCCAGCATCTCCGGCGCACAGTCTTTTACCGATATGCTCAGTAACCAGCCCTTGGCCATCGGTTCTACTGTGTTCTTCATCGCTATCTGTTACCTCATCATCCGCGGCGGCATTAAAGATGGTATTGAAAAGTTCAACAAAATCGGTATGCCTGCCTTGGCGATTATGCTGCTCATCGTCATCATTCGGGCTGTAACACTTCCCGGAGCTTTCGAGGGATTGAAGTTCATGTTTTCCCCCAACTGGGAGCCCTTCTCCTCTGTTCAGGGCTTCCTGAAGGTACTTTCCACCGCTGGCGGCCAGATGTTCTTCTCCTTATCCCTAGCTATGGGTATCACCGTCACTTACGGTTCTTACCTGAGCAAAAAGGAGAGCCTTGTAAAAAACTCCCTTATTATTATCATCTCTGATACCTGTGTGGCCATTATGGCTGGTCTTGCGGTTCTCCCCGCCGCTTTCGCTCTGGGCGGTGAGGGTGCTGAACTGAGCGGTCCCAAACTGCTGTTCATCACCATGCAGGACGTCTTTAACTCTATGGGCGCCTTTGGCCCCATCTTTGGTATTCTCTTCTTCCTGTTTGTCACCCTGGCGGCTATCACCTCCGCCATCGCCCTAGTCGAGGTGCTGGTCACCTTCGTCATTGACCATCAGGTAGCCAAGGGTAGGTCGCCCAAGCGCAGCAGAATCGTAGCGATCGCCTGTCTCATCGTGCTAGCGGAGGCTGTTCTGGTAGCCGCCGATGGGCTTGGCTCCAATGGACTCTGGATTCCCTTCCAGGATACTGGTATGACCCTGGGCGGCACCTGGCTCGACTTTATGGACTTTATTTCTGAGGGCGTGGCCATGCCTCTGGGGGCCTTGGTCATGTCTATCTTGGTGGGCTGGGTCATTGGCCCCAAGGTCATCCGCAACGAGGTCAGTTTAGAAGGAAATACCATGGGGGACGGTCTGTATTCCTTCTTCAGCATCTGTATCCGCTTTGTGGCCCCTGTGGCTATGGCCTTCATCCTGTATGGCCAGGTCACCACCTTTATTTCTCCCGCATGATTTCAGTCAAATAAAGATAGCGTCCTGTATCCAGATTGGGTACAGGACGCTTTTTTATCTGTGCAAGAAAATGAATAGAATCGAGAACACCAGGCCAAGTCCGGTCAGGATCAGGCCAAAGGCCAGCGAACGCATGACTCCATTCCCCCGCTGGGGCTGGTCGTCGTACAGGCCGAAGCTAGAGTCATCCACTACCTGTTCCAGGCTGGGCCGTGGTGTATATTCCTGCCCCGTAAGGGCGCTCACCAGCCGGCTCCGTCGGTCGATCAGCCATCGGCTCCATCTTAGGAACAAGGCAGGCAGTCCCCGGAACAAAAGCCGGAAGCCCACCCGGTCCACAAAGGCAGCCGCCAGCAGCAGTACCTGGGTGGAAAATTTCAGGAGCGGTCGGTACAGCCCGTACTCCAGATTGAGCCATCCTGGAATAGGGTCTCGGTAGTACCTTCTCCCGCTCTCTCCTTTGGGCATCAGCAGGGTACGCACCACCAGGAGGTAGACCACCAGGCCGATGGTCAGTGAGATCGCCGCCCCCTTCAGATTGACCACAGAGAAGTAATCTACCGCGTGAGACGGCACCGCTCCCTGGAAAAAGGAGCGGCCAAAGGCAGCGATCCTATCCATAAAACGGCCGGGAAGGAGGCCCAGGAGGAGCATCACCCCCACATATGTCAGCAGAACAGCCGCGGAGGCCGGAGCGATATAGCCGCCATGGCGGCGCCATTTTTTATCCAGTACCTCCTGGGGCAGCCGGTTTCTCTCCACAAAGATGCAGAGAAACAGCTTCAGCATATAGGCCAAGGTCAGCCCACCCGCAAAAAGAAACAGCCACTCCAGCGCCGTATAGGCCCAGGCCCGCTCTCCTGACAGATGGATATATTCCACGATGCTCTCGTGGAGCAGTGTTTTGCTCACATAGCCGTTGAGCAGGGGCAGCCCCGCCAGACTGAGCATGGGGATCCCCATGATAAGGGCCAACATGGGCTTATTTCGGCCAAAGCCCCGTATATCGTTCAGGTCAAAGGAATGGGTAGACAGATGGATGACGCCTGCAGCCGGGAAGAGCGCCAGCTTGATTAGCGAATGGTTGACGATATGGAGGACCGTCCCGTCCACCGCCAGGGCGTTATGGCTGCCCAGCAGACACTGCATCGCCAGCCCCACCAAAATAAAACCGATCTGGGAAACTGAGGAGCAGGCCAGTGTCCTTTTGAGGTCCACGGAGCAGAGGGCCAGCACAGCCCCCAAAACCATGGTGACGGCCCCGATGACTGCCAGCATGGCGCCCCAGCTTCCGTCATGGAGAAACAGGGTTGTGGACAGCACAGCTACCCCGTAAATCCCTGTCTTTGTGATAACACCGGACAGGACCGCCGAGGCGGGGGCAGGTGCAGCCGGATGGGCGGTGGGCAGCCAGATGTGAAGCGGAAACGCCCCCGCCTTGGCGCCAAAGCCCACTAGGGTCAGCAGGCCGCCCACCCAGAGCAGGGTACGGTCAGAAGCCTGTGCCGCCGCCTGTGCCAGCTGGTCAATTTGAAGGGTACCCAGTTGGAAGTGCAGGAGAAATAACCCTGACAAGGTAACCAGACCGCCGATGACAGCTACCGCTAAATAGGTGCCTCCGGCTCGCAGGGCCTCCTCCTCCTCTGTCTGGACCACCGACACATAAGAGGTAAAGGACATGACCTCAAAAAATAGGAAGGTAGTGTACAAGTCAGCAGATAAAAATACGCCCATGGCAGCCCCTAATGTGACCAGCCAAAACAGATAGTAGCGGTTCCGCCTTTTGATGTGGGCAAAATACTCATCAGACAGGATGGTCGCCGCCAACCACCCCGTAGCAGTCAGCATGGCCATAAGCGAGTGGAACCCACCGGAAGCAAAGGAGATGCCGAGCCCACAAAAGCCGTCCAACCGGACCGCGGTGTCCTCTCCCATGGCCATTGACAGCACCAGCAGAAGCTCCAGCGCGGCGGCAGACTGGACAAAGATATCCCTCGCCTTTTTCCAGACTAGACCGACCAGATAGCTGACCGGCCCGCACACAATAGGCATTGCGACCAGCAGCAGCAGAATCCGTCCCACAGGTTCCTCTCCCCCTCTCCAAAATAATGCATGCCCCTATCTATGCTCGGTCATAAGAACAGCAGCCGGCTGATGCCCAGATATACCTCCTGGGCCATCAGCCCAAGAATGACCGAGGCAAGAGCCAGTACGACCAAGGGAATGGTCATCCTCACGCCAGGGTCCCGCCTGGCCTGCCTTGGAATACGCACCGAGATAGCTCGGTGCTGTCTGGGGAAAAAGGCCAGCATGACGATCTGCATCAGGTACAGGGCGGTCAGGATCGCCGAGGCGATAAGGGCGGCGCCACCCAAATATCCCAGCGGGGTACCCAGAGCCACACTGGAAGTTGCCAGCAGCCATTTGCTTGTAAAGCCGGCCAGTGGAGGCACTCCCATCAGCCCCAGCGCTGTGACGGTAAAAGTGCTGAAAACCACCGGCATCAGCGGGCCACACCCTTCAATATCCGGGACGAAGTCCCGGTGCATCTTATAGTGGACCGCACCCACCCCAAAAAAGAGCGTGATCTTTAGAACCGCATGAAACACCATATGGGTCATGCCGGCTACCAAGCCAGCCGTAGACAGGGTCATCACGCCCAGCAGCACATAGGACAGGTTGCTGATGGTGGACCAGGCCAACCTCCGCTTCAAATGTTTGGTCTGGAGCGCCTTGGACGAGCCGAAGACGATGGTAAAGAGAATCGCCGCCAGCACCAGGTCCTGCGCCCATGTACCCCGCAGGATATCCGGGCCAAAGCCATACCAGGTCAGCCGGACTACCGCGAACACCCCCGCCTTGACCACAGCTACCGCATGGAGGAGGGCGGTCACCGGTGTGGGGGCCACTGAGGCCCGCAGGAGCCACTTGTGTCCTGGGAATACCGCCGCCTTCACCCCAAATCCAAAAAAGCCCAGCACATAGGCCACCAGCAGGGTGTCGAGGCTGGTCCCCTCTGAGATTAGAGTGCCTCCCAGGCGGAACATCCCGCTGCCGTATTGGAGGAGAAAGACCATGGCGATAAAGCCCAGGGCGGCACCGCTCATGGAATACACCAGATAGACTCGTCCGGCGTACCGCGCCTTGCCGTCCATACCGTGCATGACCAGGGGAAGGGTAACCAGGGTGAGCAGCTCATAAAAGAAATACATGGTCAGGATATTTGCCGAGAAGGCGACGCCCAACGTCACTCCAAAGGCAGCCAGATAGAAGGAAAAAAAACGGTCCTCTCCCCCCTCCCTGCTCATATATTCCAGGGCATACAGGCAAGCCAGCGGCCACAGCAGAGACACCATTGTGCCAAAGACACAGCCCAGTCCGTCCACCTGGAACGCAACAGACAGCCGCTCCCCCAGATGGACCAGGACCACGGCCTCCGCCCCCTTCATCTCCGAGATGGCAGTCAGGGACAGGACGGCGGTCATGCAGGATACGAACAACACATAGTGCTGCCGTCCCCGCCGGCCCCTTGGCTTCCAAATGGGCAGCATCCCGCCGCTCAGGATAGGAAACAACACTGCTAGCATGATCCACATAAGGAAACACCCCCTTTCCTCACAAGGTCTGAAGGCTCAACCAAAAAGCGGAGCCAGGATATCCTCCACCGCGGGAGAGAGAAGGCCGGGATACATCCCTAAAATCACCACAGACGCGGTGAGGAAGCAGAGGGTGATCCACATGAGCCAGGTATCCTGCTGTTTGACGATCTGGCTCCGGTCAAAGCCCTTGCCGGGGAAAAAGGCCGAGGTAATGATGGGAAGCAGATAGCAGGCGGTAAGCAGAGCGGAGAGCATCAGAACCCCGATGCCCACATAGGACACCGGCCCCAGACCGGCCTCCAGCGCCCCACGGGCCAGCATCCACTTGGCCACGAAGCCCCCTGTGGGCGGAATCCCGATCAGGGAGAGAGAGGCCAGCGCAAAGCACCACATAGTGATGCCATACACCGTGCCCACACCGCGCATCTGAGAAACCTGGGTCAGGTGTGTTTTATAGATGATGGCGCCTGTGGCCATGAACAGGGCATTCTTTCCAATGGCGTGGAACACCACCTGGAAGAGCGCGCCTTCCAATGCGGCAGGGGTCAGCAGCATCAGGCCGAAAATCACATAGGACACTTGGCTGACCGTTGAGTAGGCCAGCCTTTTTTTCAGTGTGTCCTCCCGCAGGGCCAGGGTGGAGCCCATGAGCACCGTGACCAGAGACAGGATCAGCACCGTTCTCTGCACCCAAGTTCCGCTGAGAAAATCCCATCCATATAGATAGTAAACCACCCGGATTATGGCAAAGACGCCCATCTTAGTGATAAGGCCGGACAGGACCGCGGAGGCGGGGGCAGGTGCTACCGGGTGGGCGATGGGCAGCCATGCGTGGAGCGGGAACATTCCCGCCTTACAGCCAAACCCCACTGCCATGACCAGGAATACGCACAGGAGCCACTGGCGGTCCCCAGTGGCTAAGGAGCTGTTCAACACGCCGCCTGGTGTAAACAGGTCTGTGGTACAGTAACCCTGGAGCACGAAAAGTCCCAGCAGCCCAAGCCCTGCCCCGGCCACAGAAAAGGCCAAGTAGCGATAGGCGGCCTCAAATGCCTTCTTGGTGCCGATGTGCAGGACCAGAGGGACGGAACACAACGTCATCAGCTCATAAAACAGGTAGAGCGTGACTAAGTTGCCCGCAAAGCAAATGCCCATCAGAGCGCCCAGCGTCATGAGGTAAAATCCAAAAAACCGCTCCCGGTGGCCCTCATGATTCATATACTCATAGGCGAAAAAGGCCACTGCGAACCAGATGATACAGATCAAGGCGGCAAAAAAACGCCCCAGAGCGTCCCCCTGCAGGACGATGCGGAGCCCTGGGGCTAAATGCAGCATGGTATAGGGTGGTGTATCATAAATGGCCGCAGGCAAGACCAGAAGGATCTGAAGGATCAGGATGGTGGAAACGACGGTACGTCGCGCCCCAAGGGTATGGATGCGGGCCGCCATCAGGCCGCCGAATATGGGAAACAGCACAGGCAGCACCAGCCAGTTTCCATACAGCATTTCCATCCTGTCACCTTCTTTCTCTTCAAATGGTCAATCAAAACAGCGCGAGTCCTGTATGGATCAGAGCAAGGATCGGTCCTACCCCCACGCCCAGCACCAGGTTGAACGCCACGAAGCAGAGGGTAGCCCAGCGGTGGGCCGATGCCTCTTTTGCGGACAGGAAAGTACCTCTTTCCCCGTCCCTCCTGCCCCAGATGACCAAAATAGCGGGGATATAATACATGGCGTTGAGGACGGAGCTGACAGCCAGGCTGAACAGAGTCGGCATCGTCTGCCACTCTCCCGCCAGTGCCGCCACAGCCAGACTATATTTGGATGAGAAGCCGGCCAGCAGCGGTAGGCCGCACAGAGACAGGCCGCCCACGGTAAACCCGATGCCGGCCACTGGAGCCCGCCAGGCCATACCCCGCAGGTCACTCCAGTAGTGTCCTCCCTCCCCGGCCCGTATCAGGGCCCCGGCACCCACAAATATCATGGGCTTTGTAAAGGCGTGGGTCAGCAGTTGGAAGCAGGCCGCGGCGGTCCCCGCCCGGCTGCCCAGCCCCAGGGCAAGAAAGATATAGGATATCTGGGCCGAGGAGGAGTAGGCGATCATTCTCTTTACCTCCTCCTGCCGCAAAGCAGCCACAGAAGCGAACAGCATACCAGCTACGCCCAAAAGGAAAAGCAGGTCATGGAGGTACATTTCAATCAGTACACTGCTGCCAAACACTCGCAGGATCAGCTTTATAATCAATACAATGTAACCCTTCAGCACCAGTCCAGACAAAATGGCGCTGGAGGCGGTCGTCGCACTGGCGTGCGCGTCGGGCAGCCAGGCGTGAAAGGGAAACTGAGCACTTTTAATCGCCAGCCCCAGAGTCATCAGCAGTGCCGAAGCTGTCAGTGGAATCGCATATCTGCCGGTTTGGGCCAACTGTGCTACCGCCCGCCCCAAGTCCTCCATCAGCAGATGTCCGGTGACGCTATACAGCATGGAAATGCCCAGCAGGATCAAGCCGGAACCCAGGCAGCTGAACACCAGATACCGGATGGCCGCCACCACAGAGCGGCCGCTCTCCTTCGCTACCACAGCGATACAGGCGGTGACCGCTGCGATCTCCACAAAGACATAGGCGGTGAAGAGGTCATTGGTATAAACCATGGCCAGCAGAGCCGCATAGAGAAGTTGCATCAACAGGCAATACTGCCCCTGGCGCTCCTCCCGAATGTCCCGGCGGATGTCCTCTGCGCCACCAGTAAGAGAGAGAAACATCACCAAGCTGAAGGCCAGGGCCAGCAATGCCTCCAGAGGACCAGCCCGCAGTTCGTTTCCCCAAGGGGCCGGAAAATGTCCCATCATAAAGGTGAAGCTGTCCCCACTCCACAGGTGGGCCAGCAGAGCCGCCGACAGGGCTGCCACCACGGCCTGGACCACCCGGATCATCCGAAGTGCCTGCTCTCCATTTTTCAGGAACGGAACTGACACCGCACTGAGCAGGGCTAGAAAAATGCTGAAGAAAGGAACGTTATATGTAAAGGGCAAAAGCTTCACCTCCATTCTGTCTCTGATTTATATCTCCCTAATTATGATGTTCTTCTTTGGAACGCATCAGAATGACATCCAGATTCAGGCTGTGATACCTCTTGTACAGCCGACAGGTCAGGGCCAGAAACAGTGCCGTCGTACTCACCGCCACCACGATACCAGTCAGCACCAACCCTCCCGGTACCGGATTGATCCGTACAGCCCGCTCCATCCCCTCCTCCAAAATGGGGGCGCTTCCTCCCTCCACATAGCCCATGGCCGCCAAGAAAAGGAATACTGAGGTATCCATAAGATTGAGTCCGATAATCTTTTTGATTAAATTGGGATGGAGAAATAGCGTGGTGATCCCTATGGCAAATAAGAGGATCGCCGCTATGTAAAACCGCTGCTGTAAAATCAATTCCGCCAAGGCTTACCCCTCCTTTTGTGAAAACAGGGTAAAAAAGGTGTACATCGTACAGGCCACGATGATGCCTACACAGATATTCAGGGGCAGGATGAATCCGGCGCTGAAAATGGCGCCCGGCGTCCCCTTGGGCACCTCCCACCCCAAGTGATTGGCCCCGGTAAAGAAGGAATATCCTTTCATCAGGCCATAGGCTAACAGGCAGGTAACCGTCACCGCCGTGATGCGTCTGGGCGGGAGCAGGCGTTCCATCTCTTCACTCCCCAGGATCATGGAGCAGAGGATCAATCCGCACCCAAGCACAGTCCCTCCGGAAAAGCCTCCGCCGGGACTTAGGTGGCCATTGAGGACCACATAGACGCCAAACATCATCACCGCCGGCAGGATGAGCCGCCCCATCTGAGCCAGTACCGAATCACAAGGCGCAGTCTGGCCGTCCTCCTTCCCAGTCTTACGCAGCAGCAGGACCACACTCATAGCAGCCGCAAAGAGGACCGTAGACTCACCAAAAGTGTCAAATGCCCGGTAATCCAGTATCATTCCGGCTACGGCATTGACCGCGCCTGTTTCTTCCACGCCTTTTTCCAGATATCGCTGAGATACCTCGTTGATCGCCGGGGCTTCCGGGTCCCCAAACCGCGGCATGGAAAGAGCTACCAGCAACAGGGTAAGCATCAGCACCATGGTCACACATACGGACAGAATACGGTAGACACGCACCAACTTTTTCAGTGTGCCTGGCCGGTACCCCCTCTTTCGACCACCCGCTCTGACCGCTCTCTGTTCCACGACGGCATGATGGCCTGGTACCGCAGGCTGAGGGATCCCTTTTGCCGCTCGCTCCCGCATCCGCATCAGCCGGTAGGCACCGAAATCCATGGGCTCGTGGGAGTCAATATATTCTAGATACTCCACGAACTCTGCCCGCTCCGGGTCCTCGGCCTCCTCCGACCCCTGATCCGCTTCTTCCCCCTCTGCCCAGTGGAGAAACCGCTCAAAGCGGCTTTCTTCAGTATGGTCACTCCTCATCCTTGTCCACCCCTTTCAGGGCATTCACCCTTCTCAGGGCCAGGAAGAACAGCAGACTTGTGACACCCGCCCCCACAGCGGCCTCTGTAATGGCCAGGTCGGGGGATTCCAGCAGAAACCACAGGATGGCCATGACCGAGGAATAGGACATAAAGATGATGACCGAGGCCATAAGTCTCTTGGTCATCACTGCGGCCACGGCGCAGAACACCAAGAACAGCAGCAGAATGATCTCCAGTACGATCACAATTCCCGCTCCCCCTCTCCGGTCAGCTGATCTGGTTCGATATCCCGGCCGGTAATCAGTTCCATTCTGGCAATCAGGTGGGAAGAAATGGGATTGGTGGCCCAGAGGACCACCAGCGTTGCAGCCAGCTTAATCCCATGCCCGTTCCAGCCACACAGAAGGATCAGTCCCCCCAGGATTAGCAGCACACCCAGGGTGTCGGTCACCGCTCCCGCGTGGATACGCTCCAAGGCATCCCGGAAGCGGAACAGCCCCAGAATGGAGATGGCTATCACCAGGGTTCCCAGAAGAATCAGCCCCAGGGCAGCTATGGTACGGATAGTCAT
The DNA here is from genome assembly GCF_014287965.1 of Flintibacter hominis. Lineage (NCBI taxonomy): Bacteria > Bacillati > Bacillota > Clostridia > Eubacteriales > Flintibacter > Flintibacter hominis. The sequence goes on along the minus strand of NZ_JACOPO010000003.1, from coordinate 91,747 downwards.
TTCTTTCCCTCCTTCCGGTTTCGGTGGCGTTCCACGGTAACGCGGCTTAAAACAGCCACCGCCAGCAGATTAAGTAGTCCGTAGAGGATAGCCACATCCACCAAGTATGCCTTTCCCAGCAGATAGGACAAAATACAGATCACAAAGATGACCAACGTGCATATCTCATTGAGGGCTATCACCCGGTCCGTATACCTGGGCCCGCGGATAGCCCGAATCAGGCATAGCAGAATACCCAGCGCCAGCAGGCACAGTACAGCAGTCAGAACTGCCCGCAGCATCGGCGTACACTCAGCCATGGCGCTCCTCCTCCAGCTTTTTCAGTTTCTCCGCAAAGGCAGATTCCTTTAGTCCTGCTCCAAACTCAGGGTCCAGGGCGTAGACACACAGCATATCCGGCCCCATGGACACCGTCACTGTCCCGGGCGTTAAGGTGATAGAATTCGCCAGGGCCAACTTGGCCAGGTCACCCTTTGTCCCAGGCTGAAACCAGATCAATTTTGCCGGAGCTTGTTTCTTCCCAGGGGTCAGGATACGGCCGATGACCTGGATGTTGGACAGCAAAATCTGGCCCATCAGCCACATCAGATAACAAAATACCTCAGGGAGTCTGCGCAGAACGCGCAGTTCTCCCTGAGGCGAAATATGGAGCACCCGATGGGCAAAACAAGTCAGCGCCGCAGAAACTGCCGCACCAACCAATATGATCTCAACGGTCACCTTTCCGTTCAGCAGCAGCCAAAACAGGAACAGCAGCACAAATACCAAACGGTCTTCTCTCCCTCTCATCCCCAGTTCGTTTTCCAAAGAGCCAGCACCCACACTCTCCCTGCGGGCTGTCTTAAATAGTATAACAGATTTGTTTCAAAAACGGAAGAGAAAATATGTCTTGTCCCCATAAATTCCTTTTTTAATTCAAAAAGAAATCGGGCCGCCTATTTCAGCGGCCCGACTGGGCACCTGCGTCTTTTAGACCAGTTCGTGGACGATATCCCGCAGTGTTGTCACCTCTCCTACATTTCCTGGGAAAATAATATAGGACATACCGGGGAATCTGCTCTCCTCTCCAGTCTTCCAAACCGGAACTCCAGGGGCGGCCTGCCCCAGCACCAACGCCTTTTTGACGCCCAGTGCCTGGATACCCACATCGCTGGAGGTGATGCCCCCCTTGGCCACGATAAAGGACGGCCTTTCTCTCAAATCGGACACTACCCCAGTAAGGGCCCGCGAGATACGCACACTCAGCTCCAAATTGGCGTCGGCGCTCTCTTGACTGACCCGGAGGACCTGGCGGCTGGTATAGACTACAGCGGTCCGTCCTGCCCGTATCACCTGCTGGGCCCTGGCCGACACTCTCGCCCGCTCCTCCTCCAGACCACCCGGCTGGAGGGCACTCTCCGCCTGGAAACAGATCTCCTCCAGGCCATCCACACCATCCAGAAGGCATTCCAGCTGCTGGCTCGTCTTTTTCACATGGGAGCCCACCACCACCAGGCCTCCATTCGGGTTATCCCGGTCACGCAGCTCCGCCCGGCCCAGGAGTGGACGATGTTCTACACCGCCCATTACCCGGACCAGTCCGGCGGCACAGCGGTAAAGAAACTGCTTTCCCTGATTCAAGGCCGCCATCAGAGCGGTGACAAAAACCTCTACGTCCAGGTCATCCGCGGCGTTGACCACCACCTTCTGAAACCCGGACACGCCCATCAGCTTCCTGGTGATACCCGGATAATCCAGGTCCCGGAGCTCCTCCAGGGAGATGGATACCATCTCCTCCGCCCGGTATCTGCCCCCGGTTCTCTCCTGGCACCAGTCTTTCAGGTCGGAGGAGGTGTAGGCAAAGGTGGTATCCTTGGCAAATTCCGTCATGCCGGCGGGCACCAGTTGTTCTCCCATCTTCACATAGTGGACATCTCCAATGGTGAGCCGGCCCCCTTCCTGGAAATAGGGCATGATGATCTCGCCGTCATAACAGGTCTCCAGCTCTCTCTCCAGGGTCTGCCGCAATGTCTCCGTTTCCAAGGGATAATGGCCCCGCAGCGTGGAGTCTCCCCGGCTGATTAGGACAAAGGGCTGCCCCGCCTCTCTGGCCGCCCAGGCCAGATTCTTCCCGATCTCCTGGTGGGCGCGCTCTGTTTCTTCCGCGGTAAAGCCCCTGGAGTTGGTCAGAACAAAGAACATGGGCTGTTCCGACCGCAGGCCCTGGAGCAGTGTTTCCCGCTCCCAGTCTGTATAGACATACAGGCCGTGAACCGTCTGGACGCCGGTGGGATCGTCGTCCAGCACCACCATCTTCCGCCGGCACCCTTCTAAGGCCCTCTTTAGCTCCTGGTGGACCTGCTCCTTTGCGGGCAGAGGCCACTGCCGCGCCAGGTCCGCGGGCTCAACTGCGACTTTTCTCTCACTCATATCTATAATATCCTCCTATTTACCTGCTAAAACTTGTGGGAGTCCACTTCAAATCCCGCGCTCCTTTACAGGGCTTCTCGGAGGACATTCCGGTACTTTTCTCCCTCAGCAAGCAGTTGCTCCGCACTCTGGCGCAGCAGGTCTGTCACCGAAGATCCCCCGATCAGACGGGCCAGCTCCTCTCCTCTTCCCGCCCGGTCCAATCGTTCCACATGGGTATACGTCCGGCCATCCTGCTCACCCTTTTGGACAGAGAAATGGGTGTCTGCCATTGCCGCAATCTGGGGCAAGTGGGTGACGCACAGCACCTGCTTTCGTCTGGCTACCTGGGCCATCTTTTCCGCTACCTTTTGGGCCGCCCGCCCGGAAACTCCGGTGTCCACCTCGTCAAAGACCAGACTGCCCACTCCGTCATCCTCCGCCAACACGTTTTTCAGTGCCAGCATGATACGGGCCAGTTCACCACCAGAGGCCACCTTCTGAATCGGCTTCAGCGCCTCTCCCGCGTTGGCGGACATCAGGAACTGAACCTGGTCCAGCCCTGTGGGTCCCATCCCGTCCTCCTCCTGCTGCCCCAGAAATTGAGCCTGGAACTGCACTTTCGGCATATCCAGCTGGCGCAGCTCCTCCTGCACCCGCTGCTGCAGGGACAGGGCCGCCTCTTTTCTGGCATGGGACAGGCGCTCTCCCTTCTCCCTGGCCTGTGCCCGGACCTGGGACAGCTCCTTCTGGAGTCGTGCAATGGTGTCGTCCGCATCTTGGATCTGGTCCAGCTCCTGGCGGCTCCGCTCCAAATAGTCCAACATATCAGCCACTGTGGAGCCATATTTCTTTTTCAGCCGGTAAAGGATGTCCAGCCGACTCTCCAGTCGGTCCAGCTCCTCCGGAGAAAAGTCAAGCTCCCTGCCCTGGTCCCGCAGGCTCTCCAAGGCGTCCTCCGCCGCGGCCCGCAGGGTGGACACCTGGTCCGCCAACGCCCCAATCTGTGGGCTGAGACGGGCCACGCCCCGCAGCTCCCCCTCGGCGTCAGCAATTAGGGCACAGGCCCCTTGGCTATCCTCATCGCCCCCCAGCGCATATTCTGCCGCCTGGAGCGCATCCATCAGCTTGCCGGCACTGCGCATCAAGGTCTTTCGAGCGTCCAGCTCCTCATCCTCACCCGGCTTCAGCCCGGCCCGCTCCAGCTCCTGAATCTGATAAGTCAGCGTGTCCACCCTCCGGCTCCGCTCCGCCTCGTCCATCTCCAGCGAAGCGATCTGCCGCCTTTTCTCACTCATGGCCTGATAGCTACTCTGATAGTCTTCCAAAAGGTCCCCGGTCCTGCCGAAGCAGTCCAAATAGTCCAGGTGGCTATCCGGGTCCAGAAGCTGCTGCCCGTCGTGCTGCCCATGAATATTCAGCAGCTGCCGCCCCAGCTCCCGGAGCTGGGCTACGGTCAAAGGCCGTCCGTCTACCCGGCATACATTCCGGCCGTCCCCCTGAATCTCCCGTTGGAGCAGCAGTTCCTCCCCCTGTGGTGGAAAGCCGTTATCCTCCAGCCATCTGAGCTTGGGGAGGCCAGTAAAAACGGCTGTGACCAGCGCCGACCTGGCCCCGGTGCGGATGAGTTCGCGGCTGGTCCGCTCTCCCAGAACAGCGCCAATTGCGTCGATGACGATGGATTTTCCCGCGCCGGTCTCGCCGGTAAGCACATTGAAGCCGCCATCAAATCGGATATCCGCCGACTCAATGATAGCGATATTCTCAATATGGAGCAGAGAAAGCATGGTATACCCCCTTTCTGTCCACAAATCAAATTACTTCAGCAGCTTGTGAACCTCGCTGTTAAAGGACTGGGCGGCAGCACTGTCGCGCATGATCAAAATGCCTGTGTCATCCCCTGCCAGACTGCCGACGATTCCAGGAATCTCCATATTGTCCAGAGCGGAACAGGCAGCTGAGGCCAGTCCCGGCATCGTCTTGACCACTACGATATTCTGGGCCACATCCACCGAGATGACCCCTTCTTTGAAAATATTGCGCAGCCTGGTGTCAGAAGTAACAGCGCCCTTCCGCTCGCTAGGGGCGTAGCGGTACGCACCTTTTCCGGTCAAAACCTTGACCAGCCGAAGTTCCTTGATGTCCCTGGAGATCGTGGCCTGGGTGGCCGAGATGCCTCGGGACTTCAGCTCCTCCAGCATCTGCTCCTGTGTCTCTATATCCACCGACTGTACGATATTTAATATTTCAGCCTGACGCAAATTTTTCACTTTGTGAATCCTCCCAGCTTCTGGTTAATGACCTGATAAAAGCTCCGGCCAGCCAGTTGGACCAGCTTGGTGCAGTGGGTAGACCGCCGGACTTCCACTCTGTCGCTGCCTGATAGTCGGATTGCTTTGCCTCCATCCACTGACAGGTACAAATGCTTGCGGGTTCCCCGGGGCAGGGTAACGCTCACCGTCCGTTCCGGAGAGAGTACCATCGCACGGGCAGCCAGTTGGTGGGCACACACCGGAGTGATGATGATGCTTCGAGAGGTAGGTTCTACAATGGGGCCTCCGGCGGACATGGAGTAAGCCGTAGACCCCGTTGGGGTGGCCACGATGACGCCGTCCCCCATGATGCTGCTCACCTGGACCTGGTCGGCCCACACCTCCACCTCCGCCACCCGCGCCATGGAGCCCTTGAACACCACAGCGTCGTTCAGCGCCAAGTCCTGGCTGATAATTTTTCCCCCCCGCACTACCTGGACATCCAGCATCATCCGCTCCTCGATAGAAAAGTTTCCCTGGGCCAGCGGAGCCAGCAGAGGGAGCTCGGACCGCTCCAGTTCCGCCATAAAGCCCACGCTGCCCATATTGACCCCCAGAATCGGCACATCGTGAAGCGTGGCGTCCCTGGCCGCATGGAGGATGGTACCGTCTCCTCCGAAGCAGATCAGAAGATCCGCACTGGGCAGCTCCCGCTCCAGAGAGGACAGTGTCAACTGGCGCGGCACATCGACCCGGTCCCCCTTCTTCGGGACGAAGGGCAGGCAGAGCGCCGTCTGGGCACCAGATCGTTCCAAAATGCGCTGTGCCTCCAGCGCGGCCTTCAGACCCCGGTCCCGGTATGGATTTGAGCTGAGGATAACTTTCATTCCCGCCCCTCCTTCCACACGTTGTGAGATCGCTGGACCAGCTCCCACAGGTCCCCCCCATAGGGCACGCCGGCCCCGGCACGCAGATGACCCAGGTACTCGATGTTTCCCTCCGGACCCTTTATAGGCGAAAAGGTAATGTCCTTTACAGTGAAATCCGCATTTTCCGCGTGAATCAAAAACTGGCTCAATACCTCCAGATGGACCTCCGGGTCCCGAACCACGCCTTTCTTCCCAACCTTGTCCTTCCCTGCCTCAAACTGGGGCTTCACCAGGCAGACGCCCTCTCCGCCTGGAGCCATCAGGGGCCGTAGAGCGGGCAGAATCAGATTCAGGGAAATAAAAGACACATCGACTGAGAAAAAATCCAAAGGCTGAGGGATCTGCTCCACTGTCAGGTATCGGGCATTGGTGCGCTCCATGCAGACGACCTTTGGATGAGTCCTGAGCCGCCAGTCCAGCTGGTTATAGCCCACATCCACCGCGAATACCTTAGCCGCCCCGTTTTGGAGCATACAATCGGTAAATCCTCCTGTGGAAGCGCCGATATCAGCACAGACTGCCCCCTCCAGACAAATCGGCCAGCAGGCCATGGCCTTTTCCAGCTTCAGACCGCCCCGGCTCACATAGGGCATCGTCTTGCCCCGGACCTCGATGCGGGCACTCTCACCCACAGGCGCTCCAGCCTTGTCCACCTTCTGTCCATCTACATAGACCTGTCCGGCCATGATGACCGCCTGGGCCTTCTGACGGCTCTCCGCTAACCCCTGCTCTGTCATGGCTACATCCAGTCGCTTTTTATTTGACACAGCCCAGCACCTCCATGGCCCGTCGGGCAATTCCAGGCCCGTCCAAATTCAGATCCCACTTCAGCAGCCGGACTGCCCCGTGGGGCACAAATTCCTGTCCGCAGTCGATCCGATATATCCTGGCCGGGATCTGCTTCTCCTCCAGCGCCGCGGCCAAACGCTGTCCCACGCTGCCACTGGCCACGCAGTCCTCGGCTACCAGCAGGGCTCCAGTCTGACGGACGCAGTCGGCTACAAGCTCAGTCGGGAGAGGGGTAATCTGGTTCAGCTTGACCACCTGGGCCTCGATTCCCTCTTTGGACAGAAGGTCAGCCGCCTCCAGCAGATCGTTAATCTGGATGCCGTAGCCCGCCAGGGTAAGATCTCTCCCCTCCCTTAGCAGTACAGCAGGCCCGCTGCCTGAACTGCCCGTATACATCCCCTCGCCGCCACGTGGATAACGGACAGCTACCGGCCCCTTGATTTCCAGCACGGCCCGCTCCAGCATCTCCTCCAGCTCCTGGAAGCTGGAGGGCGCAAAGACTGTCATCCCCGGGACGCTATCCAGATAGGCCACATCAAAGACGCCATGGTGGGTCTCCCCGTCCTCTCCCACCAGTCCGGCCCGATCCACGCCCAGCACCACATGGAGGTGGTCAATGGCCACATCGTGGATCAGCATATCGTAGGACCGCTGGAGAAAGGTGGAGTACACTCCAAACACGGGTATCGCACCCTCCTTGGCCATTCCGGCTGCCATGGAAACGGCGCAGCCTTCGGCGATCCCAACGTCAAAGAACCGGTCCGGGAAGGCCCTGGCAAATTCCCCCAGGCCGGTGCCCCCCATCATAGCGGCTGTCAGGCCGCATATCTCCGGGTGCTCCCGTCCCATTTGAGTGAGTTTTCTGCCGAACACAGCAGAGAAATTGTCGCCGCCCACCTTTTTCATCAGGCCGGTCATGGGATCAAAGGGCCCAACTCCATGGAAGGCGTCCGGATTCTCCTCAGCGGGCAGATACCCCTTTCCCTTGACGGTCCTCACATGGAGCAGGACCGGCTCATTCAGTTCCCTGGCATATTGAAGAATCCTGGTCAGCTTTGGCAGGTCATGCCCGTCTACCGGACCAAGATAGGTAAATCCCATATTCTCAAACATACTGCACGGCAGAAGGCTCTGCTTCAGCGCCTTCTTGACCCGGTGGGTAAATTGGTATATCCGCTGCCCCACCCAGGTCTTCCCCATGATGCGGCGGTAGTGTTTCTTAAAGGTCAGGTACTGGGGCTTTAACCGCTGTTGAGCCAGATGCTCCGCCACCCCGCCTACGTTGGCGGTAATGGACATCCCATTGTCGTTGAGGATGACCAGCAGCTGCTGGCCGCACTCCCCAGCGTTGGACAGCCCCTCGTAGGCCAATCCGCCTGTCAGGGCCCCGTCACCGATCAGAGCCAGTACCTTATAGTCCTCCTTCATCGCTGTTCTGGCCCGAGCCATACCCAGTGCCACCGCCACCGAGTTGGAGGCATGGCCGGCGATAAAGGCGTCGTGGCCGCTCTCCCCCGGCTTTGGAAAGCCAGCAATACCGCCGTACTGGCGCAGAGTGGACATCGCCTCCCTCCGGCCGGTAATCATCTTGTGAGGATAGCACTGGTGCCCCACGTCGAATACCAGCCGGTCCCGGGCGGTATCAAATACCCGATGGATGGCCACTGTCAGCTCCACCGCACCCAGGTTGGAGGCCAGATGCCCTCCTGTCTTGGATACCTCCTCCACCAATTCCTGGCGCAGTTGAGCACAGAGGGCCTCTCCCTCCCTGTCTGTCAGATCCGCCAACAGCGGTCTGTGCGGACCGTTTTGTTCTCTGTTCAATCCTATGCGACTCCTTCGCTCCCGCGTCCCGGATCTTGTAGACCGGGGCGGCGCTTATTTCCAAAGCAGGGTCAGAAGCCCCACCGAGATACCCAGCAGGGCACCCATCAACACCTGGAACGGCGTGTGCCCCAGTGCCTCCTTCAGCCGGCGGCCCTTCAGGTCAGGAGGGAGGTCCTCCAGGCTGCCGAGCAGCTGGTTGAGTGCCTTGGCCTGCTCGCCAGTGGACCAGCGCACATTGAAAGCGTCATACATCACCACTGCCGCCAGGCCAGCGGCCAGAGCGAACAATGGACTATGCCAGCCGTAGGCGATGCCCATAGACACCGCCAGCGCGCACACAAAGGCCGAATGGGAGCTTGGCATCCCACCGCTGCTAATAAGCGCGCTCAGGCTGGATTTACGCCGGATAGCCAGATCGGTCAACACCTTGATCATCTGGGCAGCGAACCAAGCTGTAATGGCCAGATCCAACATCAAATTCCCAGTGAGGAAGCCCTGATAATGCTCCATGCCTGTCCCCCCTGCTCTTAAATCGCCCTTAGTTGCTTCTCTGGGCCAGATGATCCGCCAACCAGCACAGACAGCCGATGCTGCCGCGCCATCCGCCCCGCTCCAAAGCCTCTTTCGCCAAGCGGGTATGCTCTACCACCTGCTCCCGGCAGCCCTCCACCCCCAGCAGTGTCACATAGGTGGTCTTGCCGTTGGCGCTGTCCGATCCCACCGGCTTACCCAGCTCCTCTGTGGTGGAGGTGGCATCCAGCACATCGTCCCGGATCTGGAAGGCCAGCCCCAGATGGGTGGCATACTCCCTGGCCGCGTCAATACAGCTGTCATCTACCTCTCTATGGCCGGAGCAGGCCAGAACCCCCATGACACAGGCGGCCCGCAGCAGGGCGCCGGTCTTTTTGTCATGGATGGCCGTCAAGTCCTCCAAACTGTGGGGCTGTCCATCCCCAATGGTATCCCAGTACTGGCCGCCGCACATCCCCTGCACGCCTGCCGCCTCGGCCAGCACACCGGCGGCCAGGGCAGGAGCTGCCGCTCCCTCACCTGACCAGGGCCCCTTCGCAAACAGCACAGTACGGAAGGCAGCCGCCTGAAGGGCATCCCCGGCCAAGGTGGCTACACACTCGCCAAATACCTTATGGCAGGTGGGCTTCCCCCGCCGCAGGTCATCGTTGTCCATACAGGGCAGGTCATCGTGGATGAGGGAATAGGTATGGAGCATCTCTACCCCGCAACCAAACTCCAATCCCTCCTCCAGCTCACCGCCGGCTGCCTGACAGAACAGCATGGTCAGGATAGGGCGGATCCGCTTTCCTCCGGCCATGAGGCTATATCGCATGGCCTTTTCCAACCCCTCCCCCTGGAAGCAGGAGGCAAGGTATTCTTCTGTTAGGGCATAGGCCCGGTCCATCTGCTGCTGGTAGTTCATTTTCCCTTACTCCTCCCGTGCGAAAGGCCGCTCCTGTGGCTGTCCGTCCTCACCCGCAATCAGCAGGCTCACCTTCTGCTCCGCCTTGTCCAACTGGGCAGTACACTCCCGCAGCAGTTTAGCTCCCTCTTCAAAGAGGGCCATCGCCTGCTCCAGCGGAGCCTCTCCCCGCTCAAGGAGGGCTACAATCTCCTCCAGCCGAGCCATAGAAGCCTCAAAATCCAATTTCTTATTTCCTGCCATCGGGCACACCTATCCTTTCTTCTACACGGCATTCCAAGCTGCCGTCCGACAGACGCAGGGAGAGCCTGTCACCCGGAGCGGCTCCTTGCGCCGAGGTCAGCACATGGCCATCCTCTCTTTGCGCGATGGCGTATCCACGCCCCAAAACCTTCAGAGGACTCATTGCGTCCAGAGAGGCCGCCAACCTGGCCGCACGCTCCCTCTGTCCGGAAACATTCCTCTCCAGTCCGTGAATCAGACGGCTGCTCTGGTAGTCCAGCAGCAGCCGCTTGTCCCGGAAATAGGAGGCGGGGTCGGTCATAGTCCTGCTCTGAGCCAGGCGGTCCAGCCGCTGCCGGTATCGGGCTAGGCGGTGGAGCAGTCCTCCCTCCAGCCGCTCTTTCCCTCCCATCAGGGTGGAATAGATCTCATTTTGATCGGGTACCGCCAATTCAGCGGCGTTGGAAGGGGTGGCGGCTCTCAAATCGGCCACGAAGTCGGCAATGGTCACATCCGGCTCATGTCCCACGGCAGAAATCACCGGGATCTCCGACTGATAGATAGTCCGGGCCACGATCTCCTCATTGAAGGCCCACAAGTCCTCCATAGAGCCGCCGCCTCGGCCCGTGATAATCAGGTCCGCCACCCGCTTCCAGTTGGCCCACTGGATGGCGGCGGCGATCTCCTCGGCCGCGCCCTCGCCCTGGACACGGACCGGCAGTACCTTCACCTGGGCCATAGGCCAGCGGGTACCCAGGATTCGGAGCATATCCCGGACCGCCGCCCCGGCTGGCGAAGTCACCAGCGCGATGACCTTTGGAAATTTGGGGATTGGCCTCTTATGCTCCTGGTCAAACAGCCCCTCCCGCAGCAGGCGCTCCTTTAACTGTTCAAAGGCCATGGCCAGGTCCCCCGCCCCATCAGGCGTCAGGCGGACACAATACATCTGGTACTGGCCGTCCCGAGGGAATACGGTGATACGGCCAGCGGCAACCACCTGCATCCCGTTCTCCGGCCGGAAGCGAAGAGACTGGGCGTCGCCGCGGAACATAACACAGCGCAGGGCGCCCTCACTGTCCTTCAGGGTGAAGTAGTGGTGTCCCGAAGGATACATCTTGTAGTTGGACAGTTCTCCCCGGACCAGAAGCGAGGACAGGAGCCGGTCCCGGTCCATAAGGTTTTTCAGATATCCGCCTACCTGGCTGGGGGTCAGGACGGTACGCTCTCCCGTCATACCTGTCCCCCCTCTCTCCAAGCCCGCCAGGTAAGGATCGCTGTCCCCATAGCGTTGTCTGTGGCAAACTGGGGCTGGGCAAAGATGGCCTGACAGAACTCTGTGAGCACATGGCGCAAATGGCGGTTGGAGGCCACACCGCCGGAGCACAGGACAGGCAGTCCGGGATACTGGTCCTGGGCTGCTACTGTGGCCCGGTGAACCACATCACACACAGTATTCAGCGCGAACCGGGCGATGTCGGCCGGTTTCTCCCCCCGCTCCAGCAGCTTTTTCACCTGATTTTCCATTCCGGACAGGGAGAAGTGGAGACCGTCCAGCTTCACCCGGTAGCCCGGACCGGCATCCGTTTGTCTGTATAATTCGTCCAGTGCCTTCCCTGCCGGGAAGTTCAGGCCCAGCAGCACACCAGTACGGTCGATCAGTTGTCCAGCAGAGATATCGGTGGTACCGCCGATGATCTCCCCTTTGACCGAGCAGCCCTGCGGCTCCACCCGCAGCAGCTCCGTAGTTCCGCCCGACAGGTGCCAAGCCAGAAAAGGGCCATCCAGCAGATCCAGCCGTCCGGCGGACCAGGCGGCGGCAGCCAGATGCCCCTGTTGATGGGAATGGGCAAAAAATGGGACGCCCAGAGTGTGGGCTAAACCCCTCCCCTGAGAACTCCCAGCCAGAAAGCATGGCATATAGGAGCCCTCCGCCTCTCTAGGGCGGGTGCTGGCTCCTACCGCGGCAATCCCATCTAACAGGCCCTGCCGCTCCAACTGCTCAAACAGTCCAGGCAGCTCCCGCACATGTTGGAACAGGGCGTCACTCTGCCTCAGGCCAAGCTCCCCCGGTCTGACTTCCAGCAGCTTGCTCCTGTTGCAGCCAGTCTGACCGTCAAACACAGCCACTGAGGTGGTATAATTGCTGGTATCCAGCGCAAGGACCGCCATTTCAGTCCTCCGCCTTGTCGTCCGCTCTGGCCGCTTTTTCCGGCTTTGGCGGGGTGTCGGCAAACTCTGCCCGGACAAACGAGCCTAAGATCCCATTGATAAAGGCTACCACGTCCTGAGACTCATAGCTCTTGGCAATCTCCACCGCCTCATTAATGGCAGCGGCGTTGGGAATCTCCTCCATATACAGGACCTCATACATAGCGGTACGCATAATAGCTGCCGCCATACGGGGGATACGGGAAAAGGACCAGCCCACGGCATAGCGGCTGATATAGTCGTCCAGCTCCGGACCATGGGCAAAGACCCCCCGGACCAGGTCCCGTATGTACTGGGCCTGCTTCTCATTGGGGAACTGGGAATACAGGGGCATATCCTCCGCCAGCTCCTGAAATCTCTCCTGGGTCAGTTGGGTGTCGAGGACCTCATCCGCACTCAAATTTCCAAATCCCAGAGAAAATATCATCTGTACCGCGATTTCGCGGGCGTTGCTTCTCGTCATCGTTTTGTATCCTCCCACAGGCCGTAATGTGGCCATAATAAGGTAGCTATATTATATACATGAATATACAAAAAAGGAAGCCCCAATTTTGTCTGTTCAGCATCTGCCTATGGTGCCCGCCATTTCCTTGGAACAAATAAAAAAGACGGCCCGCAGGCCGTCTTCTCAGTCATAAAATTTGTGGCCGCCTATCACGGCGATGCAGTTGCGGTTTCGAGAGGCCCAGCTACCCACGCTAGAATCAAAATACAGGGCTCCTCTGGTCTCCTCCACCACCCCGCCATCCAGCACCAGTTTGGCAGCGATGACACTGGATTCATTTGGGGTACGCTTGGCCAGGCTTCCGGATTGATAGGTAGAAAACTGGTTTTTCTGTGCCAGCACCCCTTCGATGGTGTTGGGATAGATAGGACTGGCCACTCGGTTGAGCACCACATTTCCCACAGCCATCTGGCCCTCCAGAGGCTGGTTGCCACTCTCGGCATAGATCAGGCGTGAGAGCCAGAACAGATCGTTCTGATCATAGTAGCTTTCGCCGGACTGGATCGCCCCACTGCCCCGTGTAACAGTCACGGTCCCGGTAGCACTGTCCCAGCCCACCTTGGCGTCAAAGGCCTCGGCCACCGCCCAGAGCGGGACCGTGAGCCGGCCCTCCACCACCTGTGCGGACTCTGGCAGATAGAGATAACGGCCATTGGCCACCATATACAGTTGACCGACCTTGGCGGTCACATTCAAATTGGCGGTAGTCACAGTGGCCACACCGGTCCCGCTATCCCACTGGACCTGAGCCGTGTCATCTAGAGCCTTAGCCATACCAGCCAGAGACACATAGGTGATACCGTCCTTCTGCATCCGGGCCACGTCGCTAGGCGCTGGCACTCCGTCAATCAGGAGCTTACTATCTGTATTCTCGGCCAACTCGATCAGGCTGGCCCCGGCGGCCCCGTGGACCGCCTCATCACTTACCTTATCAGTTTCAAGCGTTACACCACTATTGGTGGGAACGCTCCCCTCCTCTGCCACGATGGTCACAGTCTGCTCTGGAACAGAGCTGGCACCCATCAGGAGGAGCAAGGCAAAGGCGCACAGCGTCACGGAAAACAGCTTGCGTATCATTGTCTTCACTCCTTTCGATACGGTTTTGTCATAATTATGACAACCAAAAGCAACCGCTTGTTACTTTTGTTACCATATTGTAACCAATTCAAAGGAGCGGCGCAAGGGCAAAATTGCCCAGACTTCCAGCTTCAATCTTGTGTATTTTGTCTGTATTGTTTAGTAATATCGCGGTTTTTTATCCTTTTTTACATTTTTATACCAGCTTCTGCTTTTTCGTCCAACTTCTTCATCTGGAAAAAGCTCGGGCCGCCCAGAGGGCGGTCCGAGCCAGTTAGACTAGATATCAGGTTGAAGGCGCTGGCATCCTCTCTTATCACTGGTGTGGCAGACAGTACAAGTAATAAGGGAAGGAAACATCCCGTCCCTCACTTCAGCTCTGTCTTCTCCAGGTCCAGCTTGCTTAAAGCTCCCCTGTCCCCTACCAGCACTACATTAGGATGCAGTTGGAGCACCGAGGCCGGGACCTGAGGCACCACAGGCCCCTGGAAGGCAGCCCGCACAATATCCGCCTTGGCGGCTCCATTGACCACCAGCAGGATGCTCCTGGCGTTCATAATGGTGCCGATACCCATGGTGAGGGCCTGCCGGGGCACATCGGCTTCGCTGGCAAAAAATCGCTTATTCGCCTCGATTGTACTGGCGGCGAGGTCTACCAGGTGGGTCCCCACGGGATAGCAGTCCGCGGGCTCATTAAAGCCAATATGCCCATTATGGCCCAGGCCCAGCAGTTGAAGGTCAATCCCCCCCAGCGCCCGGATCATATGGTCATATCCGGCCCCCTCTTTCTCAGGGTCCCCGGCCAGCCCGTTGGGTACATGGGTATTCTCCGCCTTAATGTCCACATGGTCGAACAGGTTTTTCTGCATAAAATAGCGGTAGCTCTGGTCGTGCTCCGGGGCCAGGCCATAATACTCATCCAGGTTGGCCGTCTTTACCTCGGCAAAGGACAACTCCCCATCCTGATACCACCGTACCAGTTGCTCATAGGCACCGACCGGCGTGGACCCGGTGGCCAGACCCAGGACACAGTCCGGCTTTAGCTGGATCTGGGCGGCTATTATACTGGCCGCCTTGCGGCTCATAGACGAATAGTCGGCGCACTGATAAATCCTCATAAATAACTCCTCCATTTCAAATGGGCTGCTCCAAGCCCCATATATCATCTGTCCTCTTTAGGGCAGATAGGACCTTATCTCACAGCAGTTTTATCATACCATTACCATCGCTGTTTTTCAATCCATATCAATCGAAAAAACAGCGTTCTCACAGGTTAGCAGACCGGCTGATTTTCGGGCAGGAAATAAAAATTGTCCCCATTTAAAGCAAGGAGTAGCAACGTGAGCGGGCGGATGACGTCTTTTTTACCCTAGGCATAATGCACATAACCACCAGCTTCGATGGTGGTTGTCACTATGCAGGCATAGCCCTCTGTTCCTCGCGGACGCGTGCAACGCGTAATACGGTCTGCCATCTGCGTGAGGACTGTTACTTGCCGCCCGTAAACGGGCTGCTACATGGGATTCTCAGTTGCTCTCCCATCCCGTCCTCTTTTAGCTGATTCTTCATGTACTCTGCAATTCGGCTCTCATTTTTCCCTACTGTATCCACATAGTACCATCCTCTGCACCAAAATTCTCGGTTCCGGTACTTGTATTTCAACTCGCCGAATTGCTCATACAGCATTGTGCTGCTCTTCTCTTTCAGATACTCCATAAATACGATACGCCAAACTTTACAAAGGGCGAAAACAGACCGTGAAACGGGCTGCCAACAACAAACGGCGGTATGCTCCCGAGGGCAGCATACCGCCTGTTTTGTTGTCCGGAGTTTCCAAAGGGGCTTGCCCCTTGGCACACGACTCTTCTTGCAAAGTGTAGTGTGTTATACGCTCTGTCGGCGTTGCCGTGAAAATGCCGTTGCCGCCGGGGAGGGCAAAGGCGTTTGAAGCGGCAGGAAAACAGGGCTGTGATTACGTGGCGTGAAGCTGCAAGCGCAGGACTGGTTTTATCAGCAGACAGGGCGTAATATGGAAGCTCTCGTCCCTCGTCTACTATCTGTCAATTATATATCGTACATCCGGAAAAGCGACGTAAGATTTGTATTACACTAAATATCCTCTCTCTAATCCAAATTTAATGCCGCCTTCCCAGTCAGATGTCAAGTGGTTCCTTACAGTTTCAAATAGATGTTGGAGTTTTTAGTAAAGATGTATTCTGACCTTCGCATGTGTGAGTAGGCAAAGGAAATGGTTGGTTCAACTTAGATTTGCTGGCTACTACCACCAATCTTTTTCTTATTTGAGGAACTCCAAATGAAGTTGCTTCCAAAATGTCATAGTCAACATGATATCCAATCATTTCTAGCTCTGATACAATTATATCAATAACCTTGTCACCATTTTCGGTTTTTGCTTTAAGCAGATTTGGCACATTTTCTATTACAATACATTTCGGAGAAAATAATTTACCAAAACGTATCATTTCTGTAAAAAGAGAATCGCTGACCTACCGAATCGGTACTCTGTCAAAGTATTTGTTCCATTTGGACTATATGTTTCCTTTGGCCTTCCATTTTCTGTACCCGATCAAAAGTCTCCTGGTCAATGATAGCCTCATGAGCATCCTCTACCAGGTACATATCCAACTGCCCATCGTTTTTGACTTGCTTTCCGGTCAGGAAATCCGGCGTATAGCTTTTCTGCATCAGCACCTGCCCGATGTACTTCTCGTTACTCAACATCCGATCGATGGTGGAGGTGCTCCACTCCCTCTTCCCTGTCACGGTTTTGATCCCGTGTTCTTCCAGGTAGCGTTTGATCTTCCGTACACCGTTCCCCTGCACATAGAGATCAAATATCTTCCGTACGATCTCCGCCTCCTCCGGGACCACCCGCAATATACCGTCTGGTCCTTTTGTATAGCCAAGAAATTGAGAATGGTTCAGTATAGTTTTCCCGCTTTTCATCCGCTGACGCAAACCGAACTTGATATTGTCGCTTTTGTTCTGGCTCTCTGCTTGATTAAACGTGGTATACAGATCAACGACACTGTCCGGAGATGTCAGTGTATGGATCCCGCCCAGTTCAATATACACTCCAATACCCATTTGCTTCAATCTCCTGATCGTAGTCATGGTTTCTTTTGCATCTCTTCCGAAGCGGCTCAGAGATTTCACAAGGATCAAATTGATTTTTCCTTTTCTACAATCTCTCAGCATCTTTTGGTATCCGGGCCGATTCTTCGCGTGGAGCCCGGAGGCATTGTCCGCATACACAGCGACAAACCTCCAAAAGGGATTTCTCTTGATGTATCGTGTAAAGTACTCAATTTGCTTTTCCAAACTTTGCTGTTGTTCTTCGTAAGGGGTGCTGACCCGACAATAAGCAGCGACTCTTAATTGCTGACTCCAGATAGAACCGTTCTCTTTCTCCTGTGGAATCTCAATCACATAGCCAGACATAGCAAAACCTCCATGATACCACTGACCAGCAGTATATCACGGAGGTTTTACAATAGAAAAAGCTACATTTCAGTCTTACTCCCAAGACTAAAATGTAGCTTTTAACTTGGCGGAGTAGGAGGGATTCGAACCCTCGAGCCGTGTTAGCGGCTACACGATTTCCAGTCGTGCTCGTTATGACCACTTCGATACTACTCCATAGCTGAAAGGGAAATCTACTACATTCCCTGCTGTCGACAGTCACAACGACAGCGTATTGTATTATACCAGTTTTTTTCGTTCCGTCAACCCCTTTTCGAAAATTTTTCTCGTTTTTTCTCGGATAGAGCTCCAGATCAAAAAACGTCTCTATTCCAAGCCCCTGTGCCTCTTGACTATGGCTCTCTTTCCTTTTATATTTTTATTGGAATTCAGAATATCGATCCAGGAAGGAGCACATCATGAATCTGTGCGACATCGACCAGATCAAAGCCCTGCTGGCCCGGCACGGCTTCCGTTTTTCCAAATCCATGGGACAAAATTTTTTGATCCAGCCGTGGGTACCGCGGGATATCGCCTGTTCTTCTGGCGCCGGCTCCGGTAAAGGGGTGCTGGAAATCGGTCCAGGCATCGGCCCTCTCACCCGGGAGTTGTCCCTGCTGGCCGACCAGGTGGTTTCCGTGGAGTTGGACCGCTCCCTTCTCCCTATCCTGACAGAAACTCTGGGGGACAGGGACAATGTGGAGATTGTCTCCGGTGATATCCTGAAGCTGGACATTCCGTCCCTGGTCCGGGAGCGATTCCAGGGGCTGGAGCCCATCGCCTGTGCCAACCTGCCCTATAACATTACCACTCCTGCCATCACCGCCCTTCTGGATGCGGGCTGCTTCTCCTCGATCACTATCATGATTCAGCGGGAGGTGGCTCGGCGCATCTGTGCCACTCCGGGCAGTGGAGATTACGGCGCCTTTTCCGTCTATTGTCAGTATCACGCCGAGACGGAACTGCTTTTTGATGTCCCCCCGGACTGTTTCCTCCCCGCACCCAAGGTGACCTCCTCCGTCCTCCGTCTCACTCCCAAGGATCCGCCCGATGAGGTGGATGACCCGGACCACTTCTTCCGCGTGGTAAAGGCCGCCTTTGCCCAGCGGAGAAAAACCCTGCTAAATGGGTTAAGCGGCACCTTCCGTTCTAATTTTTCCAAAGAACAGCTATTAAGCGCCATCTTAAGCTGCGATCTCCCCGCTGATGTCCGGGGAGAACGGCTGTCCATTCCCCAGTTCGCAGCCCTGTCAAAGGCCCTAAGGCAGCGGGATATCAGGCCTTAGCTCGGGCAAGGGCTCCTTTATTTTCCAAAAAGCAATAAGACCTATAACTAAATTGTCGTCACCAATAACATTGACTTTATTCCTTTCAGCGTGTATGATTATATCGATTTTAAGCTATTCCCTGCCGCCCTGTGCAGGAAGATCATTTCAGAAAAGAGGTCACAAACATGGCAACTATTGATCTGAGCAAATATGGCATCACCGGCACCACTGAGATCCTCCACAATCCCTCCTATGAAACCTTATTCGAGGAAGAGATGAAGCCCGGGCTGGAGGGCTATGACGTGGGCCAGTTGACTGAGCTGGACGCCGTTAACGTCATGACTGGCATCTACACTGGCCGCTCCCCCAAGGACAAGTTCATCGTCATGGACGATGTTTCCAGGGATACCGTGTGGTGGACCTCTGACGAGTTCAAGAACGACAACAAGCCCGCCTCCAAGGAGGCCTGGGACGAGTGCAAGCGTCTGGCCATCCAGCAGCTGTCCAACAAGAAGCTGTATGTCATGGACGTGTTCTGCGGTACCAACCACGACTCCCGCATGGCCATCCGCTTCATCATGGAGGTAGCCTGGCAGGCCCATTTTGTTAAAAACATGTTCATCGCCCCCACCGCTGAGGAGCTGGAGAACTTTGAGCCTGATTTTATCTCCTATAACGCCGCTAAGGCCAAGGTGGAGAACTATAAGGAGCTGGGTCTGAACTCTGAGACTGCCGCCATTTTCAACCTCACTGAGCGCGAGCAGGTCATCCTGAACACCTGGTACGGCGGCGAGATGAAGAAGGGCATGTTCTCCATGATGAACTATTACCTGCCCCTCAACGGCATGGCCTCCATGCACTGCTCCGCCAATACCGACATGAACGGCGAAAATACCGCCCTGTTCTTCGGCCTGTCCGGCACTGGCAAGACTACTCTGTCCACCGATCCCAAGCGCCTGCTCATCGGCGATGACGAGCACGGCTGGGACGACGAAGGTGTGTTCAACTTCGAGGGCGGCTGCTACGCCAAGGTCATCAATCTGGACAAGGACGCCGAGCCTGACATCTACAATGCCATCAAGCGCAACGCCCTGTTGGAGAACGTCACCGTTGACAAGGACGGCAAAATCGACTTTGCGGATAAGTCCGTCACCGAAAATACCCGCGTGTCCTACCCCATCGACCACATTGAGAAGATCGTGCGTCCCAAGTCCAAGGGCCCCGACGCCAAGAACGTCATCTTCCTGTCCGCCGACGCCTTCGGTGTGCTGCCCCCCGTGTCCATCCTGACCCCGGAGCAGACCCAGTATTACTTCCTGTCCGGCTTCACCTCCAAGCTGGCCGGCACAGAGCGGGGCATCACCGAACCCACTCCCACCTTCTCCGCCTGCTTCGGCCAGGCCTTCCTGGAGCTTCACCCCACCAAGTACGGTGAGGAGCTGGTGAAGAAAATGAAGAAGTCCGGCGCCAAGGCCTACCTGGTCAACACTGGCTGGAATGGCACTGGCAAGCGTATCTCCATCAAGGACACCCGCGGTATCATCGACGCCATTTTGGACGGCTCTATTCTGAAGGCCGATACCAAGACCATCCCCTATTTCAACTTCGAGGTGCCCACCTCCCTGCCTGGCGTGGACCCCGCTATTCTGGATCCCCGGGACACCTATTCCGATCCCAGCGAGTGGGAGACCAAGGCCAAGGATCTGGCTTCCCGCTTCGTGAAGAACTTCACCAAATACACCACCAACGAGGCCGGCAAGGCCCTGGTAGCCGCCGGCCCTAAGGCCGAGTAAGCACTCCGCGGACTAAAATCGCGCCCCTGTCTAGGGGCGCGATTTTCCTGCTCTAGAGAAGGGAGTCAACGATGAAGCACCTTCAACCCTCTGAATCCCTTGCCAATGGTCTACTATTGGCCTTTGCCGGTGGAATGATGGACGCCTACACCTACTTGTGCCGGGGGCAGGTCTTTGCCAACGCGGAAACAGGCAATCTGGTACTGCTGGGCATTCAGCTGGCACAGCGTAATTGGGGACGCGCCCTCTACTATCTCTGGCCTATCATGTCCTTTGCACTGGGCGTCCTGCTGACCGAGTGGCTCCGCTCTCACTTCACTCCCCTGCCCGGCCTTCCCCACTGGCGGCAGTTGGTGCTGGTTGTGGAGTGCGGCGGGCTGCTTCTGGTCTCCCTTTTGCCTGTGGGACCGCTGGATTGGCTGGCCAACGTGATTGTCTCCTTTGTCAGCGCCATGCAGATCGAGAGCTTCCGCAAATTTGAGGGCAACCCATTTTCCACCACCATGTGCACTGGAAACTTGCGCAGCGGCACAGAGAAGTTGTATCGCTGCCTGTTCCTTCGAGAGGAACGGGCAGGCCGTGGAGCCCAGGATTATTACTCTGTCATCCTCCTCTTTGTGTTGGGCGCTCTTGTGGGTGGCCTGTGCGCCGACCTGTTGGCTGGACGCTCGATCCTGTTGGCCTGTCTCCCCCTGTCCCTCGCCTTTCTGCTGATGCTCCGCGAACCACAGTAATAATCAAAAGAGGTGTGGATATCTTTTGGTATCCACACCTCTTTTTTATTCAATACCCATAGCTCTTTCGCTTTGCCAGCAACAGGGTCACGGAGATGACCGCTCCTATGCCTTCCGCCGCCACAACAGCGCTCCAGATACCGTCGATACCGAAGATCAATGGCATCACCAATACCATACCTCCCCGTAGGAGGAAGGACCGCATAAAGGAGATAAACGCGGAGACCGCTCCGTTGCACAGGGCTGTGAAAAAGGCGGAGGCGTAGATATTCAGCCCGCAGAAAATATAACACAGCGCAAACAGACGGAATCCATGCACTGTCATCTTATACAGCTCCGCATCGAAGCCCACAAAGGCGGCGGCAAGGGGCGCACTGGCCAGCTCAGACACTGCCACCATCGCAGCCGACGTGATTCCAATCATCATTAGATTCCTTCGGCAGATTCCCTTCAGCTCTACGGAATCTCCGGCGCCAAAGTGGTAACTCACGACGGGGGCACAGCCAATGGAGTATCCCAGAAAAACAGCAATAAATATGAAATCCACATACATCATCACGGAGTAAGCGGCCACTCCCATCTCCCCTACCAGGCGCATAAGCTGGATATTATAGAGAATCCCTACTACCGATGCAGATATATTGCTCATCAGCTCAGAGGATCCGTTAATGCAAGCATCCCACAGAGCTTTAGGATAGAGGGCGGTAGGGACCAGGCGGAGCTCCTTCTCTCCACCCCTCAGGAAACAGGCAACGGGGAGCAGCCCACCTACACAGTATCCCAGCACGGTGGCAAGCCCCGCTCCGGCTATCCCCATATCAAACAGCGCAATAAATACATAGTCCAACACGATGTTGGTCAGCCCGGAGGCTATTGAGAACATCAGGCCCACATGGGGTTTCTCCGCTACTACAAGAAAACTCTGAAAGCTAGTCTGGAGCATAAAGGGTACACTGCCCGCCAGCAGGATGCGGCCATAAATGACGCAGTCCCCGATCAAAAGGTCGCTGGCCCCGGCCAGCCGTGAGATTGGCTCCACCAATATCACGCACACAACTGAGAGGGCCGCCCCCAATATAGCCACACAGAGGATAAACATAGAAAAGTAGCGGTCGGCCAGCTCCTTTTTCTTCTCCCCAAGCGTCCTGGCCACAATGGCGCTGCCACCCGTTCCCAGCATGAAGCCAAAGGCCCCAATAATCATCGCCACTGGAAAGATGATATTAACCGCCGACAGGGCCAAATCCCCCACCAAATTGGCAACGAATAGACCGTCCACCACACTGTAAAGAGATGTGAATACCATCATCACTACGGAAGGGAATGTAAAGCGCAGCAACTTTCCATATGTGAAATGATCCGATAATTTGATCTTCATCTTTGCCATATCCCCTCTGGGCCTTCCCGTTTAAAAAGGGGGCGTGCGGCTTCCCACAGGGCGTCCAGGTAATGCCGCTCGGCTTGGATTCTGGACAGGCGCTCTCCAGCTCCCAAGTCCAGGAATGCCTTTTCCTCAAAGGCAACTACTTGGTCTACACTTTCCTGTGAAAACGCCTCTCCCTTTTCTGTTAAGCAGATCTCCTTGTTGCGCTTATCCTCTGACGAGCTTCTCAGCTTAAGCAAGCCCCGCTCCTCCAGACTTCTCACCCCGGAATGTATGGTCTGCTTGCTTAAAAACAGCGCACCCCACAGATCAGTGGCAGACAGGGGCCGTCCCTCCTCACGCAATGTATAGAGGATCCAGAACGCGCTGTCCGACAGCCCGAAGTGTTTAGCCAAGGCGTGATAAAACTCGTTACATTCCTTATACATACGATTGAGCTCTCGATTGAATTGGCTAAACGTCAACTCTTTCATAGTTCCCTCCAAAGGTCCGAATTCAGACTTTTTTAGTATAGTCTGAATTCAGACTATTGTCAATCTCTTTTTTAGGATATTTTAAAAAAACGCTTGACTTGGAGTATACTCCAGTGTATACAGTAGGAGCAATCAAACTACACTGTGAGGTCTGCCAAATGAAACATGGTTTGTCTAATTCTGTAATCTTCGCACGCGGAGAGGAAAACACCGACTTTGCCCAGTATTTTGTTGGACGAAGCTATCTGAACATACTGTCTCTCCAAGGCGTAGTCATCGGCAACGTCACCTTTGAACCAGGCTGCCGCAATAACTGGCACATCCACCAAGCTTCCCAGAGTGGTGGTCAGATCCTGCTATGTACCGGAGGCCGGGGCTGGTATCAGGAGTGGGGCCAGGAACCCAGAGAACTCCATGCTGGTGATGTGGTCCATATCCCCGCAGGCGTCAAGCACTGGCATGGCGCAGCCAAAAACAGTTTGTTCGTCCACCTGGCGGTAGAAGTTCCTGGACAGGATACCTACAATCAGTGGTTGGAGCCGGTGGATCAGAGCCAGTATGACCTGCTGCCCTGACAATCAGTTCTTCATGGCAATACAAGGAGGAGATCACCTATGCCGCTGTCTGAAACCGCCCAAAAAAATTATACTCGGATGTTTGGAGATTTTCCGCCTCCCCTGGCTGACTCCGACCCAGAATTTACCCGTCTGTTTCTGGATTTTGCGCTGGATGAGGTACCAAGCCAGACAAAGCTAGACGACCGGACCCACTTTTTGACTGTTCTGGCTGCCCTCATGGGGTGCCAGGGACTAGACTGTTTTCAGGCCATGGCCCCTGCCGCTCTTCGTTCCGGCCTCTCTCCAGTGGAACTGAAAGAACTAGTCTACCAGGGAACCGCCTATCTGGGTCTGGGGCGGGTGCTCCCTTTTTTGAAGGCCGTCAATGAGGCTCTCACCGCTGCCGGTGTCCCTCTGCCCCTGGAGGAGCAGGGCACCACTGATCCCGACAGCCGTCTGGAAGCAGGCAATCAGGCCCAAGTGGATATTTTTGGGACACATATGCGTGGCTTTCAAAATAGCGGGCCCCAGGAAAGCCGCCACATCAACCGCTGGCTGGCCGGCAACTGCTTTGGCGATTATTATACCCGCGGCGGGCTGGATTACCGGGACCGAGAGCTTATCACCTTCTGCTTTCTGGCCGCCCAAGGTGGCTGTGAACCTCAGCTCACTAGCCACGCCGCCGCTAATCTGCGGCTGGGAAATGATAAGCCCCTTCTAATCCGGGTGATCTCCCAATGTCTGCCCTATATTGGCTATCCTAGGAGTCTCAACGCCCTTACCTGCATTGATTAGGCAGCTACAAAATAAAAGAACAGGAGAACTACAACATGAAATACCGCATACTGGGCCGCACTGGCCTTCGGGTCAGTGAGATTGGCATGGGCTGCGAGGGGCTGGTAGACAAGCCCTATACAACCGTGAAGGAATTTATTGACCAGATGGAGGAGAGCGGCATCAACTGCATCGACCTCTACTCCCCTGACCCGGATATGAGGTCTAACCTGGGTCGCGCCCTCCGGGGGCGCCGCAACAAGTTTGTCCTTCAGGCCCACCTGTGCACCATCTGGAAGAACGGTCAATACAAGCGGACCAGGAACATCGACGAGGTGCGCGAGAGCTTTGAGGATCAGCTCCACCGCCTGGAAACGGACCATGTGGAGATCGGCATGGTCCACTATGTGGATTCTCTCTCTGACTGGGAGGCGGTCCAGTCTGGGCCGGTCATGGCCTATGCCCAGCAGCTGAAGGCGGCGGGCCGCATCGGCTGCATCGGTCTGTCCAGCCACAACCCCCAAGTAGCCCAGGCGGCAGTGGGCAGCGGTCTTATCGACGTGCTCATGTTCAGTGTCAATCCCTGCTACGATCTGCAGCCCGCCAGCGAGGATGTAGAGGAGTTGTGGGCGGAGAAAAACTATGAAAAAGACCTAGTCAACATGGACCCACAGCGCCAGGCCCTCTATGAGAGCTGCCAGAGGCAGGGAGTGGGCATCACCGTGATGAAGGCTTTTGGGGGCGGCGACCTGCTCAGTCAGTATTCCCCTGCCGGAAAGGCTCTTACCCCCTTTCAGTGCCTCCACTATGCCCTGACCCGCCCCGGTGTGGCCTCAGTCATGTCAGGGGCCCGAACTCTGGAGGAACTGCGTGTTTGTTTGGACTATGAGCAGGCCAGCGAAGAGGAAAAGGACTATGCCGCCGCCTTTGCCTCCCTGCCTAAGATCAGTTGGAAGGGACACTGTATGTACTGCGGTCACTGCGCTCCCTGCCCTAAGGGGATTGACGTGGCCTCCGTCACCAAGTTTTTCAATCTTGCCAAGGCGCAGGGCCAGATTCCGGAAACGGTGCGGGAGCATTATATGGGCCTCCCCAGCCACGCTGGGGCGTGTATCGCCTGCGGCGCCTGTGAGAATCGCTGTCCCTTTGGCGTCCCTATCATCCGAAATATGGCGGACGCCGCCGCTCTGTTTGGACTGTAAGGAGGACTGTTCCATGACCATTGCCGAAGTGAGCAGACAATATGGTATCTCTGCCGATACCCTGCGGTACTACGAGCGTATCGGACTCATTCCTCCGGTCCCCCGGAACAAGGGCGGCATCCGTGACTATGACCAGGAGTCCTGCGGCTGGATCGAGCTGATGAAGTGTATGCGTTCGGCCGGGGTACAGATCGAGGCTCTTATCAAGTATGTGGACCTATTTCAGCAGGGAGACGCCACTCTGGATGCCCGAAAGGCTCTGCTGATGGACCAGCGGGATCGGCTGGTGGCCCGCATGGCGGATATGCAGGCCTCGCTGGACCGGCTGAATGACAAAATCCAGCGTTATGAGCAGGGGCTGATGTCCCAGGAGCGCCTGCTCCAGCGACTCCATACGGAGCGCCAGATGTAAAACTGTCCATAAAAGGCGCCCGGCTTATTGACCGGGTGCCTTCCCCTGTATTTTATTAATCGCCCTCCGGCCTCCCACGGAATTCTTTTGTCCATTTCCTCTGGAATATGCTATAATGAGAGCAAAGCACGTTCTCTTCTGGAGATGGAAGCGGACCGGGAGGTAATTTCTATGCAGTACATACTATATTTTTTGATCGCCATCGGCGCTACCACAGTGGGCTCCCTCACGGGGATGGGAGGCGGAGTTATCATCAAGCCGCTGATGGATGTGATGCACCACTTCGATGTGGAGACCATCGGTGTCTTGTCCTCCATCACGGTCTTCTCCATGTCCGCTGTTTCCATTGGAAAGCAGATGCTGGCCAAGGTACAGATTCCCTTTCAAATTGCCATTCCCCTCTCTCTTGGTTCTGTGGTGGGCGGCTACATCGGACAGTGGATGTTGAGCGCCATCGTATCCGGCGTTCAGGCCCAGGGCTTGGTCACCGTAGTCCAGAACGGACTGCTGGCCGTCCTCATCCTGTGTGTCTACCTCTATATGAAGCATAAGGCGAATATCCGGGGGCTCCAGCTCTCCGGGGTCCCGGTATCCCTGGCGGCCGGCTGCTTTCTCGGCATCTGTTCCTCTTTTCTAGGGATCGGCGGCGGCCCGATCAACGTAGCCCTTATCATCTACCTATACTCTGTCAGCACGAAAATGGCCACTGTCTGCTCTCTGATGACCATTCTTTTTGCCCAGATCTCCAAGCTGGTCACGGTGGCCCTTTCTACCGGGTTTCTGGTATATGACCTGTCTGTCGCTCCGGTCATGGTGGTGGGCGCCATCGCCGGCGGCTTTCTCGGCGCCAGCTTGAGCAAGCGGTTCTCCGAGGCGGGAGTCGAGCGGGCCTTCAACTGCGTTCAGCTCCTGGTGCTGGCCATTGCCCTGTTCAATATCGCCCGCAACCTGATTGGGGGGTGAGCATGGGAAATCTCACTTTCTTAGTCAAGCCCGCCTCCAGCCTGTGCGGGATGCGATGCCGCTACTGCTTTTATGAGGACATTTCTGCCCTTCGGTCCGTCAAGAGCATGGGCGTTATGTCACTGGAAACCGCGCACCGGCTCCTGGAGTCTGGCATACAGGCGGCAGGTCCTCATGGCTCCCTCCAAATCACCTTCCAGGGCGGCGAACCCACGCTGGCTGGTCTGGACTTTTTCCAAAGTTTTATCGCTTTGGAGCGGGAGCTCTGCCCTTCTACAATCCAAATCAGCCACTCCATCCAGACCAACGGAATGGCGCTGGATGGAGACTGGGTCCGGTTTTTTCAGGAAAATCGGTTTCTGGTAGGCCTGTCTCTGGATGGAAGCCGGGAGATCCACGACCGCTTCCGGGTGGACGCCCAGGGCCGGGGAAGCTGGGACCGGGCGACCCGTTCCCTGGCCCTTTTGGACAAGGCCGGTGTGGAAACCAACCTTCTGTGCGTCATTACAGGTCCTCTGGCCCGCAGCGCCCAAAAGGTGTATCATTCTCTGAACAAGCTGGGCAGCCATGCCCTTCAGTTCATCCCCTGCCTGGACCCCCTGGAGGGGGAACGTGGGTGTATGCCCTGGTCTCTGACCCCCCAGCGGTACAGTCAGTTTCTTCGAGACCTGTTTGACTGCTGGTATCTGGATTTGCAGCGAGGCCACTATGTGAGCATCCGTCTCTTTGACGACTATCTCCGCATCCTGGCCGGGATGCCCCCCAGCACCTGTGCCTCCTCTGGTGCTTGCGGAAGCTACTTGGTCGTGGAGGGGGACGGCGGCCTCTATCCCTGCGACTTCTTTGTGCTGGACCAGTGGTATCTGGGCAATATCCACCAAATGTCTGTAGAAGAGGCCGTCCAGAGTCCGAGAGCCCTGGCCTTTCTGGATGAGGGCCGCCGCCGGCCCCGAGACTGCCTTGGCTGTCCCCACCTCTCCCTCTGCCGGGGCGGGTGTCCCCGGGATTGGACTGGACTTGGACTGGACAGAGCAAACTACTACTGCCCTGCCTTCCACGCCTTCCTGGACTACGCCCTCCCCCGGCTTCGGCAGGCCGCGGGAGCCATTCTATCTAAATAAACAAAAAAGCCCTGAGCGGTCCTGTCTGGACTGCTCAGGGCTTTTTTGTTTCAAAGTTCCCGAATGGAGGTGCCGATGTAGATTTTGGGTTTCATCACATAGGTATAATTTTTGTCGTCACAGTCCCGGCGCTCAATCATGGTCATCAGGCGGGTAGCCACCAGTTGGCCCACCTTCCTACCCTGATGGACAGAGCAGGTGATCCCCTCTGCTTCCCAGTCATTCCCAGAGTAGTCAAAGCAGACCAAGGAACAGTCCTCAGGAACCCGCCTTCCCTGCTCCTCCAACACCTGGCGCACCAGGCGGTAGATCATATAGTTGCAGCATACCACCGCAGTATACTTGGGCAGGCTCCGCAGAAAGCGGTCAATGGAGCGGGCAAAACGGGGATCGTGGGCCTCGTTAGACACGCACCACTTGATATAGTCGTCCTGGTAATCCACCCCCCGCTTGATCAGGGCGGCGGTGGTTCCCTGGAATTTCTCAATGCTCTGATAGTTGTCATAGACGAAAATACCCGCAATCTGCCGGTGTCCCGCCTGTACCAAAAGCCCAATCAGCCGGTCAGCGCACTCCATGTCGTTGACGATGACCCGGGGATAGTGCAGATTTTTATAATAGTTGTTATAGAAGATGACCGGGATGCGCCGGCGATAAATTTCCTGATAGCAGTCCAGATTTGGGTTGAGCAGACTGGCCTTTACACCGTCGATAATAAAGCCATCAAAATGCTGGTGCACCACTGTCTGTAAGCAGCGCCGTTCCGTGGAAAACTTGTTGTCTGTAAAGAACACCCGCAGATCCACCCGGTCAGCGGGGAGCACGCTCTTTACCCCTTCCAGCAGACCGGAATTGGCGTTGGAATCCTGCCCCTGAAGGATCAGTCCAATCTTTTGGGCGGTGGATCCCACATCCAGTTCTCTTGACAGGGCGGCCTCCTTATTGATGTAAGTACCACTGCCCTTTACCCGGCGGATCAGTCCCTCCTGGTCCATACGGGCCAGGGCGGACCTGGCCGTCTCCCGGCTGATGTCCAGCCGGCGGCACAGGGCGTTCTCCGAGGGAAGCTTCAAATTGCCGGAAAACTTGTTTTCATCAATATAGGCCAGCAACCAGCGGTAGACCTGCTCCGACTTTTTATCGGCGCCTGCCAAGGAAATTCCCTCCTCAGTCAACAATGGCCGGCCGGGTCCCCTCCGCCCGCTCGATCCAGTCCGCCAGGCGGGCACGCATATCCTCCTTCACCTGGGCATAGGAGGGATCGGCTACCACGTTGTTCAACTGCCAGGGATCGACCTTCAGATCATAGAGGAAGTCGTCCGCGTAGAGGTCAGAGGCTGCCGCCTCGCCGCCGTTGACACCGGGGGCATAGACAGAGTAGAGATAATTGGCCGTACGGACGCAGCGGCCCACCCGGCTCTCCGAAATCTGGGCGAACACCTGGTTAGGTCTATTATCGTCCTTTTTCTCCACTACGTCAAGGAGGTTCTCTCCGATCATCTCATCGCCCACGTCTACACCAGCTAGGGCCAGAATGGTCTTGGGCAGGCTTTCGGTGGACACCAGCTCCTCCACCGCTACACCGCCCTTGAAGGGGCCGCCGGCGATGACCAGGGGCACATGGAGGGCGCCGTCATGGCAGGATCGCTTGTAGTCATCGTAGCCGTTGAGATGGCCGTCGGTGTTTCGGGTTTTGAAGTGGGAGCCGTGGTCGGAGGCAAAGATGATGACGGTATTATCGTACAGCCCCTCCTTTTTCAGCCGCTCCACCAGCCGTCCCAGGTTCTCGTCCAGGCTGGCGCACTGGCCCAGGTAGTCAGGGTACTCCTCCGCGGCGTTGCCTTTGAGCACCTCCAGATCGTGGGGCAGGACGAAGTTCCTGTACTTCTCCTTGGAGCCCTCGGGTCCCTCGTAGTGCTTGCGGTCATTCTGGTGGTGGGGCTCGATTTGGGAGATGGTCATAAAGAAGGGCTTTTTCCGGTCATAGGTGTCAAAGAACTCCAGCGCCATGTTGTTGATGCAGTCGGCCCGGTAGCCCTTGAAGTCGACACGGTTGTTGTTCTCGTCGAACACATAGCCGTCATAGCCGTGGGAGGTAAACTCCAACACGTCGGCGGCCCTCCAGTATCCGGTATATCCACCCCGAAGCTCCTTGGGAATGGCAGTGATGGTGTGGTCAATCGTGGGGGGCTTCTCCAGCTCGCCGTCACTGGCCAGGTGCCACTTGCCGATGTAGGCGGTCTCATATCCCGCCTCCTCGATGTAGTTTGCCAGAGTCTTGACGCCAGCGGGCAGCATGATGTTGTTGCGGAAGCAGCCCGTCTCGGTGGGATATTTTCCGGTCTGGAACAGGGCGCGGCAGGGGCCGCACACCGGCTGGGGGGAAAAGGCGTTATCAAACTTCACGCCTTCCTGGGCCAGTTTGTCCAGATTGGGGGTGATGTCCAGAGGCTGGCCGAAACAGCCGCAGGTATCCCAGCGCTGCTGGTCGGTGAAGTAAAAGATAATATTATTGGGCATATCAATTGTCCTCCTTCTGGACGGCGGCCTTGGCAGCCTTGGCCTCTTTCAGCTTGCCGCGAATGATGGCGGCCAGCGCCACGACGATCAGCGCCAGGAATATCTTGCAGTAGATACTCTGGAAGAAAATGCTGGGGCTGCCGTCGGAGATGAGCAGGGCACGGCGGAAGTTGGTCTCGGTCATGCTGCCCAGCACCAGGCCCAGCAGGATGGGCACGGGAGGCAGGTCCAGCTTGCGAAGGACCCAGGCCAGCACGCCGAAGATGAGGGCCACGCCCACGTCAAAGTAGTTTTCGTTAACGGAGTAGGCGCCGGCAAAGCAGAAGATCACAATGATGGGGGTAAGAATCTCCTGGGGGATGGAGACCACTTTTGCAAACAGGGTGGTAAGGAACTTGCCCTGGAGCAGCATAAAGAGGTTGACCAGGATGAGTCCCAGCATGATGGCATACATGATATCGCCATCTGTAGTGAACAGAGAAAGGCCGGGGTTCAGGCCGTTGATCATCAAGGCGGAAAGCATGATGGCCACCGTGCCATCGCCTGGGATGCCCAGGGTGAGCAGGGGGATCAGAGTTGCGCCGGTAACGGCGTTGTTGGCCGATTCGGCGGCGGCGATGCCCTCCACGGAGCCGTGGCCGAACTCCTCTGGATGCCTGGACAGGTTCTTGGCAGTGTTGTAGCTGAACCAGGACGCCTCGGAGGCGCCGGTGCCGGGGATGATGCCTACCATCACCCCGATGATAGAGGACATGATCACCGGGCGGGCCATGCGTTTATACTCCTCCCTGGTGATCTTGCCGTCGTCCTTGATCTTGGTGGTGTCCAGATTTAGGCTGCCCAGCCGCTTTTCCGCCTTGGCCAGGATCTCCACCAGGGCGAACAGGCCGATCAGGCAGATGGCCAGATCCAGCCCGAGATACAGCCGGGAGATGCCGAAGGTGAAGCGGTCATAGCTGGTCATGGGGTCCGTGCCCACGCAGGAGATGAGCAGGCCCAAGCAGGCGGAAATCAGGCCCCGGATGATACTCTTGCCGGAGACACCCGCGATGATGGTCAGGCCAAAGACACAGACCATAAAATACTCCGCAGTGCCCAGCTGGGCAGCCACCTTGGCCACCTGGGGCCCCAGGAACAGCAGCATCAGGGCGGAGAACACGCCGCCAAAGGTAGAGGCGTACAGGGCAATCTTCAGGGCCGCCTTGGTCCGCCCCTGCTCAGACAGAGGATGGCCGTCCAGCATGGTGGCCGCGGCGTGTGGCGTACCCGGCGTATTGATCAGGATGGCGGATACGCTGCCACCATAACCGCCGGCGCAGTAGATGCCCAGCAGGAACATCATGCCCGGGATGGCGGTCATGGTATAGGTGACGGGCAGGAACAGGATGACGCACAGGATCACGCTGAGTCCGGGAATAGCGGCAAAGACCGATCCGACGAACACGCCGATATTGATCCACAGGATATTTTCCAGCGTGAAAAGAAGGCCGGTAGCGGGAACGATATATTGCATCATAAAACGTTCAGCCTCCTTCTTAAAATTCCACATTCAGGACGAAACGGAAGCACGCCCAAATGACCACAGCCAAGGTGATGGTGATCACATAATAAGAGGGCTTTTTGCAGCGGAAATAGACCAAAAAGCCCAGACAGCAGAACACAGCGCCCACCACAAACAAGTCGGTGAAGCGGCACAGCAGATAGGTGATAACCAGAATGGTCAGGATAGCCAATGCTTTCAGCTCGGTCTGGAGGTTGATCACCTTCCAGTTGAGGGGCTGCTTGGTAAAGAGCTTATACAGCTCCTTGACGATCAGCATCCCGCAGCAAATCATCATCACGACCATCAGCAGGGTGGGGAAGGCGCGGCCATTCACTACGTCCTTGTCCGACACGATCACCTGCTGGGGCATAACGAACAGGATTGCCAGCGCAAAGAGAAAAAAGAGAATTCCCACCGTCAAGTCCACAGGGATGCGGATCTCTTTTTCACAGAGCTTTTCTCCCCATGCGTCCAGACGGGCATGGAATCGATTGATCCAGTTTTTCATCCGAATAAAAACCTCCTCAGTCTGCACACACATAAAACCGGGGAATGGGTGGGATATTTCCCCATCCCATTCCCCAGTTATTGTGGTTGGTCAGGATCAGCCGGCAACGATATCCTTGTACTCGTTGACGATGTTCTTTACATTCTCCACATGGGCGTCCACATCCTCCTGGGACATGGGGTCAACCTCCAGCAGCATAGTATCCTGCAGCCAGGCGGCAACTTCCTCATCGGCCAGGATCTTGCCATACAGCTCCTTCAGAGCAGCTACAGTGGCCTCGTCCGTACCAGCACGGGCCATGATGAAGCAGCGGTTGCGGAAGTAGGGATAGCCCTTCTCACCGACGCCCTCCACGCCCGCGAAGGGTCCATGCTCCAGAGCCTTCTCATCAAAGGCGCAGGGGATGGTCACGCCGCCCTGCTGATAGGTCTCCAGAATTTGGGACTGGTGGGAGACGGCAAACTGGGTCTCGCCCTTGGCCACAGCCTGAGCGGCCTCGGCGGCGGACTGATAGGGAGTCAGCTTCAGCTTGTCACCGGCGCCCATCTTTCCGAACAGGGCTGCGGCCAGGAATGCCTCAGAGCTGGTGGCGCCGTTGACAGCCACACTGATCTCATTGCCGGCGGCTACATAGGCCTCCAGGTCGGCGATGGTCTTGATATTCAAATCAGCGGAGGCGGAGAGCACAAAGATGGAGGAGTAGAGGTTTTCCACATAGGCAAAGTCCTCAGCGGTAAACTTCATTTTGGCAGGATCGATGATGGAGGTAATAGACAGCAGGCCCTCGCCCACAAATACCAGCTCTGGATCATTGGCCTTGGTGTCCATGACCCAGGTATTGACAGTGGCGGCGTCGCCCTTAATTGCCTCGGCGACCAGAGTGATTGCGTCGGAATACTCAGTGGACTTAGAGGCGGCCTTCTGGCTCACCATAGCCGCTACGCCGGAGGGGGCCCAGGGGCAGGTCACCTTCCAGCTGGACTTCTTGACAGTAGTGGAGGGGGTGCTGGTGCTTGTACTAGAATTGCTAGAGCTTCCGTCATTGGTTCCGGTGTTTTTTCCGCTGTCGCCGCAGCCAGCCAGCAGGCCAACGGCCATTGCGAGAGCAAGAGATAAGCTAAGTAAACGCTTTTTCATGATTCATTCTCCTTTTTCATAAATTTTCCAGAATTTGGTTGTGTGACTACCACACTAGTTATCCTCAATATATCATGGTGGTTTTTCTCAATCAACAGATTTAGAATAAATTTTTACAAAGTTGTATGGGAATAACCTTTTTTTAGAAATGCTGTATTGTTTTTGTTAAATATTTGTGTGTTTTATACAATTTTTATGGCCCATTTTTGACAGACTCACTCAGTGGCTGATAAGAAGTTTTATATTCAACAGATCTATTTCATATAAACTCTTTTGAATGAAAACCAAACAATTAATTGAAAGAAACCGCACTCTTTATAGTTTAAGAAAGCAAAATCTTAATCTAGTGTGTGGTTCGAATGCTAAATGCAAAAAAGATAACTTACTCAGATTGGCTCAACCTATTTCTGAGTATTTAATGCTCCAAAAGTACAAACCGCCCTTCCGGCGGAAACACAGAAAAACCTAAGAAGTAGTCCATACAATAGTTGAATAAAATTTTTAGATGCAATAAAAAAGACGCCGAAGCAAGACTTACTTACTTCGACGTAAAAAATAGTTAAAATTGATATTGCTGCTCAATAAAATAAGAGCGCCACAAATCGGCGGCCCTAAAGCACCTCAACAACCAAGAGTTCTATCTGAAGATGAGAAGCAACTATTTAGGTGCGCTTTGACTTTAAAAAAGTCGGAGCAAGCCATTATAGCTTGCTCCGACGTGGTACGGCTGAAGGGATTCGAACCCCCGACCTACTGGTTCGTAGCCAGTCACTCTATCCAACTGAGCTACAGCCGCATACCGCAAAGAGGATTTCCTCTTGACAGCTTGGTTATTATAGCACAGTCAGATTTAAAATGCAACCATTTTATTCAAATTTTTTGACTAATTTCTTTTTTTCTTTACACTCATAATTTTTTCTTCCAAATTACCTTGGCCTTCGGAATTATTTTTAAAATAAAGCGGCCCCACGGCGTTTGCCGTGGGGCCGCCCTGCTTATCAAACAGAGGATCAGCCACCGAATACCTTGATCATAAAGCCAGCAGCGCAAGCGGAGCCGATAACACCGGCCACGTTGGGGCCCATAGCGTGCATGAGCAGGAAGTTCGTGGGATTCTCCTTCTGGCCGACGACCTGGGAAACACGGGCGGCCATAGGCACCGCAGATACACCAGCGGAGCCAATCAAGGGGTTGACTTTACCGCCAGTCAGGACATACATCAAGTCTCCCAGCAACAGACCGCCAGCGGTAGACAGCAGGAAGGCAGTCAAGCCCAGAGCAACGATACCCAGAGTCTGGGGAGTCAGGAACTGATCAGCAGTGGCTTTAAAGCCCACAGACAGTCCCAGAGGAATGGTCACGATGTTGATCAGAGCATTCTGAGCAGTATCGGACAGGCGCTCGGTGACGCCGCACTCACGGAACAAGTTACCCAGCATCAGCATACCGATCAGAGGAGCTGTATCGGGGATCAACAGCACCACGAAGATGGTTACAGCGATGGGGAAGATAATCTTCTCCGTCTTGGAAACCACACGAAGCTGGCTCATCTTGACCTGACGCATCTTCTTGGTGGTCATCAGCTTCATCAGCGGAGGCTGGATCAGAGGTATCAGAGCCATGTAGGAATAAGCCGCAATGGCAATCGCCGGCAGTAGATTCACAGACAGCTTCGATGCCGTCAGAATGGCCGTCGGGCCATCAGCACCGCCGATCACGCCGATAGCGGCCGCGTCAGCGGGAGTAAAGCTGATCAGGCCGTTGGTAATGGGACCCAGAGCCAAAGCCATCAGGAAGGCCGCAAAGATACCCAACTGGGCGGCGGCGCCCAGCATCAGAGATACGGGGTTGGCCAGCAGAGGGCCAAAATCCGTCATAGCGCCAATACCCATAAAGATAATGGATGGGTATATGGCGTATTGGACGCCCTGATAGAGCACCCACATAAAGCCCACCGTTCCGCTGTGGGTGGCGGCATCATAGACGGGCTCGTTGAACAGCCCGGTGACCGGCAGGTTAGCCAGCAGCATACCAAAGGCGATGGGAACCAGCAACAAAGGCTCGAAGCCCTTGCCAATGCCCATATATAGCAGGACACAGGCAATAAACAGCATGAGCGCGGTTTTCCAATCCAGAGCGGCAAAGCCAGAACCCTGCATGATCTTAGTCAAAACTTCCGTTACAAAATTCATACTTTACCCCTCCTTTCAACCGATGGTGACCAACAGGTCATCGGTATTGACAGCGGTACCCACCACAGCGGAAACGGACTTGACGGTGCCGTCCGCAGGGGCGGAAACTTCGATTTCCATCTTCATGGCCTCCAGAACCACCAGGACATCGCCTGCCTTTACGGACTGGCCTACGGAGCACTCTACCTTAAAGATGTTGCCGGGCATAGGGCTCTTGACCGCTGTCTCACCAGCCGCCACCGCAACGGGGGCGGCTGCGGTCGGAACCGCGGCCGGAGCAGGCGTAGCGGCGGGAGCAGGGGCGGCAGCCACAGGGGCAGCCGCGGCAGGAGCCGCAGGGGCGGCGGCAATATTGGTGATGCGGAAGGAGTTGGGCGCCATCCCGGACTCCTCAGCAACCGCAGCCATCATAACCGCAACCAGCTCACCCTCATCCACAGCCGGTGCGGCAGGCGCAGCCGCCGGGGCGGGCGCGGGGGCGGCTTTCTTTTGCGGAGCGGGAGCGGCAGACTTTCCCTCGATGGCGTTCACGATCTTGGAAATAACCATGATAACCAGCATCAGGATGGCCAGCATCAGGAATACCACAAGCAGACCACAAACGGCGACCATTAGCGCCTCCGGGACTGAAAGCGGTTCAAATGGATTCAGGATTGCGATATCTGCATTAGGCATAGATCATAGTCCTCCCTTAACCCAGAGTGACCAGCAGATCGTCCGTATTGACAGCGGTGCCTACCACAGCAGAAACAGCCTTGACCGTACCATCCACAGGTGCGGAAACCTCAATTTCCATCTTCATGGCCTCCAGAACCACCAGGACATCGCCTGCCTTCACGGACTGGCCCACAGAGCACTCCACCTTAAAAATGTTGCCAGGCATGGGGCTCTTGACTGCCGTCTCACCGGCGGCCACGGTGGCGGCAGGAGCCGCAGCGGGAGCAGGCGCTGGGGCGGGAGCGGGAGCGGCGGCAGGAGCAGCCACAGGGGCGGCCACGGGAGCGGCAGCCACAGGGGCGGCGGCAGGAGCAACGGCCGCGGGAGCGGCGGCGCCAGTTTTCTCCACGGTCACGCTGTAAACCTTGCCGTTCACTGTAACGTTGTAGTTCATAGCTTGTTTTCCCCTTTACAATTTATTAATCGGCCGCTTAAATACTGACACGGGTATTTCTACTCCAGTATTCACGGCTTATGGTTCTCTCCCGCCTGTTTTAGAGGCGGGAGAGAACTTAAAATCGTGGATATTATACCAGTTTTATCCGTCTTATGTCAAGGTCCGGGTAAATGAGATAAAAATATCTATATAGAAACTTTACAGCACGTCGGCAAATGCCTGGATCGCGGTGCTGGCCTGGCCAAAGTCCCGCATCTGCTGGTCCACACCCAGCTTGATGTGGGGGATGCCCGCCCCATCCAGAGCTTTCTTCAGGTAGGGATACTCCATCTCCTCGGGGTCGCAGAACTGCTGCATGAACAGGACCAGACCCTGAGCGCCGGAGTCCTTGACCAGCTTGACCACAAACTCGCCACGGCGGTTCTGGTTAGAGTGCTCATCGTACAGCAGCACGTCGTAGTCCTGATCAGCGAACTGCTGGGCCAGCGCCATCATGGGGTCGCCGGACTCAGCAGCGTCCACCAGACAGGGACGGCTCTCATGGGCCACATCGTCGGCGACAATGGCGATCTTATTGTCGTCAAAGATTTGCAACAGCTTGGGGTTGTCGCAGATGATGCCGGAGGTGACCACCTTCTTACCCTTCCAGTTGCTGGCGGGCAGCTTGGACAGCTCCGCGTTCAGCCGCTCCAGCAGATCGGTGTGCTCATCCTTCAGCATGAACCAAGAGGAGCGAAAGACTGCGGAACGGTTGACAGCGGAGATTACATCAGGGTGCTGGCCGGCCAGCTTGGCAAACTCCCTGCGGGCGGCCCGGCTGCGGTTATACACCTTGATAGCATTCCGCAACGCCTCGTCCGTAATAGGAGCGCCGGAGATCTTCTCTAACTCGTTCTTCACATGAGTGTACTGGTCCACGCAGAACTGCAGACCGAAAGCGGGCTTGCGGTGCTGAGGGTGGGCCAGGAAAATGCAGGGCAGCTTGCCCTCCATAGCCACCCGGAAGTTCTGGCTCATGGGGCGCAGGGTGTCACAAATGGTGGGGGTAATCAGGCCGTCCAGGTCGTCCAGTGTGCCATCCAGCAGCATCTCCAGCGCCAACTGGGCGATGGTGCAGTAGAAGGTGGCACAATACTCCTTGGCCTGGGCGATGGTCTTGCTGTTGCTGCCCCAGATGCCCATGGGCACCATCCCAGCGGCATAGACCAGCTCCTCAGGGGCGTAATAGGGCAGGACGCCGATGACCTTCTTACCCTGCTCCTTATAGGCCTTGATCCGACGATAGGGGTGGTCGGAGGCCTCCTTAAACTGATTCAGCAGTACCTCGATGCTCATTTCTCAGCAGCCTCCTTCGCAGCTTTGTTAGCCTCCATGGCCTCTACCAGGCCCTGGACACGGGTCTCATACTGGGCCTCGTTGAAGTTACGGGGATCGGCCTGGTCGCCGTCAAAGCCGGCGCAGGGCACACCCAGATCCTTAGTAAAGCGGCGCTGCATCTCGGCCATGTAACCGGACCAGGGCTTGCAGGAACGGTTATAGTGGACCAGCACGCCGTCCACCTTGTTGTCCCGGCAGATGCCCTCACGCCAATCCACGCCCTGCTCGATACACACAGAGTTGGGGGCCTTGCAGTAGGCGCGGACCATCTCGTCCATGTTATTGTACACGAAGCCGAAAGCGGGGGCGTACACAACGGCGGTGACGTTGACACCATGCTCCTTCAAGGGCTTGAACAGGGAGGGCAGCTTGGG
Organism: Flintibacter hominis; assembly: GCF_014287965.1. NCBI lineage: Bacteria > Bacillati > Bacillota > Clostridia > Eubacteriales > Flintibacter > Flintibacter hominis. The sequence goes on along the minus strand of NZ_JACOPO010000003.1, from coordinate 53,186 downwards.
CCAGCAGGGGATGCCCTCGAACATGACGCGGTACTGCTCCGGGAAGGGCGTTGTAGACTTACCCTCCTTGATGGCCTCATCCAAATCGCGGGAGAGCTGCTCAAAAGCCTCGGCAGCCTCCACACGGCCGCGGGCGGTCACAACGTCGGCCATGTGGTTGAACAGGTCGAAGCCGGAGTAAGGAGCGGGCTTGTACTGCAGATAGTCGCACACCTTCAGCCAGGCCTTGGCGGTCCGATTGGCGTTGGCGCAGGCTTCGTCAAACTTCTTCTCGTCAAACTTTTTGCCGGTCAGCTTCTCCAGATCGTGAATAGCGTTGTCAAACTGGCCGCGGATATAGGCCACATAGGTATCGTCTACTTCTACCGTATTGTTATAGGGGATATCGATCATGATCAGTGGGATATCGCACATACGGGCAATATTCTCATACCACTTGGTCATGCAGTTGCAGATGTTGTTGCAGCACAGCACAAAGTCGGGCTGAGGCATGCGCATCTGGCGGTAAGGCTTGATGGCCTCCCGGCGGAAGTTCTTATAGGCGATCTCCTTCTCGGTGGTTTCAGGCAGAGCCTCGATCTCATAGATGTCATCCAGCACGGTGTAAGGCTGCATGGTTTTGGGATCCTTCTTGGGCTTGCCAGTCTCAGGGTCGATGACCACCTTGCCGTTCTCGTCCTTCAGGGGCTTTCCGCTGTTGGGGTTGATGACAAACTCCAGCGTTTCAGGGTCAAATTTGCGGCTGGCGCGCTTGCCGGCGGCATAGGCCAGGCTGATACGGGCGTAGCCGCAGATGTCGTTGTCAAAACCCAGGTCCTCGGCGGCCTGACACATGATCTCGCCGTCCCGGTTGGCGGCGATACCGGCGGCCTGGTTTTCAGGGTACATTACGTTCAGGTCAAAGGCGGCGGCCAGCTCACAGGGGAACTTGGAGCTGGACCAGCCCACCAGCTTGCCCTCTTTCTTGGCCACACGGGCGTCGGCGTAGACGTCCTCAACGACCTTACGCAGAGCCTTTACGCCAGGACTTACTTCTTTAGCCATTGTAAATTCCTCCTTACCGGAAAATCAATTTTGCGATCGGCCGCCGAGACAGCGGCCATACTGCGTTACTTCTCTTTGAATGCGCCAATTCCGGCGATCACCAGACCGATGACCGCTATCAAAACCGCAAACTCTCCCCTGCTCATCAGGTCTCCCACAATTGGGAGCCATATCTCCGACAGCAGTAAGACCAGCGCAAACAAAATCAGCGCGATTCCAAAGAAGATCTGTTTCATCCCTTCTGCTCCTTCAGATACTTCTGATAGGCAAACAGGGCGGCGCCCAGGGCGCCGTTATACTGGGTCAGAGGCGAGGTATGGATGGTGTGGCCCAGCTGCTCCTCCAGAGCACTGACGATGCCGATGTTCTGGGCCACGCCTCCGGTCATAACTACCTGGTCCCTAATGCCCACCCGGTGGGCCAAACCGGCCACCCGGTTGGCCACAGAGTGGTGGATGCCGTTGATGATATCCCGCTTATCCGTGTCCTGAGCCAGTTGGCTGATGACCTCACTCTCGGCGAAAACCGTGCAGGTGGAGCTGATGCCCACGTTTTTGGTGGACTGGGCGCCCAGAGTGCCCAAATCCTCCACCTTCACCTCCAGCACTCGGGCCATGACGTCCAGGAACCGGCCGGTGCCAGCGGCGCACTTGTCATTCATAACGAAGTTGGTCATCACGCCGTTCTCAATCTGGAGGACCTTTACATCCTGGCCGCCGATGTCGATAACCGTGCGGACCTCAGGGAAAAGGAAGGAGGCCCCTTTGGCGTGGCAGCTCAACTCGCTCATCTGTTGATCGGCAAACTCCTCCAGGGAGTTGCGGCCATAGCCGGTAGCCAGGATATAGCTCATCTCCTCCCGTGCCTTGCCCGCGTTCTCCAGCACCTGGGAGATAGCCCGCTGGGGCCCGCTGGTGCCGGCACCCACGGGAATCAGGGACTTGGCGACGATGTCCTTGCCATCGGCCAGCATAATGCATTTGGAAGCGGTGGAACCGATATCGATCCCAAGGGTATAGATACTCATACGGTCAATTCTCCTTGTATTGCTTAGATCGGCCGGATCGCAGCGCGGCAAAAGGCCGCTCCCCCATCGATCCCATCCACACCCGCATCCGGGGACCTGCCGGCTGGGCAGCTCCCCGGCCGGATGATAGCGCAGGTGTCAGATCACCGGTGGCCCTCGTCGTAGTCCTTGATGGTCCGGGGCAGCAGCATCTGGTGGAAGGGGCAAATGCTCTCAGGATTCTGATAGCAGGAGTCGGTGAAGGCCACGATGTAGTTGCGCATCATGGGCAGGTCCACCACCTCGTCCACCAGACCGGCCTGGGCGCAGAACAGGGGCTTGGACTTGACATCGTAGTCGTCGATCAAGGCGTTCATCTTGTCGATGGTGGGCTGCAGATCCTTGCCCGCCTTCTGGTCCTTGGCCAGACGGCCGGTGTACATGGCGTTGGCGGCGGTCTTGCCGTTCATGACGTTGATCTCGGTGGCGGCGGTGCCCAGGGAGAAGGCGTTGTTGTCGTTGCCCTGGGGCCCACCCAGGACATAGTGGGCGGCGGCGGTGCCGCGGCGCAGGGTAATCTCCATCATGGGCAGCTTGCTGCTCTGGATGGAGTAGATCAGGGACTGGCCCAGGCCCAGCAGCTCGGCCACCTCGGCGTCGTCACCCACGTCGATGCCGGTGGTATCCTGAATCCAGATCATAGGCAGGCGGTCACGGGCACACAGGGTGACAAACTCGTTCATCTTGATCAGCCCCTGGCGGTACAGCTTGCCGCCCGCGCCCATAGACTGGCCGTATTTGGCCACTTTATACTCAGGGTAGTTGGGGAACACGCCCTGCTGATTGGCCACCACGCCCACCAGCAGGCCGTCCACCTTGGCGATGCCGGTGATCATCTCGGGGCCGTAGCCCTTCTTGTACTCCATGAACTGGCTGCCGTCAAACAGGCGGCCGATGACAGAGTACATATCATAGGGACGGTTCTTGTTGTTCAGCACCAGGTCGTACAGCTCGATATCGGACATGGCGGGGGACTGGGGCGCGTCCACACGGAAGAACTCCAGGTCGAAGGTGGGCAGCATATCCACATACTTCTTGATACCGGCGATGACCCCCTCCTGATCGGCGTACACCTCGCGGAAGAAGCCGGTCTGACCGTAGTGGATGGAGACGGATCCGGGAGGATCGGCACGCAGGCCCTTGGTGGCCTCGATCTGGGCCAGAGCGGCCTCCATATCCACATGGGGCTTGGGATTCATGCCGCCTACGATACCGGCGCCGCCTACGGCCATATTGGCCTTCTCATGGGCGATCAACACGGTGGGAGAGATGGAGTGGTAGCCGCCGCCGGCGGGGTTGGTGCCGTGAATGCCTACGATAACGGGAATACCCATCTGGTTCAGCTCAGAGTTGCGGTAGAAGGGGGTGCCGCCGCCCCGGCGGTTGGGGTACACCTTCTCCTGCTTGTCCAGCTCCACACCAGCGCACTCCAGCAGATAGATCAGAGGGATGCGCAGCCGCTTGGCAGTATCAGAGCCACGGAGCAGGTTATCCGCCTGACCGGGAACCCAGGTACCGGCGTGCTTCTTGTTATCGGAAGCGATGATGCAGCACCACTTGCCGTTGACCCGGCCCAGGCCCTTTACGATGGAGGTAGAGCCGTTTTTGTTGTGCTCGGGGTTGTACAGGCTGTTCAGGGGGCACCAGGTGCCGGCGTCCACCAGCAGCGCGACACGCTGCATAGCGGTGAGCTGTCCCTTGGCGTTCATGTCCTCGTCCGCCTTGCCGGCAGACAGGGCGTCTACAATATGGGCGTGGATGTCGTCCTCGATGGCCCTCAGCTCGGCCACGTTCTCGGCGTTGACCTTAACAGGCTTGCCCACCACAGGCATGTTCTGGAAATAGCGGGGCATGGAATAGTTACCCAATGTAATTTCCTCCTTTTATATCGTATCATCTCTGATGCGCGCCGTGCCACCCAGGCGACCATAAATTGTATTGGGTCGCCGACGCCCCCGATCAACACTTGTGTCGGCGGCAGTACGGGCAGGGGAACACGGTCCGAAAGAAAGCATTTCTTCCCATCAGCAACTTATTTTTTTACTCCTTGGGAACTTTAATAAAGGCCTGACCGGGATCGATCTCCTCGCGGATGACCTTGATGATCTCGGGAGAGGGGCCCTCAAAGAGCTGGGCGCGGGACACATCCACCTCGAAGCCGGTGTTCTCCTGAACCATCTCAGGGGAGGAGAAGGGATAGTAGTAGGCCAGGTACATCCGCTTGGTCTCCTCATCGAACTTCATAATGCCCAGGTCGGTGACCACCATCTGGGGGCCGCGGTTGCCAGGCAGGCCGGCGCGCTCGCGGCCGCCGGGGCCATCCATCCAGCCGCAGGAGGTAATGTAGTCGATCTTCTCCATAAAGCGGCGCTTCTGGTGCTGCATCATGATGATGGTGTTGCAGTAGGTGGCGATGCCGTTGGCGCCGCCGGAGCCGGTAAACCGGGTCTGGGGCTTGATGTAGTCACCCTTGCCGTAGATACAGGTGGAGTTCACATTGCCATAGGGGTCGATCTGGGCGCCGCCGATAAAGGCGATGAGCCGGTCCTCGTCGTGGAGCCACTCGTTGGCCTCAAACCCGATGAAGCGCACGTTGGGCCACTGGACAGCGCAGTGAGCCATAAAGCGGTTGTCACCCACAGAGCGGGGGACCTCCACAGGGGAACAGTCCATCAGCCCGCTCTCCACGATGGGGTGGCAGGAGGGGCATACCACCCGCTTGGCAAGGGAGGCGCCGATCAGTGGAAGACCGGTGCCCACAATGACGATCTGGTTCTCTTTGATGTTCTTGGCGATGGCGTAAGCCTGCATCTCCTGCTTGGTATACTTGGTATAATCAGCCATGTCTATGTACCTCCCTGTTCTTAGTGTCTGGTGGAGTAGCCCAGATGGGGCTCGTTCTTCAACCGCATCAAACGGGAACCGCCCACCTTATCCAGCAACTCATCGTGGTCCTTGACGGAGTAAACCCACTTGTCTACATAGTCCTTAAAGGTCTCAGGGATGGCGATGCCGGCGGCGGCATCGTCAGCGGCCTTCTTGGCCTTGGCGGCAGCCTCGGCCAGCTTCTCATCCTCAGGCTTGGCGGCGGCGGCCTTCTCAGCCTTGGCGGCGGCCTTGGCCAGTTGGACCTTGGCGTCCTCGGCATCCTGGTACTTAGATGCCTTGTCATACTCCTTCAAAGCATGGGAGTCGTTGTCATAGTAGTTATAGCACTGAGAGGGCCAGGCTCCATAAGGGGCGTGGACTACGGCGGAGACACATTCACCGAAGATACGGGTCAGAGTGGGGTCGCGGCGGATATACTCGTCGCTGACCAGCTCCTCACAGGTGACAATGACCTTGCGGGCAGCCACGGCGATATCCACATCGTGGAACTCGTCGCCCTCGACGATACAGGTGCCGTCGGGGCTGGCCTTCTGCACGTGGATGATGGCGGTGTCCAGCTTGGGCACAGGGACGGCCACCACCTTCTCGCCAGGCTTGAAGGGATTTTCGATCTCGACGCACTTCAGGTCGTCTACCTTGTCCATGGTCTTGCGCTGCTCCTCGCTGATGCCCCAGTATTTCATCAGGCCGGAGCCCTGCATCAGACGGACAGGCAGGAAGGGCAGGCCCAGGGAGGCGGCGTGGAGCTGGAGCATCAGGACGTCCTGGGAATAGTCCTCATAGGTCAGTTCGCCCTTCTCGATGGCAGCACGGAAACGACGGGAGACATTGGTATAGCCGGAGTTGGCGGTGTAGCAGTTGATGTACGCTTTGACGCGGCCCTCGCCAATCATCATATCCCAATCACCGCCGGCGGGGCCGGCCCAGACAGTAAAGTCCTTCTGACCCTGGCGCAGGATCTCACTCACAGCGGCATAGGGCTTGCGGTTGGTGGTGAAGCCGCCGAAGCAGATACAATCTCCGTTCTCGACGAATTTCGCCACGGCGTCATGCAAGGAATACACTTTGTTCATGGTAAAACCCCCATTACAAAAGATTTTTTCATTCGCTTCTTTTTCTCAAATTTTCAAGGTACTGATATGCGCTCTATATCGGCTATTATTTTAACACAACTGACACAAGAGGTCTATCTTTAATTTATCAAAAAGTTTGCATATCTTCGCCTGCTGTGCTATAATGCTCCTGGCCCTCTCCCCCACGCCGGCCGGGGGGCCTTCCAGGGGCGCTTTGCCCTGAGAAATGAGCCATACAAACGGAGGTTTGCCGTATGACCAATGTGGAGTTTCATCTGCAGCTCAACCACAACGACACCTGGAACATGAGCCGGCTCCATTTTCATGACCACTTCGAACTCCTCCTCCCTCTGACCAGCCCCGGCAACATCTTTGTCAACGACCAGGTGTACCCCCTTCGCCGGGGCACCCTGTACCTCATTGGGGAGAACACCCTCCACCGGACCATGGCCACCGGGGCGCACGCCAGGTATGTCCTCCACATCAGCCGTAAATCCCTGATGCAACTGTCCACCGTTCAAACCGATTTCACCCAGCTCACCCACGACTCCTTCCGCCGGGCTAACCTGAACGGTATGCAGATGACCGAGATCATCGAGCTGTTCCAGGCCCTGGAGCGCAATAAAAACGACGGTTCCTTCGGCAGCGACATCCATCAAATGGTGGCCCTGCTCAATCTGCTGATTCGGGTAGCTCCTACCTTGAATGCCGCCACTGCCGGAGAGGCCATCCACAACAAGGACTTCCTCCGGGTGGCCCCCATTCTAGATTATATCCGGGACAACCTGTCCGAGCCCCTGTCCCTGGATCAGATCGCCAGCCAGTTTTTCATCAGCAAACACTATCTATGCCGCGTCTTCAAGGCGGCCACTGGCTTCTCCGTAATGGAATATATCATCTACAGCCGGGTACTGCGGGCCCGCCAGCTTCTCCAGGAGGGCACCAGCGTCCAGCAGGCCGGGGAGTTGTCCGGCTTCTCAGACAACTCTCATTTCATCCGCACCTTTGGCCATCTCACCGGGGTCACGCCCGGCCGGTATGCCAAGGAGTATCAGAGCAGCGATCAGATCCTGCTCCGTGAAAATCTGAAGCATAGATAGGGACAGGCCCCTTTTTTTCCCGATTTTCCCAGATGAGGCCCCCACTACGGGTCAACATCTGCAAATCAGCTTCTTCTCTTCCTTTTGTCTATTTTGACCGGATATACCAAAGGGCGCTGTGTGCCGCGGCACACAGCGCCCTTTCTTTTTCAATCCCTTGGCCTTCGATAGAACTTCCCGTGGACCCGCTCAGTCCGGATGACATTGACAAAGGCTTTGGGGTCGGCCTGACGTACCTTACGGACCAGGCCCTTGCTTTCTCCCACGCTGACCACCGTATAGATCATGACGCAGGGCTCCCCATTGTACAGGCCAACCCCCTCGATCAAAGTAGCGGTATGGTGGGTATCCTGTATCTGGGCACACACGCCCCCCACCGTTTCCCGTCCCGTGACGATAAACAGGGTGGCCCGGCCGCTGTCCGGGTCCAGCAGACGGATGGTCTGAGTGCTGGTAAACTGGAAAATGATGGAATACAGGGCCCGCTCCCATCCGAAAAGCAGTCCGGCCACCGTCAGCATCACCGCATTGCCCGCCAGAATATAGTTCCAGGCATCGATATTCTTCCGTTCGGACAGGGCGATAGCAATAAAATCAGTACCTCCGCTGGTGGCTCTGGCCCGCAGGCAGAGGCTGACCGCGAAACCGGTGATCAAGCCGCCGAACACACAGATCAGCAGCAGGTCCTCTGTAATGGGGATGGTAGGCACCAGGTCAGTGAAAATGCTGACCAGGACAATACACTGACAGGAATAGAGGGTAAACTTCTTTCCCACAAACCTGAAGCTAATAGCGGCGGGCACCGCATTGAGCAGCAGATATACTGGCGAGAAGGGGATGTCTACTCCCCAAAACTCCCAAGCCGCGCGCTGGGTCAGACGGGCAAGCCCCGTAAAGCCGCCGGGAAACAGGTCGCCGGCCTGGACAAAGCTTTTCATATTGACGGCGATGATAAGCGACGCCAGCGTCACCAGGACCAGGCGGAACAGGATATCTCTGACAGGGGACCGCACCGCTTTTTCCGACATAGCCGCTTCCTCCATATTACTGGTCTATTTCACATCGGCCAATACGTCCAGGTTCTTCATAAAGTATTCCACGCCGGAATAGATGGTAGCCAGCACGATGACAGCCACACAGATATTGTTGACCCAGGGGGCGATGGGCAACAGCATCAGCACGATGCACACCATAGTGGAGGCGGTCTTTACCTTGCCGGACCAGCCGGCGGCGATGACTCTGCCTTTGTCAGCGGCCACCATACGCAGGCCAGACACCCCGAATTCCCGGATGATGACCACCAGCAGCGCCCAGCCGGGCATCTGGCCAATCTCTACAAACCAGAGCATGGCGGCGGTGACCAGACATTTGTCCGCCAGAGGGTCCATAAACTTTCCAAAGTCAGTGGTCTGGTTATAGTGGCGAGCGATATAGCCGTCCAGGGTATCGGTGAGGCTGGCAATCACAAAAATGGCCAAGGCCCAATAGTTCGCCCCAGGCACATCCAGATAGAGGACCAGCAGGAACAGCGGGATCATAACGACCCGCAGCAAAGTCAGCTTGTTGGCGGTATTCATCTTATCGTTTCTCCTCTTTTTCCGGAACATACTCTATCAATGTCCTCGAATTGGTCATCCAGGTAAGCGCAGAGGTATTCAATGACGCGGGATTCCACATAGACCTTTTTCCGTGTGTATAGTCTCCAGATCAGACACCTCAGCCGCTTTATCCTTTCTAATGACATATTTTTTCAGGCCCTTTTGTTTCAAGAGCTGGAACAGCTTATTATCGAGCAAGGACACCCAGATCACATATATGTTATCATAGCACATTATCAGCACTGGACAAAGCTGGATTCAACATAAAATCTCACTTTGATTCTGCGTCAGCCAAAATCACGCTTCATCCAGCGCCGCGTTTGTATCAGTCCTCAATTTCGCCGGTCAAATCTCCATCAGACACGCCGGTGATACGCACCTTGACAAATTCCCCCGCGGGCACCAGCCCGGCGGCGGTAAAATACACATGGCCGTCGATATCCACCGAGTCGGCATAGGTGCGCCCGACGTAACAGCCGTCCTGACTGTCAAAGCCCTCGCACAGCACTTCCATCACTGTTCCCAGGCGTTCTTCGTTGTACGAGTCCATGATCCGGGACTGGAGGTCCACCACCAGCTCTACCCGGCGGGCGGCTACCTCTCCATCCACCTGGTCCTCCATGGCGGCGGCCAGAGTGCCTTCCTCGGGGGAGAACTGAAACACACCGGCCCGCTGGATCTTTTCCTCCCGCAGGAAAGCACACAGCTCCTCGAACTCCTCCTCCCCCTCTCCAGGCAGGCCGCAGATCAGGGAAGTACGGATGACCACGTCCGGCATCGCCGCCCGCAGCTTGGCGAAGAGGGCCCGTATCTCCGCCTTGGTGTTTCGGCGGCGCATGGCCTTCAAAATGTTGTCGTTGCAGTGCTGGATGGGGATGTCCAGATAGTGGAGTATCTTGGGTTCAGAGGCAATGACCTGGATAAGCTCGTCGGTGACGGCCTCAGGATAGAGGTAGTGGAGTCGGATCCAGTGGAAGTCCAGCCGGCACAGCTCCTTCAACAGCTGGGCCAAAGTGGCTTTCTCCTCCAGGTCCAGGCCATACCGGGTAATGTCCTGGGCAATGACGATGAGCTCCTTCACCCCGGAGGCGGCTAGCTTTTTGGCCTCAGCCACCAACGACGCTACGGTACGGCTGCGATAGCGACCACGGAGTTTCGGGATGATACAGAAGGCACAGCCATTGCTGCACCCCTCGGCGATCTTTAGATAGGCGGTGTAGGGGGGCGTGGTGACAATGCGCTCGCCGTCCTCATAAGTGCGGTGGATGTTGCCGAAGTGCTCCGCCTTCTCCCCCTCCATCAGTTCCTCTACGGCGGCCACCACGTCGCTGTAGCTGCCGGTGCCCAGCATCCCATCCACTTCGGGCAGCTCGGCACGGATATCGTCGGGGTACCGCTGACTCAGACAGCCCGCCACTAACAGCTTCTTCAGCTTACCCTGGTCCTTCAGTTGAGCCAGCTCCAGGATGTTGTCAATGGCCTCGCTCTTGGCAGACTCGATGAAGCCGCAGGTATTGAGGACGGCCACATCGGCCCCCTCTGGATCGCCGGTGACGATGTGGCCCGCCTGGCGGCACAGGGCCATCATCTGCTCGGTATTCACCAGATTCTTGGCGCAGCCCAGAGACACAAACGCTACTTTATAAGTCATAGGATCGCTCCGTTTATCATTTATTTCCCCCGCCAGGCAGGGTCATCTGTAATTCCCAGAAGATAATCTGTGGAGACATGAAAATAGCAGGAAAGAGCAACCAATTTATCAATGGTCGTTCCCCGCGCTCCGCTCTCTATCGTACTAATCGCTTTGTGTGAGAGCCCAATCGCTTCTCCCAGTTCCTTTTGATTCAGGCCCGCCCGTTTTCTCAATGCAAGCAAACGGCTGCCGAACACATTTGAATTTGTCATAAATGCTCCTTGACATTTACCTTTTAGTAGACTTTAATCTACTAAAAGGTAAGAAAGGGTGTTTTATTTATGTACGATTATATCTCCGCGCTCTGCCTGGGCGAAAGCCTGCGGGATCCCCCGGTCAACCCCCTTGAGAACATACCGTCCAGCCTGAAGAAGCAGTTGGAGGGCATCGCTCCGGCTATGGGCGAGCAGTTCAACCAAGAGTTCCTGCGGCAGCTTCGGCTGGTCCTCACCCGCACGGAGCTCAAGAGCTACCGGGACGGCTTTCAGACCGGGGCCCAGCTGATGCTCTCCATGCTGGAGGACTGCTGCAGCTAGTCCAGCTCCACCTCCGCCCCGCAGCGCCCCAGGGCCTCGTTGATCTCGCTCCAGTGGTAGCCCCGGCGGGCCAGGGCGTCAGACAGCTTCTTCAGCTCCTGACGGTCAGGCGTCCTGCCCCCCAGCTTTTTGGTCAGGAAGGCGTCGATGGCCGTGGAGGAGTCCTGCGCCTGGTCGAGGGCATCCTCCCACAGCTCCCTTGGGACGCCCCGGCAATACAGCTCGTCCCGCAGCTTCCGCTCCCCGTATCCCTTAGCGGAGTAGTAGCGGACTACTTGGGCAGCGTAAGCCGCGTCGTCCAGGTAGCCCAGCTCCGCCATACGTTCACAGATGGCGGCGGCCTCCTCCTGGGTGGCCTCCCACTGGGACAGCTTTCGCTCCAGTTCCTTTCGGGACTGGGGCTTTCTTGCCAGCAGGGACAGTGCCTTCTCCTTCAGGCCGCTCCGGTGGAGAGAGGCCATCAGTCCCTCGGCCTCCTCCTCGGTCAGCTCCTTCCCGGCGCAGAGGGCAAAATCAATGATTTCGTTCTCCCCCAGACGCAGGATGGAGCCGTCCTCCAGCACAGCCAGCCACCGGCCCTGGACCCGCTTGGAGGGCTTCAACTCCTGGATGACCACTTAGTCCTCTCCATCCTCGAAATCGTCCGCAGCCACATCCACCGCCCGCCCGGCGGCCCTGGCGGCAATCTGGGCCTGCTTGCTCATCAGCTTGAAGGCGTTGGCCCGTACCTGGGCCTCAATGTCCTCGGCCAGCTCCGGGTGGTCCTGGAGATACTGTTTCACCGCGTCCCGGCCTTGCCCCAGGCGCAGCTCACCCATGGCAAACCAGGAGCCGGACTTCTGGACGATATCCAGCTTGACCGCCAGGTCCACCAGCTCGCCCCACTTGGAGATGCCCTCGCCGTAGAGGATGTCAAACTCCGCCTCCCGGAAGGGAGGCGCGACTTTATTCTTCACGATCTTGGCTCTGGTGCGGTTGCCGATGATCTCAGAACCGTTCTTCAGAGCCTCCACCCGCCGCACGTCGATACGCACTGAGGAGTAGAATTTCAGCGCCCGACCGCCGGTAGTCACTTCGGGATTGCCGTACATGACCCCCACCTTTTCTCGGAGCTGATTGATAAAAATAACGATACAGTTGGTTTTGGAAATGGAGCCGGCCAGCTTGCGCAGGGCCTGGCTCATCAGTCGGGCCAGTAAGCCCACATGGCTGTCCCCCATGTCCCCCTCGATCTCCGCCCGGGGCGTCAGAGCGGCCACGGAGTCCACCACCACCACGTCGATGGCTCCGGAGCGGACCAGAGCCTCGCAAATCTCCAATCCCTGCTCGCCGGTGTCCGGCTGGGAGATGAGCATGGAGTCGATGTCCACCCCCAAGGCCCTGGCATAGCCGGGATCCAAGGCGTGCTCCGCGTCGATAAAGGCCACCTCTCCCCCCCGTTTCTGAGCCTCGGCCACAATGTGGAGGGCCAGGGTGGTCTTACCGGAGGACTCCGGCCCGTAGATCTCGATGATGCGGCCCTTTGGAACGCCGCCAATGCCTAGGGCGATATCCAGGGACAGGGAGCCAGTAGGGATGGAGTCCACCACCACATCGGCATTCTCTCCCAGGCGCATGATAGAGCCCTTGCCATAAGCCCGCTCGATCTGGGCCATAGCGGTCTCCAGTGCCTTTTTCTTGTCAGACGCGGGAGTTGCCGACTCCACCACGGGTTTTTTTGCAGCCATGTACATCTTTCCTTTCTCGCCGGCGGCTCTCAGCCGCCGGCCTCTGTCTGTCCCATATATTACCCTTTTATCTATCCGATAAACGGTACTTTTTGTGGGGGGCGGCCCCCTGTTCTACCTCAGCTGTTGATGGTCCCCTCCACCACCCGCCAGATCCCCTGGGTATCGGCTGTGGTCTTAATGTCCTCAAAGCCGTTTCGGGCCAGGATCTCCTCCACCTCGGGCGCCTGGCCGATCCCCACCTCGAAGAGCAGGGTGCCTCCCAACCGGAGGGCGGATTTCCATTTGGCGGAAATGAAGCGGTAAAAGTCTAGCCCGTCTTCGCCGCCGTCCAGAGCCATATGGGGCTCGTAGTCCCGGACAGAGTGTTCCAGACCCAGAATGTCCGCGGTAGGTATGTAGGGGGGGTTACAGACGATGGCGTCAAAATCCCAGAGTGCGGAGCTGGGCGGCTCCATCGCGTTGACGGATAAGCAGGTGACTCTGGAGTTCAGGTCGTTGCGGCGGACATTCTGCTTACACAGCCGCAGGGCTCCCTCGGACAGCTCCGCCAGCACCACCCGGCAGTTGGGCGCATTGGCGGCCACCGCCAGCCCCACACAGCCGCTCCCGGCGCATAGGTCCAGCACTCTGGCCCCCTCGCCGGCCTCCCGTGCCTTCAAAATCCCCCGCTCGGCCAGCACCTCGGTGTCCATCCGGGGGATAAGGACATCCTGGGAGATATTGAGCGGCAGGCCATAGAACTCCCACTCGCCGATGATATAGGCCACCGGCTCCCCAGCCAGACGGCGCTGGACCAGCTCCTCTACCCGGCGCTCCAGCTCGGCGGACACATAGAGGGACATATCTCGGTACAGCTGCTCACGGCTCTTGTCCGAGGCGTAGCACAGGATTTCTCTGGCCTCCAGCTGGGCCCCCTCCACTCCGGCCTTTTTCAGCCGGGCCCTAGTATCCAGAAACAGATTGTTATAGGTGGTGGCCATACTATCACCTTCCCCGTTTATTTGTATACGGACATAGGCGCACAGGGCTCCCGTTAACAGCCGGAGACGGCCTATCAAAACCGAGCCCGCTTTCCTTTGGCGCTACCAGGCGTCCTCCCCCTGCTTCTCCGGCAGGACCAGCTCCAGGGCCCGGATGCCCACCTCGATCATGGAGTCATCCGGCTCGAAGGTAGTGAAGTTCTGAAGCCACAGGCCGGGGGCGGTAAGGAGCTTGGTCACAGGTCCGTCATGGCGGCCTGCCCAACGATTAAACTCATAGCTGATGCCCACGATAAGGGGCAGCATGGCCAGGTGGGCAAGAAAGCGTAAAATGGCATTCTCCACCGGCCAGATGGCAAAAACTACTGTGGACACTAAAATGGAGACCGCGATGACCATAAACAGGAAGCTGGTACCGCAGCGCGGGTGGTGCCGCGGCTGTTTTCTCACGTTCTCCACCGTAAGGGGCAGCCCAGCCTCATAGCAGAAGATAGTCTTGTGCTCCGCCCCGTGGTAGGAGAATACCCGTTTCATCTCCTTCATCCGGGAGCACAGGGCCAGATAGCCCACAAAAATTACGATCTTCAACAGACTCTCCGCCACGTTCCGAACCAGCATAGACGGGGTAAAAAACCGGACCGCTGTGCCCAGCAGGGTGGGCAGCAGAAAAAACAGGGCAATGGACATCCCGATGCCCAAAATCACGGCCAAGGTAGTGAAGAACGCGGTGGCCTTCTCGCTGCCCAGCCTGTTGTTGAGCCAATTTTCAAATCTGGAGGGCTCTTCTTCCTCCCCGTCCTCAGGGTAGAAATCCGCCGAAAACATCAGGGCGGTCACTCCGTTGTACATGGAGTCGCAGAAGGTGACCACGCCGCGGATCAGGGGCAGCCCCAGGATGGGATATCGGTCCCGGATCAGCTTAATATCTTTCTCCTGTATCTCCAGCTCTCCGTCCGGCCGGCGGACCACCACAGACTGCTTTTTGGGGCCCCGCATCATGATGCCCTCAATCAGAGCCTGTCCACCGCACATGGTCTTAAAACCCTTTTGGCAAGCCCCTTGTCTTTCTTGTTCTGTCTGAATCGACATTTGATTCTCCTTATGTTGGCACTGATAGAATAGGTATATCCAACTATGTCCGGGGAGCTCCCGGCAGTTTCGCCCCCTGTTCTCCAGAGGTCTCACCGTCCCATTCTGAATATTCTCCCCGATATTGTACCAGAGTTGAACGAAAATAGCAAGGTAAAATAGAACTTATGTTCTCATTTGTCCAATGGGAGCCGGATGACCACCAGGCACCCTCCCCCTTCGGCATTTCCAATGAACAGCTGTCCCTCATGCCGAACCACAATCTCCTCACACACCGCCAGACCGATACCGGAACCCCGTGCTTTAGAGCTGCCTTTATAGAATTTATTTTTAATAAATGGCAACTCTCCCTCCGGGATACCGGGTCCATAGTCCCGGATGCGGATGACGGCTTCCTCCCCCTCCCGGGCGATAGACACATCAATGCGCTTTCCAGAACCTCCATGCTTGGCGGCGTTGTCCAGCAGATTACAGAACACTTGCCGCAGCCGGTGGGGGTCCCCGGAGATCGGCAGCATTTCCTCCGGGCAGTCTGTGTACTCCAGTGCGATCCCCTCTCTACGGAAGAACTCGGTATAGGTATACACCGCGTCCTCCAGCTCTGCCTTCAGATTCAGGGGCTCCACCGACAGGGTAAAGCGGCCGTCAGAAATACGGGAGAACTCCAGCAGCTCCTCCACCATATTGGTCAGCCGCCTGGCTTCGGACAGGATGATCTCCATTCCTTTCTTCATATCCTCCGGGTCCCGCAGCTCGCCGCTCTGCATGGTTTCAGCCCAGCCGGTGATGGCGGTCAGGGGGGTACGCAGCTCATGGGACACCGAGGAGATGAACTCACTCTGGGTCTTTTCCGACTGGCGTATCTTCAGGGACATATCGTTGATGGTGTCGGTCAGCTCCCCGATCTCGTCGTCAAATTTCTTCTCGATCTGGACTCCATAGCTTCCGTCCGCAATGAGTCTGGCCGTTTCCGTGATGCTGGCCAGAGGCTCCACAATGGAGCGCACAAAATAGAGGTTGGAGAAATAGACCATGGCAAAAATGGCCAGAGCGACCACCGTGATGAGGGACACTGTCAGGATGAACTGGCGGTCGATACCTGACATGGAGGTGACATAGCGGATCAGCCCCTCGGTATGGCCCTGATAGACCACTGGGCTGCAGGCGGCAGCGATGCGCTCCCCCGTACTCGGGTCCCGCCCAATCCACGGGGTCGTCTCCTGATCCTCCAGCGCCCCCTGGATATCCGGCGTATCCGGCGTAGTTCCGGCCGCCAAGTCATTTCCTGAATAAAGAACGGCCCCCGTCTCGTCCAGGAACTGGAGCTCCAGCAGCCCCTTTTCCTCGTATTCGCTGACTGTGCGCTGGGCCACGGTACTATACTCACTGCTGGTATAGTTGCGGAAGCTGTACGCCGTGGAACTGGCCCGGCTCATCAGATCGTCGGTAGTGCCTGTATAATAGTAACTCCGCAGGCTGGCAATGAAGGTGCCCAGGGCCAGAGCTAAAATCAACAGCACTACGCCGACGCTGTTCAGCAGCCAGCGCCGACGAATGCCTCTTATCTTACCCTTATCGTGAAGTTCCATCTTTTTTGCCACTGGAGCACCTCCTTTCCCGTTTTCTGTCCCCTTATGGAGCGGTGGCAACAGTTCTTTTTCAGCATCAGCTTCCTTACGAATAGCCGCAGCCCCAGACCGTATTGACAAACACCGGCTTTGGGGCGTTGCTTTCCCATAGAGCAGGTACCCAGAAGTAAATTCCGCCTTCGGAAATTCTCCAGCCCCCTGGGCCTAAGAATTTATGGCCGGACCCGTCGAGAGGGGAGGACAACGCCCAAACGCCGTCAGGCTTAACTGCCCCACTTATAGCCGTAGCCCCAGACCGTATTGACAAACACCGGTTTTTGGGCGTTATCCTCAATCTTGATCCGCAGGCGGCGGATGTTCACGTCCACAATCTTCAGCTCCCCAAAGTAGTCTTTTCCCCACACAGTATCCAGGATCTCTTCACGGGACAGGGCCTTTCCTGGGTTCTCCATAAACAGCTTGACGATGGAATACTCCACCTGGGTCAGCTTTACCTTCTGCCCATCCTTTTCCAGTGTCCGGTTCCTAGTGTTGAGCAGAAAGGGGGGATCGCTAATCTCATCAGGGCTGGCCGCCGTCTCATCCCCGCCTGTACGGCGAAATAGGGCGTCCACACGCGCGGTAAGCTCCGCCGGGGAGAAGGGCTTGGTCACATAGTCATCCGCTCCGGTCATAAGCCCGGTTACCTTGTCCATCTCCTGGGTCCGGGCAGTAAGCATGATAATGCCGATTTTGTTGTCCATGGCCCGGATACGGCGGCAGACCTCAAACCCGTCGATGTCAGGCAGCATGATATCCAGCAGGGCCACCTTAATCCCTGGATTGGCCTTCAGTGCGGCCAACGCCTCCTCGCCGGTTCCGGCCTCTATCGTCTGGTAGCCCGCCCGCTTCAAGTTGATGACCACGAAGCTGCGAATATTCTCCTCGTCCTCCAGGACCAAAATTTTTCTCATCTCTGTTTTCCTCCGTCGTCTGTCACTGGCTATACCAGTCTGCCTGGATCGTCCTGAAATACTCCAGCAGGCTGGTCTCGTCCAAGCCGCAGTCCCAGTCGCTGTCATAGAAGGCAGCGGAATAAATCACATTCTCCTCCTCCCGGAGAACAAACCGGCCCTCTCGTGTGGATCGGGCCGCCCGGTTCAGCCCGGTCAGCCGGTAAATGCTTAGGAAGGGCACAGGCTCCTTATCCTCTCCCTGCCAAAGAGAGAAGATAACCTCACGCTGGCCGATGACCTGGTCGTTGCGGGAAATGGTAATCTTGCCCTCCCACTCCTGTGGGATGACCAGATACCAAGAATCAGTCACATTGTGATAGGTGGTCATCACATGGTCCCGCTCCCCTGTTTCCTGATACTGATACCAGTCGATCAGCCAGAAATTGGTGGCGGCATTGTCTCCGTATACCGGCAGGCGGCTGGGAGAGGGCAGCTCTATCACATAGTCGCCGTTGATGTCAGTGGGGTCCACCTCAGTATAGCCCAGCATGACTTCCCGGCTTACCCCGGTCAGCGGATCCATTGTTAGATTGGTCAGCCGCCCATTCTGATAGGAGAGCACATCGATCACCCGCCGGCCGTCGGAAAGGGTGCTGGTCACATAGAGAGCCGGTGGATAGAACTCTCCTCCCAGGTAATTGGCTCGGATACGGGTCAGGGACACGATGCCGGCAGACAATGGCACGCTGCCCAAGCTGACCATGGCTCCATCTCTCCATCCGTAGACCTCCACATGGCTGCCCACGCCAGCGGAGTCAATACGGACCACTGCTACCTCGCTCCTGGTGTCCCGGTCAATATCCAGCAGACGGTAACCACTGGAGAAGGAGGAGCCCTCCGTAGCGGCACTGCACCGAGTCAGCAGCAATTCAGTGGCCAGCAGCTCCGCCCGTTCGGCAGGAGCCGCGCCCCATACCGTGGGGCCGGCCTCCGCAGCCTCCGTTCCTCCGGACACTGGAAGCATCAGCTCGTCCAGAGTATAGACACCCAGCTGATATACGCCAGTGCTGATCTGCCAGTTGACCACCAGCTCCTTATATCCGCTGCCGTTCAGGTCCACATAGTCTATGGAATAAATGGCCGAGCCGTCCCCCTCTACCACAGCGGACACCCGGTATTCCTCTCCTATCTGGGTAAAGATAAATATTTTAATGGACTTCTCAATACTGGGGATACGCAGGAAGGTGATCGCGCTCTCCCGGGTCCCATCCCCGTCCAAATCCTGGAGCTGGATGGTGGCAGTATTGTCGCCTGCCAAGATGACTGCTGTTTCCGCACTGGCGTCAAACTCCATTTCCAGGGCGGTGCGCACCTCCTGAATGACTGCGTTCAGCTTCTCATAGCCGGCTGACTTCTCCGGCTGGCGGTAGAGGTCCTGGGGAGACTGGAACAGGCAGCCGGACAGCAGCAGCATCATCAGCGCCGCCGGAAAGAGTATCTTATACCATTTTCTCCTCATGCCCTCCACTCTCCTCTCATTTCAGCCTTCTGCCGCTTCCCATAAAAATCCTATTTATCATCATACCACAAACCCGGTAAAAAGGATATACTTTTTTATTTATTGGTTTTCTAAGCTGGCAGCGGCGGATGTCCTTGGGAACTCGCTCTCCGGTACGGCTTCCCTCTTAATGCAGCCGGTATGGATATAAAAGCAGACCACCCGCGAGATGCGGGCGGTCTGTCAGTTTACCCTCAATTCGCCTGGGGCAAGGTGATACACGCTTTGAACAGGTCCCCATCCACCTTCAGCTGGAAAATGCCCCCCTGAAGCTCAGTCAGGCTTCGGGCGATGGACAGTCCCAAGCCGGAACCCTCGGTGGTGCGGGACTCATCCCCCCGGACAAACCGCTCCATCAGACGCTCCGGCGCCACGTTCAGCGCCTCTCGGGAGATATTCTTCACCGATAGGACCACCTGTCCGTGCCCCCGCTCCAGGTCCAGGTAGATTCGGGTGCCCTCCATGGCATATTTGGCACAGTTGGACAGCAGATTATCGATGACCCGCCACAGATGACGTCCGTCAGCATAGACCCAGGTTTCCCCATCCTGAAGATTCCTTACCACGGTCAGATGGCGGGCGGCCAGCTTCTCCTCCCACTCCCCTAGGGCCTGGTCGATCAACTGGACCATACCGATCTTCTCCCGGCTGACGGACAGCACGCCGGTAGACGCCTTGGACGCCTCCACCAGATCCTCCGTCAGCTTCTTCAGCCGCTGGGATTTGCGGTCCAGCACCTCAATGTATTCCTGGGCCTTGGGGTCGGTCTGCTCCGTAGTTTTTAACAGGTTGACATAATTTATAATGGAGGTGAGCGGCGTCTTCAAGTCGTGGGACACGTTGGTAATCAGCTCCGCCTTAAATCGCTCGCTTTTCATCTTCTCATCCACAGCACTGGACAGGCCCACCGAGATGTTATTCAGGTCCTCGGCCTGGAGACGCAGGTCATGGAACATCCTGTTGGTGTCGATCTGATGCTCCAAGTCCCCTGCGGCGATAGCCCGGCTCCCTTTTCGCAGGCGGTGGAACCCGATGGCCCACCAGGCCAGAAAGAGGAACACCACACCGTTGAGGCCAAACCACAGCAGCCCCGCCAGGCCGTTGTAGCGGGCCGAGGTAAACAGCATGACATTGGCAAAGAAATAGATCAAAAAGCCCAGGAGCACCTTCCAGATGAAGGGCAGGTTGACAATCAGCTCGTGGACAGTGCGCACTGTCCACCCGACCACCCTGCACAGCAGGGTGGTCCGCGCCAACGCCCCGGCCTTAACTCGGACCACCAGGGTACGCAGCGCCAGACAGATGACCCCGACCAGCGCCGCTGTGAGCAGGGAGAGGGCCAAATATATGACCCAGAGCACCCACTGCTCCTCCTGGGAATAGAAATGGACTTGCACGATGAATTGGTACAGGTAGTCCCCAAAATAGAGGCCTCCGGCGGCTAGGGCGGTCCCCACAGTCAACAGGAAAAACCAATGGAACTCCAGGAATATCTTATCCTGCCAGGAGAGTATGATCTCCTCTTTTCCCTCCTTATGTCCCGCCGACCACAGCAGAAATAGCAGGCACAGCAGACTGGCCGCCATCAGGGACAGAGCGGCGGTACACCGGGGGCGGAAGCTCTCTAGGGCCTGGTCAAAGCTGGTGGATAGCTGGTAAAATTCGTCTGCCCGGCTCTCATCCACGTTCAGTGGGAGCCCGCACTCAATGACCATCTGTTCCACGGCGCTCTTGCCCTCAAGCTCCGCCTCACCCGGCACCTGCTCGCTCCCCTGTCCCGACACGCCGATTGAGAATACATAATCATTTTCACTGTTATAGAGGTCGTATTCTTCCTGTGTAAAATGCTCGCCCACCACAAAGGTGGAGTACCACACGGAGGACACC
This sequence comes from Flintibacter hominis, assembly GCF_014287965.1. NCBI lineage: Bacteria > Bacillati > Bacillota > Clostridia > Eubacteriales > Flintibacter > Flintibacter hominis. The sequence goes on along the minus strand of NZ_JACOPO010000003.1, from coordinate 32,419 downwards.
GTCGCAGAGAGAGTCTCCCCCTCCTTCAGATTGGTGGCCAGGACCTGGCCGCCGTCGGCGGTCTTGACCTGAAACCGAAACCAGGTGCTTTCAGCGTCCATCCGCTCCTCCAGCTCCTCCAAGCTCTCCTGGATAGACTGGACAGCCAGATAAGACAGGCTCTCCCCATTTCGTTCCAGCTGGATGGCATCCGCCACCCCGCCGGCCAGCTGGCCCTCTCGGTCTCGCAGCAAAACATAGTAGATACCCGTCTGCTGCCAGTTCTCGGCACCCACGCAGGACAGAGCGGTCAGTGCCCTGTATCCGAACCAGCTACTAGAAAAAGCAAGGGCCAGCATCAGAAAGGCAGCCGTCAGTTTAGCCCATGGGCTCTTCCGTACCGCTTCCATTCAGGCCCCTCCCTTCTCCATCTTGTAGCCCAGCCCCCACACCACCTTCAGCCAGCGGGGGTCCGCCGGGTCGATCTCGATCTTCTCCCTCAGATGGCGGATATGGACGGCTACCGTGTTCTCCGATCCGTAGGCCGGGTCGTTCCATACCTGCTCATAGATTTGGGCGGAGGAGAACACCTGGCCGGGGTGGGAGATCAGCAGCTTCAAAATGTTGTATTCAATGGGCGTCAGCGCCACGGGCTCTCCATCCACTGTGACCCGTTTGGCACTGTCATCCATGGACACCGGGCCAACGGTGATGAGGCCAGTGCTCTTTTCTGAACCTCCCAGGCTGGTATAGCGCCGCAGCTGACTCTTGACCCGGGCTATGACCTCCAGTGGGTTGAAGGGCTTTGTGATATAGTCGTCCGCCCCGATGTTTAACCCCAGTATCTTATCTGTGTCCTCGCTCTTGGCCGTCAGCAGAATAATGGGCACATTGTTCTCCTCCCGCAGCTTGGCTGTGGCTCGAATCCCGTCCAGCTCCGGCATCATGATGTCCATCAGGATCAGATGGATCTCCCTCTGCTCCACAGCCTTGAGCGCCTCTCTCCCATTATAGGCCTTGACCGTCTGATAGCCCTCACTGGTCAAATAGATATCCAGCGCCGACACAATGTCCCTGTCATCATCGCAGATCAGGATAGTATACATGGTCCCTCTCCTCCCGCTTTCCATGCTTGTTGCTCTAAGGATAACATACAGAGTTTAAGTTGCAAGTGGGAAAATATTAAGAAGTGCTTAAATTGAGCAGAACAGGGGGCGGACCAGCAAAGCCAGTCCACCCCCTGCTGTTCTTTTTTAAGACGCCTTCTCCCTCGCTTCGTCCCCGGATCGTCTTCTTCCGCCGCGCCTCCGCCGCCGGCCGCCCAGCGCCTTGCAGGAATGGAGTTGACCCTTCATGGCCTCGGAGTATGCCTGGATGGTGGCATCCGTCAGAGGTGGGAGGGACAGCCTGCCCCGGAACAGCCCGTCCTCCCCAGGGCTCATCACAAACCGAACCAAGAATCTGCCGTGTTCGCGGCAGGGGAAGGTACCGAAATAGACTCCCTCCCGTCTGGAGCGCCACTGGATGACCCAACCTTTCTCCCCGCACAGCGGGCAGCTCATCAGACGGCTGGTTCGGCTATTCAGTCCGCTCCTGGCCGTTTGAAATGGCCCGATCTCGCGGCTGCTCCCCTCCGGTTCAGAGGTCCAGGTAAATTTTTTTACCCAAGCGGGCGACGACAGCTCGTCGATAGCCGCCGGGGTGATCCACTGGCTGACCACCGCCGTATAGACGCAGTCGTTCAGCGCGTTGTGAAATTCAAAGGGCGCTGGAACGCCGCAGTATTCCACCGCCCGGTACAGAGCCACGCTCTGGCCTGTGCCCACAGTGATGGAGAACGCGCGCTGGAGGTCCCACACCTTTTTTGACAGGTCGGCCTCCATCTTCCAGTACCGGCAGTTCTGGGCCAGCACCTCCATATCGCCGCTGCCCCAGGCGCCAAATTCCCGCTCTTCGCCGCACCAATCCAGGAAGGCTCCCATGGCCTCTGGAAAGGTGGTCTCCGAATCCAGGGACCGCCGCAGCTCCGGCAGATACCTGGCCATCTGTTTCATCTTCTTGTGGACGCGGGGCCGGATAAAGGCGCAAAAGATATCTGTAATGGGGCCACCCAGCCGGTCTACCCGCACCGCGCCGATCTGGAGGACCTCGTCTAAAACGGTCTTGTCATATCCCTGGTTCCACTCCAGGTCCAAAATGATCATCCTGTCACCTGCCTGTATCTTCTGTATACGACCATACCACATCCTCCTGGAAACGTCAATGGATATCCATGGTTCACCCGTCCCGCGCCTTCGACAAGGCGGCGCGAAAAACCACCCCGGCGGCCAGCGCATAGAATGACCGGGGGTGGTTGTATTGGGTCAACTTTTCCGCGGCGGCAGCCAGGAGCTGCTGGCCATAGCCGTCATACTGGCCCTACTCCTGGCCCAGGACCAGGACAGCGGCCAGTTAGGCCGTATGTCCGCTTTTTTTACCGTGCTGGGAGATATCCTGGCCCTTTTCGCCCTCCAGCCCGACCTTGTAGAGCAGTATCAGGGGCTCTGCTCCCTGCCGGCCAAGGAGTCGGACTGCCCAGCGGACAGGAGGCAGCACCTCATCGGCTGAAAAAGTCCTGGATCTCCTCCAGCCGGTCCACAGCGTCCTGATAGCCGGCCGCCCACAGCAGCCGCAGCTTCTCCGTGTTCCGCTCTGTCCGTGAGACGCCCAGGGTGGAACGGGGCGCGATGACCAGAAGCCGGCCCTCCCGCTCCGCGCGGAAGAGCTCCTCCCGGTCCTGGTTATAGACCTGGGCCCGCTGTTCCATAGCCGCCACAAAATTGGGATATTCCCGGTACTTCTTCCGCACCAGGGGCAGCAGCTTATCTGGCCTGCGCCGGTATTCCCTGGGCCTGGTCAGCACCACCAGAACACGGTCGCAGCCCTGCTCCAGCGCCCTCCGCCATGGGATAGCGTCTCCAACACCGCCGTCCAGATAGGGCTGACCATTGATATGATAGATGGGAAACATCAGGGGCATGGCGCAGGTAGCCTGGAGCACCAGGGACTCCCGGTCCTGCCGGGGGATCTCCAGATAGTCCGCCCCGCCGGTGTTCAGGTTGGTGACCACCGCCTCCGCCTTTCCGGGATAGGCCTGAAAGGCGTCGTAGTCAAAGGGGACCAGCTCGTTTGGGATAGTCTGATAGGAAAACTCCAGACCGAAATAACTCTGATTCTTCTTATCCGCCAGATTACGCATCCCCATGTAGCGCCGGTCGGGGGCAAAGCGAGTGACCACCTCCAGATTTCTGCGGGGCTGCCGGGACAGATAGCTGACGCCGTAGGCCGCCCCTGCCGACACCCCGATGAAATAGTCTGTCATGATACCGCCCTCCAGCAGGCCGTCGCACACCCCGCTGGAAAAAATGGCACGGAGGGCCCCGCCCTCCAGGACCAGTCCTGTTTTCATAGGTTTTCCTTTCTTGACATACTAAGAGATAAGAGCATTATACCCCCTATCTCCCGTCCTTTGCAATCGAATTGACAAAAAACTCTGCCGGGGGTATGATTTTTAATATCAGGCAACTGGGACAGGCAGTGCCTATCCTCGGCTGCTTTGTATCATTTTGAATGGAGAAAGGTTGGTCATCATGGCCCGTATCTATACTGGAATCGAGCCGCTGGTGGGAGGAACACCTCTCCTGGCACTGACACGCTACGGAAAAGCCCACCACTTCACCGCCACTGTTCTGGCGAAATTGGAATACCTTAACCCAGCCGGCTCTGCTAAGGACCGGGTGGGGCTGTCCCTCATTCTGGACGCGGAGGAACGGGGTCTGCTCAAGCCAGGCGCCACCATTATCGAACCCACCTCTGGCAACACTGGCATTGGTCTAGCCTGTATCGCTGCCGCACGGGGATACAAGGTCATTTTAACCATGCCGGATACCATGAGCGCAGAGCGGCGGTCCATGCTGGCGGCCTATGGTGCCCAGCTCGTCCTCACCCCTGGCGCCCAAGGGATGCAGGGAGCGGTGGGAAAAGCCCAGGAGCTGGCCGCCTCGATCCCCGGCAGCTTTATCCCCGGCCAGTTTGAAAATCCAGCCAATCCCCGTGCCCACTACCAGACCACCGGGCCGGAGATCTGGCGTGACACAGATGGAAACGTGGATATTTTTGTAGCCACTGTTGGGACGGGTGGGACTTTGTCCGGTACTGGCCGGTATTTGAAGGAGCAAGATCCCAATATCAAGGTAGTAGCGGTGGAACCTGACGCCTCTCCCCTGCTGTCCGGGGGCCAAGCCGGCCCTCACGGCATACAGGGCATTGGGGCCAATTTTATTCCCCAGACCCTGGATTGTTCTGTCTACGACCAGGTTATCCGTGTAAGGGATCAGGACGCCTTCCAGGCTGGGCGGGAGCTTGCCCGGACCGAGGGAGTGCTGGCCGGCATCTCCTCCGGTGCCGCCCTGTGGGCGGCGGGAGAGCTGGCCCGACTGGAGGAGAACCGCGGGAAGACCATCGTGGTCCTCCTGCCCGACTCTGGGGACCGATATCTCTCCTCCCCCATGTTTGCAGACTGACCGGAGCTCCCCGCATCCGTTGCTGGATGCGGGGAGCTTTGTCTGAAAGGCAGGATCTTTTCTGGTAATTTCTGTGTTCGCATAATTTGGCTCCAATGGCAAAAGAATAGGGATACACCTAATTTTGAAGGAGGTATCCCATGAATCGCTTTCATCCGTTCCGCCGGGTCATGGCTCCCATCCTAGCCCTGGCTCTGGCCTTTACCCTGTCCCTTCCCGCCTCCGCTTTCTTCTGGAATAAAAAGGAGAGCGCCGCTGTCAACGACTTCTCCAAAAACGGGCTTATCGGCACCATCATCTCCTTCTCTCTGGAGGACTTCGCGGTCACCGGAGATAAGAAGACCCAGCTGACTGCCATCACCATCGAGAGCCTGCCTGACCCCGGCGCTGGCACACTAGTCATCGGCGGCCAGCCCCTCCAGGTAGGCACTGTAGTAGACTGTACCGCTCTGGACGGGCTCCGGTTCCAGAGCTCTCCTGTCCCCACCGTGACCACCACCACCTTTACCTTCACCCCCAGCCTCGCCCCCACGCAGGACTGCGGGCCCGTTACCGTCACCTTGTACCTTCTGGACCAGGAAAATCAGGCCCCAATCGCTCGGAATATGGAGCTGTCCACCTATAAAAACGTGGCCATCACCGGATATTTCGACGCCGTGGACAGCGAGGGGGACGCCCTGTCCTTCCAGCTCACCTCCACCCCCGCCCGGGGCGCTGTGACTCTGGCAGAGGACGGCTCCAGCCAGTTCGTGTATACCCCCTATGAGAACAAGACAGGGAGCGATTCCTTCACTTATGTAGCTGTAGACCCCGCTGGCAACACCTCCGCGGAGGCCAAGATCACTGTCCACATCGAAAAGGCCGACACCAAGGTGACTTATGCCGACATGGAGGGGAATCCCGCCCATAAGGCTGCGATTCACCTGGCCGAGGAGGGCATCTATGTGGGCCAGTATATGAACGGCCACTACTTCTTCGACCCCAAGCAGCCCGTCAGCCGGGCCCAGTTCTTGACCATGGCCATGGCCGTGTCTGGTCTGGAAGCCATGGAGGGTGTAACACTCACCGGCTTCTCTGACGACAGCGCCATCCCCACCTGGGCCAAGGGCTCTGTTTCCGCGGCTCTGAAGGCCGGCACCATCCAGGGCTCCAAAGATGAGAGCGGCGCCCCCGTCTTTGGTGCGGATACCCCGATCACTCGTGCCGAGGCCACAGTGATGCTAAACAACCTGCTGGACGTGACTGATGTGCCCGTAGAGGTATTTTCTTCTGACAGCCAGGGCCACTGGGCCTCCCAGGCCGCGGCCAACCTAGCCTCCTCCGGCGTCATCCGAATGGAGAGCACCGGCGCCGCAGCTCTATCCAATCAGCTGACCCGGGCCGAGGCGGCCGAGATGCTGGACGGGGCCATGGATGTGCTGGCTGACCGGGAGGACGGCTGGCTGCCCTGGTGAAGCTAAGTCTCCATTCGCCCCCGCTTCGCCGTGATCCCCTGACTCAGACAAAGCAGCGCCGCTGGAAGCTTCCTTCCAGCGGCGCTGTTTCATTTTGTTCTCAATCCTCGTCAGCCGCGGCGTCATAGATAGGCCGGGAGCCGGTGCTCCCCGCCTGGGGCACAGCAGACGCTCCAGCGGCAGCCCGGAAGCTGGCCCGAGACTTCTTGATCTCATCATAGGCGGCAGCCACTGCCTCCTCCGTACGACGCAGCACATCTTCGCAGTATTCGTTGGCCGACCGCTTCAGATCCCGGCTTCGCTCCTCAGTCTCCCGCTTCAGATCGTTGGCCTTCTGCTTGGCCTGGAGGGTGATGACGTCCTCCGCCAGCAGCTGGCGCGCCTTATCCTCCGCCGCCTTGCGGATGGAGTCGGCCTCGCGTTTTGCGGAGGCGACCAATTCAGCCCGGTTGGCCATCATCTTTCTGGCCTCAGACAGCTCTACCGGGAACTGGCTTCGGATATCGTCGATTAGATCCAGCGCCCGGTCCCGTTCGATCATACACTTATCACCGGAGAGAGGGACGTTCTTCGCCTCGTCAATCATCTCAAAGAGCATATCTAGCAATTCTTCTACTCCGCTTGCCATGCCATTACCCTTCCTTTCTTTCCATCTGCCCCATGCGCTGGTTCACATCGTTGACGATCTCTCTGGGGACGAAGTCCGCCAGATTGGCTCCGTAGCGGGCCATCTCCTTCACGATGGTAGAGCTGAGGTAAGTATATTTTTCACTGGAGGCCAAAAACATGGTCTCCAACTTGGGATTCAGCTTGCGGTTAATGACCGCCATCTGGACCTCCTGCTCAAAATCCGATACCGCCCGCAGGCCCTTGACCACCACATGAGCCCGACGGCGCTTGGCGTATTCCGCCAACAGCTCGTTGGAGAAATCCACCTCTACATTGGGGAAACGGGCGGTGGAGCGACGCAGCAATTCCACCCGCTCCTCCGGGGTGAACATCCCCTGTTTTTTGGAATTGACCATGACGCACACGATCAGCTTGTCAAAGCAGGCGGCAGCCCGCTTGATGATATTCAGGTGCCCCAGAGTCACTGGATCAAAACTGCCGGGATAGATGGCAGTACTCATCGTCTATCACTCCCCGCCCGGCGGCAGACTGTCAGCCTGATCTTGCCGTAGCGATACTCTCTCCCCCCTTCATAGGGGGGCGGCAGGGCGGGCAGCTCCCGTTCCGCCGCACTTTCACAGATCATTATACCATGTTCCCGAAGAATGTCAAACTCTGTGATCCGCTCCACGCTCTTCTCCAGCAGCTCCGTGTGGTAAGGCGGGTCCAACAGGATGACATCAAATTTTTCTCCGCAGGAGGAAAGGAAGGACAGGGCGTCCCCTTGGACTACCCGAGACCGCTCACTCAGGCCGGTCAGCCTCAGGTTCTCCCGAATCAGGGCGGCGGCCTCCTTTCTCATGTCCACAAAGGTACAGTGGTCCGCACCCCTTGACAGGGCCTCGATGCCCAGCTGACCAGTTCCGCCAAAGAGATCCAGCACCCTTCTGCCCTCAATCTCGAACTGGATGATATTGAATAGGGACTCCTTGACCTTATCTGTGGTGGGGCGGGTATCCATCCCCTGAAGCTCCTTCAGTCTTCTGCCTCTAGCCGAGCCGGAGATTACACGCATGTTTTTTCTTCCTTTCCTTTGCCGTACTTGGACAATGTTTCAGGCTTCTGATCCATTTTCTTCCAGAGCCTGTCTAGTATCCACATCCTCAAGTTCCCGTGGGGTGTCCACTTGGATTCGCTGACACCGTTCCCCACAGGCCTCCAGGACAGCCCGCCCACCCCGGTCGCCGGTGAGATCCAATAATCGGGGTATCAGCTCCGCAGAAAAGAGGGTGGGATTGCCTACCCTATCTCCCCAGGCGGCGGTGGCGGCCAGCAGTCCGGGCCGGGCCGCATCCAGCAGTCGGGACACAGTCCCCGCCCCCAGCCAGGGCTGGTCCGCCACGGCAAACAGCAAAAAATCCTCTGGAGCGAATCCATCCAAAGCTTGGATAGCGCTCTTTATTGTAAAGGATAATCCCTTGTCACTTTCAGGGCTATCCACAACCCTGGCGCCTAACGCGGCGGCCATCTCCCGAATCTCCAGATAACTGGAGACCACGGTCAAGGTACAGTCTTCCCGCCTTTGGACCAAATCAGCCAGCATATCCAGGCCATATCTATAAAGTGATTTTCCTTTCCAGTTGTAGAGCAGCTTGTTGCTTCCAAACCGGCGGCCGCTGCCTGCGGCCAGATAGAGGATGTGCTTACTCATCCCGGCCAAGGAGCACCTTTTCCGGCGTGATGGGCAGGGAGTGGTGCCGCAGGCCGGTGGCCCGGTACACGGCATGGGCGATAGCCGGGGCCGGCGTATTGATGACGATCTCCCCAATTGACTTTGCGCCAAAGGGGCCAGTCTGCTCATAGCTGGATTCAAATTCCACCTGAAGCCTGCCCATATCCAGACGGGTTGGGATCTTATAGCGCATGAGGGAATCCTCCCGGATACGCCCCTCCCTGTTGTAGGTCACATCCTCAAACAGTGCCATGCCAATCCCCTGAACAATGCCCCCCTCGGTCTGGACTCTGGCCAGATTGGGGTTGATGGGCGTGCCGCAGTCCACCACGGCCGTATAGTTTAAAACCTTTACAGCTCCAGTTTCTTTGTCCACCTCCACCTCGGCCATGCCTACCATAAAGGGCGGCGGCGAGATGGGGGAGGAGTGGGAAACCGTGGTCTGGACCGCTGTTCCGTTTCCGCACATGGACTTGGTAGCGATATCAAAGAGGGATACCTGGGCGGATCCGTCCAACCGACGCACCGCCTTCCTGGCGTACTCCACTTCCTCTCTGGGGCAGTCCAGCAGCTCCGCCCCAATGGCGCAAAGCCGCTCTTTTAACTCGGCACAGGCTTTCTCCACAGCCTTTCCGGTGACATAGGTGGTGCTGGAGGCATAGGAGCCGGAATCATAGGGGGAGGCGTCGGAGTCAGCGCCAAAGACAGCTACTTCATCCACCTCGCACTCCATACACTCGGCGGCCATCTGGGCCAATATAGTATCGCACCCAGTCCCCATGTCCGCGGCGCCGATGGTCAGGTTAAAAAATCCCTCGTCACTCAGCTTGATAGTGGCGGAGCCCACGTCCACCCCAGAGATGCCGGACCCCTGCATGGCCATGGCCACGCCGGCCGCCCGAATCTTTCCGCCGCCCAAATCCCGGACGGGGTACTTCTCCTCCCAGTGGAACAGCTCCTTACAGCGGGTCATGCACCGGTCCAGGGCGCAGGCGTCCGCCCGCTCGTTATAATAGGCGGGCATGACCTGCCCTTGGCGGACCATGTTCTTTTCCCTCAGGACCACCGGGTCCATTCCAAGCCGGTCAGCCAGCTCGTTCACCGCCGACTCCACAGCAAAGATACCCTGAGTGGCCCCATAACCCCGGTAGGCCCCGGCAGACTGGACATTGGTGTACACCACGTCATAAGCGAAGCGGAAGGCCTCCAGGCTGTTGGTATACAGGGGAATGGATTTGTGGCCGGACAGCCCCACTGTGGTAGGGCCGTGCTCACCGTAGGCCCCGGTATTGGATAAGGTATACACATCCAGGGCCCGGATGGTCCCATCCAGGCTGGCTCCCAAGCGCACCTTGATCTCCATCTCGTGGCGGGGAGAGCCGGCAGTCTGGCACTCCTGCCGGGTATAGATCATCTTGGCCGGCCGGCCCGTCTTCCAGGTGACCAGAGCGGGGTATACCTCAGCCACCACCGTCTGCTTGGCCCCGAAGCCGCCGCCGATGCGGGGCTTCTCCACATGGATCTTGGACTTTGGGATATCCAGAGCGTTGGCCAGAATACGCCTGACATGGAATACGATCTGAGTGGAGCTGACCACATGGAGCCGGCCATAGGGGTCCATCTCCGTATAGGTGCGGAAGGTCTCCATCATGGCCTGCTGGCAGGCTTTGGTGTGATAGGTCCCCTCTACCACGATATCACACTGGGCGAGCACCTGGTCCACATCCCCGTCCTGGCAGCTCTCGCTGGCGCACAGGTTGCGGCGGTTGTCCGCCCCCACAGGGCACAGGGACCGCCAGTCCTCCTCAGGGTGGACCAGGATCATGTTGTCCTTGGCGGTGTGGTAGTCCAGTACAGGCTGGAGGACCTGGTAGCGAACCCGAATGCGCTTCAGCGCCCGGTCCACCGCCCCTTCGTCCTCCCCGGCCACGATGGCCACAGCGTCTCCCACAAAGCGCACCCGCCGGTCCAAAATGAGGCGGTCGTAGGGGGAGGGCTCTGGATAGGTCTGTCCGGCCATCGTGAACCGCTTTTGGGGCACATCCTTATAGGTAAAGATGGCAGCCACGCCGGGAATGCTCTCGGCGTTTTCCGTGTCGATCTCCTCAATTAGAGCGTGGGCGTGGGGGCTGCGCAGCACCTTGACCACCAGACAGTTCCGTGGCGTCACGTCGTCCACATAGGCGGGCTTGCCCAGGAGGAGGGCCATGGCGTCCTTTTTCCTGACCCCCTTGCCCACGATCTTAAGCTCCTGCTGGTCCATCACGCCTTCCCTCCCTTTCTGCTGTCCAGATAGGCCCGGATGCCCCGCAATTGCCCCTCATAGCCGGAACAGCGGCACAGGTTGCCCGCCAAAAATGTCCGTATCTCCTGGTCCGTGGGGTCCGGATTCTCCCGGAGCAGGGCAATGGTATTGACAACAAAGCCGGGATTGCAGAAGCCGCACTGCTCGGCGCCCTGGTCGGCAATGTAGGTGACAAACGCCTCCGCCTCCCTCTGAAGGCCCTCCAGGGTCTGGACCGTCCGGCCATCCGCTCTGGCCGCCAGTACGCTACAGGACAAAACCGGTCTGCCGTCCAGCAGCACTGTACAGGCGCCGCAGTTGCTGGTCTCGCATCCCCGCTTCACACTGTAGCAGCCCTGGTCCCGCAAAAAATCCAGCAGCAGCGTATCCGGCCGCACCGAAGCGCTGACAGCCCTTCCATTTAGATTCAGGTTGATCTCCATATGTCACTCCACCCCTTCCAGCTTCAGCAGTCCCCGGCGGACCAAAACCGGACAGAGCGCCCTTCGGCTCTCTTCGCTGCCCAGGGCGTTTCCCCCTAGCTTCACTCGCTGGGACAGTTCAAGGGCGAATGCCTGGGCGATTTCCCGGGTAATACCTCCGGCCAGCAGGCCTCTCTCATCGCTATAGGTCCGGGCCACCATAGGACGGGCGCCCACCGCCACCCGATATTCCTCCTCCCGGCGGACAATGGCGCAGGCGAGGAGAGGAAAATCAGTGGCGCTGTTTCGCTGGGACAGGTATACCGCCCCTGTCACACCTTTGGGGACAATGACTTTGGTAAGGATGTCCCTGGAAATATGACTCTCACAGAAGTCAGCCAGCGGCATCACTCCGGCGTGATACAGCTCCACGCGGGCCCCCAGGGCCATCAGAATGGTCAGGACATCGGAAAAGCCGAAGCGTCCAAAGACGCTTCCTCCCACAGTGGCACAGTTCCGGAACTGTACCCCCACGATATGCTCCACGCTGTTAGAGATGGCCCCCCTTGTCAGCTCGTTGAGCCCAGGGTGTTTCTCCAGCTCCCGCAGGGACACCATGGCCCCTATCTCAAAGGCGTCCTCCCTCTCCGTGATCTGGTCCAGCCCTAGGCCGCACAGATCAATGGCGGCGCCCACCTTTCTGTCCTGCATCTTCAGCCAGAGCATTCCCCCCAGCACCACGTTATTGCGCTTCTGACACAGCTCATAGGCCTCCTTCAGACTTTGGGCCTTGACATACCGGTCGATGGTCAGCAAAGCGTTCCCCTCCATATCTTGATCGGCACAGATGTCCGTCATAATCCACGGGATGCCGCAGCGGCACAGCCAAATTGACTCTTGCCTGGCGGCATCATCATTCAGCGGCTATTATACCATCCTTTTTCTCCTTTGACAAACAAAAAACGACGCCCTATTAAAGGGCGCCGCTTCCCGTTCAATCGGGCAGACAGTAAAACCTGCCCTCCGCTTCCCGGCGGACACGGATGGAGGGATACAGCCTTCTCAATGCCGCCTGGAGTTCCTCCTCCCTCCGTTCGGCCACTGTAATATCGTCCACCAGCCTTCCTCCGTCCAGCAGGAGCAGCCGGTGACAGCGGTCCAAGGCCAGGGCCGGGTCATGGAGGACCATCAGGGCGCACTTTTCCCCCTCCACCATCTGAGTGATCCGGTCAAAGAGCAGGGCGGTATTGTCAAAGTCCAGGGCAGTGTTGGGCTCGTCCAGCAGCAGGATCGGGGCGTCCTGGGCTGCCAATCGTGCCAACTGGACTAGCTGGCGTTGTCCCTCGCTGAGTTGGGCACAGTCCCGGTCCAGCAGGTGATCCACTTCAAACCGGGCCGCCGCCGCCCGAACTCGTTCCCGCTCCTCTCTGTCTCCCCCGGAGAGGGGACCCGTCCAAGGGTAACGGCCCATGGCGATAACCTCCCCCACCAACAGACCGGGAAGCAGCCGTGCCCTCTGGGGGAGCAGCGCCACCTTCCGGGCCTTCCGCCTCGGGTCCCAGCCAGCACAGTCCTGTCCATCTAGGAGTACAGTCCCCTCCATCACCTTGGCCCCGCCAGTCAGGCCTCGGAGCAGCGTGGTTTTTCCACACCCATTTCTCCCTAGGACAGCGGCCAGCTCCCCCTTGCGGATAGAGAAAGAGATGTTCTGGACCACCGGCCTTTGATAGCCTGCGCTGAGGTCCCGTACCTCCAGTAGCTTATCCATCCCGGCCTCCTCTCTGCCCCACCAGCAGGGCCAGCAGTACCGGCACACCAAAACATACTGTCCAGATGCTCAAAGGCAGCTCTCCTCCACCGGCTAGGCTTCGGGCCAACAGATCGGCGGCCAGCAGGATATCTCCTCCCACCAAGGCGCACAGCGGCAGATAGGGTCCGCCCCGCCGGCCCAGGAGAAGGAAGGCGATGTGGGGGGCAATCAGCCCCACAAAGGCCACCACTCCGGCCACTGACACCACCGCCGCCACCATCAGCGTGGTCAGACCAAGCAGCAGGCTCCGCCACGGTCCAGGGGCAAGGCCCATGGTCCGAGCGCTCTCCTCCCCCATGGAGAGGATGAGCAACCGCTGCCGGAACAGAAAGATGAGAAGGGCCGGGATAAGGATGGCAGCCGCCGCAGGCCACACCTTATCCGCCGTCATAGCGGCCAGGCTGCCCATGGTCCAGAACTCAATGGCGGCCAGCTCTCCCTCCGGGTCAGCCACAGTCTTCAGCACCATCAACCCGGCATCCGCCGCCGAGGAGATGATGACCCCCGCCAAGATATAGGTCCCCGTCCGCTCCAACCCGGCCCAGCGCACCAGGGCCAGGACCAGGACCAGCGAGGCCATTCCCATTAGGAAGGCGCCTCCCATGATCTGGGCGGAGGTTCCGGCCCCCAGCACAATAGCGCAGGCCGCTCCCAAGGAAGCCCCTGAGGCTACCCCTGTCAGGTCCGGGGAGGCCAGAGGATTGCCGAACAGCGTCTGATAGACTCCGCCAGCCAGACCCAGGGCCCCGCCGGCCAGCAGCCCCATCCACACCCGCGGCAGACGGAGTGTCCACAGCACCTGGGCCTGGGTGGTCCCCTTCCGTCCCCCAGCGAGGATGTCCCATATTTCATTGGAAGAAAGGGGGAAGCTGCCCACCTGTACCGAAACTAGGACCAGAGCCGCCATTAGGACGGCTGCTATCCCCAGGGCCTTCCCACTCCGACCAAACCGTTTCACAGGCCGCATCCCCCTCCTTTCGTTACTTGGTGATCAGGCTCCCATCCAGTTGAAAGCCGTAGAAGGTCTGATAGAAGTCCTGCGCGTCGGCCACAAAGTCCGCAAAGGGATAAACGTCCTCATGGAGGACGCTGGTCAGCCACATTGTGCCCAGAATGCCGGAGGGGATGGGAGAGTCCCACTCCTCAATGCCGCTGGGCATGGCGTAGACCGCGCCGCTCTGGACCGCTGGAAGGGAGGCCAACTGGGGATCCCCTAGAATATCCTCAACCGTATACTCCGCTCCCGCTGGGATAATGACCACCTCCGGCGCCATGGCCAAGACGCTCTCATAGGATACTTCGGCCCAGTAGTCCCCCTCCAGGCCAGCGGCCACATTGGTCCCTCCGGCGCCCTCGATCAGAGAGCTCTGATACATAGCGTCCGGGGCGGCGGTAAGGTAGGAGGAGTTCCCCGCCAGATAGACCAGCGGCCTCTCCGTCCCCTCGGTGAGCTGGGCCATCCGGTCCAGCTGTTCCTCATAGTAGTTTGTCAGCTGGGCCGCCCGGTCCTCGACCCCGCAGGCCTGCCCCAGCAGCTCCAGCATAGTCACTAGTCCTTCATGGGTTTCAGGCTCCACGACCATCACCGGAAGGCCCAGCTCCTCCAGGGTATCCGCATAGTCCATCAGCTTCTTTGGCATGACCACCAGATCCGGAGCCAGAGCGGCCACCGCCTCTACATCCAGTTCTTTCATGGTGCCCACCTGGGGCTTTTCCAGCAAGGCAGAGGCCGCCATATGATAGATCGGACGGGTATCCGCCTTTTTTTCCAGACCTACCACCCGGTCGGCTACGCCCAGAGCAATCGCCGCGTAAGTGGTCACATAATAGCAGCTTACCACCGTCTGGGCCGGACCCTCCAGTTCTACCTGCCGCCCGGCCTGGTCCGTAAAGGCGACTATCCCCTCCTGCCCGCCGCTTTGGACCTCAGCGGAGCCAGTGGCCGCCCCCTGGCTCCCACTGGAAGCCGCGGGGCCGTTCTTCTGGCCACAGGCGGCCAAGGAAAGGGTCATCACAGCTGCAATGGCCAGTGCCAGCAGCCGCTTTTGAAAGTTTATCTTCATCTCTCTATCCCTCTTTATCTTTTGTCGATCTCTGGTCGGCAAATGCCGAGCGTTATTCTAACACAAGAATATCCCTTTGTCAAAAACACCCCTGCCCGTCGGGCAGGGGTGCTCTCAGCTACTGAAAATATTGTGCAAACGCCTTTTGGGCCGCCTGCTCTACTTGGGCGCACATGGCCTCATACCGCTCCAGCAGATCCCTGCCTTCCGGGGTAAGTACGGAGCCTCCTCCTTTGGGGCCGCCGGACTGGCGGTCCAGCAGGGTAAAGCCCCACTCCTTTTCCAGCTTACGCAGCAGGGTCCACGCTTTGGAGTAAGACATCCCCATGGCCTCCGCCGCCTGGTGAAGAGAACCGCCCTCCTCCACACCGCGGAGCAGCCGCATGGGGCCGGGGCCAAAGCTCTTGTCCTGCCGGTAGAGCCTCACGGTCAGATGATAGCGCAGATGCTCCATTTCTTACCCCCTTAAAATTCGATCCCAGGGCGAGCCTGTGTCCCGCGGTCAAAGGGGTGGCTGTGGCAGACCATCTCTGTTGAGTAGTGGGCCGCCTCCTTCATCCAATCCGCGGGCTCCCGGCCAGTAAGCACTACCTCACAATGCTCCGGCCGGCCCAATACAGCCTGACGGAGCATTTCCCGGTCTACCGCGCCAAGCTGCCAGGCCGCACAGGCCTCGTCCAGGATCAGCAGGTCACAGGGGACCTGGAGAGCCTGATGAAGCAGTCTGGTCTGCGCCTGCGCCAGTTCTTTTCGCTCCGCCTCCGACATCTGGAAGAAGAACCGATCTCCAGCCGCCCCAGAGTATATCCTGGCCCCCAACCGCTCTAAAGGGGACAGTTCCCCGCTCATTCCCCCTTTTAAGAACTGGACTACGGTGACTCCCATACCTTTTCCAAGGGCCCGGAGGGCCAGCCCCATAGCCGCTGTCGTTTTTCCTTTTCCCGTTCCCCAGTAAAGGTGGACCATTCCCCGCTCCATGCTTGTCCCTCCCCATTTCCGCCTGCCTCCAAAAAGCCTTCTCCGCTCCGGAAAGGGCTAAAGCGCCGTTCGCGGCACAGGCATCTCGATATCAGATTGATTTAACTACATTTTCTGAGAAAAATCAAGCTTTGTGACCGGCCGGCTAGGAACAAGGCCATCCCTCTCCTGTCTGTATCTTGTTGGAGTCCATGTTTCCTTATGAATACCGGCCCCTCCCCCGGCGCTTTTTTCCCTCGTCCGCGTACTCATAGCTGGCCAGCTCATCTGTCCGGTCGAACATCAACTTTCCCCGCTCCCACAGGCGGTAGCGGACGGTGGCGCAGAGGCTCTCGTGGATGGTCCGCTCCATCTGTCCGGAAACAGGGGCCCGGAGGGGCTGTCCGCTCTCCCGGACCAGATCCACTGATAATTCCAAATCTCCCTGTCTTAGACGCGCCCCCTCTTTACCCCACTGGACTACTTTTACTCCCTGGTAGGTGGCCATCCGGTAAGATCTGCCTCCGAACCATATCTGACAGATACAGCCGGTAAACCCTCCCACCAGAATAGGGATGTGGGCAATAGACAGCATGATGCTCCCCTTCTGGCGCTCTTGCCAGCAGCACTGCGTCCACAGGTAGGTCCTGGGGAACGACCTCCCCCTGTCCCCCTCGATATATCCCGTTCCATGGGAGAAATCCAAATACCGCCCGTTCAGGCAGAGCAGCCCCTCCAACGGGTGGGCCATACTCAGCACCGTGTGGACGCACTCCATGGCCGGCACCCGTCGAAAGGGGCCCATAATGTCTGACTCCAGCCTGGTAAACGGGCCGTAACGCAGCTCTCCTTTCAGGGAAAAATCCCCTTCCTCCAAATCCACATAGACTCCGTCCTGGGAAAACCAGTTTCCGCTGACTCGAACCTTAAACTGGTCCGCCCATGCCTGAAACGCCCGTTCTGGGAAAGAGAATATTCTAGTCTGGTCCGCAGTGATCACCTGGATGGTGGCAGAGCGTTCCCCGCCGCGCCGCTGGTGAATCGCCGGGATCAGGGCCAACTCCCCCTCCGGGCCCTGATGCTTTAGATACCAGCCCTCAAAATAGGCCCCACGCCGGCCCGGACCATGGTAGTATTCCATGCTCTCTCCACCTTTTACTCTGTTTAAGATCCATTCCCCCATAGTATATCCCCGCGGGAACAAAATATCAGCGGGACAGGAACCACGCCCCGTCCCGCCAAAGACCTATTCCATTTGAAAGTCCGCCAGATTCTCTTTGGTCACTTTCTGGTAGGAGAGCCAGACGTAGTGGTCCCCGGTCAGCTCCACAGTGTCCCCAGAGTCCTTCACACCGCTCAGTGCCAGTGTGAGGTCCAGCATCGCCCGTGCGATCCCCTCGGCGTCGTTGAGGACCGTGCCGTACAGCGTTCCCTCCGCTACGGCCTGAAGCGCCGGGGCGGTGGCGTCTACCCCCACCACCAGAGGCAGCTCCCAGTCCGTCTGTCCATAGGCGTCTATCGCGCCCAGCGCCATGTCGTCATTGTTGGCGATGACCGCCTCGATCTGGTCCCCAAATTCCTCCAGCCACTGGCCCATTTTTGTGGCGGCCGGCCCCCTCTTCCAGTTTCCGGTGTCGCTTCCCAGTTTCTCCAGCTCCACCCCAGCCTCTGACAACACCTGGATGGAATACTCGGTACGCAGCAGGGCGTCCTGGTGGCCCGGCTCTCCCTCCAGCATCACATACTGGAGGATACCGTCTCCGTTTTTATCCAGCCGCTCCCGGTCGGACAGCCATGCCTTCAGCACCAGTTGCCCCTGAAGGATGCCTCCCTCCTCCGCTCTGGCGCCCACATAGTAGAGCTGATCCCATCGCTCCATATCCTCCGCCACCGGCTGGCGGTTGAAGAAGATCAGGGGCACCCCGGCCTCCTCCGCCTTGTCAATGAGAACCGCCGCCGCGGTGCGGTCCACGATATTGACACACAGCACATCGCAGCCCCAGGTAATCAGCCGGTCCACCTGTTCCAGCTGGGTCGTCTGATTGCTCCTTCCATCAGCCACAGAGAGGTTGATCTTGATGTCCCTGGCCAGTTCCTCCTCCTGGGCGATCCGCTCCAGGTCCTGTACAATGGTGGAGATGAACGTGTCGTCTTGGGTATAAAGCGCCAGCCCCACCCGCAAGGTCTCTGTTTCCGCTCCCTTTTCTGGGCCGCAGCCAGACAGAGGCGCTATGGCTAGCAGGGCCAGCAGCAGGACGGCAACTCCTTTAAGATGTGACTGGGAAGAGTAATTTTTGGTTGTCCGGCTCATAGATGTCCTCCCCTCGGATCAGGAAAAAGGGCGGCGGCTTCATTTCGCTCCGCTCTCCCCTGGCCAGTTTGGCGGCTCCGTCCACCGCCAGATAGCCCGCGGCGTAGTCGCTCCAAGCGGCCACGGCGGACAGGGCGCCCTGATCCAGGGCCGCTACAACGGCGGCGGTCGCGCCTACGCCGTAGAGATCCGCCGAAAGCCCCTCCAGGCTTTTCACACTGGCGGCCGCTTCCGTGGCCGCCGGCTCAAACGTCATCATCTGGGCAGGGCTCAACTGCCTAAGCAGCTCGGGCAGCTGGCTCGCCAGGCTGTCTACAGAGACTGTCTCAACCTGTGTCTCCACCCCAGCCCCGGCCAAGAGATCTTTGGCCGCCGCCAGGCGCTGGGCCACAGCGGTACAGTGGGGAGCGGTGTCAAGCAAAAGCACCGTTCCACCCTTCCAATCCTCCAGTGCCGCCTGGGCCAGACTGGCCCCCATCTCAGCATTGGGGACTACCACGCTCAAATCAGCCCCCTCCAGTGGGGATTCCAATGTGACCACCGGAACGTCCCTGTCCAACTCCCCCAGGCTTTTCTCCAGCGCCGCCGGGTCCGCGGGGGCGACCACCAGAGCGTCCGCGCCCTGCTCGATCTCCCGCTGTAACAGCTCCCACTGCTCCCTGCCGTCGTTGGCGGTGGCCAGGGTCAAAAACCGCAGTTCAGCCCCCAGCTCCCCGGCCGCCTGCTCCATCCCCATACGGGTGTTGGTCCAGAAGGAGCTGTCCTGCTCCCGAATGATGACCGATAGCTCCAGCGGCTGTGGACGCCTGTGCAGTCCAGACATCTGAGGCAGCAGAAGGGTGAGCGCCACAGCGGCTCCCAGAGCTGTCAGGATGGCCAGCTGGATCAGCGCGCTTCTTCTCTTTTTCATGGCACGTCCTCCCGCTGGTACTGAGCCGCCCCGTCCTGATCCAGAGCGGGGAGGCGGATCCGCACAGTGGTCCCCTCGTCGGGTTCGCTGAATATGGTAAGCCCATATCTGTCTCCGAAGGTCAGCCTAATCCGCCGGTGGACATTCCGCACTCCAATCCCCGATCCGCTGGTGCGGATTTCGGGCCTGTCCTCATCCAGCAGAGAGGCGGCCACCTCTGGACGCATCCCCAGCCCGTTGTCCGCTACATCAATGACCAGGTCCTCCCCCTCCCGCCGGGCTGTGACGGTGATGAGGCCGTCGTCCTCCGCTGAGGCCATCCCGTGGTAGATGGCGTTCTCCAAGATAGGCTGTACAATAAGCTTCATGGTATATAGGCCATCGGTCCCAGGCAGGGCATTGATTTGTGTGGTAAATTTGTTTTTATAGCGTATTTGCTGGATATTCATATAGTGGCGGGCGTGCTCCAACTCGTCCGCCAGGGGGATGATGCTCTTTCCCCGGCTGAGAGAGATGCGGAACAGCCGGGCCAAGGAGGTGACCATTTGGATGGCCTCCTCATAGCGGCCCGCCTCGGTCATCCAAATGACGGAATCCAGAGTGTTATAGAGGAAGTGGGGATTGATCTGGGACTGGAGGACCTCCAGCTCACTTCGGCGCTTCTGCCCCTCCTGCTCGATGATGTCGTCCATCAGGTGCCGCATGGTGGACACCATGGACCGGATCGAGTGGCCCAGGCGCTGCACCTCATAGCAACCTCCCTCCTCAATCTCCACGTCCTCCCTGCCCGCCTCCAGCTCCTTGATGGACTGCTCCAGACGGCGGATAGGATCCGAGATATGGGCAGATATCCGGAAATTCAAAAAGGCCATGAGGAAGATAGAGAACAACAGCAGGGACAGCCCAAAAAGGAATATCTGCCGGGAGTCGGAGACAAACCCTCCCTCCACCGGCACGACTCCCACCAGCTTCCAGCCGGTATAGCCCACGGTCTTTACGGTCACCTGGCGGCGTTGGCCCTGGAACTCCTCGCTGTGGGTGCCATCCCGGTAGCGTGCCGCTGCCTGGTTGTTCTCCTCCTGCAGCCCGGAATAGATGAGCTGCTGCCGGGGATGGTAGATCAGCTCGCCGCTGCCGTCAATGAGATACAGGTAGCCCCCATTGGGCAGCTCCACGTTGCGGCACACCTGTTCAATGCCAGCAAAGCCCATATCCACCAGCAGGACACCCCCCTCTGTGGCTCCGTCTCGGGTCAGCTGGACATAGCGGCTGAGGGAAACCACCCACTGGTAGTGGTAGTCCGGGTCCTCGAAGAGATCCTGGACATGGGGTGTAGAGAAATGGAGGTTCTCCTTCTTCTGAAGCGCCGAGAGGAACCAGCCCGTCTGCGTCAGGTCCGCTGGCTGTTTCAGGGTGCTTAACGGAACGGCAGACACCAACCCTCCCCGCAGGTCAAAGAGGGCGATGGACACCAGGGAGTCCCGGTCGTCCTCATATAACAGCTCCATGGGTGCGGTCAGGCTGTCCCGCCCCAGGTCCGCGCTCTTGATAACCCGGTAGTACATGGTGTCGGACACCCGCATCATAGAGCGGAGATAGCTGTCCAGATTCAAATTGACCTGAGCCAGCACCCGCTGGCTGTTCTCCGCCACCAGTTCCCCGGTGGCGGAAGAAAAGCGCCAAAACAGGCTCAGGCCCATAAAGATCATCCCCACCACCGCCACCGTGGTAAAGGAGAGGGAGATAACCATTTGGATGCTCATTTTCTGGTATCGCTGGGCCCAGCGGCTGGTAAACCGCTTTAATATAGAGGTCACTCTCCCCCTCCTCTCTTTTCGTTGACCAGGTCCCCTTTCCTGGGAAAGGGGCAGCGGGCCATGGCCCGCTGTTATGCCCATCCGGCGGATGGTGTCAGCCCGTCTGTCCCGCCCTGAATTTGGAGGGGGACACACCGAACCGGCGCTTGAACACATAGCTGAAATAGTTGGGGTCAGTATAACCTGTTTGCTCCGCGATAAGGTAGGTCTTTTCCTCTGTTTCCTGCAGGAGCTGGGCGGCCCGCTCCATCCGCACCTCAGTCAGATAGGCGATGAAGCTCATCCCCACCTCCCGTTTGAAGAGGGTGGAAAAATAGGTGGGCGACAGGTGGAGATAGGAGCAAAGGGTTTCTACGCTCAAATCCCCATCCCCATAGTTCCGGGCAATAAAATCCTTGGCCCGCTCCACCGTCTTCCAGGTGGAGTCTGTCCGCTGCTGCCCCAGCAGCTCCCGCAGCTTCAGGCCGCCCTTTACCAGCCACCGCTCCAGTTCATCCAGCGAGGAAAAATCCGTGATGGAGATCGCCCCGGTAAAGCCGGACCCAAACACCCGCTCCAGCTCCACCCCGCCTCCTCTGGCTAGTTTGATCAGACAGGTCATGGTTTCCAGGAAAAACAGGTGGCACTGGGGCAAAGAGAGCCCCGCCTCGCGGACCCGGTCCATCAGTGTACGAATGGTCCGCTCCACCTCTTCTTGGCTTCCCAGCTTGATCGCCGCTGCCAGTTGGCGCTGGTCCTCCTCCTCGAAGGCCAGCCGGACCGTGTGGTCCGGCTCCATATCGCCGATATAGATGACCTGTACGCTCCCCTTCAGCACACGGTAATCCAGGGCGGAACGGGCCCCCTCGGCCGAGGAATGGAGCTCCTCCGGCCCATCGCAGGGCAAGCCCACCCCCACGGTCAGCGACATCCCCAGATAGCTGTAAGCCAGGGCACACAGCCGCCCCAGCTCCTCAATCAGGGGATATATCCCCTGATCTCCCATATGGGCCAGCAGAGCCACTGTATCATTATACAGGATGGCCCGGATGGTACAGCCCTCCAAGGCAAAATGCTCCTCCAAAAACGCCCGGACAGACAGGAGGAGCAGTTCATCCCGCTCCGGCTTTCCCGCTTCGTTGAGGCAGTCCACCTGGACTAGCGCCGCCGCCCAAGTCCCCTGAGGCAGTTCAATCTCGTATCGGCCCGCCCGCTCCTGAATCAGATCAGCCCGTATCTGTCCATCCAGCAGCCGGGCGTAGAACATTTCACGCAGCACGGGCAGGCTCTCCTCATACCGGCGGCGGAGGGTCTCCATATCCCGCCGCTCCAGCCGCTGCCGGTCCAGCTGGTCCTTCAGCTTGTTCAGCACATCCATCAGCTCAGGGGCGTTGATGGGCTTCAGGATATATTCGGATACGTCCATACCGATGGCCTGGCGGGCGTATTCAAAATCGTCAAAACCGGAGAATACTACTAGTTTAGCCGCCGGAAGGGACTGTTTCAAGCGGCGGCACAGCTCCAAGCCATCCATAAATGGCATTTTGATATCAGTGAGGACCACGTCCGGCCTGAGCTGCTCGGCCAGCTCCAGGGCCTCCTGGCCGTTCTCTGCCTCGCCCACCAGGGCGAAGCCCAGACTGCTCCAGTCGATCTTGCGGCTGATGCCGGCGCGGATCTCCTCCTCGTCGTCGGCCAGCAGCACACGGTAGGGCTCCATAGTGACCCCTCCTTTGGAAAGAGTATAGCACAGGTCTGCCAAGCTATTCAAGGGCCTCCCTTCTTTCCCACAGAAGAAAGGCGCCCGTCCGCCGTGTGGTGGATGGGCGCCCAAAAGGCCAGAGGAACGTGCGGTAGAAATTACTTTTTCACCAGATATTTGCGCATATCCAGAGCGCAGGCAAAGAGGATGATCCCGCCCTTGATGGCATACTGCAGATTCTGGTCCATGCCCACCAGAGGCAGGGCCACGAAAATCAGGCGCAGCATGATAACACCGATGACGATGCCGCTGATCTTACCGATGCCGCCTACAAAGGACACGCCGCCAATGACGCAGGCCGCGATGGCGTCCAGCTCGTAGTTGACGCCGGTGTTGGCGGTGTTGGAGGCGATACGGGCGGACTCCACGAAGCCGGCCCAGCCGTACATGGCGCCAGCCAGGGCAAAGACGGCGATGGTGGTGGCAAACACGTTGACGCCGGACACACGGGCGGCCTCCTCATTGGCGCCCAGGGCAAACATGTTCTTTCCGAAGGTCGTCTTGTTCCAGATGAACCACATCAGAACGGTCAGCAGCACAGCGTAGATCACATAGTTGGGGATCTGAATGGATCCGAAGGTCAGCAGAGGGGGATTGCCCACCACGAAGTTGCGGTAGCCCTGATCCAGACCGGAGATGGCCATGCCGTTGTTGTTGCCCTGCTGAACATATAGCAGAAGGATAGTGTACAGGATCAGCTGGGTCGCCAGGGTGACGATGAAGGGGTGCAGCTTGAACTTAGCCACAAAGAAACCGTTAAAGGCGCCGATCAGAGCGCCGATGCCCACCACGATCAGGATGACCAGGGGGATGGGCAGGGTGCCGATATTGGGCCACATCTTGTTGGCGGCGTCGCTGGCCTGGAGCAGGGAGGCGGCCACACAGGCGGTGATGCCCACGGCCCGACCGGCGGACAGGTCGGTGCCGGTCAGCACGATGCAGCCGGCGATGCCCAGCGCCACAGGCAGATAGGCCGCGGTCAGGGACAGCAGGTTGACCAGAGAGCGGGGGGCCAGGAAAGAAGGCTGGGTGATCGCCACATAGGCGGCCACCGCCAGCATAATGATGATCAGGGCATTGTTCAGCAGGGCGTTGCCGACCTGCTTGGCGTCAATGCCTTTCGCCTTGGCGGCGAGCTGCTTGGATTCGTTACTCATGAATCGTTTCCTCCTCTTTACACATACTTCGCCGCCAGGGTGAGGATCTCCTCCTGGCTGGTGTTCTTCGCGTCTACCTCACCGGCTACCTGACCGCCGGACATGACGATGATGCGGTCGCATACGCCCAGCAGCTCAGGCATCTCGGAAGATACCATAATGACCCCCTTGCCCTCGTTGGCCAGGTCGATGATGAGTTGATAGATCTCGTATTTGGCTCCCACGTCGATGCCACGAGTGGGCTCGTCCAGCAGAAGGATCTCCGGCTTGGTCAGCAGCCAGCGGCCGATGATGACCTTTTGCTGATTGCCACCGGATAGAGAACGGATCTGGGTCCTCTGGCTGGGCGTTTTGATGTGCATGGCCTGGATGGCCCAGTCGGTGTCCTCTTTCATCTTCTTGTCGCTAAGATAGGCCAGACGGCCAAAGCCCACCAGGTAATTTTTGATATTGGAGATGACGGTGTTCTCCTTGATATCCCGAATGCCGAAGATGCCGGTGGCCCGGCGCTCCTCGGTAAGGAGGGCAAAGCCGTTTTTGATGGATTCTCTGGGGGTCCGGTTCTGAATCTGCTTACCGTGGAGGGTAATAGTTCCCCCCTGTCGGGTCATGGCGCCGAACAGATTTTCCAGCACCTCGGTCCGGCCGGAGCCGTCCAGACCGGCGATACCCAGCACCTCACCCTTTTTCAGTTGGAAAGTAGCGTCCTTCAGCCGGGTATATTTTCCCGCAATATGCTGGACGTCCAGGATCACCTCTCCCGGCTTGTTGGTCTTGGGCGGGAAGCGGTTGGTCAGCTCACGGCCCACCATCAGCCGGATGATCTCGTCCATGGTCAGCTCCTTGGCTGGCTTGGTAGCCACCCAGGTGCCGTCCCGCATAATGGTGACATCATCACTGATCCGCAGAATCTCCTCCATCTTGTGGCTGATATAGATGATGCCGCAGCCCCGGTCCCGCAGCATATTGATGATCCGGAACAGGTGCTCCACTTCAGTCTCTGTCAGGGAGGAGGTGGGCTCGTCAAAGACGATAATCTTGGAATTATAGGATACTGCCTTGGCGATCTCCACCATCTGGCGCTGGGAAACGGGCAGCGTGGACATCACAGCATTGGGGTCCACCTCTACCTCTAAGGTCTCAAAAATCTCCTTTGTGCGCTGGTCCATTATGCGCTCGCTGACCACAAATCCGGCTACTTTAGGATACCGGCCCAGCCACAGGTTGTCCTTCACCGTGCGGGTCAGGGCCTGGTTCAGCTCCTGGTGCACCATGGCCACACCATTCTCCAGGGCCTCTTTTGAGCTTCTGAAATTGATCTCCTTGCCGTCCAGCGTGATGGTACCCGCGTCTCTGTGATAGATGCCGAACAGGCACTTCATCAGGGTGGACTTACCGGCTCCGTTCTCCCCCATCAAGGCATGGACTGTACCAGGACGGACAGTAAGATTGACGCCGTCCAGCGCCTTGACGCCCGGGAATTCCTTGCAGATGCCGCGCATCTCCAGCAGTGCTGGCTGCTCCATATTGTTCCTCCTCTCTCTTGGTGAAGCTTCCGCTTCATACGCGCCCGGTACAGGCCGCGTCTCAAGCGGGAGCTTCACTTGGAGAGCGGGGCTGCCATCCGGCAGCCCCGCTCGCTTTGGGTCGTTTCTATTGGGGCCGATTCAGCTTTGCCACCAGTCCTTAGTCCTGGGTAGTAGCGTCATACATGGCGTAAGGCACGCGGATCTTAGCCACATCAGCGTCAATGGTGAAGGAATCGGTATTGGCCATCAGCTCAACGCCGTCCTGAACGTTCTTGACCAGGGTGACGATGGTGGAGGCCATGCCCACGGCGTCCTGCTTGATGGAACCGGTCATGTTGCCAGCCTTGATCAGAGCCTTGGCGGAGTCGGTGGCGTCAACGCCGAACACGGGGATGATGGTGGTGCCCTCGCCGTTGTTATAGCCCACGTTCTGCAGAGCGGCGATAGCGCCCTCGGCCATACCATCGTTGTTGCAGATGACCAGCTCGATCATGTTGTTGTTGCCCTCGTTATAGGAGCCCAGCAGAGACACCATGTAGTCGTTGGCAGCCTGAGCGGACCACTTGCCGGCCTGGTCAACCAGGTACTTGGTGGAAGCGGAGGCATCGTAGTAAGCCAGCTCGGGCTTGCCGCCGGCAGTCAGGATGGCGTTGGCGTCCTCAACGGCGAACTGGGTGCGGGCCTCAGCCTCAGCGTTGGCCTCCTGGCCCTTGAACATCACATAGGAGATGGTGCCGTCGCCGTTCAGGTCCACGGCGTCGTAGTTGGCCATCAGGTAGTTGCCGATCATCTCACCCTGCATATGGCCGGCGTCGGGGGCGTTGGTACCCACGAAGGCGCACTTCTCATAGCTGTTGATCACCTCATTGTCGGCGACCTCGCGGTTGAAGAAGATGACGGGGATGTCAGCGGAGCGGGCGGCCTCAACGATATCCTTGGCGGGATCGGAAGTGGAGGTCTCCACGATGTTGACGATCAGAAGATCGGAACCGGCGGTGATGGCGGTGTTGACCTGGTCAGTCTGGGTGGGCTGGGAGCCGGCGCCGTCCCAGTTGTTGGGCTCAATGCCCAGGGCCTTCAGCTGCTCGTCCATGGACGCACGGACGCTGGAGATATAGATATCGGAGAAGTCATAGTAGAACACGTCTACCCGCATATCGCTGGCGGGAGTGGCAGTCCCCTGAGAGGTGCTGCCGGCGGCGCTGCCAGCAGAGCTGCCGGCGTTGCTGTTCGAGCTGTTGTTGTCCTTGCTGCCACATCCGGCAAACAGGCCGATCATCATGACAGCGGCCAGAGCAAGTGCAAGCTTCTTTTTCATTGTTATTCCTCCTGTTTCGTTCAGTTGGCGTCTTACGTAGACTCGCTGAAAAAACCGACGTTTCTTTCAGCGTCCTTATTCTAATCGTTTCTCGCCGCAAAAACGATAGAAAAAACTACGAACTTCTATAAAAAAACTTGGTTTCGTGAGCAAACAAGAGAAAAATTTTCCGAAAAAAGACGAACCCAGCCCTTTTACCCTTACAGTATACCCCTCATTTCTCCTGCCTTACACCACAAATTGAAGCAATAAAAAAGACGGCCTTGAACAGGTCGTCCTTCGTGCAGGGGAATTAAAGCAGATCAGACTGATCAGGGTGCTCCTTGAACCACTTTGCCGCGTAGCTACAGGTTGCCTTGGCACGCAGGCCCTCCATCCGGATCTGCCGCACGGCAGCATCCAGCAGCTGGCCGGCCACCCCCTGTCCCCGCAGGGACTGGTCTACAAAGGTGTGGTCAATGTCAGCCACCCCCTCTGAAACGGGGAATGTGACCTCTGCCACCAGCTTTCCCTGTTCATCCAAGGCAAAAATGCGCTCCCGCTCATGCTGAAACTCCATATCCATCACCTCTTAAAAGGTAGTATACCTTACTTTCAGATAGAAGGCAAGACAGGACCATCTTTCTTTTTTTGCTTTCAAAATAAAAAAATAAAAAAATTCTATTGACAATTTTCTATCCTCTGCTATAATAACATTCGTGCTTGCGACAGCAGGCACAAATAGCGGGATTGTGTAAGGGTAGCACGACAGACTCTGACTCTGTTTGTGAGGGTTCGAATCCTTCTCCCGCTGCCAAGCTAAAATTCCCTGAAAGTGCTTTATTTCCAGTGCTTTCAGGGAATTTTTCTTTCTCCTTCAAAGGCAGAGAAAATATCTTTTTAGTGCCTGTTTGTGCCTTTAAGTGGTGGAAAATGTGGTGGAAAAGTATTTTTACTTTACAGAATAGTCCGCCCCCAATTTTGAGGGCGGACTTTTTTATCTTACGATGTACTTATAATACTTCGCCAGTTTATCGGGACCAGCGTCCTTGTCGTCCAGGAATGCTTTCGCCATATCGACATAGAAGTCGATCTTATCCCCGACTCCGAATTTCTTGGCCACTTTAACATAATCGGAATAGATCATATTGAGTGCGGCCCAAAATTCGTAGGGATCATAACCTAGACTCCGTTGTGCCATGACCTGTTTTGCCTGGTCGAATGTCCAATGGGCTCCATTTGTTCCATCCTCATTCTCCATGTGGCTGGTCCACTCATCGGCCATTTGCTGGTCAAACTTTGGGGAATAATTGCTGTCAGAATATCCACTCATAGCACGATGGCCAGGAATGTGGTCCATCTCTCGATACTGAGGCACGCTCGCATCGGAACTTCCCATTTGTACCCAGTCACGATTGAACCCGATTGGACGGCCCTCGTATCTATCGTTTATCGGCCAATGCTGGTTCTCGTCAAAATGGCCCATGGGTTGGTCATGGTAGGGAAGATAGCGCCCCATATCAGGCCCATACATATCAGACCTGGGCGCAAACCGTCCGTCTGAATATCTGCGATATCCTCTGTCCTCCGGTTCCATCATTGCGGACATTGGGGCATACCGTCCATTGTCGTAGTGCTCACGGCCAGTGCGGTCGCGGAAGCGGTCCTCTACCCGGTCAGGATACGGATAGCGGTCTTTAGCCCGCCAATCATCATACTCAAACCCGAAATGGCGGCCTTTTTCTTTCCCCTGGTTCATCAGAAGCATTTTAGTAGATCGTTTCATACTGTATCCCTCCTTTATGTCGCAGGGGCAGCGGCGGTCCCACCGTCAATGCTGGAAAGGTTGTTGCTGGGGGAGCAGCAGGGAGCGCCCAGCATACGGAACGAGCCGCCGGTGGGAGTAGTAACCACACAGACAGAGTAGCGGGTGCGGGTACGAATACCACATGCGGTTACCTGAGCACAGCTACGCTTGGTCAGCGGGTAGAGCGTTGTCCCGGTCCCGATGGTGATATATACCGGAGCATTGATAGTGGCAGTTTCAGGGATTGCCTGGGCCACAACAATACAATACTTCTCTCCGTTGTTGTAGGCCCCAGCCGGAAGGTTGATCTCCAGATTCCCACCAGTAAAGACGACAGCCTGTGAGAGCACAAGCCGGTCACAGAGCTTACATACAGGTTTGCAAGACATATATTTTACCTCCAAAAATCAGGGGCGGCAGACTGTTGCCCACCGCCCCGAAATAGTCACGGCAGAGCCGGAAATTTAAAGTGGTCGAAATCGACCAGTTTAGCAGCCACAGCCGCAGCCGCTGTTATAGGCCCCGCAGTAGGGATAAGGGGCGGGCACCTGATAGGCAGGCACGGGCATGGGATTGATGCGCCGGATCAGTTCAGAGGTCTGAGCGTCCAGAGTGGCAGTCAGATAGCTGTTCTGGTTAGCCTGAGACGCAGCCAGCTTGAGGGACTGATTCTCAGCCTGGAGGGAATCAATCTTGCTCTGAGTCAGGAAATCCAGGATGGCACGGGTGTTGGAATTGTTGTTTTCCAAAATATCGCGGGTGCTGCCCTGGATAGTGTTCTGAATGGCGCAGGTGTTGGTGGCCATGTTGTAATTCACACCGTCAATGGCCCGCTGGGTCTGGCAGCAACAATCCTGAGCCTGCGCGGCCATGTTGCACATCTGGGACTGGATGCCGTTGAAGCCCTGAAGCAGAGCAACATTGGTGTTATTGAAGCCGTTGGTGATGCTGTTGTTTAGGGCATAGGTGCTGTCACAGATGCCCTGCTGAATAGCAGAGATGCCGCGCTCCACACCGTTGAAGGCAATGGCCTCGTTTACATCGGCACGGGTAGCAAGGCCCTGGAGACCAGGATCAGTGCTGGCACCGCCACCGCCGAAGCCGCCGAAACCGCCTCGGCCCCAGCCAAAGATCATGGCGAAGATGATGATAGCCCACCAGCCGTCACCGCCCCAAAAGCCGCCATTGTTACAGTTTCCGCCGTTGGAATCGCTGCCCAGCGCATAGCCAGTCGCAAAATCGTTATCCATTGTATATACTCCTTTATCAGTTATTACATCGGGGCCGTACGCTCCCCGGATGTTTCCAAAGAGCGGTTTTTATCAAGACCCGAAAACTGATAAAGTGATTTATTTACTTAGGCAATGTGAGCCCCATCTGTCTGGCCATTTGGTCAAGATCCACGCCCCGCTCTTTTGCCATGTTTTCCGCAATCTGGCGGAGCTGCTGCGGATTCTTTCCCTGAATCAGCCGCATAGCTTGGGCGGCCTGTGGATTCTGTCCAGCCATCTGTTGAAGCATTTGCATGGGATTTCCGCCGTTCCGTGCCATCTGGAGCATTGCCATCATTGGATTATTCATCATTGGAGGCATCATTCTTTTTCACTGCCTTTCCAGTAGGTTTTTTCAACCTATCAACCTCGTCCTTTAAATTTTGTACTGTGTCCTTCATGTCTATAAACTCATCCAGCGGGGCAAAGGCCGCTACCTGAGTGGGTACCTGTTCCTGTTTCTCTCTAGGCGTGTCGAGCTTAAATTCAAACACATCAGCCGACCCACTGTTGGTATTGAACCGCTTCATGTAGACCACACTATGAGCAAGGTCCGGGAAAAACATGGGGGCACCCATAAAGTCCACTGGGACACCCAATGCTTCCTCTTTGGAGGCAACAGGACGGCAGAAAAAGTTGGGCTGTGTGTTTGTACTCCCAACTGTCTGGGCGGACTGTACAGGCTGTGGAACGGGCTGCTGCATAGGTTGGTAGACCTGCGGAGCGGGCGCAAACGGAGTTACAGGGTTGTAGCCGCCGTAAGCGGGGTATGTATAATTAGGAAATCCGGCCATCGGCTGGCACCCCCTTCCTTGCTTCTACCTCATTCAGATACTTTTCCAAACCATAATCATCCCCCTGTGCCCGAAACCACATAATGGTTTCCCTGGCGCAATCGGGCCGGATGCCAGCGGCAATCAATCTCTCTACCGGGGTCATATATCACACGTCCTTTGTATAAAAATAAGGAGTCCGTGAGGAGGGCGGCGACGTGTACCAACCCTTGATCCTCACGTCCTCCATGTCTATATTGTCGCATAAAAATTCCCCGGCTGGGTACGGTCCCAGTCGGGGTTGTGTACGTTTTATGTACGGTTTGTGTAGAGCTTGGCGGATACATTTTTCACCCGTTCCAAAATATGTTTAAGGTGGTCTCCCACCGTGGCCCTGCGCCATCCCAGCTCCGCCGCAATATCCATTTGACACCATTTGTCAATAAGATATCGTCTGGCGATCAGTTCATCGTCCCGGTGGAGTGCGGCCTCGTGGATGGCCTCCTCCAGTTGAGAGCGCAAGAGCTTATCCAGCGGGTCAGGCAGCTTCACTCTTGCGCTCATTGGTTCACGTCCTTTTTACAGATTCGATACTACTGTTGCCAGCTCCTGCCTTGTCACAAAGTCCTGGGGCCGCTCAATGCTTCCGTTGACTTCGTCCATGCGACCAGCGTCAATGGCTTTGTTGATATAGGGGACAGCCCACTGGCTGGCTGGCTGTGTGCCCAGCTCCCGCCGATAGCGGTCCATGTACTCCTTCCACTGCTCGTATGTCACAGTTTCATCCTCTCCTTCCATCCACCGGGCTACATCCGCCCGGAAATCATCCATGGTCTTGCCGAATTTAGGGAACCAGTGAAGGACATCACCGTGGTTACTGGCGATCCCTCTGCGGTAGCCCTCCTGATGGCAGATTACCACTCCGTCAGCCAACGGGTCCAGGTTATACTCTTTGCAGAGAGAGGCGGTCAGCTCCACGGCCTCCTGGTACACCGCCTTAAAATAGCTGGCATCCTCCAGGCCGTCCTCGCAGATCTCAAAGGAAATGTGGGTATCATTTGCACTGCCGTTCTTCCCTCGGCCACAGTGCCAGCCACGGCGATTCCATGGAAGGGTCTGCACTGTCCCCACCAATCCGTCGGCAAATCTGCCTACAAAGGCGTGGGCGCACTTTTCCAGTCCGGGCCTGTCCCAATCATTCCCGTACTGATTCCGGCCAATTACATCATCTCCGGGCACATAGCGGGCCACAGAGGGGTTATTAGCCCCCGTCGAGTGTATCATTATTCCCAGCGGCCGGATGGTCCTCCCGGCCCTGTAACAGTCGTTCTTGGTCAAATACTGTTTTCGTAATCTCATGGTCTTCCTCCATTGACATATCAGGGCGTGTGCTGTAATATGCGGATAAGGGAGTGATAAAAATGCATGATTACAAATTGCTTTGCCACTTTTTGAGGCAGGCAGAAACTGCTTTCAGCCTATCAGTGGACACAAACCAGGAATTTTCTGCACTAGCAGACAAGTTCGAGTCCGGCAACGCCACAAACGAAGACCGGGAAATGGCCCTCAGAATCCTGACAAATGCCAGGGAGAACTTTTCCTCCATGCCGGACAGTGAGGAGAAAATGACTGGGATGTTAGAGACCGCCCTGATTATTCAACAGCTAAATATGGAGCTAAAGGCACCCTGATTGGGTGCTTTTTTATTATTCTCTTTCCGCTTCCTCTTTGGCGGCCTCATCCTCCGCCACGCCAGTAGCCACGGCGGCCTCAAACGCCTCCTTGTCAGGGAAGGCGGCGGCCAACTCCGGCCCATGGCGGCCAGTAAACTCACGAATCTCCTTGGCCTCCTCGTGGGTAATCTCAGGGTGCTTCTTCAGGAGCATGGGCATGCCTACGGTAGCCAAATCGGGGGCGTCGTTCTTCTCAGTGAT